>SOJX01000126.1 GCA_004376375.1 Planctomycetota bacterium
AAGGAAAAGGACCTGCCGATTGACGTGCGTGCGGAAATCGGCGTGAATTTCCTGCTGTTCGAGGTCGGTCTTGAGACGAACGTGAAGGAGAGGATGTCGGTCGGGCTTTCGAGCCTCCTTGTTGCGCTCTTCGGAGTAATCGTGCCGTTTGCGCTCGGCTGGGGCGCCGGATATTACTTCCTGCCCGATGCGTCATGGCTCGTGCACATGTTCATCGGCGCTACGCTTACCGCGACCTCGGTGGGCATCACTGCGCGTGTTCTCAAGGACCTCAAGAAAATCCAGGCGCGTGAGTCCAAGATAATTCTCGGCGCCGCCGTTATCGACGACGTGATGGGCCTGGTCATTCTCGCCGTCGCGGCGGGAATCATCAGCGCTTCGTCTCCGCCGCAAGAGGCGAATAGAAATCCGCTCAAACACGGGTTGTCCGTTATCGCCCAGGCGGATTATGAGAAGGTTGTTGCCGCGAAGGCTGAAGGCTTGTCAGTCGAAAAAGCTGTAGAAAAAGTCGATGCGAAACTGGAGAACCCCTCAGCAAAAGACGCTGCAAAAGGGAAGACAGGTGGGGGAATTTCCACTGGCAGCGTATTGTGGATTATTACAAAAGCGTTCCTCTTCCTTCTGGGCTCTATCGTAATCGGCCTGTTTGTGTCGCCTAGGATGTTTCATCTGGCTTCGAGATTGCGAACGCAGGGGATGCTTCTGATTATTTCAATCTGTTTCTGCTTCCTGCTGGCCGGGATTGCGGCCGCGATCAACCTTGCCCCCATCGTAGGCGCATTCGCGGCCGGCCTTATTCTCGAGAGCGTGCATTACCGCGATTTTACCGACCGCGGCGAGCACGATCTCGAAGAGCTGGTAAGGCCGATAGCGATGTTCCTCGTCCCCATCTTTTTCGTCGTAATGGGGATGCGCGTTGACCTTGGCACGTTCGGCCAGGGGAGCGTTATCGTTTTCGCTCTGGTGCTTACGTTTGTTGCCATAATCGGCAAGCAGGTCTGCTCGTTCGGCGTTATCGAAAAAGGCCTTGACAGGATATCCGTCGGTGTGGGCATGATTCCCCGCGGCGAGGTCGGCCTGATCTTCGCCGGTATCGGGCAGAGCCTTATGGCGCCGATAACCATTGTTGTTGCGGGCACGACATATTTTGCAGTAAGCGAGAGCGGGGCTATTGTCGCGCGGGCCGTAATCCAGCCGGCCACTTATTCCGCCGTCGTGATAATGGTCATTATAACGACGCTGGTTACGCCGTTCGTGCTCGCCTGGACGCTGAAGCGCGGCGACAGAATCAAAGCTGCGCGGAGCAATGCACCCGAAGAAGCCGGGGAAGAAGCCGGGGAAGAAGCCGGGGAAGAAGCCGGGGAAGAAGCCGGGGTGGAAATTCCGGAAAGCTAGTATTCTGCAAGGATTCTTTCTACAATTTCTTCAACCGTCTTCCGGTCCACCGTCTTTATGGTAACCTTTCCCACTTCGATCGGAAGGACGAAACGAAGCTCACCGCCTCTCTTTTTCTTGTCGGAATAGATATGTTCCATGATCCGCTCTTGCGAAAGGGTGGGCAGGTCTCGCCTGACGGGCAGTTCTGCGAAAAGCTTTTTCGTAAAATCCGGGATTTCTTCACCGCAGGTTCCCATGTGCGCGCCAATCATTGCCGCGCCGAGCATTCCGAATACCAGCGCTTCGCCGTGCAGCAGGTCTCTGTAACCTGCCGCGGCTTCGAGGGCGTGGCCGATGGTGTGGCCGTAATTGAGTATTTCACGCGCGCCAGTATCACGTTCGTCTTTTTCTACAAGCCTGCTTTTGAAGAGTGCGCAGTCCTTGATTGTTGATTCCGGGAGCAGGCCGGGGTCTTCCGCCATTTTCGTTCCGGCCGGGCGGAGCAGGTCGAGGATTCCGGGGTCATGGATAAAGCCGTACTTGATGACTTCAACAAGCCCGGAGCAGAAATGCCGCCCCGGAAGAGTTTTCAGAACGGAAGGGTCGATAATGACTTTCTCGGGCTGGTGAAAGGCGCCGAAAAGGTTTTTCCCGGCACGCAGGTCTACGCCGGTTTTGCCGCCGATGGCCGCGTCCACCTGGCCGAGAAGGCTGGTCGGGATTGCCCGCCAGGCGATGCCGCGCATGTAGACCGCAGCCGCGAAACCGGCGATATCGGTAACGACGCCGCCGCCGAGGCCGATAACCAGGTCATCGCGCCCCAGGCCTGCTTTGGCGAATTTCTCCGTAAGGTCGATTATTGTCTGAGGGTTCTTGGTCTCTTCGCCCGGGGGAAGAGTTTCCGTGGTGACTTCATAGCCGCTTTTTTCGAGTTTCCCGCATACCGGCTTCGCGTAATGCGGTCCGACGTTGGCATCGGTAACGACGAAACACTTTCCGGGCGTACGTGCGGAACCTGTCTTCTGCGGCGCGGGTTTCGCCCAGTCGTCCCGTGCGTCAATGCATCCGGCTCCGAAATGGAAGCTTGTTGAAGTGGTTTCCCAGCTTTCCGATTTGCTCATGAATCTGGAGGGGGTTCGGGTTTGTCTTTGCCTTTTTTTATCGCGTCGGGATTAATGACCTTTGCGCGCGTAAACTCGTTATCGATTTTCTTTCTGTGCCTTGCCTTGAAGGCCTGCTCCGACTCAGCGGATTTGCGGGCTTCCCTTCTCAGTATTATGACCAGGACGATTATTATAATGAAAACAAGCGCCCCCGCAGTCCAGAGGATCGGGCTGCCCCAGGTGCTTCCAAGTTCTGCGTCTTTTCCCTCTTCCAGTCGCCGCGCGAATATTACGTAGTTATGGGATATCTTGTTGTTTTTGTTGTAGAAGTGGTGTTTC
The DNA here is from genome assembly GCA_004376375.1 of Planctomycetota bacterium. GTDB lineage: Bacteria > Planctomycetota > E44-bin39 > E44-bin39 > E44-bin39 > E44-bin39. The sequence continues at coordinate 2,820 of SOJX01000126.1, forward strand.
TTCATAAAAACGCCGGAAACCTTAACCACGTCCTTGGGACCCGCGTGGGGATTCCAGTCGAAGGCGATAGGTTTCTCGATGAAAAACACGGTAAAAAACATGTTTGCGCGGGCGTTGAAGACGAAGCCTTCCCAGAAAACCGCTACACCCGAGGGGTTATCTTTGTCCGCAAGGCTGCGTCGCTCCAGGACGTAACCGCCCTGAAACGTAATGAACTTGCCGCGGCAATCCTCGGGGCTTCTGGCGATATTCTCCAGGCTGATTTTATCGGCCTCCGCGCGCTTGATGATTTCCGACTGGTTCATCGAATTAATCATGTGCATGAGGTAATAAAAAGGCTCGGTTTCCAGCTTGTCCCCTATTTTGTTGTCGTCGACCTTTGTCCAGATCTGCAGGTCCTCGACAAACGGCGTCGGAGGTTTGGGCGGGGCCTCGGGCCCGCTGGGCGGTTCGAGATCTTCCTCCGCTTCGGAGGTTGAAATGCCGGACAGCGGTCCGGGTTTGAGAGAACCTTCAGGCGGCCTGACCTTGGCCGATACCTGCGATGTCTTATCCTCGGTTTTCTGGAAAACCTGTGTTGCAATCACGAAACACATGAAGATCAGGACGAGAATCATTATGAAGACGTAGCGCAGTTCCTTACGAGACGTCTTGTTTTGGCCGTTGGGCGACTTGGCGGGATCGGAAGGCGTAAACATTATGTCTCCTTTCAGTCCTCCATATCCGAACCCCGTTCCTTGATGGAAATTATATCATGCGTTGTATTAACTGTCAAATCGGAATGGTCGGCGTTAGAAAGCTAGCGTCCTTCGGTTCCGCCTTCGGCCTCGAGGAGTTCCTTGGATTTTGAGCCGGTGGGGATGTTCACAATGGTCTCAAAACCCCCTTCCTCGCGAAGCCTCTCGAGGAACTCTTCATCGGAGAAACCCAGCTGATCTTCGGTGATGTCCGGCGGGACGACGACAAAGTAGATTTTCACGGCAAGCGGCGGGTTGGGTTCCTGCTCCCACGATTCTCTCCATTCGTTGCCGTCGAAGTATTCCAGCTTGAAAGACTCGAAACGGTCATAGATTTCGTGGTATTTTCCACCCGCGGTGTAATCGCCCTTGTAGACGAAGAAATCCTCGCGCCTGAAAAGGGTGAACATCCCGTTTTTGCTGTTGTGGTAGGTGTGGTAGCCGACTTCCGTAAGCGGCGAGACGTTTCCATCTTCGTCCGGATGCGAGACCGTGGTGGTGATAAAGTCAAGCCTTTCGAGCTCGCTCTCCTTGCTGCCGACAAATACGTTCTCGAGCCTGGGCTGTGAGGGGTTCGGGTTGGCGTAGCAGCCCTGAATGTCGCGGGTCATGAGGTCCAGCACTGCGTTCCCCACTCGCAACACTTCCGCCTCGCGTTCAAAGGCAACCATGGTGTTGACCGTCATGACGACGATCGGGTAAACCAGCCCCATCACGGCCCCGAGCATTGCCATGGCGAGAACAAGCTCGATAAGAGTAAAGCCCTTATTCCTCATCAGTATTCACTCATGGCCTTTTCATCCGCGGATTCCTCGCGGAGGGTTTTCAGGACGATCAGAACCAGAGGGTCGCCTTCCGATTTTTCCTGCCGGAAAATCGTAATCGTTACCATCACCATGTTGTGCGGCACGTCCTCTTCCGGTTCTTCTTCGGGGTCTACTTCTTCCTCTTCCTCTTCGGGCAGAAGCACGTCGAAATCCTGGATATCTTCTTCGATTTTCCAGTAAAATCCGGGATGTTTTTCAAACTCGCTCGGCCCGTCGTCCGGCTGCTCGAGGCTCATCAATATGCCCGAGCCCTCTTCCGGCAGGTTGCCGTAATAGGCGAGGTATTCTTCCATTTTCTGGCGGGCAAGCTCCTTTGCTACCCGGGTATTGCGCGCTTTCGCGGACACTTCCATCGCCTGCGAGCGGAGTACGAGAAGCTCCGTCGTCACGATGGCGAGCACCGCGACCGCCGCTACCAGCTCGATGAGCGTCATGCCGGCGCGGCGAATTTTATTCTTCATCTTCAGTGGGTGCTTCGGTCGGTGCATCCGGCGGCCTTTCAAACTCTATATGTCCTTCAGAGATACTGGTCAACCCGGAAAATGAGTTGAATTTCACGCTCAGGAGGTCCTCATCGCCGTAGTCCTCGCCGCGCAGGCGCAGATGGACTATGTGGCTGCCCGATTCCCCCGTCGGGGTGAATTCGATTTTCGCCTGGCCAAGCATCCTGTCGTTGTCAGGGCGCAGCACCTCGACGATTTCAACTCCGGGCGGCATCTTCTCCACGCCTATGCGCTCGCCTTCTCCGAATGAATAGGCGCTTTCCGCATCGTTTTCAGGAATCTCGATCCAGTACTGCTGCTCCGACATTTCGTAGACGAGAAACAGTTTTCGGTTGTCGAGAGCGCATTCGTCCTGGATGAGCCGGATCTGGGCCGCTATCAGCCTGGAAGCTTTGCGGAGGCGAAAGGTGGGCGCGAGGTTGTCCATGCGTATAATAATCACCCCGAACGCGATCGAGATAATCAGCGTCACCAGCGTAAGCTCGACGAGCGTGAAACCGCGCCGCTTGTCGTGCGGCGCGGCAGGATATTGGAGCGGTTTTTTCCCGTGTTCCCGGCGCATATTTCTCCGTCAGGAATATTATTCCATGTATTCCCTGGCCATCTCGTCGAGGTCTTCGTCGTGGTTGGTCAGGTCTTTTGCCTCGCCCGTGCCGCCTTCCTCGCGGTCAGAGCCGTAGGAAATCAACTCGTATTCGTAAGAGCCTGCGATTGAATCCGTCGTGTAGACGTACGGCTCTTCCCAGGGGTCTCTCGGCAGTCTGCGCTCCTGGAGGTATGGGCCTTTCCAGTTCTTCGCGTCCGGCGACTGCTCTATCAGGTCTTCCATCTTTTCGGGATACCTGCCGGTGTGAAGCTTGTACAGCATGATGGCGTCGGCGATTATCTTGAAGTCGGCCTTGACGCGCGTCTTGCGGGCTTCGTAGTCGTGGCCCGTGTAGTTCATTACAACCACGCCGGCAAGAATTCCGATAATCACGATGACGACCATAAGCTCGACCAGCGTGAATCCGCGGCGGTCTTTACGTTCCATTGTCAGACTCCTTTGATTCTTATTGCACACTCATTTTCAGGCGGGAAGCGCCACCATATTATTATACCCGATTTTGGCCGATGTTGTTCTATTAATTTTTCGATGACTTGTGAAAAGTCAATTTCAGCAGATGCAACTGAAATACGGCATTAACGGGGGCGGGAAAAGGCACGTGTAATACCTTTGTTTGAAGTAAGTTACGTAAAGACCGTCGGGATTTATTTATTCTCCTTTTATTGTTTAATGTTCGTGATATCGTCTCCTTTTCCTTCATCATCTTCCTTGTTCGGGCCCCAGCTGATAACTTTGAATTCATACTTCGGGTTGTCATAACATCTTTCATACACGTATGGATTTCCCCACGGGTCTATTGGAATTTCACCGTCTCTCAGATAGGGCCCCTTCCATCCTGCAACATCGGCCGGCTGCTCGACGAGGTCTTCCACTTTTTCCGGAAAAGAGCCTGTATCGATTCTGTAGAAGTCCATCGCATCCCGAATCGCCATTATATCGACTTTTGCTCTTTCGATTTTGCTGTCTTCGCCGCGATTGCCGATATTTGTGACGACTACGCCGGCAAGTATCCCGATGATGACGATAACGACCATCAGCTCGACGAGTGTAAACGCCAGGCGGTATTTGAGTTTCATGATATAATCCCCAAATATCAGTTATTAACGGATAATCATTGCATAAGGTTATACTATTCGCAGGGGAAAAAGGTTCAATCGGAAGGCCGGGGAAGGGAAAACGGGGCGGACGAAGTCCGCCCCGGCCCGACGGAGGCATTGCGGTACAGGAAAACGGCTGGATTACTCCGGATACCAGATATCGATTGCTTCCCGCCTTATGTCGACCGTTATGGGGTTTACGGGGTTGGGCAGGGGAGGCACAAAGTCCTGCCACGGGTCAGGCAGCTTCGTCACGTGGCTTTTCACGAAACCGTCGCCCCAGGAGAACCAGCAGGTTTCGATATACCATGGTGTGCCGCTGCGGACGATTGTGAACGTGACTTTAATACAGTTGGGGAAGAAGCTGAGAGGAACGGTAACCTCTTCCCTGCCTTCGAGGGTTACGCTGAAGCTCCAGGTTTCGTCGCTGTAAAGATACTGACCGGTTGTAAAGTCGTGTTGCCGTGCGGTTGCGGTTGTAGTGATGGTTTCCCCGAGCGCCATTCCGCGTTTGCCCCAGACAAAAGGCGTATCGAGCTCCCAGTAGTACTGCGGGTAAATGGCGAAGCGGTGCTGTACGAGCTCGCCGCTCTCGGATTCGGCCAGGTACCATATGAACCTGTAATGCGCCGGCGTCCCGTACCAGGGTATCGGGCTTCCCTGCAGCGGGAATACCTCGACCTGGTTGCCCGCGTTTCCGAACATCATGCTCGGCGCGATCTCCGTGTAACAGGCATACTCGTCGACGCCGACCGACAGGTCGACGGCATGGAACGTCCAGCGCCAGTCAGTGTCATGAGGCCAGAAGTAGTTTTCGAAGTTGATAAGATCGGACCCGTTGTCGACGGGCGGCCCGTTCCGGGTGCCGCTGGTTCCCTGCCAGACGGGCTTCCCTTTGTCTTTGTTTCCGCATCCTGGAAAACAGAATACGAGAGCCAGGATAAAAAGTCCGGATAAAGTAACCGTCGTAACTCTGACCCCGGCTGGAAAAACTGCTGACATCGTAACCTCCTTTTTCACCCCCACGAAACGCTTTCTATAAATCCATGTTTGACGCGCTCAGATTTTAGGGCGGAAAGGTAATCAGAATGTCACGAAACGGCCACCAAACTGTGAAATGTGTGACATCACCTGTAGTTCGAGCGTTTTGTCCATGTTTTTAGCTTGACTTTTACAGGAGTTTTATCCTATAATTAAGCGAGCATAAGAGAAGAGGTTGAGATGACCGTAAATCAGCTGGAAGGAATCCGCTACAGGCCCGTCGGTGCGCAGCGGCTTATCGTCGCGCCGGGGTGCACGAAAGAGAATTACCTGTTCCCTCATTTCAGTCTCTGTTACATGGTGCGCGGAAGTGCGGATTACAAATTCGACGACTCGATGGTTACGGCGCATCGCGGAGAGATAGCTTTTCTGCCGCCGGATGCTTTGCGCACCAGCGCGAACAATTATCGCGAGCCCTGCGAGGTGATTTCCGTGGATTTCGACGTGCCTGATAAAGGTGAGGCCCGCCGGCTGGTGGATTATTATTACGAACGGGCTGCCCGCTCGGACGGGAACAGGGGCCGCAAGCGGATGGGCATGGTTTTGATAACCGGCTACCGGGATGAAGTGGCGAGGTTTTTCATCCAGATTCAGCACGAGCTCGCGTCAGGCAAACCTGATTCGCTTGCGATGGCGTCAAGTCTGCTGGCGCAGCTTGTTATCGTGATTGGCCGCGCTGCTGCCGAGGAAAAGGCCGCGAGCCACGATGAGCCTTCCGGGCCGTCGGTCGCGGAAACCTGGCGCGCGCAGGAAGTATGGATGACGGCTGTGAGCTACATGGCTGACCATCTCGACAAGCAGGTCACGGTACGCACGCTGGCGCAACAGGTAAGGCTTTCGAACCAGCGTTTTGCCAATCTTTTCAAAATGTATTGCAATGTCTCGCCGATGCAGTACTTCACGAAGATGCGCCTCGACAGCGCGCGCGAGTTATTGCTTACTTCCCCCGCCTCGGTAAAGGAAATAACCGCAATGGTCGGGTTCAGCGATCCTCTCTATTTCAGCCGCGCGTTTCGCAAGCACACCGGCATAAGCCCGCGGGCTTACCGGAAAGGCGAACGGGCGAGGTTGCAGGAATCCCGGACCGATTAATCTGCTTCACCACCCGCCCGGCTGCATTGCACCTTCTCAGGCGTTTCCGAATAATGCATCCTCCGGCTTTTTGGGTTGATTTTGGCGTGTGTCGTGCGTACAATCACAAACCAGCTAAGGTCTTGGAGAGATTTCACGGAGGACAACTTGAATGGCCAAAGCCAGGCTGAGTAAGAAGGCCCGCAAGGTTCCCGTAAACAAGCTGCGCTGGGACTGCGACCCCTCGGTTTTTCAGCATGACTCTTCGGCTGACGTGAAGCCGTCCACCGAGATGGTCGGCCAGGACCGCGCGCTCAAGGCTATTACGATGGGCGGGACGATTCCCGGACCCGGCTTCAATATTTTCGTCACCGGCTATTCCGGCACGGGGAAGCAGACCGCGGTCAGGCTCGTGCTCGAATCGCTGATGCCGGAAAAGCCCGACCTCCGCGACCGGCTTTACGTCTTCAATTTCAACGAGCCCGACCTGCCGAGGCTGATAACGCTTTCGGCCGGCAAGGGCGCGCAGTTCAAGACCGATATCGACGAGCTGGTCGCGTATATGAAGCAGAACGTGCAGCGCCTCTTTGAAGAGGAGGCGTTCCGCCGCCAGCGCGACGTTATTGTCCAGAAGTATTCCCAGATGGAAAAGGAGCTGGTGGGCGAGTTCGACAAGAAGATATCGGAGAGAGGCTTCACGCTCGGCCAGATACAGACCGGCATGTTTTCGCGCCCCGATATTCTGCCCGTCATCGAAGACAAGCCCGTTCCCATCGAGAACCTCGAGGGCATGGTCGAGGAAGGCGAGCTTACGCTCGCGAAGATGAAAGAGATTCGTGAAACCTATGATTCCTTCAAGGGCGAGTTCAGCGATATCCTCAGGCAGAGCCGCGAGCTGGGCCGCGCCGCGGGCAAGGAGCTCGAGGAGTTCGAGCGCCAGGCAATCAGGTCGCTCGTTGACGAAACAATCGAGGAAATAAGGAAACGCTATCCGGTTGATGCGGTCAGCGCGTATCTCGATGAATTCCTGGCTTACATTCTGGATAATGTCGTTATTTTCAAGGAAGAGAAGGAAGGCTCCAAATCGCCGTTGCCTTTTCCCATGCCGAGCCGCCAGTCGCAGGAAGACCCTTTCCTGCCGCTTCAGGTCAACCTGGTGCTCGACAACTCGCATACCGAAAGCTGTCCGCTAATCACCGAGTCGCACCCGACGTATAACAACCTGTTCGGCGTAATTGAGAAGACCGTTACCGGCGGCGGTTATCTCAAGACCGATTTTACGAAGATACGCGCGGGTTCTCTTCTTCGGGCCGACGGCGGTTACATAGTCCTCAACGCCCTCGACGTCCTGATGGAGACGGGGGTCTGGCCCACGCTCAAGCGTACGCTCAAGAACAATACGCTCGAGATTCAGGGGCTTGACGCCTATCTTCTCCTTTCCGCTTCGGCGATAAAGCCGGCTCCGATTGACATAAAGGTCAAGGTCGTGCTCATAGGCGACCCGTACATGTATCACCTTCTTAATGAGTATGACGACGACTTCAGGAAGATTTTCAAGGTGCGCGCCGATTTCGACACGGAGATGAAGCTTTCCCGGACCAACATCAGCCGTTTCATGGAAGTCATTGCCAGGGCGTGCGAGTCGGAAGAATTTCTGCCCTGCGACAGGTCGGGCATGGCGAGGCTTGTCGAGTTCGGCGTCCGCCGGGCGGGCCGGAAAGGGCGCCTTACGACCCAGTTTTCCGCCGCGGCCGACATCGCCCGGGAGGCCAACTACTGGGGGCGCGCCGAGAAGGCGGAGAAAATCACCGCTGCCCATGTCGAGAAAGCTATCGACGAATACAAGGACAGGCACCGGCTGCCGGAAGAAAAACTGCAGCAGATGATCGACGATAATGTGCTGCTCATCGATACCGACGGAGAAACGGTCGGCCAGGTCAACGGGCTCTCGGTCTACGATTTCGGAGTCTACGCCTTCGGGAGGCCGACGCGGATTACGGCAAGCGTTTCGGTCGGGCGCGCGGGCGTCACGAATATCGAGCGCGAGGCCAAGCTCTCGGGAAAAATCTACGACAAGGGCATGCTCATACTCACGGGCTACCTCAGGAAGCTTTTCGGCCAGCGGCGCAGCGTGTCGCTTACGGCTTCAATCGCTTTCGAGCAGTCCTATTCCGGCGTCGAGGGCGACTCGGCCAGCATGGCCGAGCTCTATGCCCTGCTTTCGGCGATAAGCGAAATCCCGGTCAGGCAGGACATCGCCGTTACGGGCTCCATGAACCAGCAGGGCGAGGCGCAGGCCATCGGCGGCGTAAACGAGAAGATAGAGGGTTTCTTCGACGTGTGCATGTCGCGCGGCCTGACCGGCAAACAGGGCGTTATCATCCCGGAGGCCAACGTCGAGGACCTGATGCTCCGCCGTGACGTCGTCGAGGCCTGCAGGAAGAGAAAATTCAACGTCTGGTCCATCTCGAGGGTTGAGGAAGGCGTTCCTCTTTTGATGGGAAAACCGGCCGGCGCTCCCGGCGCAAAGGGAAAGTATACGCGAAACAGCGTTTACGCGGTCGTGGACGCGCGTTTCAAGGCGATAGAAGACATACTGGACGGAAACGGCAGTGGCGAAGAAAAAGAGTCAGAAAAAAAGTCCAAAAAAGGCAAGTCCAAAAAAGGCGGGCGCAAAAAAGACAGGCGCAAAAAAAAGCCGAAAAAAAAGCCAGGGAAAAAGAAAAAAGCCCGAAAAGGCAGTTGAAGTCGAAAAACCGCTGCCTGTTTCGGATTCGGCTTCCGTACTGGACGATGCCGCGATCGACCCGATAATCCTTCACCGGCTCGCGCTCACCCGCGGCGTGGGCTACCGCCGCCTGTGCGCCCTCCGGCAGGCCTTCCCGAGAATCGAAGCCGTTTTCAGCGCGCCGCTCGACAGGCTGAGCGGGATAGAGCGCTTTGGAAAGAAACTCGCAAGGGCAATCCTCGACCCGAAGACCGAGGAGATGGCTTATGCCGAGCGCAAGCGCGCCGAGGCCGAAGGTATAGATATCGTATATCACGGTCATTTCGGGTATCCGGACGAGCTGAATAATGTTTTCGATCCTCCGCTGCTCCTTTACATAAAGGGCAATCTGTCTTCGCTCGCAAAACCGGCGTTTGCAATCGTCGGCTCGCGCAACTGCGGGACGTACGGCAGGAAGTATGCGGCCTATTTCGGGCGCGAGCTTGCGCGGTCCGGTTTTACGGTCGTAAGCGGTCTTGCCCGCGGCGCCGATGCGGAGGCCCATCGCGGCGCGCTCGATACCGGCACGACGGCGGCCGTTCTCGGGTGCGGCATCGACGTGGTTTACCCGCCTGAACACAGGGATCTGGCAGACGTTATTGCGGACAAAGGCTGCATTATTTCCGAGTTTCCGATGGGCACCAGTCCCGAGCGGGGTAATTTTCCCAGGCGCAACCGTATTATTTCCGGCCTTTCAATCGGCGTGCTTATTATTCAGGCGGGCGCGCGCAGCGGTGCGCTCATCACGGCCCGCTGGGCCGCGGAGCAGGGTAAATACGTGTTTGCGGTTCCCGGGCGAATCGACGTCGAGCAAAGCGTCGGGAGCAACCGGTTGATAAAGGACGGCGCGCACCTCGCCGAGAACGCGCGGGACATCCTGGAGGTCATCGCGCCTGAAATCGCCAGGCGCAGGTCCGAACTCGGCCAAGAGCAGCCGGAGAAAAAGCTCGCACCGCCGCCCGACCTTGCGGAGAGCTCGCTGTCGGTTTACAGGAAGCTCGAGGTCGAGCCGAAACACATCGACGTAATCGCGGCCGAGACAGGCCTCGGCGTCGACAAGGCCGCGGTCGCGTTGCTCGACCTGGAGCTTCGCAGGCTTGTGGTCCGCAATCCCGGACAGACGTATTCGCTTCCATAGAAAAAGAAAATCCCGGTAGAAATTACGGAAGAGGAGGAAGAACTCGAAAGGTCGAGGCGGCTAATTGAGCAGTTCTTCAGCGGCCGCCTGAGCGATATCACCGGCGACCGAGGTCGATTTATCTTTTTCGGCCTCTTTTTCTTTTTCCGCGCGGGATTTCATGAAATAATAGACCGTCCCGACCGCGATTACTATTGCTACCGCGACTATGCCGCTGACCCCGCCCAGGCTCTGAGTAATCTGGATTATCGCGCCAAGAAGAATTACGCCGACCACGAGCACGACGGCGAACCTGACCGTGCCGGGCCACGCGTTTTTCCAGTCGCGCACCTTGAGGAGCGCGCAAAGAAAGCTCGTTGCAGCCGCTACAATTAGAAAAAGGATTACATGAATCATTTCGTATCTTCCGGTTTTCTTACGGGTTCAACAGTATTTCCCTGCGGAGATTCACCGTCCCTCCGGTTGGGAGTAACGGCGGTCTCGGCGGCGTCGAGAATTACCAGCAGGTTCAGGAGGCCCGCGATGGTTGTGAGCAGCAGGCCGAGCTCGTGCCATGGATTTATATGTCCGCGCTTGCCGTAAGCGCTTTTGAGAGTTTCTTCCCTGTGGTTTTTGATGTCGCTGAATGAAAGCTTGCCTCGGCCTTCCGGTTTCAGCGTGCGTTTATCGCGCATGTATTTCAGGGCCGCGGTTCCGAGCGTCGGCCCGCCGGCGCCCAGCTGGCCGTAGATGGCGATGTCGTGGAAGACTATGTCGATCGCGAGCCCGCCCGAAATAATCAGGCCGACGGCGATTGCACCGGCAATGAGCGCGAAGAAGAGCGCGCCGCGGCGAAAATCGCCCGCGTAAACGTGCCCCAGTCCGGGCACAAGCCACGACAGGATCGCCGCGAGCGCGGCGCTCCTGGGCTTTCGCAAAGTTACGGCCGCGAGGGTTTTCTTATCAGCGGCCGACGTGTTTTCCTGCGGTTTTTCAGTCGTCACTTACTGATTCTCCTGGCTTTCTTTTCGCGGATTTCCTGGAGTTCCTGCAGGAAATCGGTGCGGAAGTCCTTGCCCAGGTAGCGGTCCTGGACGTCCGGGTTGTCGATAAGCTCCTCCGGCGTCCCCTCGGCGAGTATCTTGCCCTCGTCGATGATGTACGCGCGGTCGGTAATCGACAGCGTTTCGCGGACGTCGTGGTCCGTGATAAGTATCGCGATTTTTCTGCCCGTGAGTCCGAGAATTATTTTCTTTATTTCGCTTTTGACCTTCGGGTCCACGGCGGCGAACGGCTCGTCGAGGAGGAGGATGCTGGGGTTTGTCGTCAGGGCGCGTGCGATCTCGAGCCGCCTGCGCTCACCGCCGGAAAGGGTGTCCGCGTTCGCCTTTCTCACAGTGCCCAGGCCGAAATCCCGGATAAGGTTTTCCAGCACGGAAGTGCGCGATTCCCTGTCCGTCCCGGGCACGCGCTCGAGAATCGCGAGAATGTTTTCCTCGACCGTGAGTCCCCTGAAGACGGACTTGTCCTGAAAGAGGTAGCCTATGCCGCGCCTGGCCCGCTTATAGACCGGCAGCGCGGTCACCTTTTCCTCGTTCAGGAACACGTCGCCCTCGTCCGGCTTGAGCATGCCGACGATCATGTTGAAGGTCGTGGTCTTTCCCGCACCGTTCGGGCCGAGCAGGCCGACTGTCTCGCCCGGGTCGATTTTGAACGAGATGCGGTTGACCACGGCTCTCGAACCGTAACGCTTTACCAGGTCCTTTACCTCTAACATGTTACAATCCTAAATGATTTTCCAGCGGATTACACGCGCAGCAAGCTGCGCCGCTAAACAAATTTGCATTTCTCCTTGTCGCCTTGTCTCCCCGTCTCCTTGTCTATTTTATAAGTTTTATCTCCCACGGCTTCCAGAAGACCATGAATGCGCGGCCGACGATGTTTTCCTCCGGCAGCGCTCCCCAGCTGCGCGAGTCGGTCGAGTTTACCGTGTTGTCGCCGAGCGCGAAATAATGTCCTTCGGGGATTTCCTCGGGGCCGAAACTGTTGTCATGTGAGTCACCGCGGTGGTAAAGGTCGCGGTGTATCGTGACTTTGGAGATTTCCACGGCCGCGTTTTGGGCGATAAACTCGAGTTCAGCGTCTTCTACTTCTTCATCGTCGTCGGAGAGGGAGCCGTCGCCGTAATCGTGCTCAAGAAACTTTTTACCGTTTATCCAGAGCTGCATGCGGTCGTCGCGGTTGACGCAAACAACTTCCGTCGCTTTCCCGACGGGGAGCGTCAGTTTTTCATTCACAGTAAGAGGTTGCTCGTGCCGGTAAAGGCCGGTCGCCTTACCGCCGTCACCTTCAATTTTCAGGATGAAGACGTGGTTAAGAGAATCCTTTCTCCGTTCTTCTTCGAGCTTTACCGTGAGCGACCCGCCCGGCTTCGACGGCGTGACTGTAAAAGCAATGCGTGCATCCGCGGCAGGCGTTTTTTCCTCATTTTTGTTATAATAACGCTTGTCGTCGGAATCTTCCTCGAGATTATAGCCGTTCCGTATATCGATATCTTTCAAGCCGTCGGGCCTGGCGAATTGCACGGTTGAGTTGTCGGCCGTCTCGACTACCAGGCTGTTTGGTTCTATTTTCCATTGCGGGTTTTCGGCGTCCGCGTTTCGCCATGGGATAAGCGCCTGATTTTTCGGCGCGTGCTCCATGCTGTAAACAGGGAACCAGAGCGACTCCTGTGTTTCATCGTCTTTGCGCAGGATTTTGCCATTGATATAGATATCGCCGTTCTTTATTGCGATGGTTTCGCCCGACAGGCCGACAAGGCGTTTGATGTAATCGCGCCAGGGCTCTCTCGGGTACTTGAATACGATGACGTCCCACCGTTTCGGCTTTGAAAAGGCGTAGAGGAACTTGTTGACGAGGATCTTGTGCCCGGACGTGAAGGTTTCCCTCGGGCGATAATCGAAACGGCAGTTCGGGCAGATCACGTTTGCGGGAAGCTCGGGCCTGTGCGAGCCGCTGCGGCTCGCGCCGATGGAGAACTTCCATTTGCACTCGGGGCATTCCTGCGGGCGGTGGTCGCCGTAGAGCGTGGGTGCCATCGAGCCGGTCGGTATCTCGAAGGCCTGGACCGCGAAATGGCGGATGATGAGCGCGAGCACGACCGCGATGATAATCGCTTCGACGTTTTCGCGGAACCATCCCCACGGCGTTATTTTTCTGGGCGGTTGTTCCGTGGCGCCTTTGCCGGCGGTCATTAGTCCTCCTTCACCTTGAGGACGGCCATGAACGCCTTCTGCGGTATCTCGACGTTGCCTACCTGTTTCATCCTTTTTTTGCCGGCTTTCTGTTTCTCGAGCAGCTTGCGCTTGCGGGTGACGTCGCCGCCGTAGCACTTGGCGGTCACGTTTTTGCGCATCGGGCTTATGGTTTCCCGCGCGACGACGCGTCCGCCTATCGCCGCCTGGAGCGGTATTTGGAACATGTGGCGCGGAATCTCTTTTTTCAGCTTGCGGATAAGTGCGCGGCCGCGGCGCTCGGCCACTTCGCGGTGAACGATGGTCGAGAGCGCGTCGACCGGGACTTCGTTGACGAGTATCGAGAGCTTGACGAGCCTGCCGGACTTGTAGCCCGTCACCTCGTAATCGAGCGTGCCGTAGCCGTGCGTTGCCGATTTCAGCTTGTCGTAGTAGTCGTAGATGATTTCCGAAAGCGGTATGTCGTATTCGAGTATCACTCTCGTCTGCGAGAGGTATTCCTGTTTTACATATTTTCCGCGGCGGTTCTGGTTGAGCGTCATGAGCGTGCCGATGGATTTGGCGGGGCAGATAATCCTGACCCGCGCGATAGGTTCGCGGAACTCGCTTATCAGGTTCGGCTCGGGCAGTTTCGCCGGGCTGTCGATAAGAATCGTCTCGTTTGCGGTCGTGAGGATCTCGTATTTCACGGTGGGCGCGGTCTGGACGATGTCGACTCCGCTTTCGCGCTCGAGCCGTTCCTGCACGATTTCCATGTGCAGGAGGCCGAGGAAACCGCAGCGGAATCCGAAGCCGAGCGCGTCCGAGCTTTCCGGCTCGAAGGTGAACGAGGAATCGTTGAGCGCGAGTTTCTCGAGCGCCTTCCGCAGGTTTTCGAAATCGCCCGGCTGCGTGGGGTAGATGCCGCAGAAGACCATTGGTTTCGGCTCCTGGTAACCGGGCAGGGGCTCCACCTCGGCGCCCTTTGCGGGCGCGACCGTGTCGCCTATCTGGACGTCGGTCAGGATTTTAATCGATGCGGTGAAGTAGCCGACGTTGCCCGCGGTCAGCGAATCGATTTTCTGCATCGAGGGCTGAAAGATGCCGACTTCCGTGACTTCCCAGGTCTTTTCGGTCCGCAGCATTTTCACGCGCGAGCCGCGTTTCATCCCGCCGTCGATTATGCGGACGTAGACGATGACGCCGCGATAGTCGTCGAATACTGCGTCGAAAACCAGGGCCCGGAGCGGTTTTTCGGGATCGCCTTCTGGCGGCGGGATGCGCCCGACGAGCGCGTCGAGCAGCTCGGGCACATTGTCGCCCGTTTTGGCCGATACGTCGAGCACTTCATCCGGCTCCGTGCCGAAGGAGGAGTGCAACTCCAGCGTTGCATCGTCCGGCCTTGCAGTGTCGAGGTCGGTCTTGTTGAGGACGGGAATCGTTTCGAGGCCTGCCTCGATTGCGAGATACATGTTCGCGACGGTCTGGGCCTCGACGCCCTGCGAAGCGTCGACGAGAAGGATCGCGCCCTCGCACGCGGCAAGCGCGCGTGAAACCTCGTATGAAAAATCAACGTGGCCGGGCGTGTCGATGAGGTTTAGCGTATATTCTTTTCCGTTCTTTTCATAGGGCAGGCGGACGGCACGCGCCTTTATTGTTATTCCGCGTTCGCGTTCGAGGTCCATGTCGTCGAGCACCTGCTCGACGTTCTGCTTTTTCGAGATGACGCCGGTGAGCTCGAGGAACCTGTCCGCGAGCGTGGACTTGCCGTGGTCGATATGCGCGATGATGCAGAAGTTTCTGATGTTATCGAGTTTCACGCCGAAAAATTCCGATAAATTTTCCCAAGCAAGTATCCGTATCGCGATGAAATCGCAACGCGTTTTATCTTTATATCATATATTCATCTAATTGATAATTGAAAATTGCAAATTGATAATTTTTAATTCCCAATTCTCAATATTCAATTCTCAATCTGCAATCCGAAATCCGTAATCCGTGATTATTGACATTTCATGGAATACGGGCTATACTCAAATACCCCGGGAAAAGGAAGCTACCGTGCCTGAAATCAGGGAATTCGACTTCGGTAAGGATGAGATAAAAATAACTCTCGGCGAAGACCTCGGCTTTATCACGCTTGACCGCAATGAAGGCGTCCTCACGTTCGAAACCAGACTGAGAAAACTCGACATCCGGCTCGTTGAAGGCGCGAAGTTTTTCCTCGGCGAGGCGGCGGGTTATTCCGAACACGTTTACGTCCGCCTCGATATGCCGCCCGGTTACGGGCCGGTGCGCTCGCTCGGCCGCGTCAGAAAAAACAGCCAGGACGGCAAGCTGTTCGTCGACGTGGCGAACCTCTGCGTGCCGCAGAGCCAGCCGGTATTCCGCAGCGAAGCAGACGTTCCGGTCCGCCGGCGGAAGATAATGCGGCTCGTGCTCAGCGTATTGCTGCTTGCGATTGCCATCGGTGTTTTCTATTACTGGTTTTCCTTCCGCAATGCCGTCAGGCGCCGCGCGAACTTTACCGCGGAGGCGATGGCGGCGTACAACCGTTACCATGAAAACCTTACGTTCGCACCGCCATTTTATGATACCACCGGGCCGAGAAGTGGAAATTTTGTAAGCATGCTTGCCAATACGACTATCGAGCCTCCATACGAAATAACGGCCAGGACTTTTGTGAAGACCACGTTGCGTCCGGGAAGAACCCTTGACAAAAGTGATTTTATTAGAGTTCTCGAAGAGGAAGATGTTGACCTCAGAGAAATTGTAAGTAACCTTCTGCAGAAATATATCGCAGAGGGGAAATTCCGAGAAGCCCGGGATTGTGCACTCGCGCTGATTGTATTCGGTCAGGACTCGCTTCTCGTATATTCTTTGGGGGCTCGCGATGCTTTGTTGATCCAGTCAAAGGGAATTGGACTGTTACAGCAGTGTATGGAAAAAACCGCAGATGAAAAACTTGTTGAAGAGACTGTTTCCTATCTTGAAAAGCTTGCTAAATTTCAGCCGCCGCCAGCTGCAATTATTTACGGGATGCGGCTTGAAGCCGAAATGAAATTTGCTGAATTTGCAGAGCCGCTGGGTTTTATCTCACGCCCGACCGGTGATAAGGCAAACCCGCATAATTATAATCTGATGGATTTCGTGCGTGAATGGGAGTCTTACAGAAAAACGATGTCGGAAATTGAAGCTGTTTTCAGGAAACCGGTTTCTGAAAACAGTAAGGAGATTGGTGAAGTGCGAGAGGAATTCAGGCAACTTCCTGAACTATTCAGAAACAATACACCCGATCCTTTTAAGCTGGTTGAAAGTTATGAAAAAACAACTGAATTATTCGGCACTTTCAGCTCTGCCGTAAAACATCCTTCAGGGAAATAATTCCGCGGTTTAAGCAACTTCTGGATTCCTAATCTCCGCCTTTTTCGCGCTTGATTGCCGCTTCGGAGGCTTCCAGCGCTTCGTCGTCGAGGATGATTCTGAACTCCGGGCCTTCTATCGCCAGCCGGATTATGACCCCGTCACTCAGGATGAATCTTGATACTTTCTGCTTGTCGGCGTAGGTGCCGTTCGTTGAGTTCATGTCGCGGATGACGGGCGCGCCGCCTTCGATGACGATCGAGGCGTGGCGCTGCGAGACGCCTGCGTCCTCTTCAGCCGCAAAGGCGACATCGCATGCCTCGTTACGGCCGAGGATGGCGGGGAATTCCGTTATCGGGATGCGCTCGCCCGTGCGGCTGCCTGCGATGACCTGCAGTATTACTTCCATGTTCGGTTGTTCGGTTGTTCGGTTATTCGGTTGTTCGGTTTTCCGGTTGTTATTATATCGGCAAACGTTGCCGGATTCATCATAATTTCGGGTGAACACGTTCTGACCAGTTTATAATGGATTTAAAATAAATTAAACAAAAAATTCAAATTTTTATCCGGTTCATGGGCAAAGAGTTAGTTTTCACGGCACTGTTATAACTCGAAAAAGGTACTGTAATTTTCCGCATTAAGTGGGGGGACGGTTTTTTCGTAGGCGTGTTCCGTTTGAAAGGTTTGAGATGTGGGGTAGAATAGATAAGACAAGGGGACAAGGAGACAAGGAGACAAGGGGACAGGGAGACAAGGGGACAGGGCGACACGGTAAAAAAGATAAAATGAAATTAGGTTTGTCACTAAAACTCGGCATTTTCGTCGTCGCGGTTTTCGGCGTGATTATCGCAGGGATGTTTCTGTATCAACCGTTGCGCTACGCGTGGCTGAAATCGCGGTTGATGTCGAAAGACCCCGAGGTCCGCGACGCCGCGATTAAAACATTCCTTGCAGAGAGCGAAAGGTCTCTGCCTTATCTGCGAAGATGGCTGAGCCTGAAGGACACGAACCTGCGCGTCAGAATTCTGGATATGCTTTGGAATGCAAAAGGCAATATCTGGGAGGAGGTGCTTCCCGAAATCGAAAAAATTCTCGCAGAAGAAGTATCGGACCTGACCGACGGCATTTTCATTGAATTGGAAAAGAAAGACTTCGACTGGAAGAAACGTTTCAGAAATAAACCGGATTGTCTGGTAAGCGGTTACTGTTACGAGCTTCTTAGTAGTCCTGAGCCGCACGAACGGAGAGACATCGCGATAGAGCTCGAAAAGCTCGGCAGTATCAGGGCGGCCCCCCGCCTCATGACCATTCTGCGAAAAGACCCTTTCTCCTGGGTCCGCTACAGCGCGGCTTCCGCGTTAGCCGCTATTGGCGGGAGCGGCGTGTTCGAATCCATGGTCTATACGCTGGAAAATGACGCCGGGGAGAGAGTCCGGAAAATCGCCTGCGACATTATCGGAGGGTTGGAAAACCCGAGGGGTTTCGCGCCGCTACTGGAACTTTTGAAAAAAGAAGAAGAGTATACCGAATTAAGCAGGCTTGCGGCCCAGTCGCTGGTGATCCTGGCGGATAAACGTCACTTCAACGAGCTGCTGGAGGAGCTCGAGTCCACCCGCAAGGAAATCGTGCTTCTGGCGGTTGTCGGGGCGCTCTCCTGGATCGGCGATGTTAAGGCCATGAAGCCCATCCTCGAGCGTTACGAAAAAGAAAAGGATGAATTCGTAAGAAAGCAGATCATGCGTTTATTGAATGAGTTCAATATTCCGGACGACGTCGAGGTCTGGCTCGATATTCTCCGCGAGCCTGCTTTCAAGTTCATGCACAGGCGTGCGATAAAAACGCTTGGGCAGCTGGGGGATTCCCGTGCCGTCGAGCCGCTGATGGAAGTACTTTCACGCAGCCCGAAAGGCTGGGAGCCCTGCGACGCGGCTGCCGCGCTCGGTCTGATCGGCGACCCGAGGGCGATCGATGCACTGATGGAACATCACGGTGGCGGCGTCTGTGCGACGAACGCGGCAAAGGCGCTGGGCCTGCTGGGGGCGAAATCCGTCGAGGATAAATGCATCGAGTTGATCAAGGATCGAAACATGTCGCATCGCCACCCTCAGGTCGCGCTGACACTCGGTGAGATCGGAAGTAAAAAAGCCGTGGAGCCGCTTATCGAGCTTCTGAAGAACCCGAAGAATTTCTGCGTGGCGTCGAGGATCGCCTACGCGCTTGGAAAAATCGGAGGCGAGCGCGCGCTTAAAGTCCTGCTCGCCCTACTCGACGACCATAACGACAAATACTGGCGGTTCGAAAAGTATGAAGCGCTTGGTTTTATTGACGATAAAGCCGCCGCGGACGCGCTGCTCCAGTGCCTCGCGACGGAGAAGAAAAGCAGGGAGTGGATAGTAAGGGCGCTGGGAAACCAGAGCGACCCCGGCGTGATTGAACCGCTGATCAAGGTCTGCATGTACGAAAAGGATTCGTCCACGCGCCGGGCGGCGGCGAAAGCGCTCGCGAAAATCGGCGGTAAAGCTGTCTCGCAAAAAGTTATCGCAGCCTATTTGGCCGAAACCAGTGACAAAACCGCGAGATGCTATGCGCTGATGGCCCTGGGGTATATCGGTGACCCGGCGACGACGGATTTCCTCGTTTCCGTAATCGAAAACGAAAAAGAAGATTACAGGAAATGGCCTGCCGTAAAGGCTCTGTCCGGGATAAAGACCGTGAGAGCTATAAGAGAATTCCTCAGATTCACTTCGGGGGGCACAAAGCTGTGGTCTCATGACAGGCGTCTGATTGTGAACCTTTTCGAATCAGGGCATCTCGAGGCGATCCCGATTCTCATAAACCTTTACAAGAGATGGACTCCCATACACCTTCATAAGGAAAAATCCGCTGCAGCAGACCCGGGCACTGGAAAAACGAAGACTACCCTTCGGGGTATATACGGTTTTTATCGCTACTGGGGTGGTATCTACTGGCTGTGGAAGCGGATGCCTGAATCCTTCCCCAGGGGAAGACCGGGGTCTTTGACTCAAACCAGAAAGATCCACGCGCGCAAAATGAAAAACTGGTTCGATAAAAACAAACACCGCCTGGCGTGGGACGCGGAGGGGAAGCGGTATTTTCTGAAACCGGAAAAGTAAAAGAAGAAATTGAAACTAAGCTTATCTCTAAAACTCGGCATTCTCGTCGTCGCGCTTTTCGGCGCGGTCGTGGCCGGGATGTTTCTGTATCAGCCGATCCGGTACGCATGGCTGAAGTCAAGGCTGCTTTCGGATGATAAAACCACCCGCGACGCGGCAATCAAGACTCTTGCCGGTGAGCCAAATATTTCGATACCGCGTATCATAGAATGGCTGGGATCGGGAGAAAACAGACTGCTGGTGCTTTGCTGCGGCATCATTCAGGAAATGGACAGGGATCGCAGGAGACAGGTGACCGGCGAAGTTTCGATGCTTCTCGATTCTGCGTTGCCTTCCGTTTCCGATGCGGCATGGGAAACGCTTTTGAAGGAAAGCGAATACGAGGAACGCTACACATACTGGACAACCGTAGACCGGGTGCATTCTTTCTACTGCTTCATGCTCAGGAGGCCGCCGGCCGAAAACTGTGATTCCTGGGACCATCTTGAAATAAGAGATATCGGCTACAAGATCGCTCATATGGAAGACCGAAGATCTGTTTCTGTTGACTCATTGATCAAGGCGCTGACCTATGATTACGGCAACGAAACGTCGGAGGTGCATTCGGCGCTGATAAGTGCGTTTGGATATATTGGAGATGAGAAAACACTGGACATGGTTTCGGAATACCTCGAAAAATCCGAAGATGTTGAAATAAGGCGGGCTGCTGCGCTTGCGCTCGGAAGGCTGGGGGATTCGCGTGCAACAAAGGTCCTCATGGACGCATTACGGAATGACCGGGAATCTTACATACGTGCCGCCGCTGCCGAGGCGCTGGGAATGCTCAAGAGCGCGGAAGCAGTCCAAATCCTGCTTGATGTCCTTTTTCGTGATGCTGAAGAACTCGAAGATGAGTTAACCATTGCCTGCGCGTGGGCGCTTTCGGAAATAGGCGATGACAATGCGGTAACCGGTCTTATGGAATGCCTGGATAACGCCTCGGAAGATTCACCGAAATGGATAGCGGCTTTTACGCTCGGCCTGATTGGTGATGACAGAGTTTCCGATAAGCTGATGTTTACCATGGATTCCGGCAAAGACGAATTCTGGCCATTTATCTTTTCGGCAAATGCTCTGGCCAAAATGGGCGACATGCGAGCGTTACAAAGGTTGATGGAGATATTTGAATCCGGACTTGAAGGGGAAGATGAAGACGAAGATTTCTGGTTGATGGCGGAGTCGGCTATGTCGATTGGTATATACGGAGGCGAAGAAGCCGTAGATGTGTTATGCCGAAAGCTTGCAAAGTACATAGTCAGAGACCGGTGTGACGAATATCGAGACCTTTGCCTGTCGGTCGCTCGGGCACTTGGCGAAGCCGGCGACCCGAAAGCGGTTGACGTCCTCCTGAAAGTTTTCGAATATGAGGACTACGCGATAGCGGCAAACTTTGCCGCGCTGTCACTGACGAAACTCGCCGACAAAATTCCTGCCGACAGGCTGATAGAAGCATATGAGAAAGCCATAAAGAACGTTTCACCT
The DNA here is from genome assembly GCA_004376375.1 of Planctomycetota bacterium. Taxonomy (GTDB): domain Bacteria; phylum Planctomycetota; class E44-bin39; order E44-bin39; family E44-bin39; genus E44-bin39. Next base: position 23,838 of record SOJX01000126.1, read on the forward strand.
GACCCGCTCAGGGAGGACCCTTCCGAGCGCGTACCTGGTTTACTTCTTATGGCGCTTGGATCAACGGGCGATAAGCGCGCGATGAAATTTCTGCTGGAAAAGCTCAATAATGACGACCGGAGCTTTGATACTCTGATAGCCCTTTTGAACTATGAAACGCCTGAAGTGAAAAACCTTCTCAGGAAACTGCATGACGAAGAGAAATCAATCGGGGCAAAGGGCCTTTTATGGATGGGTGAGCCGGTTTCTCCCAAGATGTTTCACTGGTACATGCATAACATGTTTCTTGGCGAATGGACGCAGGCCGACAAGGTCCGTACATGGCATGAACCCGATATTTTTTTCGGGGACGACTATGATCTTAACCTGGAACTGTACTACGCCACCGAAGCGCGCTGGGGAAAGAAACGCGGCTTGGAGTGGATATTGAACGGGCTTCTGACCTGCCCGCCGGAAATGATATCTTTCTATCGGAAAGTCCTTGAGAGAATGCCGAAAGGCTTTCCCGGATTCGACTTTAATTCGAGATACCACGAGCGCATGAAGAAGAAAGCATCCATAATGCAATGGTATAATGATAACAAAAATCGCCTGGAATGGGACGCGGAGAAGCGGGTGTATTTTCTAAAGCCGGGAAAACAATTAAAATAAAAAGGGCGGGTCTGAGACCCGCCCCTACAAAATTTAATTAAAAAAATTGAGCGCAGAAATTTCGATCACCGGTTGGCCCCTACAGAGGTTTAAGGTAAAGTTCCCAGTGGCCGAACGATTCGTTGCCGAACCTACCCGCAGGCAAGCGTCCCTGCCGTTGGACTTCGGGAACGCCTGTGAGGTTTTCCTGCCTTCCAGGGTATACTTGTCAAACGTATCAGGCTATTTGGTTCGCCTGATCCCTTCCCGGCCTTTCTCGGCGCTCAAGGTCTTCCGTTTGTCAAGCTGTTGCAGAACGGTTAAGCCCTGCAATCATCCCTCATAAGCTTGGACGCCTCTATGGCGTTTACTCCGGGAACCCCCTGCTGAATCAGTCTCCTGTTCAGCGCCTCTCATGGGGTTCAGTTCCCTACAGCGTTCTGGTAAGGGGGGCTAACTTACCCTGCGGTTACCTGCCGCAGTTACGTCACCCTCAAGGGTTTCTCACCCTCTCAGGGCTTTACTTCCCCCCGAACCGTCGTGGTTTTGTTTCACACCACAACGCTCATGGGATTTACCCTTCAGCGCTTTTCCCTCGTGCGGATACGTTGCCCGTTACCGGGCTCGTTACCCTCATGCCGTTGCTTCCACCCTCGCTTCTTCTCTGAGGAGAAAGAAGCCAAGAAAGTCGCCCGACTTCAGGGTTTTACTCCCCGCGCGAGACCGTGTGCCCCGGCTGACCGAAGCCAGCTAAGGCATCGATGCGCTCCTGAGGTTCTGCCCCTCTCGCGTTTTCACCCCCGCGACCGGATGCTCAGGAGTTATCCTGAACATAACCTTCATGGACTTTGTTGCAGCGCGCCTCACGAGTTGATTCGCTGCAATGCCCTTCAAGGCATTACCGAACGCGGGATCGGCTGGTCTCTCTCAAGACTGCCGACGCGTTTGAGGTTTTCAACCTTCCCACGTCTTTCAAATTAAGAGCTTCAACCGGTTCGGGCCTATGGATTAGCCTTGAAATCCCGCCTGCGTCGCCGCTGCGCAGAAATCGCTATGAACCAGTTTTTCAGCTCAACCGGAGTTTTCAAAGATGCAGGAGTCGGTTCCGATGTCGAGCATTCATGCGCTCAACGAGGGCAAAGTATATCCAGGTCGTTTTTATTTGTCAACGGCGGTTTTTGACAGGTTTTTCATGAATCCACAAGTTTTCCCCCGTGAAGTTTCACACGAGCTTTAACTGATTCAATCCATGAATGTTAAGGTTTGTCAAAATGGCAACGGGCCGTATGTAAGCAAAATAGAGGGTTATAAGCCGATTGTGTTTTCCGTCAACAAAACCGGCTTTGGCGTAACTTTATTGTCTATCGTCCAAGCCGATGGATTTTCCACGACTTGGGTTTGCCCCGGTGGCATTTACTGCAGATTGGAATTAGTTAATGCCTCAATGTGGAAAGCCGGTTCGGCATGAAAAAGATTTTTTCGAATAATATTTTTTCCCGGAAAACCGGAACCCGCAAGGGCATATTCGGGTGATGTGCTTTTCCCGGAAAATGCACAGACGGTGACGAAACCCGATGGGGTTCCGAAGGATACGGCGATTTTCGTGCGCACCGTTTTTGCACGCGTTTTCCAGAAGTGCCTTGAACCTAAAAATTGCGTATGAAGAATTTCACAAAGAAGTTTTTCTGTTGATTGCTTCCGTTTATTTACGTGGTATAATTCGAATTCGAAAGGCGGGCAGGAACACCTGAAATGAGCTGTAACGGCAAAAAAACGCATCCAGAGCCTGATTTCAGCGGCCTGGACAATATTTCCCGCAGGTTGTGGGAACTTAAAAAAGAAAAACGGAAACTGTCGAGGGGAAGTATCCCTAACTCCTTTGCCCTGCAGGAAGTTCAGAAAAAAATCAATGAATTGCTGAAGAAAAAAGCACTCGCAGAAGAAGAAACCCGGCTGCGGATAAGGCAGGTTCTGGGCCGTGAAGACAGGCAAAGCCTGACTGCAACATTACCCCATTTTTATGCTGCTTTTTTCACGAACTCGGGCGACAGACTTGACGTAACTCTCAAGAATGCGCGCAGAATTATTATCAGTTACTATGGAAACGGTAAGCTGGATCACGTTACAGAAAGGGGTCCGGCCGGCCGGTACAGGGATTTTGCCGCTCTAATCATCAGTCTTACAAATGTTAATGTCGTTTTCGCAAAACGAATCTCGAAAAAAGAGCAGGCTGCCCTGGAATCAGCTGGAATTCTGGCGATTCAGACACGTGAAGCCGGTTTTCAGGAGGCAATTGAGCGTCATTCTGACCAGATTCAGTTTTTTCTCGAAGGATAGTTTTTTTGCCATGAATTTTAATATGAAAAAAGGTAACAGTTCGTAACCGAAATCACTCAAAAAGGACGGATACCGTTCTTTTCCTGCTGCCAGACAGGTTTGAACAGGCCTTACAGGGGCCTTACAGGTGCAGTAAGGGCGTGTATAACCTTCAAATGGGAAAATAAAGACCTTGGTGGAGAGGGAAAAAGGCACACGAAGGAAGAATATGACCAGTATATGAAGCAGTCTGGAAAGGCGGAAACAGGCCGGGCCGTGATGAATTCAGGCAGGGAAAATCCCCGAAAAAAAGTTAAAATTAATGTTTTTCCTTATTGACACGGGTTCCGCCAGTATGGATAATTGTCTGTTCCTAAGTGGTACAATCTGAATGCAATGCCTGCTAAGTGAGTATTCCACTTAAGTAATCTTTAGTAATCCAATTCCGCAGACAAGGGATATACGGTTATCCTTTTGTTGTATAAAAGGACGGATGTTATTTCGAGGAGGAATCAATGAATCCGAACATTTTTAACGCACAGAGCTGGGCTGCGAATTATCTGGAATACTGGGAAAAAAGTATTTCAGAGTGGCAGGAAAACGTTTCAAAGTACTCCCAGGAGTTTACCGATTCTTACAAGTCGTTCGTAACGAAGTTCGCGGGCGGGAATTTCCTTACCGCGTATAACGACCTGTTCAGCGGAGCTTTTGGAAAAACTACCGAAGCCGGGGAAGAAGCTCCGGTTTTCACACCCTACAACAGGGTTATCGAAATCTCGGACCTTTACACGAAGCTGTTCAAGTCGTTTAACCTGTTCAATATCGACGGTGGCGCCGACATCACCGAAGACATGAGCGCCTTTCTCGGCAACTGGGTCGAGACCCAGAAGAGCCTGTTTTCGAAGATGTTCAAGTTCTCGCTTCCGTCCTCCATTGTTAAGGAAGGCGACCTCGGCAAGTTCGCGGCCAACGCCTTTGAAACCTACCGGAACATGTTCAAGGACACGGTCAAGTACATTCCGGAACAGGCGAAGCCGTATTTCGAGGATTACCTGGACCTTCTCGAGAAGTCCAGCACCGCGATCGAAGGCATAAACGATCCCGCGAAATTCACCGAGCTTTTCGGGACGTGGCGCAATGTCTTCAATAAATCCTTCGACCAGTTCCTTGAGGTCGTCGAGGTCGGGACGTCGAAGGATTTCGCGTCCCAGCTCAAGAACGAAGCGGATTCGTTTTTCCGTTACATCACCGCGTCGAACGAGGTCTTCGTGAACCTGTACAAGTCGGGCCTCGACTCGATCACCGCAACCGGCAAAAAGGCCGAGGGGCTTTTCAAGGAGGCCTCGCCCGACAATATCAGGGACTTCTACGGTTACCTGGTAGAGAGCCTCGACAAGGATTTCTTCGGCTTCTTCAAGTCGAAGCAGTTCAACGACGCGATCAGCGCCAACTTCAACGCGTTCCAGGAGTTCAGGACGAAGCATATCGAGATGCTCCAGTCCGTCTTCAGCAACGCCAACTTCGGCGCGCTGGAAAAGGAAAGCAAGATTACCCCCAAAGGCGCCGACGCGCAGAAACAGACGAAGCCAAAGACCGGCAAAGTCACGCAGCCCAATAAACCCAAATAGCGGCTGATTTCAGAACAAAAACGGGGCAGGTCTCGCCGACCTGCCCCGGTTTTTTAAAGGGATAAGTTGGCTAGGGAACAAAGGAACTATCCTTGATTTCGTTGGCCTTGCATAATAAAATCTATCTTCAATCAGATTCGTGATCCTTCGATTCACTAGGTTTTTCCAGCGAGATTGTTAGATGACCGAAAGCCAAGAAAGTTCTAATACACAAAAAACAGTTGTAAAGTACTATGTTGATGAATCTGGCGATGGAGTTTTATTTGATAAGCATGGAAATAGTCTTCTGGAGAAGCCTGATCGGCCAAAGTGTTTCATTTTAGGTCTGGTTCAGTTGGAAGTATCCAAGTCACTCAATAAGAAGCTCAGAGAATTGCGGGAGTTTCTCCTCGGCGACCCATATTATGCAGGAATTCCTTCTTTGTCACCTGAGCAGAAAAAAACCGCTCTATACTTTCATGCCAGAGATGATATTCCCGAAGTAAGGGAAAGAGTATTTCGCATATTGAGCGAAACTGATTTCAAATTATTTGCTGTAGTTCGAAGGATGGATGGTGTTTTGCAGGAAGTGCAGAATAGCATGAAACAGAGTTCGACCTATAGATACAACCCGAATGACTTATATGACCATACTGTTAGAAGATTATTTAAAGATAGATTGCACAAGAAAGACGAATACAAAATCTACTTTGCAAGAAGGGGAAAAAAGGACCGCACACGAGCCTTACGAACCCAACTTGAGATCGCTAAGGAAAATTTCAGAAAACAATGGGGCATAGAGTCTCAATCATCTATTACCGTTATCCCAGTCTATTCATGGCAATCTGCTGGACTGCAAGTAGTTGATTACATGCTTTGGGCTTTGCAGAGACTGTACTCAAGAGGAGAAGATAGATATTGGAATTACATCAGTGATAAAATGTCGTTGATAATTGATGTTGATGACAAGAGGAAAAACGCTTATGGGGTATATTATTCAAAAACAAAACCGCTCATAAGAGCGGCCTTGTTTTCAGATGGTATAGGGTGATCTAGTCACCACACGGCATGAAGCCGACTTTCGCCATCCGACATAGTTTAAAACACACATCGTAATATTTCAAGTGTAAAGCGGTGAATAAACCTGTCTTTTCCCTAACTCGCTAAAAGCGCATTAGTTGTGCCTGATGTTTTTTACTAGAATTATTTCAGCAGTTCAATAAATACTTAAGCGGGATGAGATGACTGCTCAGAAGTACAATACTATGTAGTAGATATTGACATGTAAGCATATAGGCATTAGAATATAAATTTGAGCGCCGCTCGAAGATCCCGGAGTAATCATAATGCAATCTATTTCACTGAATAGACCGCACGTTGTTGCGGCTTGTGTGTTCCTGTTTTCAATTATTGGATTGTCATGCAATATCAAAGGCTTCAAAGAAAAACCCTACCCAACGCCACGGGTTATCGTAACGACTCCCAGCGGCGTGCAGCAGGAAGATATTACACTAACCTACCGGCTTATTGAAGTTGACGGTACAGGTTCCGACATATCGTTAGAGTTTTCAACCGATGGCGGGTCGACATGGAGCCCAGGCACGGCTAAAGGTGGTGACGGAACCACCAACGTCAAGGGTATGATTTACCCGGGTATTACCAGGACTATTGTCTGGGATTCGTTCGGCGATGGTCTCAGCGGAACTCAGACCTGCAAGATAAAAATCACCGCAAAGAAAACCGTAAGCGGGGCCATCGGCGCACCCGGCGAGACCCGGAACTTTGATATCCAGAACCCGGATTTCCCCGTTATTTCGTGGATTGCAAAACCGGAAGGAACGGTAAGGCAAGTACCACTGACCTTTGCCTGGAAACTGGACACACCATCCGTTCCAATCGCAAATTACTACTACGGACTTGACGAAGACCCGCCGACAAGTACAACGACAGGCACATCGGTCACTATTCCCGCACCATCTTTTGGCCCGCATGACTTCAGAGTATACGCAAGCTCAACAGCAGGTTTGAATTCATCAGTTCTGACAGCAACCTTCACCTGCGACAACGCGGCTGCAAACCAGCCGCCTTCAGTTGTTATACTAAGCGGTCCGAGCGGTGCAACAACTGACAATACTCCCACATTTGAATACCTTGGCGGTGACCCGGATGGTTCTGTTGCCGGTTACTTCGTCTCAATAGATACGAACCCTCCTGATATATGGACTACTCAGACCCTCTGGACATCAACCGAGCTCACTTGCGGTTCTCATATGTTCTACGTCATGGCGCAGGATAATGAAAATGCCAATTCGAGCGTAGAGCTATGCAGTTTTTCCGTGACAACCGGTCTGGAAAACAATAACGGAGAATTTCTTTGGGTTCGGACAATTGGCACTGCAGATGACGATTATCATAGAGACACGATTATCGATGCCAACGGGAATCTTTACATAACGGGTTTTTTTGGATTCACCGGCGGCGGGAATGCGAACTTCGCCGTGGATTGGGGCGGCAGCGATATAAAGGTTTCGCATGGCTGGGAAGACGCTTTTATAATGAAAGTCAATAGTGACGGTTCATACGGATGGACCAGGAATTTCGGAGGCATAGACCCCGATCGCGGGATGGCACTGGCCTATGATTCGACGGGAACGCTTCACGTCTGCGGCGAAGCCCGTAATGAGGTCAATTTTCAGGAAGGCTGGGGAGGATACGACAACGTTACTACAATCCCCGGCTGCTACTCTTTCCTGATGAAAATCGCACCTGACGGAAGCTACCTGGAAACGAAAATGTACGGAGGCCACAGGGCAACGTGTATTTTTATCGACAACGCCGACAATATTTATCTGGCGGGGAATTTCTTCGGAAACGTCAACTTTGCTCAACCGTGGGGTGGGAATGATTTCAAGAATTCTTCGGGGAACAGGGACTGTTTTATAACACGTATTAACAATGACGGCTCTTACGGATGGACAAGAAGAGTCGGCGATGTATGGGATGACAGTATCAGCGGCATTGTCATGGATGCAAATGGGGATCTTTTGCTGCGCGGCGCTTACCCGAAAACAGTCAATTTTGCAGAAGACTGGGGGATGACTGATGAAAGAACCGCCGCCGACGCCGATGACTCCTTCTTGCTCAAGATCGATACTGATGGGAATTATATCTGGACGAAGACGCTCTGGGGAATGGGATGGAACTACATTTCCGGGCACACGATGGATAAGGATGGCAACCTGTACTTTGTCGGCCATTTTGGCATGAACCAGATTGCAACTGTAAATTTCGCCGCTGATTGGGGGGGGACCGACAATAAGTCAAATTACAACTTTTCTGCAGACGGGTTTGTCATGCGGATTAACAACGACGGATCTTATGGATGGACAAAAATGATCGGTGGCCCTGGAGAAGTAATGTGCTCTGATGTCGATATTGACCCCGCGGGCAACATCTGGATAGTAGGGAGATTCGGCGGTACAATAAACTTCGCGGAAGACTGGGGCGGAAACGATTCGATAACTTCTGTATCTAACGACGGGTTTGTATTACGAATAAGTCCAACCGGTTCATATGGAAAAGCCAATAGAACCGGCGCAAAATGCCAGTTTGTTAACTATCATGCAATTACCGGTGAATTATACTTGTGCGGAAGATACCAGGAAGAAACGGTTGATTTTGGTGCGCCGTGGGGGACAACGGAAATAAGAAACCGGATCGGTAGTATAGATATGTATATATTAAAAGTGAAAGGATTTTAACATATTTACCCAAGGCGGAATGCAACGGACAACAATCTTCATGTAAAACCCCTGCCAGGCAGAAAAACCAACCCCTACTGAGAAGTACAATACTACCAAGTGCTCTTGATGCCGTATTGCGGAGATAACCGAACTCGCGCGGAGACGTCATTTCTGCCTGAGTCCTATCCGGCGGGTTTTACTTCCCGTCTTTGCCCGAATCGAGGGGAGCCACCTCATAGAGTTTAAAATTGTCGTATTCATATTTGCTGCCCGGGTTGACCATGAATCCGACGCACCCGCTCGAGACGGCTGCATCTTCGAAAGAAAGGATCTTTTTCTTGTTAACGTAGCAGAACATTTTGGTCCCGACTTTCGCGACTGCAAGCAGATTTTTTGATTTTCCTTTCTTTATATGTTTCGAGGTTGCAGAGCAGGTAAGCTTTTGAGGAGGACCGACTTCCTTTCCCGTGAAATCTTTCTTGCCGGTCGTTCTCGAGTTCACCCAGGCCCCGAACTTACCCTCGAATGTAATCATATAGAAATAACATGATCCGTCAGAGTTATGGCAGAACAGGAAACCTCCGGCCGCTCCCTCGGTCTGTTTCTCAAGCAACCTGAGTTCGACTTCCATGTAGAAGTCACTCGGGCGAAACTTCTCTTCGTAGCGCGATGAATAAGTAAAGCCCGGTTCCGACTGTACGAAGTACTTGCCGTTCTTGTACCAGCAGAAATTGTCCCGCTGATACCAGTGATTGCTGGGTGTACTGTAGTCTTCGGAAACGACCAGCTTGCCAAGCTTGAAATCCTTCTTCCCCACCGGTCCTTTGGATTTGTCGGAAGAATCGAACTCGGCACCGGCAAGCTTCTTATAATCCCTGGCGGCCGAAGAATTGCCCGGGTCGATCTCCATCGCATTGGCATAAGCCTTGAGAGCCGCATCCTTATCTTTGCGCTTCAGCGAACGGCCCAGAGCGGCAAATTTCTTTGAATACTTTTTATTGATCTTCTCAAGCTCATACAGATCAGTCAACCTGGACTTGAGTTTCACCGAAACCTCAATCTGCTTCCTGGAAGGTTGAGCCAGGCCTTTGAACGCCTTCAGCCACTCGCCGTACAGTTTTGTAAGCCCCGAAATATCCACTTGCGATGTAAATATTATTCCCAGCTGCACAACCGCATCCGGGTGCGTGGGGTAACGTTTGAGCGCCTTCTGAAACTGCCCGGCTGCTTTCTCTTTATCACCGGATTCCAGGGCTTTCACGCCCGCGTTATGGAAAAGATCGGCCATCTCCCTGTCATCAGCAACGGCAATCAGGCAGACAAGAAGTATCAACGCTACCATAAAAATCTGCGGCAATCTTCGCATCGGTTTTATGCCGGGATAAATTTTAGAACTTTTGCAGGATTCCATAACACTCCATGATTATCTGGCCAGAGTTGCTTCGTAAGTCTTGAAATTATCAAAGGAAAACGTGTGGCTCCCGGCATTAACGCTGCAACCCAGCGTTCCCGGATTCGTAATGGTATAGTCGTCGCATTTGAAAACCATGTGTTTGTTGATATAGAAGAAATGTTTCGTGCCGACTACTCCAACGGCGATTACGTTTTTTGCTTTTCCCTTGTTTATATACTTCGACGACACGCAGCACTCGAATGTTCCCACAGGCGCATTGCTGCGTTCTTTCCCGGTAAGGTCTTTCTTATGACCGTCCTTCACGGCCCATGCGCCGAATTTGCCCTGCGGTGAAATGTAAAGGATATAAAAGGTCTGGTTATTCTGGACCTGGTAACACAGGCCGGCGGCGGAATATTTCTTTACGTTTCCCTCGAGTTTGATTTCCGTCTCAACGTAGAAACCCGCGGGCCTGAAAGCGGTTTTATATCTTGCGTTCAGGGGGCTGGTCGCAGAATTCATCATGTACTTCCCGTCTTCCATAAATGCCCAACCGTCTCTCATGTACCAGTCGGCATTCGGTCTCGAAAACTCCTCCGACATGAGCAGCTTACCGAGTTTCACTCCCGCAAGTTTGCCGGGTTTCTTTTTCTTCGCCGGCTTTGCGGATTCGCCGGTAAGTTTCCTGTATTCGCGGGCGGCGCTGGAATTCGACGGGTCCAGCGCGAGTGCCGTCTCGTAAGTCCTGACGGCCGCGGCCTTGTCCTTACGTTTCAAGGACTTTCCGAGGGCCGCATACTTTCTGGAGAACTTCTTGTCTGTTCTCTCAAGAATGCGAAGGTCTTCCAGCCGGGACGTAAGACGGTTTGAAACTCCAATCTGTCTTTCCGTCGGATTCGGCAAACCTTTGAATGCTCTGAGCCACTCGCCAAAAAGTTTGACCAGCCCTGTAACATTGAGATCTTCGAAAAGCATATCGCCGAGGGCGACAACCGCATCGGCATGAGCCGGATAACTCTTGAGAGCCTTGCGGAACTGTTCGGTTGCCTTTTCGGTGTTACCGTCTTTTAATGCTTTTTGCCCGGCTTTATAGTATAAATCCGCCATCTCCTTGTCGTCGGCAACGGCGACAAGGCAGACAAAAAGTATGAGTACCGCTGTGACAATACGCAGCGACCTTTTGATTGGTCCTGTAACGTAAGTTCTTTTAGAATTCCTGATGGATTTCATACCGCTCCATGATTATTTAGCCAGGGTCGCCTCATGTAGCTTGTAGTTATCGAAGGCAAACAGGTGTTTCCCGCCGTTGACGCTGCAGCCCACCGTTCCTCCCAACGTGATGTTGTCGTCCTCGCAGTTAAAAACCATGCGCTTGTTGATATAGCAGAAGAGTTTCGTACCGACGAATCCGACTGCGATATGGTTCCTGGCTTTCCCCTTCTTTATATGCTTGGATGCTACGGAGCACCGGGGCAATCCCGAGGGCGTGCTGCCGTATTCTTTTCCGGTAAGGTCCTTATTATAACCGTCCCTCACGGCCCATACGCCGTAGTTGCCCTGCGGCGAAATGTAAAAAATGTAGAAGATATTGTTGCTCTGGACCCGGAAACACAGGCCGGCGGCGGAATATTCCTTTATGTTTCCGGCGAGCTGGATTTCCGTCTCAATGTAGAAATCCGTGGGTGAGAAAATGTTTGAATACCTGCAGGTTGTGGGTCTTTCCCTCGATTGCACCATGTACTTCCCGTTTTCCATGAAGGCCCAGTTGTCTCTCATGAACCAGTTGGAAGTCGGTTGCGAAAACTCCCCCGACATGAGCAGCTTACCGAGTTTCACTCCCGCAAGTTTGCCGGGTTTCTTTTTCTTCGCCGGCTTTGCGGATTCGCCGGTAAGTTTCCTGTATTCGCGGGCGGCGCTGGAATTCGACGGGTCCAGCGCGAGTGCCGTCTCGTAAGTCCTGACGGCCGCGGCCTTGTCCTTACGTTTCAAGGACTTTCCGAGGGCCGCATACTTTCTGGAGAACTTCTTGTCTGTTCTCTCAAGAATGCGAAGGTCTTCCAGCCGGGACGTAAGACGGTTTGAAACTCCAATCTGTCTTTCCGTCGGATTCGGCAAACCTTTGAATGCTCTGAGCCACTCGCCAAAAAGTTTGACCAGCCCTGTAACATTGAGATCTTCGAAAAGCATATCGCCGAGGGCGACAACCGCATCGGCATGAGCCGGATAGCTCTTGAGAGCCTTGCGGAACTGTTCGGTTGCCTTTTCGGTGTTACCGCCTTTTAATGATTTTTGCCCGGCATTATAGTATAAATCCGCCATCTCGCTGTCATCGGCGGCAACAAACGGGACGAATAGACATGCAACGGCCAATACAAAAGATAAGACACACAATAACAACCTCACCGGGCTTCTCCCTATTTCTTTTTCAGCCTGTCCATAATGGCCAAAGCATATGGATTGTCTGCATCAATATTCAGCGCTTTCCGGATTGCAAGAAGTGCAATATCACGCTTGCCGGCGGCCAGCGCAGTATAAGCGAACAGCGAAATTTCGGCAGCATAGGATTCCGCTATCCGGTCATTGTCCCTGTTCTTGCTCGCGGCAGCACCTGTTTCCTTGACAACGCTTGCCAGAATCCGCTTCGTCAATTTACGGCTCTTTTCAAGTGCTTTCTCGCAGCCAGGCTGATCAAGGACCAGTTCAAGTGCATTCTGGAATCTGAACGCATTCAGGAGTTTCTTTTTCCCATATAATTCCTCGGCAGGCCTGGCAATTTCGGTAAGATATGCTTCTGCGAGTTCGGCCGCGTGCTTTTCAATCAGCCTGATGAAAAAATCGGCATATTCTTCGCCTGCCTTTTTTGCTGATTCGAACTCCCGTCTGGCGTGAGTGAACCAGAGATTCTGAAGACAGAAACAGCCACGCGCAAAGTTGCTGGCCGAGGTCAGCATCGCAAGTGTTTTGGCTGGATCACAAAGCGCAAGCGGGCACATTATTGCCCCTCCCTCGGCGTCGAATGCCCAGCACCCGCCTTTCATCCCAATGAAAGTTCCTCCAACCGGTTCTCCCGATACAAGAGTTACCGGCAGTTTTTCGCCGGTGTAGTCAGCGCTCTTTTTCTTTAAAGCCTTAAGCTGCTCTTGCGAAAAATCAATCTGCTTTTTAAATATCGCCTTCGCCGCCTCAGCAAGTTTGGATTCGACTTTCAGGCGCGCATCCTTATACTTCCCGTTCATAATCTCAGGAGCTGCTTCGCATAGCGCAGCGGCATACTTGCGTGTATCAAGGGCGGCAGCTTTGCGTTTCTCCTCTTCTTTTTGTTTCCTGTCTGCAATCGCCCTGGCAATGGTCTTGCGAAGTGTGCCAACGCGTCTCCTCGTTGTGCTCCCGCAATTCGACTCGAGCTCTTCTGCAAGTCGGGACGCTCTCTCCAGTTCCTTGCCGGTAATCAGGTTCTCGATCTTCTCAATTTCCGAATTGTCTTTCTCCTCCCAGGCTTTATCGATTCTTTTTTTCTGTTCCACAATGCCGTTCATATAGTATGAAGACTTATCGGTCATATCCACCATACCGAGGAGTTGCCCAGCCTGTTTGAACTTCTCCTGTGCGAGCAATGAATCGATTTTCGATTTCATCTGCTCAAGACCCTGCCTCTCCTGTTCGCGCTTTAAACTGCGACTGCTTGAGGGTGCACTATCCCTTGAATCGGCAGTGCGTCCGGAATCCCGCCGCCCGGAATCCCGCCGAGTTGAAGTACCCGCAGAATAATCCGGCCGGCGCTCAGGTTCTTCCTCATCATGTCGGCTGGCAGCGGCAACCTCTTCGTCCCCACCGGTATCCGTGGGTTCCGAGCCGCCGGACAGCGCAAGAACCACGACCACGATAAGAATAACAACCATGCCCCCGATTACCGCGATATATGGAAGCGGTGACTTCGCAGAAGTTCTCCCGACACGCGACTCGGCCCCGGCATCGCGGCGCGCTCCCCGCCTTGGCTTGGAGGAAACCCGCCCGACTTTCGAACCCACGGCGCGACCGGCAGGCCTTTTACTATCCAGAGAATCAAGAGCATCCTCTAATGCATCGCCGAATTCCTCCGGCTCCTGGTAGCGGTAGCTCCGGCGCTTGGCAATCGCCGTCTTCACTACGGTAGCGGTTACCGGAGAAATCGACGGTTCGACCGTACGTAAATCACGCGGCTTCTTGTCAAGGTCGATCTGATTCGCAAGGACTTTTATGGTATCCCCCGCAAAGGGACGACATCCGGAAAGCATGTGATAGAGCGTCATGCCAAGCGCGTAAATATCACATCGTATATCGACGGACCCACCTTTCGCCTGCTCGGGCGCGATATAGTACGGAGTGCCGACAAACGAGCCTTCCTGTGTAAGACCGGCATCACTCCTGGTGCTTTTTGCCAGTCCCATGTCGCAGAGTTTGACCTCGTTCGATTCAGTTATCATTATATTTTCCGGTTTGATATCCCTGTGCACGAGGCCCTGTTTCTGGGCGGCGGCAAGAGCTTCCGTCACCTTAATGGCAATCCGGAGCGCCTCTCTCTCCTCGATCCGACCTCGCTCTTTAAGGAGCTGGGCGACTGAAACACCCTCAATGTACTCCATGACGATGTAATAATGCTTATCAACATGGCCAGTGTCCAGAACCTGCATTATGTTCGAATGGTTGAGCTTGGCGGCGATTTTTGCCTCTCGGACGAACCGCTTCACGTATTCAGAATCACTGGAAAACTTCGGCGAAAGGAGCTTCACTGCGACGGTCTTATCGAGACTGTGTTGCAGCGCCTTGAGAACGACTCCCATACCACCCTTGCCGATAATCTTCTGAAGTGTATAGCCTTCGATTAGATTGGGCTTGATCCCGGACATGGTTATGCCACCTTACAGAATAAATGTTAAACGAAACCCGCCTTTACAGGATTCATTCGAGAAGACCCTGGTTGCTGAGAGATTTGAGGTGATTGTCAGTGGCGCATTCGGATGTTTATACATAATAAATTATAACTAACGCTAATTCATGTTCAAGGAAAAAACCGCTTTTATATGAATACATATATCTGCGAACCAAATGCCACTGAAAATCCAGGTATTACCGGCATATGAAAATGTGTGTGGTTTGTAGAAGTACAATACTACAAAGTAGATTGACATAGGGATTTTGGGACTGTAGAATACTGTTGTCCTAAGCGCCCGGACAACCTGCAATTCACGCCGTGATGCCCTCTGTTAAACAACAGTCAAAGTGAGTACTTGTTTGAGCCACCATTCAACGACTACTTGCCCCAAACCTTGAAGCCCGGATTTTTGACTGGGGATGTAATGTATGTGATGAGGTGAAGTAATGACCAAAAACCCGGCAGTTTTTACTATTTTGCTTTTTTGTGTTTTGCTGTCTTCAATAAGTTGCGATATCAAAGGGTTCAAGGACAAACCCTATAAAACACCGCGTGCTTTCGTCGATACCCCCGCATCTCCGGCAGACAGCCCGGTTGGTGTTTCTTACAGAATCGTCGATCCGATGTTCCGTACATGCTCTGTAAACGCCGAATACTCCACTGATGATGGTAGTTCATGGCTTTCCTGCACGCCGGGTATCGGATCGCAAACCACCAACCTTTCCAGCGGCTATTTTCCCGGAACGCAGTATTCGTTTTCGTGGGACGCCGCGCTCGACCTCGGGAACCTGACCGGCCAGCAGGTAAGAATCCGCATAGACCCCAGCACTCCGGGCTTTATCGGCGAACCGGGAAGGACAGCCCGGTTCTACATGACCGGTGGAACAGGCACCGGAACAGGAACCGGTACAGGCACCGGGACAGGAACCGGTACGGGAGGAAAAACGCCGGGCTCGATAGAATGGGTAGTTCATGCGGGCGGTACGGGAATTGATGTTGGACATTCACTTGAACCAATGGCAGACGGGTCGGTTTTCGCACTATGTACGTTTAATTCCGAGGCCATATTTGGAGAGGGAGAAAGCAATGAAAAAGTTTTTTCACCAAATGGTCAATGGGATATTGCTATTGCAAAATATAATGCAGATTCAAGTTTAGCATGGGCTGTACAAGCTGGAGGATCTGGCAACGAGGGACCTCGTGCGATCTCGGCATATTCGGATAATTCATTCGTAGTAGTAGGAGGATTCAACTATACAACAATATTTGGGGAAGGAGAAACTAACGAAGCCGTCATGACGGCCAATTCATCGACAACTAGCGATGTTTTTGTCGCACGTTATAATCCCGATGCTTCGCTGATGTGGGCCAGGAAGGCGGGAGGAAACAATGTAGATGTTGCCAATGATGTTACTGCTCTGCCGGATGGCTCGTGCATAGTTACAGGCAAATACTCTTATAATGCCATTTTCGGACAAGGTGAACCGGGGCAGGTAGAACTTTCATCTACAAACACCAGTGGTGAATTCTTCATTGCCAAGTATAATCCCGGCGGGTCGCTTGCGTGGGCCAAAAGAGCCGGTGGTGGTACCGGCGGGACAGGAACAGGAATTGCCTTATTGCCAGGCGGCTCGATGCTGCTTACCGGTTATTATAATTACGAAATATTTTTCAATGTCGGCGAAGCCAGTGAGTTTAACCTTCTTACACTCAACTCGCCCAATATGTTCCTTGCTAAATGCAGCCCCACGGGGGTATTCTCATGGGCGGTTCAAGATAATAGCTCCAGCTTCCTCTACTCTCAGGGGCTGGCTGCTCTACCTGGCGGTTCTTCCTTTACTACTGGATCTTTCGAAGGCTCCTGCATTTTTGGCATGGGTGAAACCAATGAAACTACATTACACGCTAACGCGAGCGAGGCAATATTCGTCACTGCCTTCAATCCTGATGGATCCGTGGCATGGGCACGCAAAGATGGCGGTACATGGTATCAGAGAGCAAACGGCATAGCCTGCGCATCAGACGGCTCATGTTTTATTACTGGCTGGTATATGAGCACTAATATGGTATTCGGTGCCGGCGAGGTGAATGAAACAAGCTTTAGCAATTCGGGAGGTGATGATATTTTCTTTGCCGCGTACAAACCTGATGGTTCTCTCGCTTGGGCCAGAAAAGCGGGGAGCGCCAATAGAGATTGGGGTATGGGCGTTGCAGTGCTGCCTGATGATAGCGCCGTATACTTCACCGGTTCTTTCAGGGCGACTACAATTTTTAATGAAGGCCAGGCAACGGAAACACCTCTTACTTCTTATGGTGACAGAGACATTTTTATAATACGCTATAATCCTTAAGGCTTATTATATGACCGGGTAGACCTTGGGGGCAGTATCTTCAAATAAGAGTGGCTTTGCAGAACTATCCTTCTCAATGGTGATTTTTCCCCGCGGGAGTAAGACGTGGGGAGTTGAGCCGAAGCCCGCAGCTTGCTGCGGGCTGATTATAAATATTCCTGATTTTCTCCATGCCCACGGCGGCTACAGGAAAAGGGCGGGTCTGAGACCCGCCCCTGCATTTTATCGGGCGGACACAGGGGTCCGCCCCTACATATTATTCCGATTACGCGTTTACAAGCTCGATTTCGGCGGGCATCTCGCTCCACGTTTGGCCGTCCAGTTCTCTGCCCGCTTTTTTCTTGTTTGTCCCGCCCCACTGCTTGAAGAAGAAGGGAACGTTTTTCGCTCTGCACCGGTCGCGGATTTCTGTGACCCAACTTTTATCAATATGGCGCGCGCCGGGGCCTGACTCACCGCCGACGATTACCCAGCTTATCTTGTTCAGTTTCAGTCTCGGCATCGGCGAAAGGAGCGGCTCAAGGGAAAGGAATTTGACCTTGGCAGGTGTTTTTCTTAGCAGGTCTATCCTGTCGAGGTATTTGTTGCTTTCCACCGTTACGCCCATCCAGATATTATGCGTCCAGTCGAGTTTTCCGGCGAGCTGGGCAAGCCTTCCAGCGCGTTTGGTCAGGACCTGGAAGACGTGATGGGGGCAGCGTTTCATTACATCGAATACTTTCTTGATAAAGCCGAGTGGAACGTCTTTGTGGAAAAGGTCGCTCATGGAGTTGACGAAAACCACTTTAGGGCTTCGCCAATTTTCCGGAATCGAAAGCGCATGCGGCTGAAGCGTCAGCTTGAATCCGTTCTTATAATTCGCTACTCCCATTGCTTTCAGTCGTTTTGCCAGCCGTTCGGCATAGCAGTTCGCGCAACCCGCGCTGATTTTCGTGCAGCCCGTAACCGGATTCCACGTCGATTCAGTCCACTCGATTGATGAGTTGCAGGACATATTATTTCTCCAAAGGCGTTTCCTGTCCATGGATTATTTTATTGCAGGTTAAATGAAAAAATTACAGGGCGATTTTTCGAATTTTGGTTCCGTTTGGGGGAATGCAGTATATGAATGGTTTTCTGGTGTTATCCGCCTTTTCTTTGATTCGGTGCCAGTTTCTTACCAGTTGTTGAATGATTTTGCATCCGCTCAGTTTTTTTCCACTTAAAAGAAAGGCTCCATTGCTGTGTTTTACGAAAGCCGCTTTTTCGGCCGGTTTGTACCTTATTTCTTTCTCTCTTGAAATTAGGACCCAGCCCTTTTCCCCTATATCGGCCAGCAGATCCTTGTCGGAAATATTCAGAGGATAATGATCACCAAGATATTCTACCTCTTCACCGAAACTTTTCATTCCTTTTGCAAAACGTTCCCCAATGTTTTGGTCAACGAGAAATCTCATGATGCTTTTGCAATTCTTCTTTCGAATTGAATAGCAGCCTTTGCTTCGTTCTTACTTATGTTCAACCAGGACGTAACCTTGTTGATTTTCTCTCCTTCTCCAAGGAAAAGGTCATAAATATTTGCCGTTATAATGCCTTTATCTCCTAAAAAGGGTTGGCCGAAGGAAATTGCAGGATCAATTATTATTGTTTTATCAGGCCATGTTGGAAACCACCTCTTGGGATAAATAGATGGTCTTTCGAATACGACTTGTGCCGCAAGATATGGTTTTATAACTGTCTTAAAAACGTTCTGGCCGCCAGATAAGAGCTCGAGCAGCGCAGGTACGCTCGAATTGTTTTTATTCTCTGTATAGATTTTTCGGCCGTCAGTAAAAAACCTTCTTTGCGCAAACGGATGGTGGCCACCATACCGTTGCATAGCTTCCTTTATTGCGTTACGAAGTTTCTGTAGACTGAAACCGAAATTTATAAATTCCTTTATAAACAACATCTCAATCAAGTCTAAAAAGGATGCGTAATATAACTCATTTGTTCTCCCGCGTTTTATCACCGGGCTTTTCGATAATTTCTTTTTCTTTCCTGTCGGACCGGATTTGTATACTTTTTCATAGCCTTTTAACCATCTGCGTGTCCTGTCAGCGCTAAGACCGACAAGCCGCCCGGCCATGGAAGCAGTGTAGATTGGAGTTTCAAAATTATGCATGAATTGCCCTTTCATTTCTCCAAATCACGCACCCTAACTTTAGTCTAATCTTATACTGTTCACGAAGAAGACTCAAGTACAATTTCATAACATATGCATTGGGATGAGGTTAGAAACAAGAAAGAGTTTAAGATTCCGCAGGCTTCGCCTGCGGTCGACAGATAGGAATGTCTGTCCCACGATTTTATTGAGAAGGTTCGGGATTTTTATCAGGAAAAAACGACGACGGCGGGTTTTTTCTTTGTCGATGCTTTTTCGAGCGCCATCTCGGCGGCCTCGATGAGGACGCCCTTGAACGATGCGTGGTTCGGGTAGACCGCGATCCCGACGGCCGGGAAAAGGAGGATTTTCCTGGATGCGGTTTTCTTTGCCCGCGCTTTGCCGGGGACTGAAACCTTCACGATATCGCGGAGGATGCGGCTTCCGATTTTCCTGCCCGTGGCCGCGCCCACGTCGGGCAGGATTATCGAGAACGCGTCCTCGTCGATTCTTCCTATGATGTCGAGGTCGCGGAGCTTGGCCCTTATGGCGTTTGCCACGTGGCCGAGGATGTTGCGGAACTGCACGGGGCCGACCTGCCTGCGCGCCGCTTCGTAACCGCCGAGGTGGAGCTGCATAAGGCAGAACTCGTAGTTGCCGCGGTCGGCGCGCTTGATTTCCTCCGACAGCATGGCGTCGAAGAACGCGCGGTTGAACATGCCCGTTTCCGCGTCCCAGGGCACGTCGCCGCCGCTGACGCCGCCGAGCGGGCTCATGCAGAGCGCGATGGCCGCGAACCTCGCGAACGCGGCCAGGGATTTCATCTCGTTTGCGGAGAAGCCTTTCGCCTTGTTCGTGCCGACGATGAAAACGCCGATGCGCGACGAGCCGTCGATGAGCGGCAGAACGTATGCGGCCTTTGCCCTGCGGCCGAGCATTGACGCGAGGCTGTCGTAATCCTCGTGCGGCGGCTCGAGCCGAAACGGCGTGCGCTTGTTCCGAAGCGAGGACGAGAGGTCTTCGAAAGAAAAGACTATGCGCTCGTTTATTCCCTTCGCCGTCCTGCTCTTTGTGGATACGGGCGCGTAGCGGACGAGCAGCGCGGTCGATTTCACGCTCAGGCTTTTCGCGAGCTCGGCGGCGAGCAGCTTGTTCAGCTTGCCCAGCGTGTCGGCCACGCGGAGTTTCTGAAGGAACCGCGAATTTGTATCGAAGTCGGACGTTCGCATCTGTCGCCTCGCTGATTGTTTACGTTACCTTCTGAATTCACAAACGCTAGCATACGGCCGCGTGAGTGTCAATATTAAAGTGGATAAGGGAATAAGGAAACAAGAAAACAAGGGAACAAGGGAAGAGGGAAATAAAGTTTTTGTCCTTAGAAACGACGCATTTTGCGGACAATTTTCCGATGTCTTGTCGTAACGTATAACTGCGCAAGGCAAAAGTCAAAAGGCAAAAAGGATTTGGAAGCACCACGCCGGAAGGCGTGGTGAAGGGAGGAAAAGAGGAATTCTTCGTTTAGCGGCGCAGCTTGCTGCGCGTTAATAAATAATTAACGAGGAAATGAAATCGAAAATCGTAAATCGACAATCGAAAATCACAATCATCGCGCCATTTCGGCGATTGCTTTTACTCCTTCGCGCACTCCTTTTGAATATTCGTCTTTCCTGAATTCGGGGATTATTTTCCTGTCCAGTATCTTCGCGCAGATGTCGTTTTCGCGCGCGCCCCACTCGGAGCCGAGCTCGATGCGGGCCGTGCGCTCTCTTCTGGAAACCAGCAGGAGTATTCCGATGTTCCACGGCCCGCCTTTCCGCCGGGGGATGCCGAGTCCCCATTTCGTGTAAAGCATGTGCGCGAAATCCGCGATAGACATACTCCGGCCGCCGTGGTCGGAGGGCGATGAAATCGTGACGACGATGATCGGGGCGGACCTCTCTTTGCTGAGCTCCGCGCAGGTCTTTTCGATTTCCTTCCTGTCTCTTTCCTCGATCAGCCCGATCGTGTCGACGACGAACGTGTCGGGCGCAAGCTGCTCCGGCAGCGGCGTTGAAGCGGTTTTCTTTCCCGGTTTTTCTCCGGGCTGCCCGGCCTGCGCGTTTTCGCCGGTAGGCGCGGTGCTGCAGCCGGCGAGGGAGAGGAAAAGTACGCATGCCGTAAAAACGATGATTTTGAGGTGCGTCATGATTATTTTCCCGTCAGTTCAGGTTTTAGGTATCAGGTTTCAGGTGTCAGGTATCAGGTATCAGGTTCAGAATGCATCTTATTCTTTCCTAAAACCTGAAACCTGAAATGATTCCTCCTCGCAATGACATTCATTTTATTACAGGCACTATGCCGCTTTCGCGATCCGCCTGACGAAAAAGAGCGTGGCGATCATGGCGAAAGCCGCGAGTATGAATATCGCTTCGAAAGAGATGGTCTGGGCTATGATTCCGGTCGTCAGCGCGAGCGCCAGGATCACCGGCCCGAGCATCGTGCTCATCAGGCCGAGGTAGATGGGCCTGTTCTTTTCGGGCGTGATGAAGATGATGCCGCACTTGGTCGCCATGAACCACGCCCCGTCCAGCGACCCGACGAGGAAGTAGAAGAAAAGGAACAGGTAGCCCGAGAGCGCGCCGGCCGCGGACGTCGCCGCGAACATCACGGCGAACGGGAGCGCGGCACCGACGAGGCAGACGACCGTCATCACGCGGGCGGCGCTTTTCGCGTCGCCGCCGCGGAGCATCCTCGCCCAGATGAAGTTCGAGAGGACCAGCCCGGTCATCTTCGCGACAACGAGCCACGCCGCGAGGACGCCGCTGATGATCTCGTTTGCGAGCGCGTAGACGATGAAGAACGCGGAAGTCGCGTTGTAGAACGCGTGTATTATACAGGCGAAGTAATACGACCTGAACGCGGGGTTGCTCCTCAGTATCTCGACGCCTTCTCTCAGGAGCCCGCTCATGTTCTTTTTCGGGCGGATGTGCCTGTCCGGCTCCTCGTGGGCGAAGCACCAGCTTGCGATGGCGATGGTCATGATAATCAGCGCCGCCGAGAACAGGAAGACGTAGTTGTACGGGAACGCGTACGCCACGATTACGTGCCCGACCAGGAAACCGAAGCCGAGCGCCGAGAGCCCGCCGAAAAAGAAACGGAACCCCCACATGCTTCCGAGCTTCGTCGGGTGGATCGTTTTGCCGACGACGTCCATGAACGAGACGCCCGCCATTCCGGCCGAAAGCTGGAGCATCGCCCAGAACGCAAGGAAAAGTACGAGCATGAGCGCCCTGTGCTCCGCGCCGGAGAGCAGCACGGAGAGCACGATGCCGAGCAGCGCCGCGATCCGCACGAATCCCCAGAAGATATAGGTCGGGTTCTTTTTCCTTTTGCCAGCGACGACGTTGGCGACGAAGAGCTGCGGTATGAACCAGCCCGCGTGCCGTATGCCGACGGCGAGGCCGACGAAGATGCTGTTTGTCGTGAGCGTGCGGACCAGCAGCGGTATGATGGTGTGCTCGTCGACGAAGGGTGCGTACGCCCTGAAAAGCGCGCCGTTGATTATGGAGAGAACATAGTTTTTCCTGGAATGCGGCTTCCCGTCCGCGGCGTCGGTTTTCCCGGCGGGCCCGACTGCGACCGGGTCGGTGGGCGCGATCTCGCACGGCGCGCACGGCGCGCCGTGGCAGCTCTGTTCTTCCGTTTCCGTTATGTCGTCCATAGGTGGCTCAATAAAGCATTCAGCATTCAGCTATCAGCTTTCAGCTTATTAATTAATATTCAATTCTTAGCTGAGTGCTGACTGCTGAAAGCTGACAGCTTATAGCTTTCGCGTGTCCGGCAATTATAGCAGACATCTGCTGCAAAACAACAGCCGTTTCCGAAAGGTGTTGCCAAACTCTGCGCCCGGGGTACAATATAGATAATTATTTAAACCCGGAATTCTCACACGCGGGGTTATAGCATGAAAGTCTTACTGATATCATCCAACACCGAGCAGATAAACATGCGGACGCTGCCGTGGGGGCTGGGGTGCGTGGCGGCGGCCGCGCGTAACGCCGGGCATGAGGTTGCCATGCTCGACCTTCAGCTCGAAGAGAATCCGCGCGCGGCAATCCGCAGGGCGGTAAAAGACCTCGGGCCGGAAGTAATCGGGATTTCGGTCCGAAACATCGACGACCAGAACAGGCAGGGGCCCGCGTTTTTCCTGCCCGACGTGAAGGAGGTCGTCGATATCTGCCGCGAGGCGACGGGTGCGACGATTGTCCTCGGCGGCGCGGGCTACAGCATTTTCCCGCAGGACGCGCTCGAGTTCCTCGGCGCGGACATGGGAATCCAGGGCGAGGGCGAGAAGACTTTCACCGCGCTGCTCGAGCGGCTGGAAAGCGGCGCGGATATTTCGGACCTGCCCAACCTCTACCTCCCCGGTGGCAAAGCGACGGGCGGGAGAGAATTTGCTGAAGACCTTGGCGAGCTTCCGCTTCCCGACGACGACATGCTTGCCGCAAACTATACCCCCGGCCCGGACCTGTGGATACCGCTTCAGACGAGGCGCGGCTGTTCTTTCGGTTGCAGTTACTGCTCAACGTCCATAATCGAAGGCGATGAGGTGCGCAGCCGCTCGCCCGAACCTGTCGTGAAATATATGGCCAAACAGGCCGAAGCCGGTTTCAGGCGGTTCTTCTTCGTCGACAACAACTTCAACGTCCCGGCGTCGCACGCGCGCGAAATCTGCCGCCTGCTCGTCGAAGCGGACCTCGGCGTCGAGTGGCGATGCATCTTCAACCCCATGCAGCCCGACGGGGAACTCATCCGCGAGATGGTCGCGGCCGGGTGCGTCGAGGTGAGCATGGGGTTCGAGAGCGGGTGCGAAAAAATCCTGCAGAACATGAACAAGCGGTTCACGCTCGACGATATCCGCAAAAGCAGCGAACTTCTCGGCGCCTGCGGCGTCAGGCGGATGGGGTTTCTCCTCCTCGGCGGTCCCGGCGAGACAAGGGAATCGGTCGAGGAAAGCCTCGACTTCGCCGAATCGCTCGACCTGGAGATGATGAAGGTCACCGTCGGCATCCGCGTCTACCCCGGCACGCAGCTTGCCCGCACCGCCGCCGGGGAAAACATGGTTAGGCCGGAAGACAATCTCCTTTCCCCGCGCTTCTACCTCACACCCGGCCTCGAGGACTGGCTCAGGGAAACGCTGTCG
Organism: Planctomycetota bacterium; assembly: GCA_004376375.1. GTDB lineage: Bacteria > Planctomycetota > E44-bin39 > E44-bin39 > E44-bin39 > E44-bin39. The sequence goes on from SOJX01000126.1 coordinate 48,094, forward strand.
AAGTGGAAAGAAAAGAAACCGAACTGGATATTTAATATTTAATTCGTTGGTTCCTTGGTTCGTTGGCTCATTGGTTCATATTCTTACCGTAGAACCAAAGAACCAAAGAACCAAAGAACCAAAGAACCAAAGAACCAAAGAACCAAAGAACCAA
>SOJX01000043.1 GCA_004376375.1 Planctomycetota bacterium
TATTTTTTATTTGAATTATTTGTTGTCTTACTTGTTACTTGTTACTTGTTACTTGTTACTTGTTACTTGGTACTTGGTACTTGGTACTTGGTACTTGGTACTTGGTACTTGGTTCTTGGTACTTGGTACCTGGTACTTCTTCTCATCTCCGCTTCTTCTCGTAAAAACCCATGCCGAGTATTATCACTTTCCCGTTCGCCCACGCAAGCCTGAATCCGTCGTGGTGTTCGAAGACCCGGGTAAAGTTGACGCCCAGGTCGCCCGCGACCATGTCCGCGGTCCCGGCCGCGAAATCGTACTCGACGAGCGCGAGGTGGTCCGCCCTGTGACCACCGAGCAGGTACGCGGCGTTGTCGCCCGTCACGCCGCACAGGCAGCCGCCGGGAAGCGAAAACGCCGTGCCGCGCTCCCACGCATCGCCCGCGCTGTCGTAACGGTACACCCGTACGACCGCCGCGGCGCCGGAGACTTCGGGACAGTCCTGCATGAAGAAATACAGGTCAGGCCCGCGAGGCGCCGCATATGCGCAGTGTTCGAACTTGTCGGGAAACGGCGCCCGGTTCTCCATTGCATCAGTCGCGAAATCGTACCGGTATAAAGACACGTTCGTGAAATTCCAGTAATCGGGCTGCGAGCGCTCGTACAGAAGAAAATACCAGCCGCCTTCGGCAACCACGGCATCCACTTCCGGGAAGAACCCGTACCCGGAAAGCGGTTGCTTTGCACGAAGTTCCCATTTATAGGCCGCGGGATCGTAGCTGTCGACCACGAGCCCCGGCCCCGGCGTAGCCGCGGCCACGTAGAACATTCCGTTCCCGTAAGTGCAGCCGACGGGGTATATCCCGAAGTCGGGCGTCCGCGGAATCCGGCCCAGCGGCGCCGCAATATTCGTTGCCGGGTTATAAAGGAACAGTTCAGAAATGCTCGAGAGAACATATATCCCCTCGGGCGCGGACGCGAACCGCGCCACGTCCATCCGCGGCCGCGGGCGAAGGCTCCACGAATCCGCCGCCGGATCGTAAACCATAATCGGCCTGGTCGGCTGGGCGTAACCCGCGGTGCCGAAATGAAATATTTTTTCCTCGTAAACGATGCAGAGCTCGGACTCGAGGTCTGCAATCAGCGGCGGCGGCGCGCCCTTCGATACAATCCCGCTTGCGGGATCGTATATCTTCACTATGCCCACGCCGTAAAGCTCGTTATCGCGCAGGTCGCGGCACCCGCCGGCCAGAATCGCGGCTATGGTCAGTAATACGGCTATATGCGTTTTCATCCCGGTCCCCAATATATTCCCATTCTATCATATCAAATCGCAAATCGAAAATCGTAAATCGAAAATTGCAACCCTTGACTTGCCTCCGCATGTGCCGTACAATGCGTCGGCAAAGAAATTCAAGAGGAAACATGACCGCCGATATAATGTTCCACGTACTTTTCTGGCCGTTTTTCGCCTACTCGATAATCGCGCACGAGGTCGCGCACGCCTGGGTGGCGAAACTCAACGGCGACGATACCGCCGACGAGATGGGCAGGATTACCGCCAATCCCGTACCCCACATCGACCCTGTAATGTCTGTTATCGTGCCCGTTCTTCTTTACATCACGACGGCAGGCGCTTTTATCTTCGGCGCGGCGAAACCGGTGCCCGTCAACCCGCTCAACTTCCGCCGCCGCGTCTGGGGCGATATCTCGGTCTCGCTCGCAGGCGTCGTAGTAAATTTCCTGATAGCCTTCCTGGCCTCCCTGGCATTGCGGATCCTGTATCACATGGACCCCGTAAACGCCGCCACCAAGGTGAACTACAACGTTGTTTTTATGTTAATGATAATCAACATCATACTCATGCTTTTCAACCTGATTCCGATACCGCCGCTCGACGGAAGCCACGTCTTCAAGTACCTTCTACCGGACAAGATGCGCCTCCAGTACCAGAGGCTCGGCCTCTTCGGGATCTTTATTATCGTAATCGTTATACAGATCCCACAAGTCAGGTTTGCCATCACTTATGTTCTTTTCGCAATCATCCGCCTGTTCTTCATCGACGGCGGATTCCCCGGATTTCCACAGGAACTACCACAATGACGGAAAACAAGCCAAACCTCATGTCCGGCATGCGGCCGACCGGGCCGCTCCACCTCGGAAATCTGCTGGGCGCGCTCAGCAACTGGGTCAACCTCCAGGACGAGTATTACTGCCACTTCATGCTCGCCGAGTGGCACTCCCTGATGTCCGAGTACCAGAATCCCGACAGGGTCAGGGAGTATTCGCACGAGGTCGCGCTCGACTGGCTCGCCGCGGGGATCGACCCGGAAAAATCGGTAATATACCGGCAGACCGATGTGCCGGAGATTCCGGAACTCACATTAATCTTCGCCAACCTCGTCACGCTCGGACGGCTCGAGCGCATCCCGACCTACAAGGAAGCGATGCGCGAGCTGAAAACGAAGGAGATAAGCACCTACGGTTTCCTCGGCTACCCGGTCCTCCAGGCCGCGGACATCCTTATCTTCAGGGCCGAGGCCGTACCCGTCGGCGAGGACCAGGACTTCCACCTCGAGCTCACCCGCGAAATCGCGCGCCGCTTCAATACGCTTTACGGCCGGACGCTCCCCGAGCCGGAAACGCTCCACACGACGACGGCGCGAATCCACGGTACCGACAGGCGCAAGATGTCAAAGTCGTACGGCAACTGCATCTACCTGAAGTCGGACCAGAAAGAGATCGAGAAAGTCGTCCTGACCGCCATCACGGACGAAAAGCGGGTAAAGAAATCGGACCCGGGCCGGCCCGACGTCTGCGTCGTCTATGCGTGGTGGAAACTGTTCGAGTCGGACGAGGGCCGCATAAAAGACGTCCACGACTGGTGCACCGGCGCGAAAAAAGGGTGCGTGGAATGCAAGAAGCTCTGCTCCGCGTCCATTGCAATGTTCGTCTTCCCCATCAGGGAAAAACGCAAAGAGTTCGAAGCCCACCCCGAACGCGTCGAGGAAATACTCGTCGAAGGCAGCAGAAAAGCGCGCAAGGAAGCGGCCGAAACCATGGCCGCCGTACGCGAAGCGATAAAACTGGGATAAAAAGCTGTCAGCAGTCAGCTATCAGCTTTCAGCTTAAGAATTAAATATTAATAAAGTATTAAGCTGAATGCTGACCGCTGATAGCTGACAGCCAAAAACGCTGTTGTGCTAGTAAGAGTAAAATAACTGGAATATAGAAAAATGGATGACTACCGCGTCGATCTCGACATCTACCAGGGTCCGCTCGACCTTCTCCTTTTCCTCGTCCGCAAGAACGAGGTCGAGATAGAGGACATCCCCATCGCCAGCGTCTGCGACCAGTTCCTCGAGCACCTCGAGCGGATAAAGGAAATCGACCTCACGAACGCGGGCGACTTCATCCTCATGGCCGCCACGCTGATGGATATAAAGAGCCGCATGCTCGTCCCGTCCGACAGCCTCGTCGGACCCGAAGAAGGTATCGACGTCGAGGGCGGCGAAGGAAAAGAAGAAGACCCGCGCGCCGACCTCGTCCGCGAGCTCCTCGAATACAAGCGTTACCGCGACCGCGCCCGCGGCCTCCAGAAAGCGCTCGGCCAGGCCGCGCAGCGCGTCCCGCGCCCGACCGACCCGGCACTGCTCGAGGTCGACGAGGAAGGCAAGCCGTTGCGCGAGCCCGGCTTCGGCGAGCTTATTCGCGCCTTTATCCAGGTCGTCCGCCAGATGCAGGCCGTCTCACGCAAGCCCGTAATTATGGAAGACGTTCCGCTCAAGGAATTCATCGAGGAAATAACTCGCTCGCTAACCGACGCGCCCGACCGCTCGCGTTCGTTTTTCGCGTTCTTCAGGAAGCGCACCGACTACGGCCGAGTCATAGGGATATTCCTCGCCGTCCTCGAGCTCGCAAAGGAGCGGAAGATCCGCATCGAGCAGGCGGGAGTGGGCGAAGATATTTTTCTCGTCCTGCGGCCCGAAGAAGAGTGGATAAAAATCGAGGACCTTGAAAAGGAAAAACCCGAGACCCACGAAGACGAGCCCCTCGTCGTCGATCCCGAGAGCAGGATAACCAAAAGAGACCAGCTCCCGCCCGGATGGGTGAAGACGGAAGAAGGTTATATCTTCGTTGGAATCAAGAAACCCGAGCCGGCGGCAGCAAATGCACAGATAGACACGGAGACCGGGCGACAAGGAGACAAGGAGACGGGGGGACAAGAAGACACGGAGACGGGGCGACACGGAGAC
>SOJX01000154.1 GCA_004376375.1 Planctomycetota bacterium
CGGCGGCCGGGCGGCGACGGCCGACCTGCTGACGGGCGGGGTCGCCGAGGCCTTGCGCGCCGGCGCGGCCGGGCACGCCGAGATCGAGACGTACACCTTCGGCGTCCTGCCCGAATTCCTCCGCCCCGCCGACCTGGCCGAAGGCATCGCCCGCGAGTACCCCGATCAGCCCATCGTGAAAACGGAGAACTACAAGGGCCATGAGATAATCATTTTCGGCGCAAATCTCCACTGCATCCAGGAAGGAGACATGCTCCTCATCGCCACCAGAAAGGAAACCATCCAGCAGGTGATAGATTGCCTGCGCGGCAGGGGCGTCACTTTCGGCCAGAATGAGATGATCGGCAGGCGGCTGAAGGGGAGCAGTATCGCCGCCTTCTTCAGCGGGCAGATACTCCGCCGCGCGATGATGAAGGCGCGTGAAGACGCTTCCATGAGTGAACATGAAGAATCATTAATCCTCGAAATCTTCCGCGACGCCACCCTTGCGGTCAAAGAGGACGAGTCCGGCCTTACCGGAAGAGCCTGCCTCAAGCTCGGCCCGAAAGCGAAGTTCACGGAAGAGCAGATTCTTACGCACAAATTCGGGGAAACTGAGGAATATGACGTTGTGGACCGACTCCGTCGACTGCCCGAAATGCAGAAGCGATACCGTTCTATTTACGGCAAATACGGTACTCAGGAAGAATTGTTGAAAGCCTGTGAGGATCGGAAGCAGCATTTCAATTACGAGAAGTATTTCGTGGAAGCAGAGAAGGGATACAAAATAAATATTAAGGTCGAAGGCGATAAGAAATGGTCCGCAGTCGTCGTTCCCGAGAAGTATAAAGAAACGGGATGGCGCTCATTTTACATCGACCAGAGCGGCGTTATCCGGTTTACAAAGGATGGCAGTACTCCGACCGCTGAAAGCCCGGAACTGGTTGAAATTGACCCCCGGACCGGAATGCGGCGCTCTGGAAGGCCAAGAAAGATAAAACGCCGCGCCGCTGCTTCGGCAGCGGAAATGCTGGAAGCGGCAAAGGCGTTCGAGAACCTTGAGGAATTCGAATACGAGGAACAGATAAGACGTTATCAGCGTGTCATTGACAAGTATCCCGGAACGCCGCAGGCCAGAGAGGCGGCGGAGCGGATAAAGATCGTCAAGAAAAGAGAGGCGCGGGAGTGGTAGCAGACTTATGAAACTCGGCCTGCCGGTAAAGCTCGGAATCGTCGTCGTCCTAATTTTCGCGGTATTGCTTCTGACCCTGATATTCTGGACGCCGATAAAGATTCAATATTACCTGAGCCAGGTGCGCTCCAGAGACGTCAAGAAAAGTATCAAAGGCATTGAGAAGCTGCTCGCCCTCGGCGAGGAGGGCCGGGAAGGTCTGATAAAGAGTTTCCCCGAAGGCCCGGACGCCGCAAAACTGCTTGTCGACAACTGGAACCTGAAAAAAATCCCCGATAGTGAGAAACGCCCGCCGAGTGAATTTTTTACCTCCAATGGAATGCGTAAAACCTATAATCGCCCCCGGGTGCCGCTTGGCGCTGCCGTTGAAGAGGGTTATAGGAAAGTATGCGAAATATTTATCGCACGCGGCGCAGACGTGAACGCGGTCGACGCGTCCGGCATCCCCGCGCTTCACCGGGCGGCCAAAGGCGGTTCCCGGGAGATTGCCGAGCTTCTCCTGAAGCACGGGGCGGAGGTTAATGCTCCTGATGACGAAAGACATACGCCGCTCTATTACGCGGTCGGGACGCACAAGGTGGAGCTTGTAAAACTTCTTCTTGACAAGGGTGCAGATCCGGACGGAAAGACATTTCAGGAAGGGGCAACCGGCCCGACTCCTTCAAATCCATTTGGCAGCCCGCCGCGAAGGTGGAAAATTCTTGATACTGTAGACGCGCCGCTTCACAGGGCTGCACTTGAAAACTATATGCATATCGCCAAAGTTCTGATTGACCGCGGCGCCGACGTCAACGCGAAAGACAGGCGCTTGCAGACGCCGTTGCATCTTGCCGCGAAAGTCGGCTCCGATGAAATTGTTGAGCTGCTTGTCTCGAAAAAAGCGGGCGTGAATAAAAAAGATATGTACGACAACACGCCGCTGCACCTCGCCGCAAAGGCGGGGCACCGCGACGCCGCGGAAGTGCTGCTGAAACACGCACCCGATTTGAGCGCCGTCAACGCGAAGGGCTACACTCCGCTCGAGCTTGCCGATGGATACGGGCGCAAAGAAGTCGCCGATCTCCTGCGGGAACACCTGAAGAAATCACCGAAGAGCCCGAAGTAAAAATTACTTATAAGACTTTCGGCGGATAGGGAGGGGAGGGCGGTTCCCCGGTTTTGGCCGTGCCTTTTCCGGGGGAGAGAATAACGCTCAGGAATTCTTCAACCGCTTCGCTGGTCGGGTTTGCCTGCCTGAGCTTGAGGAGCTCGACGGCGGTGTAGGAGTTGTAGATGATTACCGAGCGGGATCTTGCGCGCCTTGCGGCGGCGTATGCGGTAATCGAAAACACCGCGGCCAGGATTCCGCCCGCCGCCATCCATTTGCCCGGGAAGACTGCGGCGGCCAGGAGGTTCAGGATCGCGAAGCCGGCCAGCACCAGGAGCGCCAGCACCCAGCCCGTGTCGCGCTCAATCCGTTTCGCGCTGTTGTGCGCCAGTTCATCCCGCCTGACGAATCTTTGTTTTTTCCAAAACAGGAACCTGCTTTCAATGGCAATGATCTCCTTATAGGCGAAAAACCTGTTGTGGATTCCGGGTGCGGTTTTCTGCGCCAGCTGGGCTTCGATAGGCCCGGGCGGAACCGGCGCGGCGCCGCGGGAGCCGAGGTGGTTCAGCGTGCCGATATGGAGCGGGTCTTCTTCGAGCGCTTTTCGGAAAAGCCCGGCCGCGTGTTTCCTGTCCGAGCCCTGAGGCCTGGCGACCGGCCTGATGCCGAACTCGGCGAGCCTTCCGAGGTAGTACAGCGTTTCCGCGTTTGCCCGCCCGGCCTCGAGTACGCGCTGGAACTGGTACGCGGCACGCTCGCGCTCGCCCCGTGCGAGGTGGCAGTAGCCGAGCAGTTGGTGCATCTCGGCGGCTTCGGGATTGATGCGGACGAGCTTCTTCAGCAGCGGTTCGGCTTTTTCGAAATTACCTCCCGTGAAATGGCGAAGCGCGAGTTCCTGCATCGACGTGGTGGAATCGGGATCCAGCTTCGCCGCTTTCACCAGGCACTCCAGCTCTTCTCTCGTGTTTCCCGTTATCTCGTGAACGCGCGCCATGCCCGCGTAGGTGAGGGGCTCCTCGGGGTCCGCCTTGAGCGAGCGCTCGAAAAGTTCAAGAGCCTTTACGGGCAGATTCTGCGTGCACCTGAGCGCCGCCAGGGAGTTCAGGGCGGTAACGTTTTTGGGCTCGAGCTCGACGGCCCGCTCGAGGAATCTGGCGGCCTTGTTTTTCCGCCCCAACCGGGCTTCCAGGTTGCCGATGCGGGTGCAGATTTCCGCGTCGTCATCGGCGACATCATATGCGCGCCGGTATGTCGAAAGCGCTTTATCGTAATCCTCCGCCTGCTCGTGTATCCGGCCGAGATGGTAAAGCGCGGGAACATGCTCCGAGTCGAGCTCGAGGGTGCGCCGCATCTCGTAGTCGGCGTCGTCGAGCGAACCCAGGACCAGATGCACCAGCCCGAGGAAGAAGTGCGAATCGCGGTGCTCGGGATGCTGCTTGATCATCTTGCGGTAATAATGCGCGGCTTTTTCAAACTGCTGCAGCTCCCTGAGCGTGTTGGCGAGCATGAAATAGGCGAACGGGTAGCGGTCGGCATAGGGCAGAATCTTTTCGAAAAACTCCCGTGAGCGGGTGTATCTCCCCCTCTGGTACATGATGAGGCCCATGCCGGAGAGCGCGAGGAAATGCTCCGGGTCGGCCTCCAGGACGTGGTTGAATTCCTGCTCAGCTTCTTTTTCGTTGCCCGCGTCGTAGTACGCGCTGCCGAGGTGGGCCCGCGCGAGGAGATTCTCCGGATCGAAGGTGAGGAGTTTCTCGTATTCTTCGATCGCGTCGAGCGGACTGCCAAACTCCTGGTACATCCGCCCGCGGGAAAAGTATGATTCGATATAGTCGTCGTCCATGGTTCCGCTTCCTGATTATACTCAAGTATATCATGCGGGCAATCAAACTGGCAACCTTATTTCATTTATTGCGTAGAAATGCATTGCGGGCGGAATACCGGGTCCCGAGTATCGAGTACCGAGTACCGAGTTCCGGGTATCGAGTATTGAGGATTGAGAATTGAGAATTGAGTATTGAAAATTGAATATTGAGTATCGAATATTGAGAATTGCGAATTGAAAAAATTTTCAATTTTCAATTAACAATTAACAATTAACAATTAAATGACGCTTGACGCGACACTCACGATTTCAGGCGGTGTTCGCGACCATAGTGCTTGGAGCACAGGCCTTTCGCCCTGTGGGGATTTTTGCAGCCGGGATATGAGCAGATCGGGGCGTGGTGCTGATGTTCCCGCTCGGGCGTCAGGCGGCCGTGGACTTTTATCTGGCGGGCGTGCTTGCGGCAGTAGTCACCATTACAGTCCGTCCTGGTGCAGCCCGGCGCTTTGCATAGGCGCGCCTTGCCGCGCTCGCGCTCCGGCGTGGTTCGGTCGTGGCGGCTGACCTGTGTATAATGGCGCTTGCAATAGCCCCTGGAATAGTGAGCCTTGCCGCAGCCCGGAACCTTGCACTCGCCGTGTTTTACTTTCATCCTGGTTTAAAGCGGTTTCCTGTTCAAAAAGAAGGAGCCGTGGCAGGTATCGTCACGGCTCGCTTTGAAATTGAACTCCGTTTTCAACTACACGCTTACAGGCTGCCTGTTTTTCGAGTTCTTGTAATAAGTCTTGTTTTCTTTCCACCAGTTGAGCCATTTGTTTACTACTTCCCGCTGCTGGGCATTGCCGCTCGTGCGCTTCTGGGCGCTGAAGCTGACCCCTATAATCTTCTGAAGCGCGCGGATTGTACCCAACTGCACGCGCCTGCGATCGTCCCGCTTCAGCATCTTGATGAGGGCCGGAGTTATCGTCGCGTCGCCGATTTCACCAAGCGCCCGCACGACGAGCTCGCGTACGAGGTGGTTCTTGTTCCTGATAGATTCCAGAAGGCCCGGTATCGCAGGCTTGCCGATCTTGACCAACTCATGGATGAGATGATATTTTGAAACAACATATGATTCGTCATAAGACAGCTTGGAGATTGCCTTTACATCTCTCAGGTCAGAGAATCTGTTTATAATTCTACGACATCGTTTCACCAGCTTTTCATTGTTTACTGCGTCGTAGCTCTTCCTGTTTTTCATGGGGGGTTACTCCTTCAAAATCAGCAAAAGAGAAAATTGTGGCGCGCCCGAGTAGCTCTTGGTGGCAGGTGGTTTCAGTTTCGGGCAGCGTTTCTTTTCAGCCTCTGGCAATAAACTCCCCCTCTTTTCCCCCTCTAATTAATCAGGCACATAGTGTAACATATCTTTTGACAAAGTCAAGGGGCTGCTTTTGATTTTCGTAAAAAACCATGTCTGTGTCCATATTGCTCAGGCGGACACAGGTTGCTATAACTCACTGCTATGCAAAGGATAACGTCCAGGCGCTTCGTGCTTCTGCAAGTGTGAATTGAAATAATCAATATGTTACAGCTTTAGCACGAATTACTAAATCGGCTTCTGGTTTGCGTTTTTCGGACTTAGGTGTCGTTATACGAATTTAACACCCGAAGGGCTAGCATACAACCTCTTTATAGGCGGACGGATACGATTCAACAAGGACAACCTTGTCCGATTATATTGTCTGTCGGATTTTCGCCATAATGCACGGTCAGGTCCAGTGATACAGAAGAAAGAGGCTTGAAATTGAAGCATTTTCGATTTTCGATTTTCGATTTCAAAACGCAATAGTGAAAAGCAGCTAAAAATAATTCGCGAAGTTCATTATTCCCTGTTACCTTGTCAACTTGTTGCCCTGTCCCTTTTCCGTATGACGCGGCAATCTCGATCCAAGCCTGGAGACACAGATCATAATGAATAGACGTCTGTACCTTGTGCGCTGGAGGCTCAACCCATAACACGCTGCCGAAATTTCAGCTTTTTACTTGACCGTAAATTACCGTCCAGATATACTTGGATTTCCAGGAAAGCACCGGGAGGTTGACGTGCCTGAAGCGACAGTGGCCGATTGCCTGAAGAAGATGAAAATACTCCAGAAGGACCTCGAGTACCTCGGCGGACTTGCCGAGAAATGGACGAGCCAGATTGACCGGTTTCCGCTCATCGTGGAGGGCATCGGCCAGCAGCGGGAGAACTTCAACGAGATGATCGGGACGATGAAGGAATGCCGCGTCGTCGACATCCCCTTTCCCGTCACCGTGTCGAAGGAAGTGCCGGATACCCTCGTTGCCCCCGAGGATAACGCGCAGCCCGAGGAATAGGAATGCCTGAAGCCACTTTTGAAGAAGTCATCAGAAAACTCAACATGCTCCAGAAAGACATGGAGTATCTCAAGGACCTGACGCAGCGCTGGCTCTCCCAGGAGAAGCGCTTCCCCATCATCGTCGAGGGCATCGGGAAACAGGGCGAGCGTTTCGGCGAAATGGTCAATATCCTGATGGACGCGAAGGTCGTCGACCTTCCTTTCCCGGTGATAGTTTCGCCGGAGGCGGCAAAGACGATGAGCGCCCCCGGCGGCCCCGAGGATTCAGGTACGTTTCCAGCGCCTTCCGATACCGGCACTTTCCAGGGCGCGTCCGAAGGCGATTAAGAAGTACCAAGTACCAAGTACCGAGTACCAAGTAATAAGAAAAAATTTTACCAATAATTTATGATTACTCGATATCTGGTACCCGGTACTTGGTACTTGCAAAAGAATGCTCCTTACAATGACATCTTTAATCCGAAATCGCCTCACGTCTCAAGCCTTTTTCCCCAGTTCTTCGTAGATTTTGCCGTAGCGTGCGGCCATGGTTTTTGCGTCGTATTCGCGATTGGCAAAGGCGGCGGCCGCGGCGCCGAGTTTTGCGGCTTTTTCTTCTTCCGAAATGATATATCCAAGCCCTGCGGCCAGCGATTCGGGCGACTCCACTTCCACGAGGATTCCCGTTTCTTCCGAAATTATCGCGTCACGGTTGCCCGGCACGTCGGTTGCCACGACGGGCAACCCGACAGCCATCGCTTCGATAAGCGCCAGAGGGTGCCCTTCCCAGCGGGACGGCTGAACGTAAAAATCAGCCGCCTGGAGAAGTTCGGGCACGTTATTGACCTGCCCGAGGAAGCGGATTATGTTTTGAAGGCCCATGCCGCGCGCCTGTTCGGCAAGGTTTTCATTATCAGGGCCGTCCCCGGCAATGCAGAAAACGAGTTCGGGGAAGCGTTTTATCAATATGAGTACGGTATGGATCAGCAGGTCGTAACCTTTCTGGTAATCAAGCCGGCCTGCGGACGCGACGACGCGGGCCTGTTCGGGAAGCCGGAATTTTCTCCTCGCATCGGTTTTTGATATGGGGACGCGGAGCTTTTCAATGTCTATCCCGTTCGGAATCACAGCCAGCCTTCCTGGAGGAATCCGGTGCGTGGTTCTCAGGTGGTTTCTGACCGAGTTCGAGACGCAGATGATTTTATCGGCCATTCGCCACGTCATTGCGTTTATAACCGTCCTCCATGGGAGGCGGCGGCGCTCGACGATGTGCTCGGTTGAAACGACGGCGGGTACTCCGGTCAGGCGCGCCGCGATTCGCCCTGCCTGGTCTCCGTGGAAAAGGTGGGTGTGAAGTATTTTAACCCTTTCGCGCTTCAGCAGATTTACCAGGGAAAAGAACTTTGCAGGCGAGAACTTTGATTTGACGTCGAGGTAATGCACCCGGATGCCGGCGCGCTCGAGCCACTGGCCGACTTCGCCGCGGACCGCGCGGATGCAGGCGGCGGAGACGGCGAAGCGGGAGCGGTCGGTCCGGGTCGCGAGCTCATAAACGACCCGCTCGGCCCCGCTCGGCTCGAGGCTTGTGATGAGGTGCATGATATGGATGCAGTTTCTCACGAAAGGAGGATATCAAATTAAGGTGTCAGGTGTTAGGTTTTAGGTGTTAGAAAACAATAAAAATATATAAATTCAAGGTGTCAGGTTTTAGGTGTTAGGTTTCAGGTTTTAGGTTCATATCTTTAAATAAATAACACCTAACACCTGAAACCTGAAACCTGATTATTGAAGGCAGTTATTCTCTTCCGGGTCCGGGCATGAAGGAGATCAGGAAGGCGATATCCTCTGGAGTGAAGGTGTAATCAATCAGCGGGTCCATCGGCCGTCCTTCATGCATTATGTTCATGATCGTGTCATTGTGTAAGAGGCCCAGCGAATGGCCGATTTCGTGCGCGATAACGTATGAGAGCTGTTCCGCAAACTCGTCGGCGCCGTAGCCCGCGGTCAGGCTGTTTATATAGACGTCCGTAAGGACGTCAACGAAGACGCCCATCTGGTCGCCCGTGTAAACGCTGTCGCCAGAGAGGTTTTCAAGGTTGTCGTTTGAGTTCGTGGAATCCCAGAACCCGCGCCCGGCTGCCGGTTCGGCAGGACCGCCGTTGCGGATGCTGATTGTGTTGTATGGATTGTTGCCTAGGTCTGAATAAACGGCCTGGGCTCCCGTGGACGGGGTAGAGCCGTTGTCAGGCGCTTTCGTTGAGAAACTCACTTTCACGTCGGCAAACAGGTTTTCGAGGTTTTCGATTATTTTCGCTCTGATATAATCCGAGTTTTCGTCGGTGATTTCGGCTGTGTTCATTCCTTCTTCCAGCGCGCTGATATCAAAATCGAGGAACCACTTGTCGGTGCCGTCGACGTACTGGCCGTAATCCCCACCCGTACCCGTGCCGGTTGAGGGATTGACGTATGGAAGCCGCGAGGATTTGTGTCCGCACCCGCCGCCGAGGTGTATTGACGCGGCGAGTGTCGCGGCGATAACCAGAATGATTTTCAGGGTCAGGGGGACGTATCTGTGATGGTTCTGCTTTACCGGCATGTTCTTGAAATTTCGAAGAATGACGATATTTGCATGCTTTCTACCTATACAATATACCTTTAAATGTCTCTGTAATTCAAGTTTTTTCATTGTATCCCGGTCTGCTGGTCACCCGGTCGTTTGGTCTTTTCAATTGGATTAATAGGCCATAAGACCGGAAGAGCAAAAAAGTTGACAAGAGGCGCCGGTATGGTAAAATCGGCAAACTGCGTTGAAGGAAACCTTACGATGAAAAAAGACTCCCGAAAATACTTTATAATCGACACCAACGTGATTCTGCATAATCCGCGCTGCCTGAAGGCGTTCAAGGATAACGTGGTCGTCCTGCCGATCGACGTTATCGAGGAGCTTGACCACTTCAAGACCGAGAATACCGAGCACGGGCGAAACGCCCGCGAAGCCATCCGGACGCTCGACCGCTTGCGCGAGAAAGGCTCGCTCGTCAAGGGCGTCCACCTCGATTCCTCGCCCGGGACGCTCATGGTCGACCCCCATCCCGTGGAGCTTTCCGACGAAGGCCTTTTTGAGGACATCCCGGACAACCGCATCCTCTCGACGGCGAGCAAGCTTCAGAAGGAAGGGAAGCAGGTCGTCTTCGTCTCCAAGGACCTGAACGCCCGCATCAAGGCGCACCTCATCGGGGTCGAAGCGCAGGACTTCGAGTCCGGCAAGGTAAAACTCGAGGAGCTTTACAAAGGCTGGCGGGAGGCCGTCGTCTCGAAGGAAGACGTGGACCGGTTTTTCGACGAGGGCTCGATAGACCTCGGTGGACAGAGCGGGATGTGCCCCAACGAGTTCGTGCTTCTGCGCCGCAAAGACACGATGAAGCACACGGTCATGTCGCGCTGCGTCGGTTCCCCGCCTACGGTCAAGCCCCTCAGGCATGAAAACATTCAGATAATGAACGTAACCGCCAAGAACCTGGAGCAGCGGATGTCCGTCGAGCTCCTGCTTGACGGCGATGTCCGCCTTGTGACCCTTCTCGGCAAGGCCGGGACGGGCAAAACGCTGCTCGCACTTGCCGCCGGCCTCAAGTGCGTGGTCAAGGACGCCCTGTACGAGAAGCTTCTCGTATCGCGCCCCATAATGCCGCTTGGCCGCGACATAGGCTATCTCCCCGGCACGAAGGACGAGAAGCTCGCAAACTGGATGCAGCCGATTTTCGACAACCTGAAGTTCATTTTTCACACAAAGAAGGGCGGGCCCGGCGAATCATCCAAGCGAATCAAGGACCTTATGCAGAAAGGCCTGCTCGAGCTCGAAGCGCTCACCTATATCCGCGGACGCTCGATCCCGAACCAGTTCATTATAATCGACGAGGCGCAGAACCTGACCCCGCACGAGGTCAAGACGATTGTAAGCCGCGTCGGGCACGGTTCCAAGCTGGTCCTCACCGGCGATCCGTACCAGATCGACAACCCGTACCTCGACTCGGCATCGAACGGTCTCAGCAATACTGTCGAGCGGATGAAGATGCAGAAGCTTTTCGGACACGTCATGCTGGAAAAGAACGAGCGGTCAAGCCTGGCGTCGATCGCAGCGGAAGTCTTGTAGCGTAAAGCGTCGAGCGTCGAGAGTCGAGCGTCATATTTATAAATTTAGCGGCGCAGCTTGCTGCGCGTTAAATAAAATAATAAGGGTTTCAATATTTGACGCATGATGCACGACCCATATCCACAAGGAGCACAACATGAGAAAAGAATCGTTCGATTTTCTGCAGAAGTTCATCGAGGCGCCGTCGCCTTCCGGATACGAAACCCCGGCCCAGCGCGTGTTCACGCGGTACGTTAAATCCTGCACGAATCGCGTGGACGTGGACGTGATGGGCAACACGACCGGCGTTATCGAGGTCAAGGGCGCGCCCCGCGTGATGCTTGCCGGCCATATGGACGAGCTCGGCCTGATGGTCAAGTCGGTTACCGAGAAAGGGTTCCTGGTGTTCGGCACCATAGGCGGTTTCGATACGACCACGCTGCCGTCCCAGCGCGTCAACGTCTGGGGTCCGAAAGGATCCGTGCTGGGCATTATCGGCAAGAAGGCGGTCCACATGATGAAGCCGGAGGAGCGCAAGAAGGCGCCGGATATCAAAAGCCTGTTTATCGACATCGGGGCAAAGGACAAGAAGGCGGCCGAGAAGCTTGTCAACGTCGGAGACGTCGCGACCTTCTGCTGCGGTCTCGACAAACTCCAGGGCGACGTGGTTACGGCGCGCTGTTTCGACGACAAGATGGGCGCCTACCTTGTGGCGGAGATCCTGCGTACGCTCTGGCCGAAACGAAAAAAACTGCAGTACGAGGTACACGGCACCGCTACCGTGCAGGAAGAAGTCGGACTCCGCGGCGCCAGGACTTCGACGTACCGCATCGACCCGAAGGTGGGCGTGTGCCTGGAGGTCGGGTTTGCGTCCGACCACCCGGGCGCCGACGCCAGGAGCGGAGAATACAAGCTCGGAGGCGGCCCGATCATCCACCGCGGCGCAAACATGAACCACAAGGTTTTCGACCTGATGGTAAAGGCTGCGAAAAAGGCAAAAGTGAAATACCAGGTGGAAGGCATTCCCGGTGGCACAGGCACCGATACGAACGCCATGCAGCTCAGCCGGAGCGGGGTTGCGACCAGCCTTATCTCAATCCCGATACGCTACATGCATACTACGGTCGAGACGCTTTCGACAAAGGATCTGGACGCGGCCGTGAAGCTGGTCAGCCAGTTTATCATCGACCTGAAAAAGAATACTGGTTTTATTCCGAAATAGAAAATCGCACGATGTTCAGATAAAATATTTCGAATATTGTTGTATCGCTGTTCGTATATGTATAATAGAGAGGGCAAGATATAGCGGTTGGTTGCATTGCCCGGAGGAAATCGCCATGTCATACCGTCGTCTTATCGTAGCGCTTCTTATCCTGGGATTCTTCGTTTTCCTTGCCGGTTGTGCGAGCCACCGGCCGCGGGTGATGCGGGACAGCGGCGCGTATTCGGCGCCGAGCCTTGCGCCTTCAAGCGGCTCGGCAAACCTCAAGGGCGGGCTTGCGCGCGTTCGCGTGCATGGCCGCGGACACGGTCCCGACTGCTGGGACATATTTGTCATGGTTGTTCTGTTCACCTGGCTGTTCGGCGACTAGCAGAGAAAAAGCCCGGGCTTTGGAAGGGGACCAGACGTGTTTTTCTACCGTTGCGCCGTCGTCCTGATTGTAGCGGGAATACTGGCGATGCTTTGCGGTTGCGCGAGCCATCGGCCGCGGGCGATGCGGGACAGCGGCTCTTATTCAGCGCCGGTCGCGGTACCCGCCGGCGGCTCCGCGCACGTCAAGGGCGGGCTTGCCCACAGCCAAGTGCACCATCACGGGCATGGCGATGAATGCTGGGACATATTCGTCATGTTTATCCTGTTCACGTGGCTGTTCCATCACTAGTAGGTTCGTAGGTGTGTAGGTACGTAGGTGGGTAGGTAATTAAGAACCCACGAACCTACAAACCTACAAACCTACAAACCTAGTTTCTCTGGGCGATAAGAATCACCGCGGCGAGGACTGCAAGCAGAACGACCCAGAATGAAATCGCAATCCAGGTCGCCCGGCTCGCCTTTTCTTTTTCCCACCACGTTGCGGGCCGGATTCCCTGAAAAAGAAAAGTACAGACGCCCGCAAGGTTCACGCAGATTACGTTGGTGACGAGCAGCAGAAACGCGCCCAGCGCAAGGGTCCATTCGGCCGCGCCGACGAGGAGCCCGAACGCGACCAGCGGCGGCAGGATGGCGACCGCGACCATTACGCCGACGAGCGTTGCCGAGGTGCCGGTGGTGAACGCGAGGCAGCCCGCGCAGCCCGCGGCCAGCGCAAGCGCGATATCGGGAAGGCCGACCTGGGTTCTGCTGAGGATTTCCGGCGCGTGTGTATTCACCGCCGGAATCAGGCCGATAATGATTGAAGGAATGAGAGCGACGACAAAACCGATAAGATTTGTTTTTACCGCGGTTCTGGCGAGCTTAATATCGCCCAGCGTGGTGGCGAGCGAGAACCCGACGTTGGGCCCGAGCAGTGGTGCGATAACCATCGCGCCGATTACGACGGCGATGTTGCCGCGGATAAGCCCGACCGCCGCCACCACGGTCGACAGCGCGACCATGGCGATGAAAATCCATGTCAGCTTCGTCACGTCGCAGACGTCGTGGTATACTTCTTCCCTGCTTATCCGGCTGAGGACGCCGAAACCTCTTCGCTTGACGACTTTTTTCGCCGCTTCACTTTGCTCCGGCGTCGGCCAGGGAACAGTCGCTTCCAGAGGATACACGATGACCCGGAAATCCTCGTCGAATGAAAAGCGCTTGTTCAGAAGGTCGAGCGTCATTTCGACGTTGTCGGAATCGAGCAGCGCCTTGACTATTTTGCAGCCGCCGTCGGAATCACAGCACCACTGGCTGAAGGCGTGGCTTTCCTTGAGCGCCTGCTGAACCTCGAAAACGCTGTCTTCAGGGACGATCACTTCAACGACACGAAGCGGCATAATAAGTTCCGAATGTAGGGGCAGGCCCCCGCGCCTGCCCGATTTTCTGTAGGGGCACGGCGCGCCGTGCCCCTACATGCTAATAACCTTTCGGCTCCATTTTGCGGATTTCGGTTACGTCCTGCGTTACTTCGAGGCAGCCGGCGAAGTTGCCGTCCTTGTCGCGGACCGCGAAATAGCGGTTGTGCGTGAAACGGCCGTCTTTCTCCTTCAGAGTCTCGATAACGTCGTTTCTGCCGCTGCGCAGATCGTCCAGAAGCTTGTTCACGGCAGGCACGCTCTTTTCGGAGTGGCACGACTGGACTGTGTTCCCGAGCGCCTGCACAAGCTGTTTGTCGTCTTTCGCGTCCGGCTCCGAAAAGATGCGGTTGATATCTTCCGCGTTGCTGAAATATACATTGAACGGCAGCGTTCTGAATATCGCCTCCAGTTCCGCCGCCGTCAGCGCGCCCTGGTAAAATTCTATTCGTTCTCCATTGCTCACGGGTTTTTCTCCTTCAGATGCTACACAGGCTTTCCGATGCGGGCAATCAATTCTGCTTTCTTTTCTTTCATCATCGGTCCCTCGCGCGCTTCGAGGGTCATGCGCAGGAGCGGCTCCGTGTTGCTCGGGCGGACGTTGAACCACCAATCCTGGTACTGCACGGTTATCCCGTCGAGGTAATCCACCTCGGCATCGGAATAGATTTCGGAAAGCTCCTTTATTTTCGCATCCTTGTCCTCGACCTCGAAATTTATCTCGCCGGTGGCGTGGTATTTCTTCAGCGGCGCGATAAGCTCGGAAAGCGGTTTGTCGTATTTCGAGAGAATGTTCAAAACCTGCACCATCGCCATGAAACCGCTGTCGGCGAAATAGTTCTCGCGGAAATAATAATGGCCTGAAAGCTCGCCGCCGAAGCAACCGTCGTGGTCGCGCAGCGTTTTTTTCATAAACGAGTGCCCGACCCGCTCGCGGAGCGGCACGCCCCCCAGCTCTTTTATCGTTTCCGGCACGACCCACGACGAGCGCAGGTCAAAAACGACGGCGGAGCCGGGATACTGGGGCAGAATGTTCTGTGCCATAAGCGCGGTAAGGAGGTCGCTCGGCACGACGTCGCCGTTCTCGTCGACGAACGCGCACCGGTCGCCGTCGCCGTCGAATGCGATGCCGGCCGCGGCCCCGGTCTCGCGCACCTTGGCCTGCAGATCGACGAGCGTATCGAGCTTGAGCGGGTTTGCCTCGTGGTTGGGGAACGTGCCGTCGGGTTCGATGTAGAGTCCGACCATCTCGCACGGGAGTTTTTCGAAAAGCCGCTCGATAAACCAGCCGGTCGCGCCGTTGCCGGAATCGACGACGAACTTCATCGGTTTGATATCTTTAGCGACGGACGCGACGTGGTTCAGGTAATCTTCGTCGATCGGGCGCGCCTCGACCGTCCCTTTCCGCTCGGCGGTAATATATTTTTTCGCGCCCACGATTTTTTCCACAACTTCGATGCCGGTCTGGTTGGAGAGCGGTATCGCTTTTTCGCGGCTGAGCTTGAAACCGTTGTACTGGCCGGGATTGTGGGAGGCCGTAACCTGGAGCGAGCCGTCGACTTCGAGGAAACCGGTGGCGAAATAAACCATAGGCGTGGTCGCGTGCCCGATATCGATGACGTCGCAGCCCGCGTCGGTAACGCCCTCGACCATCGCATCGCGGACGGCGGGCGAATGCGAGCGCATGTCACGCCCGACCGCGATTTTTTTCGCGCCGAGGAACTGCACGAACGCGTTCCCGATTCTTTTTGCTGTATCCTCGTTCAGTTCCTCGGGATAGACGCC
>SOJX01000111.1 GCA_004376375.1 Planctomycetota bacterium
TCCCGGATGGGCGGCTTCGGAACGCTCTGGCGTATGATTCCGCCCGCGGCGTAGTTGTGCTATTCGGGGGTGACGACATAGGCAGCTACTTCAGCGACACCTGGGAATACCGCGGCGGACCGTGATCGGGTCTTCGAGTCATCGGGTCATAAAAATGATCAGCGACTTGAGACAGGAGATTGCTTCGCTTCGCTCGCAATGACGAGGCGTATTGCCATACGCCCCCGCAATGAATAGATAATGCGGCCCTTATTATCTTGTTACCTCTTCGCAAAAGAAACGCGCCGCGACTCGACTGAGCTCGCCGAAGTCAAGCTGCGCCGCTAAACATATATATTAAATTCTTCCCCTTGTTCCCTTGTTACCTTGTTCCCTTCTTCCGCTACCACGCCAGGGGTTTAATCCAGCTTTCCTTGAGGTCGGAAAGTTCTTCGTCGATGCAGGTGGAACCGTCAATGGCGGTAACTGTCAGTTTGGGTGTGGATTTTGTCTCGCCGATTTCTGCGAAGACGGAATCGCCCATCGCCGACTCGAACGCGGAAGCGCTGTCCGGCGTAACCTCGACGAGGAAGCGGGAATTGGATTCTGAAAAACAGAGCGTTTCGTCGTTTCGCGCATCGGCCGCTGCCGGTACTTTCGAGAGGTCCAGCGCAGCGCCGATATTTCCGGCGAAAGCCATCTCGGCTGCCGCGACGGCAAGTCCGCCTTCGGAAAGGTCGTGGCAGGACTTCACAACTCCTTTATTAATAGCGGCGGCAAGCCTGTCGAACGCGGGTTTGGCGGTTTTCACGTCGACGCCGGGCGCATTATTTCCGACAAAACCGTGCTTTCGGAAATACGCCGATCCGCCGAGCTCGTTTTTCGTCAGCCCGATAATGTAGAGTTTATTTCCCGCACCCTTGAGGTCCATCGTGATACAGCGCGTGACGTCTTCGATAACCGATATTGCAGATATCAGGAGCGTCCCGGGGATAACGATTGTCGTATCGCCGACCGCGTACTCGTTGTTGAGCGAGTCCTTGCCGGAGATGAACGGCACCCCGAAGCCTTTCGCGATATCGTAGCAGGCCATACACGTCCGCACGAGCGCGCCCAGGCGGTCGGCCTTGTTCGGGTTGCCCCACGAGAAATTATCAAGGATAGCGCACCGCTCGAGCGAGCCGCCGACGGCAATCAAGTTACGCAGGGCTTCGTCAATCACGCTCGCCGCCATGGCGTAAGGATCGACGTCGCTGTAGAACGGGTTGATTCCACTTGAAATAACTACGCCGCGTTTGTTGCCGTACTTCGGCGCGACAACGGCCGCGTCGCCCGGCCCGTCGTTATTCACACCGACGAGCGGTTTGATCGCGCTCGCGCCCTGGACTTCGTGGTCGTACTGGCGGACGACCCATTCCTTCGACGCTATCGTATGGTCGGAAAGCAGGCCGTGCAGCTCGGGACCGAGATTCACTGCAAGCGGGCGTTTCGGCTCGGGGTTTTCCGGCTTCTTCCATATGGCGACGCGCTCGAGCTGCGGCACGCCATTGTGCAGGAACTCCATGTCGAGATCGCAGAGCACGTTGCCGTCGTATCTCAGGATAAGCCGATTTGTGCCGGTGAACCGGCCGATAACGGTGGCCTCGACGTGTTCGGCCGCGAAAACTTCCATAATCTCGTCGATTTTATCCTGCGGCACCGAAAGGATCATGCGCTCCTGCGCTTCGGAAATCCATATTTCCCACGCCTCGAGCCCCTGGTACTTGAGCGGTACGTTCTCGAGGTCGACCTCGACGCCGAGCTTTTCGCCCATCTCGCCGACGGCCGAGGAAAGCCCGCCGCCGCCGCAGTCGGTTATCGCGTTGTAGAGGCCGCGGTCACGCGCCTGGATGATCGTATCGACCATCTTCTTTTCGGTGATGGGGTCGCCTATCTGGACGGCGCCGCCGGAGACGCGCTCGGATTCGTCGGTAAGCTCGCCCGAGGCGAACGTCACGCCGTGGATTCCGTCACGGCCGGTCCGCCCGCCGACGAGGAGGACATGGTCGCCCGCCTTCGGCTGCTTCGTCACGCACTTGCGCGGCATTATGCCGACGGTACCGCAATAGACGAGCGGGTTGCCGACGTATCGCTCGTCGAAAAGGACTGCGCCGTTTACCGTCGGAATCCCCATGCGGTTGCCGTAATCGCGGACGCCCGAAACCACGCCCTTCATAATCCGAACCGGATGCAGCGTCCCCTTCGGCAGCTTGTCGAGCGGATAGTCGACGTTGCCGAAGCAGAAGATATCGGTGTTCGCGATGGGGCGCGCGCCGAGGCCGGTGCCGAGCGGGTCGCGGATGACTCCGCCGATGCCCGTGCCCGCGCCGCCGTAGGGTTCGAGCGCGGACGGGTGGTTGTGCGTCTCGACCTTGAAGCAGACCGCGTCCTCTTCGTCGAACCCGATAACGCCCGCGTTGTCCTCGAAAACGGAGAGGCACCACGGCTTGTCGAGGTCTTCGGTCACTTTTGCGATATAGGTTTTCAGCAGGCTGTCGATCTGCCGGTCGTTATAGAGAATTTTTCCACGGAAAGTTTTATGCACGCAGTGCTCGGACCACGTCTGGGCGATAGTCTCGAGCTCGGCATCGGTGGGGTTGCGGCCGAGTTTTTTGTAATAATCCTGGATAGTCTTCATTTCCTCGAGGTTGAGCCACAACCGGTTGTGCGAAAGCGCCATCAGTGCGTCGTCGTCCGCGTCGAGGAGCGGCACATCAACGCGCCTGAATTCGTAACGCGGCGTCTCGGACGGAAACGCAAGCGGCTCGGCCCCGAACGCGACATCCTCGATAACGTCGTTTGCGAGGACGCGTTTCCCGATGAGCGTAAGCTCGTCCTCGCTGACCGAACCGGTAAGCAGGAACCGCCTTCCGGTGCGTACGCGGGAAAGCTCGAAGCCCATGTCGCGGGCGCCTTTTTTTACACTTTCCTCGACCGGGTCCATCACTCCGGGCCGGCGCGTCACCTGTACGACGTACACGCCGCCGCCCGGTTTCGTCCCCCCGGCCTCGGCGACCACGACGTCGTGCACGACGGGGTCGGCAAGCAGCTCGTTGGCGATGCGGCCCGCGTCGGCCTCGGCCAGGTTTCCTTCGACAAGGTAAAGCTGGACGGTGCGGACCGTCTCGACTCCGCCGATACCGAAGTCGCGGATGGAATGAAGGACGTCCAGCCCGAGCGCATCCGGGAACTCGGGCTTCATCGAGATTTCAATCTGGTACGGCACGGTAACCCCTCTGGTTATAATGGTTCTCGGGATGGGACAGGCACTTCATGGAAGAACGCATACTAACATCACGCCCGGAACGGGTCAATAAAGAATTGTTGTCCAACTATGCGTCAATCCGGATATTGATTCCGTTTTTATTCTTTGCCTTTATTGCAAAAGCCTTTATGGAGAAATACACAATCGCAGCCAGGAGCGAAATCGTCAGGCCCCAGATAGTGGTTGAGATGGCAATGCTTATAACTCTGTAGATGGGGAAAGCACCGCCGGAATTTTCGATTATCCTGTCGGCGCTTCTAAAGGATACATAGATTCCGATAAGCGTTCCAATAATTCCGACCAGGGCGGTTGCCAGGCCAATGAATTTAATTAAAAGAAGCCGCTTCGTCAGGTTGTAGGGTGCAAGCCTCTTCTTAACGAAAAGCGAGATAATCGGCTCAACAGTAAAAATGACCAGGATAGCAGCCAGAAGATTTATTGCCATCATCGGTATGCCGCCATTTACGAAAAACTCCAGCATGGTGTTCCCTCCGATAATTCCTTTTGCACAGGTTTGTTGCTGCTAGAAAACAGGCTTAATCGAAATAATGTCGCATCATGAGAAAAAACACACCTGCGCCGACTGCAAGCGGAACTATCACATTGAAAAACGTCGTAAAGATACCCAGGCCAACCATCCTGCCCATGCTGAGCGGACCGTGTTTCTTCGCATCGAGCCAATAGAAGAAGAACGCGGCAAAGAGGCCAATAACGTAGACGGGCAGGACGATAAAAAGTATGCTTATCCTGGCGTTGGACGAGTCACCTTGATTCCTCATATAAAAAATTGCCACTGTAACGAAAGTCACGACCGACAGCCCCCACGAGGCCCAGTAAACAAGTCGGTAACTGAACTTTTTCCCGTCGAAGAGCTTGCCTGCGAGCGGGTAGCTGATAAAGAATAATACTATTCCAGCGGCCAGGTAAGCTCCGAAGGAGATGGGGATGATGAACCCAACTAATATGAAGGCCGCGCCCAGGCCATCCATGGTTGCAAGCGGTGGAAGCATTTTATTTCCTGAAGAGGGTTGCTTGTTACTTATCCAGTAAAACGTTAGTCATGATCATGTTCACGGTCATGATCATGGGCGTGTGCGGCGGGGTCGCCGCCGATGAAGATCATGCGCTCGATGAGGTAGTTGCAGGTGTAGAGCACGACGTCGAGCGTGAAGTGCTTTACGATGGACGGGTCGAAAAGGAACTGCGCCCGCGGCGGGAACTCGTCGTCGCCGACCCAGAGGCCGAGCAGGACGGGGATTCGCGGAAGCATTTCAAAGCGGTAGGTCGCATCAGCCGCTATCTTTATTTTCTTGCCGCCGAGGAAATTCGCGCGCGCGCAGAATTTGTTCAGGTCGGTACCCCACTCCTCTTCGACGCGTTCAGTCGGCAGCGCGTGCGGTCCGCGGAAGAAAAACGCGCCGGCCTCGAGGCGCTCACCCGTCGTCCACTCCTCGGAGATAAGCACTTCCTTTGCGTGGGTCAGGTAATAGAGCGAGACGAAAAGCAGCCGCGCGCCCGGCTCGCACTCGTGGTGCGACAAAGGTTCCGATACACGGCACATCGTCCGCGTTTTCGGATTGAGAGTATAATCCTCGTTCAGGACGCAGAGGTGGTATTCGCCGGCGTCAGAATCGTATGTACAGATAGCCCTCTTGCAGACGTCGTCCGGGTCCATGCCGGCAAGTTCGGCCCAGTAGGTTTCGCTTTCGGGGGGGACATTGGATTCAGGGTTAACCATATTTAACGTTCCAACGTTCAAACGTTCAAACGTTCGAACGTTTTTATCCCCCTGCGATCATGTGGATGATTTCGACCGCGTCGCCGTCGGAGACCGGGGTGGTGTCGTAATCGTCTTTTTTTATCAGGTCGCCGTTAATGGTGACGAAAATCTGGGGGAAGATGTAGTTCATCTTCTTAATAAGCCCGGCGACGGTAAGGCCGGATTCCCAGTCGACGTTTCGTCCGTTAACGGTAATCATGACTTCTTCGGTTCTTCGGTTCTTCGGTTCTTCGGTTCTTCGGTTCTTCGGTTGTAAGGAGCTTCGCGCATTATGGGCAGACAAGAATGTCTGCCCCACCCTGTTCTCTGATTTCCTTGTTCTCTTGTTTTCTTGTTTTCTTTCATGCACGCGCAGCAAGCTGCGCCGCTAAACGGGCGGGTCTCGGATTGCAGATTTCAGATTGCGGATTTCGGATTTGGAGAAATCTGCAATCCGAAATCCCAAATCCGCAATCGAAATGACCCGCCCCTACAGATGCCGTTTTACGACCTCGACGATTTCGGGGTAGTCGATGCCGATTTCTTTCAGAGTCTCGATCTTCGGCACGGCGTTTTCGGTCCAGCCGCGGCGCTTGTAGACGGAGTCCATCAGCTTCTCGTACTGGTCTTCCTTGTAAACGCGGAGGGCGGCAAGCTTCTCTTCCGTCGACTTGCCTTCCGGGTCGAAGCCGACAAGTTCTTTTAATTGCCCGTCGTAACGCTCGGCGCGTGATTCGTATTCTTCCTTCGTCACCGGACCGGCGGCGCGGTAGGGCTGGGCGTCGAACTTGCGGAGGCCTTTGCCGAGCCTGATATTGAAGACGCGCTGGAAATCGTATACCCGCTTCGACTGGAGAATAATCTCTTCCCTGGTGATGTTCATGCCGGTGACGCCGTTGAAAAGTTTGACATAGTTGTCGACGTGCTCCGGAACCTTGTTCGGCTCGTCGGTCTCGGGATTGTCTGCGGGGGTAACATCGTTCCACGGCAGCTTGCAGAGTCCGTTGAGGCCGAACCACGTCCGCCAGAGCGGGAAGTAATGTAGCGCCTCGGCCTTGTCTTCGAACGTCGGGATCTGGTTGTTGACCATGTCCATGAAGATGAGCCATGCCTCGTCGTGCTGCGGGCCCTTGTTGGTGAGCGCGTAACCGCCCTGCTGTGCGAGCGATTCCTTGGAAACGTACTGGGAGTATTCGAGTCCCTTGTTCTCCATGCCGATGTCGTTCAGGAAGTTGATGTCGGCGCCGAACTTGTCGGCGAAAATCTTCTTTATCCTGCGGATGCCCTGACCGGCGATAAGGCCGAATCCCTCGCCGCGCGCGACCTGGTGAAGAAGCTCAAGCGACGCCTCCCGGTTCCCGAACTTGAGTTCGAGCCCGCCGGTATGCTCCTTATTAATAATGCCGCGCTCGTAGCATTCCATTAAGAAGGCGACGGTCGTACCCCAGGAAATCGTGTCCACGCCGTACGTATCGCAGTAGAAGTTGAGCTCGAGGATCGCGGCCGGGTCGAAGATACCGCAGTTGGAGCCGACGCCGGCTGCCGTCTCGTACTCGGGCCCGTCGACGCGGACGATCTCGCCCTTGTACGGGCCGGTCCTGAGCTCGAAGTTCTCGACCGTCTTCGCGCAGGCCATGCTGCAGCCGTACCAGCAGCCGTCGGGAATCCCCTGCGTAAACAACTTGAACCAGACGTCGGACGTTATTTTCGGCGTATCGTCGTGCTTGCCGTACTGGAAGTTGTGGACCGGGAGCAGATCGTACGCGTTCATGACCTCGATAAGGTGCGGCGTCCCGGTGGTGCGCATCCTTTCCTGCCTGTGGTCCTCGGTGCAGATTTCCCTGTGCATCTTGACGCCGGTCTTCTGGATTACGTTCAGGTCGGCCGGGTTGTTCGAGTCGCCCGAAACGCCGGGCTGGCGAACGACAAGCGCCTTCAGTTTCTTGTTGCGAAAGACGGAGCCAATGCCGCCGCGGCCCGCCTGCTTTACGCGGATGCCGCCCCGCCGCACGTCCCAGAGCGAAAAATTCAGGCAGCCGATAAGGGCGTGCTCCGCGCCCCTGCCCGCGCTCACGACGCTGACATTGCGCCTGTCGTCCTCGTCTTCCGCATACATGTCGGTCAGGATTTCCGAGAGGATGTGGGTGTCGACCGGCTCCTCGGGTGCGGTCTCGATCGTTACCGTGCTTTCCTCGCCGTCGATGACGATTATTATTTCTTCCGTCGCCTTTCCCTGGATTTCGAGCGCATCCCAGCCCGAAAACTTCAGGAGCGGGCCGAAGTAGCCGCCGACGTTGGAGTCGATAACCTGCTCCGTCGTCGGTGAGATTGTCGTGACAAGCGACTTTCCCGTGCCGGGATACTGCGTGGTGCCGCCTATCGGTCCGGTTGCGATGCATATCTCGTTTTCGGGCGAGTCCCACCTCGTGTCGTCGTTCACCGCGTGCCAGAGCAGCCAGAGGTCGAAGCCGCGCCCGCCGATAAACTTGTCCTTCATGTCCTGCGTGACGGGCTTCGACTTTATCTCATTGCTTTCGATATTGACATAAAGGGTCTGGTTTGCATAACCCTTATCGACCTTCGGCTTGTCGTAGCTGAAAGTGGCAAGCACGTTGTGTTTTGACTTCATCGCTTGTAGCTCTTTGGCGGTTGGCATGTTTCCTCCGGTTATGTATGAATGTCATTGCGAGGAGAAGGCGAAGCCGACGACGAAGCAATCTCAAGCTTACGAATGATTGAGATTGCTTCGTCGCTTCGCTCCTCGCAATGACAATTTCTCACGCTATTGGCCCCTTAGAAATACTCTTTCGGGAACGTCTCCCCCGGCTCGCCCGGCTCGCCTTTCTCGAAATAGGACGGCTCGAACTCGCCTTCCTCGTGCGCGAGCGCCTTGTTCGGGCACGCCTTAACGCAGTTGCCGCAGGAGATGCACTTGAACGGCACGGTGCGCGACTCGTGCGTCCGCATCGAGCCTGTCGGGCAGAAGCCGACGCAGGTGTAGCAGCCGACGCATATGTCCTTGTTTATGCGCACGACGCCGGGCTTGTTTCGGTAAAGCGCGCCGGTCGGACAGACGTCGATGCACTGGCCGCACTGGTTGCAAACGTTCATGTCGATCGTGCCGTCGTCCTTCTTCGTGATTACGATGTTGGCTAAGGCCGGGTCGTCGCTCTTCTGCACCTTTTTCGCGCAGGTCGCCATGCAGACGAGCTTGTAGCCGCACTTGTCGGGGTGGCACTTGACGTATTTCATCTATTTCCTCCTGCGTCTCAGGGAATTATCGGGAAGGTGATTATAATGGCTGTATTATTGGGCTTCAAGGGAAAAGATAGCGCAAGAAAACAAGGGAATAAGGAAACAAGGGAACAAGGGTATTAAGGCGAAAATCCCGTGTAGTTTTAATGTTACCAGGAACCTGATGCAAGGTCGGTTCGTATAATCCACAGCGTCGGTCCGTCGGAGCGGTCGGTGATGCCGGGGCCGATATTTTCTTTTACAGTATTTTCGCTGAGGGCGATGAGGTAAACGACGCCGGAGCCGCGGCGGCGGCCTGCAATGAAATCCAGCAGACTGAGAATCATTTCCGAATTCCTTTGATTGCCTGCAAAGCGCTTCACATGAATTTGAAAACCTGTGTGCTGCCCTTTCGCAGGTACGGTTTGAGAGCGTCCGAAAGGCAGCGAGCCGACCGACCTGGCCTCGGAAAAATCGGTCAGGAAAGCTTCTTTTAAATCGCTTCCACACGCGTTCGTAATCCTGATTTCTTTACGGTCATGCTCGAAATCAATCGCCCCGTCGAGCCTTGCGGGCCTCGTGCGCCTCAGTATGCGGAGCGAGCCGGGCGTTATATCGACGGCAACCGAGCACGCGCCGGGCATATCCCGGTCATCGTGCAGGTACATAATTGAAGCTCCGCCGGACATGCTTTCCGTAACCTCGTCCACGATTGTATCGACTTTTGCCGGAAGAACGTGCATCGTCCTGCCCCTTGCGGCCGACAGGCCGATGTAAACCCGCTCTGATGCGGATTTCCCGCCGGCAGCCGTTTCACGCAGTGAAAGCGTTACGGCGCGAACCGGTGTTGGAGTAAACAGCGCAAACCGGAAAATCAGATAAGATAAAATCACCAGCAGCACGGCAGGCAGAACAGCCGCCCATGCCCGACGGCATTTCCTTGCGGCCAGAATCAGAACGATAAACGCCGCACTCACCAGGGCAAGCAGCACGCCCCAAAGCTTTCGGTGCGAACTGTAAACCGGAGGAAGTGAAACAGCAGCGGCTTCGACGATACCCGGAATAATATCGTTCCGCTTTGGCAGTTTATAAACTTTGAAACTAAAAACATCCGGAGTGCGATCATACAAGATTATTCTCCCTCCCGCTGATAAATAATTTTCGGTATGGCCTTCCGGAAGTCTATCCTGCCCGTCTGCGCGGAGCAGGATTGCGTCAAAAACTTCGAGGGAAACCGCTGGATCGGATAAAACATCTTCAGGAATCTTCACAAAACGCCAGTTTCTCATCGCCGCAGGCGCCGGCGCACCGACCACTCCGAACAGCATCTCCTCAGGCTGCAGTTCCCGAAGCGAGGAAGCAAATTCCTTCAGTGGTACAATCGTTTTCCTGCCCGCTTCTGACAGGAAAACCAGCTCGAGCTCGGGACGTGCCGACGGGAGCGGTACGCGGAAAACCAGCCTGAGCGTACTGCCTTTCGGAAGGTCTATTCGCCGCTCCACGGCAACGCTGCCCGCCTTGAGTATTACGCCGCCCCTGAAATCACCGGCAGGGGATTCCACGGTCGCGATAAACGTGGCGGGAAAACCGGGACGGAACCAGCCTTCGGAAATGCTGCTGATCTTTACCAGCTTCGGGTCGCCCGCCCCAAGCACGGGCGCCGCGTAAAGCAGAACGAGAAAGGCGATAAAGTAATACTTCATGCTATGCCCTCCCCGCCCGAATTTATTTCAGCATTTTCTTTCAACACGCTCCGGGCAAGTAAGGCAAAAGCAATTCCGGCTGCGATAAGCCAAAATGCAATCATATAAGTAACAACCGAGGACCATTCGGGATTGTTTACTGCCAGAGCATGGTGGAACGGTGAAAAGCCGAGAAGCCATTCCCACTCCGCCCTTGCATAAAGCGCGGCCTGAAGCCACAGAAACGGCATTCCGAACGAACATGCCACCGCCACGCCGGTGTATAAAAGATCGATACGGAACGTGATTCGCTCCCGCAGGATTGCCACGTATCCGGACAAAAGGAATGCGCCAAGAACAAGCAGCTCGACCGCGAATATTCCTGAGAACGCGATGCCTGCGGCTTTTGCCGTTACAAGACCTGCGGGCAGGCCGGCAAGAACCAGCAGAACTGATTCGCATATTATATTACGGGAAGCTCTGAAACCCAGGCGGCCGAAGAGCGCAAACGCCAGCCGCACGCATGATATCGTTCCATAGCACGCGGCAAGGGAGAGTATTCCCGTATCGTCGGCAGTTGTGCGGTTGAAGATAATGAGCGCGGCTACGGCAATTACAACCGAGTATATGACAAAGAATACAACGAACCGCCCGTCAAGGAGCGGCTCGCGCATTCTGTCCCTTGTCCCGTGTCCCGTGTCCCGTATCTCCATGTTCCTTTATTATACACTCAACAGGCGGCTTTTTCCCTTTTTTCTCTTCCCTTCTTTGCCTCTTCCCTTGTCCACTTATTTCCATAAGACACGCGCAGCAAGCTGCGCGGCTAATTATATTAACGTCGCGCAAGCGCGACCGCTAACAGATTGATTATTTCCTTGTTACCTTGTTATCCTGTTACCTTGTCCACTTGTACTGCACGACCAGAGCGAAACGGTCCTGCGGCCGGGGGGGCGGTTTCTCGTTTCGAGGGCGCGTTTCAGGTTCTCGATTTTCTGTTTCGTAGTAAGCACGGGCAAATTGCCCGAGCCGGGCGTGCGGCCCCACTCGAAAACCATACCGGACGAAAGCCGGAAGTTCACCTCGCTCCCCTCGGTGGAGCCGACGTTCGAAACGTCGATCTCCTCGATATACTCGTTGTATTTATCAAGGAGCCACCGGTACGAATCCATGATTGCGACAAGGTCGAGCGCGGGCGCGAGGCGCGGATTGTCGAACGCCATCCCTATCGGCGGCGCCGGCGAAGATTCCGACGCCCCGGACACGAACGGGAGCTTCAGTTCGGGAACGGGACGAAAATACGTGCCGGGCAGGCGGAAACCGTCGCCGTCGACCAGGAACAGCTTCCGCGACTGTCTTATATAGGCGACCGGCCTGCGGAGCCGCACCTGGAACGTAACCGTGTTCGGGTACTCCCGGCGCACCATGTCGACCGAGCTCACCCACGGGTTGGAAAGGAACGCCTCGCGCACGTCTTTCAGCAGCTTCGGGTCGAAAACGCTCCGCCCGTTCGGGGAAAGGGGCACGCGAAGCAGCCTGCGCATGTCCCGGCCCTTTATCCACGAGAAGTCCTGCTCGCTGTAGAGGTCGAGGCTGGAAAACCGGACCTGGAACCTCGGCATCTTTTCGACCTGCCTCTGCATCCCGCAAAAGAGAATGAGCATGGTCGTTACTATTGCCGCGCCTATTACGAGATGCCGCAGAGGCGCACACCGCCATAACGCCACATAAGCCTCCGTGGTGGCGCCGAAAAAGCGCCGGACCCTTCCGGGTGAGCTGCTGCGCTTCTTTTTGCCCCTTGATTTGGCGGTTTTTTTCTTCGACTGTTTTTTCTTCGCCGCTTTTTTCCTGGCCATGAATGATCTCCGCAATAACAATCCGCAATCCGCAATCCGAAATTCTTTACGCTACTTCCGCTTGCTCTGAGCCTTCGCACGCAAGCTCGCAGAGCTTCACGCAGAGCCGGCCGTAGGAAAGCCCGGCCGCCTTTGCCGCCATCGGGAAAAGCGACCGCCTCGTCAGCCCCGGAATAGTGTTGATTTCAATAAAGTAAGGCTTGCCCTTGTTGCTGAGCCTCAGGTCTACGCGCCCGAAATGGCGGCAGCCGCAGCCCTCGAACGCCCGGAGCGCCTGCTCCTGAATGTTCCTCGCAAGCGCCCTTCTGATTTTCGGCTTCACTTCATAAGTCGTTCTCCTGTCCTCGTACTTCGCCGAGTAATCATAGAAGCCGCGCTTCGACCTTATCTCGACGATCGGGAGGGCCTCGCCGTCAAGAATGCCGACCGTCAACTCCCGGCCCGCGATATACTCTTCGACCATCACGGACTCGGAAAACGCGAACGCAGCGGTCACGCCGAGAAGAAGCTCGATGCCGTCCCTCACGATGGAAACGCCGACCGACGACCCCTGCGAAACAGGCTTCACGACGGCCGGTAATCCGACCTTCATGACGGCGAGCTTCTCGATCTCGCCCAGGTCGGTCCCGTTGTCGAAGACGCACGCGCGCGGCGTCGGTATCTCCGCAAGGTCGAAGACCTCTTTTGCCCTCGTCTTGTCGATGCATACGCGGCTGGACCCGGGCCCGGAGCCGGTGTAGGGGATGCCGCACTGCTCCAGCATCGCCTGGAGAACGCCGTCCTCCCCGAAGCGCCCGTGCATGGCGATAAACGCCACGTCCACGCTCTTCGGGAACCTCGGCAGGGTTTCGTCGTCGACGACGTAGTAACCGGTGTTTACGTATCGCTCGCCGACGAGAGCGTCGCAAACGGCCTGTCCGGTCCGAAGCGATACCGCGCGTTCCTCGGAAAGGCCGCCCATTATCACAAGTATGCGCGATGTTTTTGAGAACGACATGGTTCCTCCCCAATCAGTATCGAGTATCGAGTTCCGAGTTTCGAGTATGTCAGCCGCCGCGCCTGCGCGGCGATAACTTTTTCCTCAAGCCTCAGGTCTCAAGCCTCACGCCTTCTTTAGTGGTTGGTCGTTGGTGGTTAGTCGTTAGTGAAGAAAAACCACTAACTACTAACCACTAACCACTAACCACTAACCACTATCTATCCGGCAAGGCGTAAAGTCCGAGGTATTGATAAAAGAGCGTGCTCGAGAACACGCTCGCAATATTCGTATACCTGAATCCCGGCGGCCGCGAGGGCCTGCTGCAAATACGAGCCTTTCGCAAACGACGGCGCCAGGTCGATATCGAGAACAATGGGGCCGTCCGATTCCGAGTCAAGTATGCGCACGCCGCCGTAACCGAAACCGCCAACGGAACGAAAAGCATTGAGCGCGAACCGCCGAAGGCGCGTCTCGTTCATGCTGACGAACTCGCGCTCCCGGTTCTCCCCGGGTTCCCCGTCTCCGTCCGCGATAAGCGGCAGCACGCGATTGCCCAGGACGACCGCGTTCCAGATCGTTCCCTCCGGCAACGTGGCGCCCCGTCTTCCGTTTCCCGAGACCAGCGCGGGCAGGCCGTATTTGCGCAGGCAGTTTCGCACCCGTTTCCTGTCCGAGACAAGCTGGCACGTCTTTGCGCTCGAGCCGCTGAAGGGTATGCCGCGTCTTGAAAGCTGGTCCTGGAGCGGACCGCTTCCGAACCTTCCCCGAACGGTCGAAAAGACCAGGTCGGCTATGCGTGGAAAACCGGGCAGAAACCAGTCGTTGGCCACGTACGAGGAAGTGATATATCCTTTCTCGGCCAGCGCGCTCGCCACCACGCGCCCGGAAGCGAGCGAGCAATCGCGCTCAGGCCCGTATCCGCCGGTTACGATTACGATGCGATTACGTTTCGACAGCATTCATTACTCCTTCTTAATAGGGACAAGGTAACAAGTTGACAAGGTAACAAGGAATTATTGAGCTTCATGGACAGACAGGAATGTCTGTCCTACCATTCCCTTATTCCCCTCTTCTCTTATTCCCTTATTTCCTTATTTCCTTGTTCCCTTATCCCTTATCCCGTATTACTGCTGCTCGGGCAGCCTGATAATCACCGGCAACGGCTCGCCCTGTCGATAGAATTTGTCCTTCTCCGGTTTTCCTTCCTTCAGCCCGGCCAGCTTCTGTTTGGCCTCTTTGCCGTAATCAGGATCGCCCGCAAGGTCCGTAAACACAACACGGCCGATTGTAATATCAAACCTCTGCAGCGCGCACGCCGCGGCGAACCGGACCCGCCGCGACTGCATCGTAAGGCACTTTGCAAGAAACGGGATTGCGCGCCTGTCGCCCAAGTCTGCAAGCGCGAGCGCCGCAGCCGCCCGCACCACCTTCTCATCATCCAGAAGCGTTGCCACCAGCCCCTTGAAAGCCGCTTTATCGCCGATCATCCCCAGCGCCGCCGCGGCCTGGTACCTCGTCGGCACGTTGCCGCGCTTGAGGGCGTTCACCAGATACGGAACCGCGGCCTCCCCGATCTCCGCAAACTTGCTGACCGTCTGTCCCGTGGGGTCGACCGAAGCCAGGTTCGGCACCAGCGCGCTCGCGGCCCGCTCCCCGGGTGTTGTCGGCTCCGGCAGATCGGGTGGGCTCCAGTCGGCCTCAAAATCAGCTGCGTCAATTCCAAATGTAATGTAAACCGTCCTGGCCCTGTCGATCAGATACAAGCCCCAGGACGTGAAAACAAGAAACAGAACAACGCCGACGACTATCGCGCTGATAATCGCAAACAGCCACCACTTCCGCCGGCGGCGCCTGTACGCGGCGATCTCGGCGGTGGAAGCCGGAGACCGCTTCTTTTTCTGCTTCTCCTGCTTCTCTTCTTCCGGCTGATCCTGTTTTTTTTCTTCTTCCATGGTTATCAGTCGTTAGTTGTTAGTTGTTAGTCGCTGGTCGTTAATCGTTATTGTTTTTTTTCTTTACTAACCACTAACGACTAACCACCAACCACTAACCACTATTTCAGAAAAACGATTTCACGCCTCAGCCTACGCCCGGCCGTCCGGTAGACGCGCCGCTGAATCCGTTTGATAAGTTGCACTACGTCCCCGGCGCGCGCCCGGCCCGTGTTCACGATAAAGTTCGCGTGCCTGCGGCTGACCTCGGCGCCGCCGAGGCACTCGCCCTTGAGTCCGGCCCTGTCGATAAGCGCGCCCGCGCTTTCGCCTTCGGGATTTTTGAAGACACAGCCAGCGCTCCGCTCGGAATACGGTTGCGTGGCAAGTTTTTCTTCAAGTATCCTGCGCATTCGTGCTTTTATTTTCTCCGGCTCGTCCCGGCGCAGGCGCAAAACAACCGCCGTGATGATGCGCCGCCTGAACGGCCCCTTGCGATAGCCGAACTTCATGCGGCTGCGCGGCACCCGTTCCATCCTGCCGGCATGGGCTGAAATAATATTTATCCCGGTTTTACTGATCGCCCTGT
>SOJX01000135.1 GCA_004376375.1 Planctomycetota bacterium
TCCTATCTCTTATCTAATATCTCATATCTCCTATCTCCTATCTCCTATCTCCTATCTCCTATCTCCTATCACTTTTCACCTATCACTTTTCACTTATCCCTTTAAGACACGCGCAGCAAGCTGCGCCGCTAAACAAATATTTTTCTTATTCTTTTCTTCTCTTATCACTTATCACTTTTCACCTATCACTTTTCACTTATCCCTCCCCCGCTATCGCGTGTACCGCGCTTTCGGGCCAGTAGAGGAATACTTCCCGGCCGACGCCGACTCCAGACGCTTTTTCAACCGATGCATGGACCGTAAGAATATTCGAGTCCTCAACAGATACTTCGAGCTCCACGTATTCGCCGAAATCCCGGACTGCCGCCACCTTGCCCGAAACCGTATGGCGGTCCTCTTCCCCGGTAAGTATTATCTGTTCCGGGCGAATCATGAGCCACCCTTCGGAGCCGGGCGGGGGTTCGGCGAGCGTCACGCTCCCCCAGGCGGTCCGGGCCTTGTTTCCATCGAAACTTGCCTTGAAAATATTCGCACCGCCGAGAAATTCCGCGACAAACCTGCTCGACGGTGCGCGGAAAATCTTCGCAAGCGGTCCCGTTTCCAGTATCCTTCCGGCGTTCATTACCGCGCATGTCCGGGCGCAGCTCCACGCCTCGTGACGGTCGTGAGTGACGTGGAGCGTTGTCATCCCCAGCTCGGAGTGGACCATCCTGAGGATCTTGAGAATATCGTTGCGCTCATTGTGGTCGAGCATCCCGACGGGCTCGTCCAGAAGCAGCAGCTTCGGCTCGACAATCAGGCTTCTTGCGAGAGAGACTTTTTTACTCTCCCCACCCGAGAGCTTCGTCGCGGGGCGGTTTTTCAGGTTTTGCAGGCCAAACAGGTCAAGGTATTGACCGAGTCTGTCTTTTCGCTCCGATGATGTAAGCTTCAGGTATTTCAATCCGAACGCGATATTCTCTTCGACCGTCATGTGCGGAAAAAGGTCTGTAATCTGCGCGACATATCCGACCCTGCGTTTGTTAGGCGGCAGAGCGCCGATATCGTTATCTCCAAGGCTGATTTTACCGTTCTCTATCCCAAGTACCCCGATAATGCATTTTATCAGCGTCGACTTGCCGCAACCCGTCGGTCCCAGCAGCACCACGTAGTCGCCTTTCTCGATTTCAAGCGAAACCGGTCCGAGCCTGAAATCACCCAGGGTCGTTTCCAGTTCCGATATGTTGAAATACGAAGGCATTAAATTTCACCCGTCTGATGCATCGTGCGCATCGTACGCGCAGCAAGTTGCAGCAGGAAAAACATCGCCAGCGAGAAAAGCAGGAGCAGCGACACAAGCGGCGCCGTCTCGATAATCCCCACGCTGGTGAAGCGGTTGTACGCCGCCACTGGGGCGGTTTCGGGGTAAGGCGCGATAAAGAGCAGCGCGCCGAATTCGCCCGCGGCCCTCGCCCACGCCAGAACCGCGCTGAGGAAAAGCCCCCTCGCTGCAAGCGGCACGGCCACGCGCCGAAACGACCCGAAAGACGACGCCCCGAGCGTGCGGGCGACGGTTTCGAGCCCGCGGGGAACGCTGTCAAAGGCCGCGATAGAGCTTTTCATTATAAAGGGCATCGCCACGAATATCTGCGCGAGGCAGATGCCGAGCATTGTGCCGTCGAACTGTATTCCGAAAGCGCTGAAAAGAGCTTCCCCGAGAAACTGCTGTTTGCTGAAAACCCTGAGCAGGGCAAGGCCGGCGACCGACTGCGGAATTACGATAGGCACGTCGATAAGCGAAAGCAGAACGGTTTTGCCGGAAAATTCAAGCCTGCTTATGGCATAGGCCAGCGGGATGCAGAAAGCCGCGAGAATAATTGTGGAAACGGTCGCCGTGACCGCGGTCATGTATATCGCGCTGCGTATCCTTTCGTCCCGTATGATGTTCAGGATGCTGTGGGGGCTCTCGCCCAGCATCAGGACCGCGACCGGCAGCAAAACGAGAAACAGCAGCACCAGCCCGCTCCCGAGAAATATTACCGCAGTCGTCGAAGGCTTATTCTCGGCGGCTGAGAACACAACCTTGAGAATGAAGAACGAGCTTATCGCCGCCTCCCACGCGTAAGGCTGGCAGACGGTGAACGAAAGTACCAGCGCCCAGAAATACGCCACGAGCTTCAGCTTCCGCGCGGTGGCTCCAAGGCCGAGCAGCGAAAGCAGGAACAGTGCCTCGGCGTTGCTCATCCAGACTACAAAAATAAAAAAGAGAAGAAAGTAACTCGCCACAAACGTAACGCAGTGCGCCAGAGACAGCTCACTGAAGATTCTGAAGCCGACGTAAAGTATCAATATGTTGACGAGGAGTATCGTGCCGCTGGTCAGGAGATCGGGCGCCATGCGCTGCCCGATAAACGCGTGGCTCGCGATCAGGAGCATCACGCCGACGCCTTCGAGCACGGGGACGGTACCGCGGACAATCCATACGCAAAGGAAAATGTTCCCCAGGAGAAGGAGCAGGTTGAAGAACTCGAACGGCACGATCCAACCGGCAACGCCGAGCACGATATGCAGCAGCAGGTGGCATGTGAGAATGGCCGGAGGCAGAATACGCTTGAAGCGTGCTTTGCTGCCCTGGTCCATCAAAATTCTCCAGCATAATCCGCGAAACTATCGAAAGGTTTGAAACTGTCTCTGGGACCGTAGAATTTCGGCTTGAAGAAAATGAATCCTTTGGAAGTAAAAACGTCTTTCCTGTCGCTCAGGATATATCGGACAAATTCAATCGCCTTTTCCCTGCCGGGCGCGTTATCGGGAATCGTCAGGCCGTATGTAATCCGGGAGCCTTTTATTTTAATCGTTTCCTTCTTGCCCGCCTTGAGCCCGGTGAACGAAACTTCCGTACCCGAATAGTCCACGCCCGGCGAGCCGAGATTGATTTCCTTTTGAAGCTCGATGAAGCGGATATCGTTTTTCAGGCAGGTCGTGCGATACAGGAACCCGTAACCCACGTCTCCTGCCTTAAGGAGCGCGGCAAGCTGCGAAACGTGTTCGACCGTTTTTACGCTTTTTTTCCTGAGTTTTTCGCCAAGCCCGGGGTGCCCCTTTTTTTCCTTGAGCGCCCACACGAGCAACGTGCGGTAACCTATAGGCCCGAGGTTTTCGTCGACGCGCCCGAGCCGGATTTTTTCGTCGAGCAGGACCGGCACCCAGTCCTTTTCCGCGTCGTCCACTTTCTTCGCGCGGGTCCCCACGCCGAGGACCACAGAATCGTGGGCAAAATCCAGCCTCCAGCTGCAGCGGGAGGATGCGATATTCCGAAGCAGCCCGCTGTCGGCCACGATAAGCAGATCGCACTCGCGGCCGAGCTCGGTCACTTTGCGGCACGCGACCTGGCTCCCGCTTACTTCGCTGACGAGTTTTACGCCCAGCGATTTTTCCTGTTCGGCGCGTATCGCGTCCATCACCGGGCTGTAGCAGGGCGCGTGAAAGACCACGAGTTTTCCGCTGCCGTCCGTGCATGACGTAAGCAGAACAACGGACAGAAGGACGGGAACAAGCGTTACACAGATTTTCAGGCTGAACACCATTTACTTCATCTTCCCGCTGATCGCAATCGCCGCGCCCAGGGCCACCATCGTCTGCGGTTTGTCGGGCACGTATATTTCCCTGTTCAGGTTCTCCTCGAGCGCTTTCACGAGCGCCCTGTTGCGAGCCCCTCCTCCGACGAAACAGAGGGCTCCTTCCTGCCCGACCCGTCTTATCATTGGACAGATTTTTTCGGCAATGGCATTATGGATAGCGGCCGAGATATCGGCCTTGTCTACGCGCCGCGCGAGGAGCGAGATGACTTCGCTTTCCGCGAAGACGGCGCAGGTTGAATTCATCTGTATCATGGTTTCCGAGTGGAGCGCCGACTCGACGAAATCCTCGTAAGATAGACCGAGCTTCCTCGCGAGCATTTCCAGAAAACGTCCCGTACCGGCCGCGCATTTCTCGTTCATCGAGAACTCGCCGACCTCTCCGTTCTCCTTGAGCCCGATGACCTTGGTGTCCTGCCCGCCGACGTCGATTATCGTTCCGATATGTCCGACGGGCGAGTCGGTGAAACCCACGCCGAGCGCGCAGGCCTTGATCTCCGTAATCACCATGTCCCCGAAGTCCGCGAGCCTCCGGCCGTAGCCCGTCGTCGCGATGCCCTCAACGTCGGAGCTTTTAACGCCCGACTCGCTGCAGCACCTGTCGAGCACCTCGCGCGCTGACTCGCCCGGCAGGCTCCCGCTCGGGATAACAAGCTCGCCTATGACTTTGCCGTCTTCGAAAAGCACGGTCTTGCTTGTGGTAGAGCCGACGTCAACTCCTGCGATAATCATGGCAAGCCCTCTTAAAGCGTTTCCAGGAAAGCCTCTATCCTGACCCTGAGCTGCTCCGTATCTTCGAGGCTGTAGTCCGTGCGGACGTTAAAGAACGGGATGTTGCGCTCCCTCATCACCTGCCCTATACGGTAATTCTCCACGTCAAAAAGCTGGCACAGGCGCAACGAGTAATTCACGACGCCGCCGGCCGACAAACTTTCGTACAGTTCCAGTATCCGGTTAATGCGGGTGTTCTGCGAAATGAAGCAGGGACAGATGGAGGCGAAAACGTACCTGCCCGCAAGCGCGCGTAGCAGCGATTGCATGCTTTTTTCCTCGACCACAACCGGGTCGAAATGGCTCTGCGCGCCCGTGCAGACGGTGTCCGCCACGATGTCGGCTCCGCATTCCTCGAGCAGGTTCAATACTTTAAAATTCGGCCAGATAATCGGGGCGCCCGTAAGGACCAGCCTCGGGCGGAGGCTTTTTTTCGGAGGCTCCGCGTTCTTCAGTTCATCGAGCACTTTCGTGGTTTCCTCGATCCAGCGTTCAGGCGAGACTATCCCGAAAGCCGAGGCCTGGACAATCAGGAAAAGATCGCGGATGGAAAGGGCCCGGGGGTCCTGAGACCTGAGTTCCTGCAGCCGGCGGACCAGCGAGCTCTTCGCCCGCCCGAGGTCGATAGCCTTTTTCAATGCAGACTTTGATAATTTAACTTTAAGGTTCTGCCGGAGAAATTCAACGAGGCGCTTCATTTCCGCGTATACCTGTTTTATATACATCCTGTGATTCTGTTCGGGAGGCAGGTTGAGCATGAACGTCGGCTTGAAATCATTCAGGACTTCGCCCATTTTTCTTTTCGCGTCGCAACTGGTGGGGATTATCAGAAGATCGCAGCTCGAGGCGAGCGAATCTTCCTGAAGAAAAATCCCGAAAGAAGCCTTCGCAACCGGGCATATTTCACCCGACAGAATTTCCTCGCCCGTGATGGCGGCGATATTATTACCGCCGTCGAGCCGGACGGGAACGGCCCCCATTGCATGGATAATTTCCGCCGGAACCATATTACAGAAATATCCCACAAGCGGTTTGTCAGCCTTAGCCGTATCTCTTTTCAGCAGGATTTCCTCGAAGAAGCTGATATTGGAGGGGCGCGTCGGCAGCTCCGACAGGATTCTGGCCTGCTCCTGCTCGATGAAAAGCTGCTTCTGCTTTGCCTTCGGGTTGTCGGTAGACTTCGGTGTTATCCCGTATAGATTATCAAATTGCTTTTGCATATTCGGTTTCTGTCTGCCTTTTCCGTTGGTTTGCCCTTATCGAGTCAACTGTCCCTGCATGCAATTCTTCATCACCGAGTGACTCGGATCGACCTTGAAACATTCTCATAGTGCAGTTTTCGACCGGTTTTTTCAACAATATTTTTGCATGCAAAATAGATTTGTGTTGGTCGCCTCACTGTGTATAATCGTCCGGAGTCACCGGGACTTGCCGCCGGTAAAACCGATGTCGGAAATTCAGCTCACAAATATGGAGAAAACCAATGGAACGCTTGATTCGCCTTGTTTTCCTTTCGTTCGGCATGGCCGCCCTTCTGATGCTGCCGTGCGCTTGCGCCAACGGTGCGAACAAAAATTCCGGCGCCGCGGATAAGCCCGCGGCCGAAAAGCCCGGGCCGGAAGAAACGCCGCCGGTAGTGGAGGAAAAACCGGTGGTGAAAAAAAAGCCGGCGGAAAAGGCAAAGCCTGTTGAAAAGAAAAAACCGGGAGACCTTTCCGGTATCCTTGCGCTGGCGACCACCTGCGACGTGAAGGCCGAGCTGAAGGCCTACAGCGGTAAGCTTCTCCTCAAAAGCCTTATCGAGCCGGGAACGCCGGTGAAAAAAGGCGACGTGCTCGCACTGCTCGAGGCGCCGGACATGGACGATACCCTGAAGGAAGCCGGAAACAGCCTCGAGTCCATCGAGCAATCCTATGCCTCCCTGAAGGCGGAAAACGAGCGTGCGGCGAAAAGCGACAAACTCAAACTGGACAGGGCAAAGCATTCATTGAAAACCACGGAAGATAACCTCGATAAGTGGAACAAAGAAGAGCGGGTTGACAAAATCCGATCGGCTGAAATGAACATTGAGCGTCTCAGGCACAGCATCGAGGACCAGAAAGATGAGCTCGCCCAGCTCGACAAGCTGTACGAGGGCAACGAGCTGGCCAAGGAAAGCCAGGATATCGTACTGAAGCGTGCCCGGCGCAACCTCAAGCGTTCGGAAGAGTCGCTGGTGTTGCGGGAACGCTCTCACAAGCGTTTTCTTGATTACGATATCCCGAAAACCGATAAAGACAAAGCCTACGCGGTTGACTCAGCCATGCAGACACTGCAGAAGATCCTGGACGACCGGAAGGAGGACAAGACACTTGTGACTCTGAAAATCAGGCTCAACCGAACGGCGGTCTCGGTGCGGAAGGCAAAAGAGAAACTCGATGACCTCCAGAAAGACATGGACAACCTGACGCTCAAAGCACCGTTCGACGGCATCGCCGTGGTCGGCAAGGTTGCCGGAAATCCCGGCACATCCGCCAAGTTGAAGGTCGGCGACAAAATCGCGAAGGGCTCCGTGGTGGCCGGTGTGTTCGACCCCGCGCTTTTTACAGTCACGGTACAGGTGCCGGCAAAGAAGGCTGTTACCATCAATAAGGGTGCGAAGGCTCAGGTGAAGGTAGCTGCTTTCGACCTCACGCTGCCGGGAACCGTCAAGGCGCGCGCACTGACGGCAAAAGCGGACAAGGTCGCGGTTGTGATAGAAGTCCGAGGCAAAGAGCAGATTTTGTTCCCCGGGCTTTCCGGCAAAGTAACCTTCCCGGAGGAATAGGGTATGACGTCTACTCCACGGTTCCGCCTGCTCACTTTCGTTATAACCGTTATATTGATGCTTCTTATAGTGATATGGTGGATTGTAATCTATCGCGGGAAAGGGCAACCAGGACCCGCGGGGGATGGTCAGGCCAAAGCGTCAATGTGGAAACCCGAATACCAGGCCTCGCTCGACCGCGCGGTAAAATGGCTGCTCGATAATCAGCACAAGGACGGGCGCTGGGGACATTTCCTGCCGAAACGGCCGAACGATATCTATCTCGGCGGTGTCAACTCGCTCAAGGCTTTCGGGAGCGCGAGCTCGGCCCTGTGCTGCATGGCGCTGCTTATGCAGCCGGGGAGCGAAAAGGTAAATGCCGCCCTGCGCAAGGGATACAGGTATCTCATAAACTCCCCTGACACCGCCCGCGTCACCGGCACGACCTTCTACAACATCTGGTCGCACTCATACATGCTTCAGGCTATCTCACGCGGGCTCAAAGACGAGCGCCTGAAGGACCTGCACGCGGATTTGAAGAAGCGCGGCGAACACGAGCTGAAGCGCCTGCTCAGTCTTCAGGCCCCCAACGGCGGTTACGGCTACTATGATTTCTATTACAAGACATACCGGCCGTCGGGCCGTATGGCGAATTCCTTCTGCGCGGCAACGGCGGCGGTGGCGTTCAAGGAGGCACGAAAAGCCGGATTCGAAGTGCCTGAAAAACGTATTCGTTCTGCCCTGGACTACATTTTCCGGATGCGGTTTCCCAACGGTGCTTATGCGTATTCCACGCCCAGCGAGCGTTACCCGCACGGGTCGGCCAGCAAGATACGCGGCTCGCTTGGCCGCTCCCAGGCCTGCAACAACGGCCTGATAATCTGGGATCGTCTGAAAAAAGAAGATATCCGGAAAGGTTTCGAGAATTTCATCGAAGAGCACGAGTTCATCGAGATGGGCCGCTGCCGGCAATTCCCGCACGAAGCCTGGTACGCGACCGCGCCCTACTATTACTACTACGGCCACTACTACGCATCACGGAACCTGGACCACCTGCCCGGGAAAGTCCGGAAGAGCTTTACAGAACAGCTCACCGATTTCATCGTCCTTACGCAGTTCGACGATGGCTCGTTCTGGGATTTCCCTCTGTACGGCTACACAAAAGCCTACGGCACAGGTTTCGGCGCTCTCATCCTCAGCAACTGCAGAAAACATCTGCAATAGGTAGACCCGACACTCCTGTCGGGCAATATACTTATTGGAGTATACGAATGGGTACAATAAAAGATTTGATGACAATATATAAAGATTATCTGGAGAGAATAAAATCTGAAATAACTACTTCCGGAGATGTTTGCGTACCAGAATATATAAGAGTTTTAGAAATTACAAGAGACCAGTTAACTCCCCTTGAAAATTTACTTGAAAAATATGAAAATAAAAATCAAGAAGCTCTGGCAAAAAAAACTGATCGTTTTAAAAGAAAACACTCTAAAAAAGGGCTGACGGATATAATAAAATTATTTGGAAAAGAATTAGAAAAGGAAATGCAAAAACTAAGGGATAAAATAATTGAAGTTAAAAAAGAAAGAGATGAGAAAAAAGAAATTGCAGATGAACAAAAAAAAGAACTAAAGGATTATTTCTTTTTTGGAGCAGAAAGGAAGCTTAAACTTATTGCTGGACAAAACATAACACAAACTAATTATTCTGAAAGCGTACTTGATGAATTCGTAAAAAAAGTGAAATCTGATAAAAGATTACATGATCCTTTTGATGTGGGTATGTCTTATTTTATTTTAAATTGTTTTCTTGAAGTGCTTGAATCAAAAACACAACCAGACTGAGAAATTCCAAATGGCAAATAGAAAATACACAATAACAAATAATTTGCATGCAAATTCCCGCGGTTGCCCGCATGTTACCCGCGCCGCCCGCCGCGCGATAAATTGTAGGGGCGCAGAACAAGCGCATACTGCGCCCGATTAATAATGCGCGGTATTCCGCACAAATAAAGCTCCAACGGAGCGACCCATGACAGCCCATGGCGTCAGCCATGGGAAAAGAATCCCCCAAAAAACAACCCGCCCTGTAAGGGCGGGACAAAGATATATAACGATTCCTGATTCCCTGAATAATCAATAATAATTTGAGTATGCCCCCAGATATCTTATGGGATTATTCGTTTCGGTGAAAACCAAAGCCCTCTAACTGGATTAATTGAAATATCTGAGAATAACATCACTCATATTTAATATATATTTTAACTGTTATTAAATCCCAAATATATTATAGTAACAGAGATAACTATTCATTATTTTTTAAAAAAGTCTATTTGGGATAGGAGGGAGTATATGGATACCTCAAAGCCCAAGCAGTGGACGAAACTCTATACAGAGAAACTGCCAATACTTCGCGGTTTTACAAATAAGCTTCATGAGTTGGTAATAGCCCTACTC
This sequence comes from Planctomycetota bacterium, assembly GCA_004376375.1. Classification (GTDB taxonomy): domain Bacteria; phylum Planctomycetota; class E44-bin39; order E44-bin39; family E44-bin39; genus E44-bin39. The sequence continues at coordinate 9,633 of SOJX01000135.1, forward strand.
GAAAAACGCCAAATTGATTATGCCCAATCAGAAAAAAGAACCAAGACCGTTGAGAGCTTTAAAGAGAAAACTGAAAAAAGGGGCAAGAGTTATAGTAATCCCATTGATGAAATAACAGATGCTTGCGGTATTAGGATAATTGCATATTACAAAGAAGATGTTGAGGCTATATGCGATATGATAAAGGAAGAATTCTATGTAGATGATGCAAACTCTGTAGACAAATCAGCAATCCTTGAACCTGATAGATTTGGTTATTTATCTGTACATTTTGTCATTAAGCTCTCTTCCCCAAGAAAAGACCTTCCCGAATGGTCTAGTTACATGAATATTCTCGCGGAAATTCAAGTTAGAACTGTTCTGCAGCATGCATGGGCTTTGATTGACCACAAGCTAAGATATAAAAGTACGGAAAATACTCCACGAAGCCTTTGGCGCCCGTTGTATTGCTTTAGCGCACTCTTTGAACTCGCGGATAGAGAATTCTCAAACCTAAGAGAACAAAAAGCTTTATTACAGGAAGCATATACTAGAGGTATCAATAAAGGTGAATTGGATATCGATTTAAATAATGATTCGATATACTCATATATTAAAAAGTACATAAATGTTGATAAGTGGATTAAGTTGGGGCTAGATATGGGGTGTAAAAAAGCCGATTTAAGTGACCCTAATTTATCTATTCCGCGTCCGCCTTACTTTGATAGCATTTTAGGCTTACTCAAGCTGTGTGAAATACATAGTATAAAAGAATTGAACGATTCTCTTGATGAAACTGATAAGGAATCCGAGAGGTTGATGAAGGAAATTATACATAAATCAACTGAATCTGGCTTTACTCCATTTAGCGTACCTCGGGATTTAATGCTAATTAAGTTGTTATGTAAATATAAAAATAAAGATATAACTACTATTATAGAAAAAACCCACTACGAACCAAGGTTAACTGGTGCAATCAAAGAAGTGCTATCCTAAAGATTAGAAACCCCTCGCATAAAACGACCTGCCGAACGGGAAACACCCGAACCCAGCACGAGAGTGTATATCCCTTTGATTAATTAAACACCAAATCTCATTAAATCCTCCGGATACATACTGAATAAATAGAATAAATAATAAATAGGAACAGTCACCTATTTATCTTGATAAGGCATATGTTTTCTGTAAATAAAATAGGTGGCTGGCCCTATTTGTTCAATCCCATAAAACACTAAAAAAACGACACGATCAACCCGATAATTGACGCAAATAACGTAATAGCAGAAACAGTCATACTGGCCCACGTCCAGAAAACGACTACTTCATTTCTCTTTGCCTGCTCTTGTATGGGAAAAGCGTCCACTGCATCTGATGTTGTTCCCGAATTGGACATTTCTTCGATAGCCTGATTATAGGCATTTCGCACCGCTTGATTAGACAAGAAAACAAGTATGGTAAAAACAATAACAACCCACCACAGTATGTTGTGCGTACTAGAATATAACCTCCATAATGCTATCGCGGAGAATGCGTAAATTACATATGGCAGATATGAAACAACGGCCTGCATTGCTGTCTCCTACCTGATTCTGCATGCGGTTTGGAAGGACATATTATTTCTACATGCGCTTCAAGCCTGGATTGAGTGGGCCTTGTTTTTCTAATTTAGTGACCTTCTCGCGCAAGTCATCAACAGCGCTTGCAATCAAATCGAGAGCCATAATTGTCTGATCTCGAAGATTAAAGTCGTGGGGTTCGAGCGGTTTGGTTGCGTCGTGTTGAAAGATTTCATTGATCTTTTTCTTTAGAGATTCAGGCATAACTTCCTCCCTGGTTTGCTGCTGGTAAAATGGTAGGTATGAATTATATAACGACCGCGGCTTTCAGTCAAGGAATATTGAGAGATATACGGCCTTTTAGTGTTAATCTATTTGTTTTGTAATGTGCAATAGCTATTGAGTTTTCTTATTTGGTAATGTATAATCTTTATAATTCTATGTGTCTTTTTTAAAGGGAGGAGATATGCCAGATAATACAGATTTTATTGGTCATGCAAAGCGGGAGGAAATCGCGAACAAACTAAATAGCAGAACACAAGGAATGGCTGGTGCGGGCGTTTGTCCTATGTGCAAAAGAAATGACTGGTTAGTTGGGGACGGCTATATTCATATCCCAATAACTAATAAAATGATGCATCTTCAGATAGGGGGGCGGGCTATCCCCTCTGTTATAATTATATGCAAGAATTGCGGGTTTGTTAGCCACCACTCTTTAGCTGTCTTGGGATACCCTATTGAGGAGATAACAGGTAAGGAGGCTGCTGAGAATGGACAATAGTGACCCAATAAACTTTTCAGAAAAAGTTCCTTTAGAAGCTATTGTCACTATAGATTTGCCGGCTAATCGTTGGATTATTAATCCAAAAAATATTAGATCGCGTATAACGGAGTACGATAACGAGCGCTTTATTCCAAGAAGATGGCTTCCATATTTAGGTTTCGTCGTGACGTTTGTGGTGGCAATTGCTGGCATTATTATCAGTGCAGTTTTATGCGACGAACTTTCAACCAAACAACTTGCTGTTTGCATATGCTTTGTTTTTGCATTCGCGATTTGCCTTTACCAATCGACATTAAAGATGATCTTGGAAATACAAAAACAGAAAGCGAATAAAATGACGATCGATAACGTTATGGAAAATATCGAAAGCGATAAACAGGGGGATTATAAATACAAAAAACAAGATGCCAATATGGAAAAAATCTAAGGAAAACTACATAGATAATTATCGGGAATATTATCTTGATCATATTCACCGGACGATTCCTGATTATAATTTAATTTATGCGATATTTACTATTCAGGCTCGGGGAAATCGGGTTGCAGGTTTCAGGTTTTGGGTTTCAGGTCGGGAAAAACTGTGTAATTTTTACATTTAACAAAACTCGTGCCGAAAAATTTCAGCGTTACAAATGCGGCGCATATGTCACAAAATTTCGGCTTCCGAACACCCCATCTGGCCTGATTCACCCCTCATGCACCGCTTATGTCGGCCCACACAGGGGGTACAAGGGGGTCATCGCACCGAAAAAAGTGGCGATTTTCAGCAGAATTTTACAAAACTTTTACACAAAAAAAACAACAGTGTGGCCTGTCAGGCCACACTTTTAAATCACAATCCGGCCATTAAAATGTAGGGGCGACGCGGCGCGTCGCCCATTAAAAACGGGCGACCCAACGGGTCGCCCCTACAATATTATTTTTTTCGCGCGGCAAAAAGTCCAATCAGCAGAATGAGAAAACACATCGTCCTGATAAGATATGACTCGCCGAGAATCTCCCGCGCAACAAGATACGCGGGTGTGACAACGGTATAACGCACAACCTTTTTCGCGGCCGTGTTCTTCCGAATCTTTAACGCGGCCGCCGGGCTGTTGCGGTAATAACACCTGATAAAAGAGCGGCCCAGACTGTATCGCGAAAGGACGCCGTCGCGAAACCTTCTCAGCGTTTCCAGTTTCGCGAAGTCCGATGCCGGGACATGATACCTGCCGGTATGATTTGCAACGAGAACAAAGCACACCGATGCCTGTCCGGAGGCGGTTGCTTCGTAACAAGCAGTGGCGAGGAAGCAACCGCCGCCGGAACTGCTTTTCTTTTCATTATTAAAGAATCCCTCGGTCTCCGAAACGGCTTTGAAAAAACCGAGCTCGCGCTCTTCGATGTTGCCGACCGCATCTTTTGCCCTGACCAGAATCGAATACTTCACCGCGTTCAGCCAGGGCACATCGTCGGTAACGAACGACCATGAAGACAACCCGCCCGGTTTGAAGTATACGGGCGCCGGCGTGAACATGCCGGCCGCGGGATCGTAATAGGAGTTGTATCCGTCGCGTACGGCAAGCTCGAGAGATACAAGCCCGGCAGCATCGTCGCCCGACCAGCCCGTGATAACCGCAGGCGGTTTCATTTCCTCCGTCAATACTGTTTCGAGCGTCGTCGCAGGAGGAACCCGGTCGTTTCTGAAAACGCGGAAATCGTACGCAACGGAAGGCGCGATATTCTGAACGATGATAAACAGTTTTTCATTGCAGTTTTCCTGAAAGAGTGTGGCAGGAACTTTCGTCTCGATCGTTTCTCCGGCGGTTACAACGCCGCTTCCCGCGTCTACTCCCGAGCTGATTTCACCGGCGCCGCCGACGCGCACATAGTAATCGCCGTCAGTGTCAACGCTCCACCTGACAACGGCATCTGCATTCGGTCCGATTACTCCGAGCGGGGTATTGGGAAACTCAATCGATATATTCGGCAGATTCCCGTCAATTGAAAAGTTAACAGCCGCTGTCACCGGGCCGATATTGCCGCCGGTATCTGTGGCGCGAGCCGAAACCGTGTAGCTGTAAGCATCCTCGAAATTCATCACGGCAGCATTCATAAACCAGTTCCCATGGCCAGTTACGGCAAAAAACAAAGGCGTGGTTGAGCTGAAGGCCAGCGTTTCATTATCCCAGTAAAGGTCGTCGCCGACGTCGTGCAACAGCAGTTCCACCAGCGCAACGCTGCCGCCCCCGGTATCGGAAGCAACACCGCTGAAATGCGTTACGCCTGCAAGCACCTGGCCGTCGTTGGGGTAATTAACATTTGCCCCGGGTGGTGCATGGTCATCGTAAACAGTGCATTCGCGAAACCCGAAATTGAGTGGAGCGCCGGATTCAAAACACGTTACAAAAACGGTTATCGCAGCATTGTCGGGCTCGAGGTCATTATCGCGGTCGAGGATTATACTTTCCGTCACGCCCGCCTTGACGATGCCGGAACAAATGCTGGCTCCGCTGTCGGGGCTGCCGTCGCCGCCCGACTGGATTTCGTAGGCAGCGTCCTGATCGCATGTGAATTCCAGTGGAGGAGCAGCGGTATCGCCGTAGACCAGTACGGCCCCGGAAAATACCGTTACAACTGGAAGGCCCGGCGGGTTCGTCGTAAACGACCCGGTTCCGGACCAGGGAGATTCCTGGCCGATGGAGTTTATTGCTTTTACCCGATAAGAATACTCCCTGTCCGCGGCCAATCCTGCTTCGAGAAAAAACGTCTCCGTTGTGACCGCCAGGGACAGCCAGTTTTTTCCTTTCCCCTTTTGCTCAAGTTCGTACTGCGTTCCGGCCGGATTCCCGTTCGCATTCCAACTGATCGTAACGGACGTCGTCGTAATATCGGAAAACCCGGGCTTGCCCGGAATTGCCGGAGCCTCAACTGCAAAAGCCGGAGCGCTTGTGGCAAAAACAAACGCAAGCACGCCGGTTATAATTGCGCATATTGTATGGCTGCCGTTTCCCCAGAAAACCGAAGAGCTGCTTTCCGCCTTCGGCCCTCTGAACTCGATATTTTCATCTCCGGGTTTTCGAAAGAAAACCATGTAGCCGAGTATCAGGAGGATAAATAAGCCCAGTATGCAAGATACGAAAAACACGGCAAAGGCTGAAGCGCTGTTTTTCAACAGGCGCCACAGCAGTGTGATGATGAAAAGGTAGGTTGTCACGGCAACCAGAAAAAACGCTACCCGGGTTTTTCCCTTGAAAGATGGGAAACGCAGAATGACAAGGATGAGAGCACAACCGTAGCCCAGTAAGAACGTGATTAACTCATTCATCAAAGGCTGAAGCATTTGCATAGGTCACCCCCGCATTTGAATGCCTGTTTACAGATAACGTACCGGCAAAGGGCAGATGCGGCTTGTGAAAGATTGAGAATATCCGCCCTTTAATGCCGGATGCATATAACCCTGCAACCGCTTGATAAAAGAACCAAAATATAATTCAGCAAAACGCGAGCCATATTATCGCCGCGGAGCGTTTGAGCTATAACACCTTTCAAGAAACGGCGTTATGGCAAACAGTATTTGCGATGGCTAAAAATGAGAACAACTCTGACTGGTAAGAATTACATGATGTCGGTAAATTCTGGAAAATGGGGCATGACAAAAGCTGTCAGTGCATATTTGAGGAATTTCATATTTTATATATTTACTTTACTGCGTGAAGCTCGTCAGGAACGACTCATGACTCACGACTCATGACTCACGACCGATGACATAAGGCCCAGGCCTCATGCCTTATCCGGCAATTCTCGCATATTACCCCTTGTTTCCTCCTTATCAGCTTATCTCTTATATTTGCCTTGCCCGTTTTAGTTGTCGCGGTTCGGGCCCGGTAATACCTGCTCGAGAGCCGCCCGGCTGTTGGGATGGAAATCCAACTCTTCGCCCGTAGCGGCCAGCACTCCGCTCATGATATATCCGCTCGCGGGGCAGTGCGACAGCCCCAGTGAATGGCCGATTTCATGGGCGATTGTAGATGCAAGGTTTCTCGTGAATACGTCTGCGCCGCCTGTCCAGTGCGCGTTTGCGAGCTGCAGGACGAAGACTCCAAGCGCCTGGCCGGAATTGTTTTCGACCATTGCATTTTGCCCGCTCATATCGGACTGAGACATTCCTATTGCACCGCCGTTGGACCCGCCGTGAACCGCCATAACATTGTAGGGCTTGGGTAGCAGTTGCGAGGCCTGCCGCGATGACCCTTCGGGTGGTGCAGATCCGTCGGCAACCGGTTCGGTTGAAAAACTGATCGACAGTCCGGAATAGCATTGACACACTACATTAATAGTCATTGTCTTGATCTCACTTGTACTCTCGGAGAGTCCAATTGATTGTATTGCCTGCTGGAGCGCTGCCTCATCAAAGTTAACATGCCATTTGTCGGTGCCGGGCACGTACTCTCCGGCGCTTCCGCCTCCATTGCCTCCGCCGCCACCGGTGCCTGTGCCTGTGCTTGTGCCGGTGCCGGTTCCGCCTGAGGGTGCACCACCGCCGCGGGAAGATTTATGACCTCCCCCGGAACAGCTGGCAAAGAAGATTAGGGCCGTAATGACAATCAATAGGATAAGAGAACTTTTTCTGGATCCCGTTGAATACGTCGGCTTCATATCTATTCTCCTTTTCTGGGTTGGGTTTTCTCGACGCTCCTCCAAGGAGCAGTCCTCCCACCGCTACTTCTGGATGAAATCCGCTATCCAGATGTAGTACGTGGAAGTTGTGGTGCCGCCGCCTCACCCGCCGGAAGTAGTGCATGAAAATGATGCGAAGCCCAGCCCTATATCAGTAAAACCCGCGTCCAATAATACGCTCTGGTAACTTTGCAGAAACGCCTGGAACGCCGACGACGCAGTAGTGTAATACGCGCCGACCGCGCCCGCTTCGTCCGCCTTTGTGTAAGATATGCCGGCGTCGCTGATTCTCTGTTGCGGATTTTTCCCGTCTGCATCAGCGGCGTAATAACTGCTCTGATTTGCTTTAAGCAGGTCTGCATATGCCTGTGCCACCTGCGCAAGCGAAGGGTTCGAGGTGAGAGCGCTCAGACCGTTGTTTGTGCGCTCACTGTTGATCTGGTCCATCAGGCTCGTCAAATCCGGATTGCCGGAACCTGTCCCGGGCGTGGTGCCGGTGCCGGTTCCCGTGCCGGTGCCTGTGCCGGACGCGCTTACATTGACCGTCAGATAGGCTCGGGCGTCGGTCGAATCGATGACACACACCCTGTCCGTTGCCGGAGCCTTATAACCGACACGATACCAACCCTCTCCAGTGTTCGGGTCAATCTCCCCATCACCTTCATCGGGGCTCTCATAACTCTCGCAGTCACTTTCCTCATAGAAGCCATACTGATACGGTGGAACGCCGTTGATAATCGTGAAATTGACATTCTCAGAAGGGGCGGCATTAATCACGCTTGGAACGAAGGCCAGTTCATCGCCGACCGGGCCTCCTGTTCCTCCTCCCGGCGTTGTTCCTCCTCCGCCTCCCGGCGTAGTTCCTCCGCCGCCTCCCGGGTCGGTCGAGGTGCCGGTGTCGGCTCCTGACTTCTTGCTTTTGCTGCCGCATCCCGGCGCGGCAGAAACAAGTCCGATCATGGCAACGACAATAAGAAGAATTCCAAACCGTTTCATTTTGCCTCCTTTCTACGGGAGCCTTAACTGTAATGAGTAACAGTTGTTTGCGAAGCCATCAAAAGCGATATAGACTCAAGCTCATCTTCACCGAAAACTCGGACCGGTGGAATAACTTCAATATTCAGGTCTCCGTTCTGGCTGCGAATCCAATCGAAAACCCCGATACCGAGAGAGTCAAAAGATACAGTATCACTCAGGTCAAACCTTATCTGCCGTATTCCCTGCTCGACAGCGGTTTTCAGAAATGCAAGACCTTTCCTTGCGGAGTGCCCGTTGAACTTTCCACTGATCCGTATCTGCATCAGGCCGTTGTCTTTGAAATCAATCGAAAACGAATCTTCCATGTAAGACACTCCCGGAATACGGTTGGCAGAAGAAAAACGACACCATAATATATATGCAACAGAAATACCGGCGAGCCTACGGATTTGGGAAATGATTTAACTAATTGCACTTGAAGGGATTGTGCTGGATTTACTGTAGGCGGAATGCTGGATTGCAACGAAATATGGGATTAATTTAACGAATTAGCTCCATAATGAAGCGGTTTTTATGGTCTGATTGGACAACGGCGGGCATTCAATCGGTCTGTTTCAGTCTTTAATAATAGCCCTTTTTCCGATATTTCTCGAGCTTCCTGCGCAGCCTGTTTCGGTCTATCTTTAGATCGCGTGCCGCTGCAACGATTTTTCCTTCATTGGCTTTCAGCACTCTAAGGATATGCTCTCTCTCTATTTCTTCCAGTGAGAGAATTTCCCGATCGCGGGAGAGTTGTGAGCCGCCATAAGGGGATTCTTCCGATAATTCGAGATGCTCGGGCATGATTTTTTCATCAGCGGCAATATAGGCGCGCTCGAGAGTATTTCTCAGTTCGCGGATGTTTCCCGGCCACGGATATGATTCGAGTGCCTTTATTGAATCAAGCGACAACGGTTTAACTTCCCCGCCGTGTTCGGCTGCAATCTGCTTCAGGAAGTTTGCAGCCAGAAGCGGAATATCGCCGACACGGTCCCGCAAAGGAGGCAGCTCGATCTGGATCGCATTAAGCCTGTAGAGCAGATCGTTTCGAAAGCTATCCTGCTCGCTCAGTTCGGAGGCGTCGCGATTTGAAGAGGAAATAACCCGAATGTTTACCGCAATCGGCTCCCGGCCGCCGACCCGCCTGATAGTACCTTCAGCCAGGACGCGGAGCAGTGACTTCTGTGCCAATGCAGGAAGGTCGGCGATTTCATCGAGGAAAATCGTGCCTTTATCCGCAATCTCCAAGAGGCCTGGCTTCGTTTCATCGGCACCGGTAAAAGCGCCTTTCTCAACGCCGAAAAGCTCGGCCTGGAAAAGCGACTCCGTTATCGCACCACAGTCCACGACAACGAACCGGCCCGTACAGGCGCTGATGTCGTGAAGAATCCTCGCTGCAAGGTTCTTGCCCGTGCCGACCTCCCCCTGCAACAGGACCGGCAGGTCAATCATCGCCGTACGCCTGAGAGAATCTTTGAGTTTCTTAATGGTTGGGCTCTGTCCAACCAGTTTATCGATATTTCTGGTTTGCTTTGTTTCGTCGAGTTCCCGCTTGATTATTTCAAATTCTGCGGATTGCTTTTCCAGTCGGGAGCTCAAGGATTCGGAAGTCCTTTCCACGTGCTGAATATGCATCTGGCGCTCCAGCACGGCGCCGGCAAGGCTTGCCAGGTACTGGGAATGGTCCCCGTCCGCGGTTGAAAATGCGGCAGCCTTCTCGTCATTGTCAAGGTACAGGCACCCTCGTACTTCACCGCTGATGCGAACGGGAATGGCTAGTATCGACAGCAGCTCGAGATCCAGTACGCTCTGTGATTCTGAAAAAACGGATTCTTCCCGTAGATTGTCCGAAAAGATCGGAGAACCGGTTTCAATCACATGCCTGATTACGGACTTGGAGACTTCCCGCTCAACTCCTTCCGGCGTTCTGCCGGACGCATACCGGCTGCCGCTGATACTGAGACCTTCGCCCCCCTGAATTACCAGAAATGCACGCTTTGCATCCATGGTATGAAACACGATGTCCAGAATGGCCTCGATGGCGCGTTGCGGGTTGTTTTCCCGGGCAAGGAAAACTGCGAGCCGCAGCAGGTTCCCGGTGGAATCCCGGGACGCCGAAGATTTGCCCTCCAGGAGCTTCAACGGTATGCTTTCCCTCGGCGGAGACAGCAGGTATTCCTGGACAGGTATTTTCAGCTCGTCACCCAGGTTCGCTACCATTTCGAGCACCTGCCGCCTTACGTCCTTCTTCAAGCCGTCGGACTCTTTTTTATCGCGTGAAGTTTCAGCTGCAATTTTCGCCAGTTCGACTTCCATCTGGCGAAACCCTGCTCCTTTTGCTTCAAGGAATCCGGACATCGACTCGTTGTAAGCGCTCTGCGTGTCACCCTCAAGCAAGGCAAGACGCGAGCGATACAGGCGGAGCCAGGTCCTGTGAAACGGCGACTCATTCGGCAGGCTTGCCAGTTCTTTTTCCAGCTCTTCTATCTTTTTCCGGGCTTTTTCCACGTTCGACTGGTTAAGATAGAATTCGACCTCCGCTTCAAGAAGTTCAATATATGTATCAAAATTCACGTCCGGATTAATCAGGTTGTGTGCGGTCCTGAATTCGGATTCGGCTTTCCTGAAGTTGTATCGCGCCGTTTCAATCCTGCCGAGCATCATGGAGAGGCCGGCGTGCACGAGGTCCATTTTGATTTCCCTGATTTCCTCATGCATTTTGTCGAAGATCCCGGCCGCCCGCTCGATCCTGCCCAGGTCGGGCCAGACCCTGGCGGCGGCGTAAAGGTAGTTGTAGCGCTGGATCGCCTGCAGTTTCGGCAGGAGCTTTTCCATCTCCCCCAGCTGCTCGATCGCAAGGTCGAGTTTGCCCGTATAAAGCGCGATAAAACATATCCATACCCGAACGCTGTTCACAATCCTCGGGTCGCCTGTCTGGGCAGCGGCGCCTCTGGCTTCAAAGGCAAAGTCGAGTGCGTTGGCAAAATGTCCGGCAAGTATCGATGCTACCGCTCGTGTCAGCAACGCACCATGCGGTGATATCTTTAAAACGCGGACCCCGAGATCATAAGATTCATCAGCGTATTTAAACGCAGCGGCAAAATCGCCTCTGGAACGTGCAATCACCCCCAGGCGCTCCAGGAATGCGTGCTCCAGCCTTACGGCGCCGGCCGCTCTTGCGAACTCAAGACCTTTTTCGCAGTAGACGGATGCGGTACTCGCCCCCATTGCATAATGGACCTGACCGCTGAGTTTTGCATATAACTGGGCCAATCCGTTGAAGTCTGCATAATGGCGATAGATTCCTTCCGCCTCCGTCGCGTACTGCATCCCCTCATCGGTCAGTCCGAGGCTGAAGGACGCAAGCATCAGGTTTATATTGATAATGGCCAGTGCGCTCAGGTTGTTGTGTTTCAGTGCAAACTTTTTTGCATTGAAAAGATACTTCTTGGCTTCTTCGTATTCGCCCCTTATCAGATGCAGGGCGCCGGGCAGGTTCTCAATCTCTTCATCCTCCTCGATATTCAACCTGCGGGCAAGTTCCTGTACCTGCCGGATGTATTCCCCCACTTTCTTTATCATGCCGCGCGACAAGGAAAGACGAACAAGCGAGACCAATACGCGCACCCGTCCATGGCTTTCCCGGTCGGCGAACTTGGCCACGGCATCAAGAAGCAGCTCCTCGCAATCCTCAAGCCGGCCGCGGAATTCCAGCACTTTTACATAAGAAAGCAGCACGCCCAGATGCGTATCAGAACCCGGTTTCGCAAGCTCGAGCGCGCGTTTCCAGGCAACATCTGCCTTTTCGTGATTCTTTAACAGGCCGTAGCATTCTGCTCTATAACGCTCCATCTTGGCCCGGTGCTCCCTGGATTCTGTACGCGGCACGGTTTCGAGGTATTCATCTATCATAGAAAGCGTTACGGACGGGTCGGCATCGCGGGCGCTCGCGTCCGCGAGCGCGTACAGAATCTTCGCCCGAACGGCTTGCGTTTCATTTTTAGCTGCTTTGCTGAGATGATGGAGAAACGAGATATCCGTGGAGCGGTTCTTCTTGATTTCTCCGGACTTGATGGCAGTCAGTCCGTAACGGATACCCTTGGTCTTCTGGTTGGAAAGCAGGTAATGCCTCGCAATTTCGAGTTTGGTTATGTTTCGGCCTCGAATACGCACAAATCTCTTTGCAATTTGCGCATGCCGCTGCCGCCTGGTCTCACTGGTGCGGGTGGCAATAACCGCATCGCGGATACCGCGGTTCAATATCTCTATCTTTCCCTCACGGCGGCGTATAATCTCCCGCTTTTCCAACTGGCTGAGCGCCGCTGCAATCTTTTCGGGTGCTTCATCATGAAGGCCCGAGATTTCGGTCATCGTGACGGCACGTTCTATAAGTGCAATATTATACGCGAGCTTATGCTCGAGCCCGCGGAGCGTTTTTGCCTGTTTCTGGTAAAAATCCTCGAGCGAGGGAGCGATCTCGAACGGCTCCGGACCTCCGCGGAAATGCCACTTGCCTTCCACAATCGCGATTTCACCCGTGGACACGAGCATCCGGATTGTCTCGACCACGGCGAGTGGAATCCCCGAGGTCGTCTCCACAAGATTGGCGACAAACATTTCAGGCGGGGCAATGCTCCCAAACATCCGGGATGCAATTTCTCCCGTTTCTTCATCGCTTATCGGGGAAAGGCGGAGCCGTGAAGCAGTGGTAAAGACTCCCGGGTCGACGTCCTCTCCTTCACGCCAGGTAGTCAGCAAAAACAGGGCTGGCGCCGTGGAAGTCTCAATGAAACGGCTCAGGCGGGAAAGGGCTGAAAGTATCTTCGGTGTCACCTCCTGGGCGTCGTCAATACAGACTACCGTGGGAACCTGCTCGGCAATGGCAAGCACCCTTGCGGCATCGTCCGGCAATGTCGACGGGGAAAGACCGGCCTCAAGCGCATCGGCCCCGGCATCCCGGAGAGAGGCAGGCAGGCTGACTTCCGGATGCGCGGCAAGCTCTACGGCCAGCGTGGTGAAAAGTTCGGAATCGTCCGCGCTTACCATAGCGGTCGCATATCCCCTCAGCTGTGATTCGAATTTAATTTCCTGAAGGATGCGCGAGCGTCCGATGCCGGCGGGGCCTTCAAGGGTAATATGTGCAGCAGTGCCCTCAGAAAGGTTGTCGAGAGCCGAATAAAGGGTTTGCATTTCCCTGTCGCGTCCGATCAACGGCGGATTACGCAAATAACCTTCGGCCGATGTTTCGTGCCTGATTTCTATTTCAACGCCTCGGGCCCGCGCCAGCTCATTTATGATAGCGCTTGCGCCATCAAAACGCTCGGCAGGATTTTTTGCCAGAAGACGGAGAATTATCTTTTCAAGGTATTCGGGAATGTCGGGTTTGACCGACCCGGGCGGCGCCGGCAATTCGGTTACGTGCTTTCGGAAAAGATCGTTCAGACCCCGCCCGCGAAACGGCGTTGCACCCGTTGTTATTTCATACAGGGTTATGCCGAGAGAATAAAGATCAGTGCGGGCGTCCACGGCCGCGTTGGTAATTATCTCCGGCGACGTATACGCGGGCGTGCCACGAATCCGCTTCCCCAGCGCACGGTCAGCCAGAGCGCTCAGGCCGAAGTCGGTGAGCTTAATTGTCCCGTCGTCCGTCACAAGGATGTTCGCCGGCTTGATATCGTAGTGTATATACCCGCGGGCATGCACGTATTCAAGCCCGCGACAGACCTGAACGATAAAATCAATCAGCTTATCTTCGGAGGCCCCTTCTACGGCCCGGTGCAGTTCCATGCCCTCGATGTAATCGGCAGTATAGTAAAACCCCAGCCCGGCGGCGAGCACGCCGAAATCGTAAACGCGGATAAGGTTTTCGTGGTTGAAATGCGAGAGGATACGAAACTCATTGCGGAGAGTTTCAATTCGAAGGGGATTCGTCTCGCCGGAAATCAACTTGAGCGCGACTGTCCGATCGTCGCTTACCCGGTCGCTGACAAGGTAAACTGTACACATTCCGCCAACGCCCAGCTCACGCCTGACCTCATATCGTTTGGCCACCACATCGCCGCGTTCGAAGCGCTGCGCAATCCCGGGAGCGGCTTCGGCAGGCGATATAATAAACCGTCCCGACGGCGTTTCGAAAGTACTCCCGCTGTCCCCGCGCGGAAAACGTGTCGAAGAATCTTCATGCATTAAAAATTACTCTCAAATACAGGACCGCATTACATTGTACATTGGTTCCAACTTGGTATCTAGTGGTTTTTGGATAAGGTTGACGTGGTCGCCCCCGGCAAATCCTGCAACCGCTCACTGCAAATCTGTAAAAAGAACCGTTGTCGGTGATAACTTCATCCTTTTCGACACAACGGGGAAAGTGTACGAGAAAGGCGACAAAGCCGTCGCCGTAATAACGTGTAAAATGAATGGTTAATCCGTACTTCCAGCCGGGTCGTGAAAACCTTGGTGCGCGTAATAAACCGTGCTTTCGGGTATTCAAATTTTTTTCCTGTTTTTTGCAGAAAAAAGGAACTAGTTTGCACCTATTGGGGTATAAATAAACAATATGGTGTATTATTTCGGGGATAGGGAATGTATGCCGCATTAGCATTCTGGGGGGGAGAGATGAAAAAGGCAGGTCTTTTCGTATTATGGATGGCCGTTCTATACGGTCTTACGGGATGCCATTCCAGCATATACGAGGACCGCGGCGGCATCCTGCACGAAATATTCAAACCCGCCAAAGGTGACGATAAAACGCTCACCATTCTGCAGAAGCTCTTTCAGGACATGCCGGAAAACGCCTCCATCATTACCCCCACCGAGCCGGCGGAACCGGAGCCGGATTTTCTTGCAGACCTGATTACGGAACCGGACGGAAAATTCACCAAAATATACCACGTCAGGCACCAGACGGCCGCGTACATCATTCCCCTCATGAAACAATATCTGAAGCCCACCACGAAGGTGACGCAGATGCCCAAGCAGGGGCGTGTCATTCTCACGGACACAAAAGCGGAGCTTGCAAAACTCGGCAACGCGTTCAAGATCGTGGACACGCCCACGCCGCAGGTGCTCATCGAGGTTCTCGCCCTCGAGGTTTCGAGTACGAGCAACTTCGAATACGGCCTCGAAGTTGCCAACAACCTTGCGGGCATGTCCCGTGCGTTTCTGCAGGAATATTCGACGGCACTCAACCCCAAGAACTATCTCGACAGTATGCTTCCGGGTGCAGCGCCTTTCCAGGGCACGGAGCTCGGATTCGCCATTATTCCGGCCAAGGAGATTGCGCGGCGCGGCAGTCTTACCGCCTGGGTGAGGGCCCTGACCGAGAACGGCTGTGCCGAGATACTCACCAAGCCGAAGCTGCTTGTCCTCTCGGGCCAGACCGCGAACATCGAAACCGTTTCCGAGATTCCCTACCAGACCGCCCAGATTGTGAACGCACTCGTCAACATCACGACCAGCTACAAGAAGATCGGGGTCAAACTCATCGTTACGCCTTCATTCATCGGGGAGAAAAACGTCACACTCCAGATCAACCCGGAAGTCTCCAGTCTCGTCGGATGGACGGACCCTTCCGTAACGACCGGAATCACCAATCCCATTATCGCAAGCAGGAGCACCAAAACCACGGTAAACGTCCGTTCGGGAGATATTCTCATTATCGGCGGACTGCGCGAGAAGAAGAAGGTTATCATGGAGCGAAAACTCCCCATCCTCGGGGACATCCCGATTCTCGGATACCTGTTCAGGTCCATCCGTCACGACTGGCTTGACACGGAAATCGTGTTCTTCCTGAAAACCACCATAATCAAGTAGGTGAGGATTACTCACCGCAGCCCACTTCTGGGGAGCCGTGCCAGCCGATATCCTGGTGATGACACGCCGCGGAGCCGACATAATGGTTCCAATGGCAATCCCATCCTTCGGCGGCATGCTTGTTGTAATGATTTCACTCTTCGTTGTCCCGGTGCTTTACTGCTGGCTCAAAGAAATACGAATGAAACCAACCACGTCTGATATCAGGCCGACGCAAGCTGATAACGGCAACGCACATAATTTTAAGGAATGAAACATAACATCCGCTGCGGGAAAACTCTGCGTATTTGCGCAAGAATCCAGATTCGTCGGGGCGATGGGACCGGGTTAGAACTTTTTTCACGCCAATATACCAATCATTTCGCCAGTCAACCATCTTCTCATCTCATTGAATTCATTGAGGTAATGTCAAGCGCAGGTTGAGAAAGTAGGCCTGAGGACTTTCTCGGTAATTTGATTATTTTTACATGGACTACAACAACCCTCGGTACCGGCGTAGTTATTATTACCTATGCAGTGCTTTATTTCAGGATCACACCACTTACAGTAAATTATGGAAAAGTTTTCTATGGGTTGCCCAATATTAAAAATGCAGGCGAAGTGTTTGGTTGCATAGGCCTATCTTTTGTCATAGAATGTATTTCTGTATGCGGAAAAATACCGAACCGTTCACCATGGGTTTATCGACAGGCGTTGCATATCGTCTGTTCGGTTTTGCATTGTTACTTGCCGTTTGCATCTTTGCCGGTTGCCGGTGCGATGATCCCAGGAATGGAACCTCTGCGGACGGCAGTGCAGGGAGTAATGCCGCATCCGGTTCCGGGAAGAAGATTCAGATAGTAACAACTTCAACTGATTTTCGGGACATATGCAAACGCGTCGCGGGGGATTCCGCCGAGGTAAAAACCCTTGCGCGTGGTGATCAGAATCTGCATGGCATCGAGGCGCGGCCGGCTCATATCACCATGCTCCAGAAGGCCGATGTTTATTTTGCCATCGGCGCGGGCATGGACGATTGGGCCAACAGGTTCATAAAGAGTTCGGGAAACCGGAAAATCAAACCCGGCGGCAAGAACCATGTAGATGTCGGCAAACATATTTCTCTTCTCGAAAAACCGGCTGCAGGCGCGAGGCCCTCGGGGAAGCCATTACACCTTGCCGGCAACCCGCATTACTGGCTGAATCCGGAAAATACCGTCGTTATCGCAAAGGTCATGTGTTCTACGCTTTCGAAACTATATCCCGACAGTAAAACGGATTTCGAAAAGGGCCGGGACGATTTTATAAAAAAAATCGAAGCGGCGAAGATGCGCTGGAAAAAAAAGATGCGCTCCTGCCGCGGCCGGAAGATCATAACGTATCACAAGTCGTGGTCATATTTCGCCGCCTTTTTCAGCCTTGTCGAGGCCGGCGTTATAGAGCCCCAGCCCGGCATTCCACCGTCGCCGGCGCATATCTCGACCATAATTGACAAAGTGAAGCGGGAGCGGATAAGCGTTGTCCTGTCCGAACCGTGTTACCCCCTGAAAATGCCGCGCATGATCGCAAAGCAGACAGGGGCAGCGTTTCTGGTTCTGCCGACTTCCGTCGACGGTGCTGACGGAACGGGAACCTATATAAAATTGATGGATCATGCGGTCGACAAAATCTCCAGCGCGCTGAAGAAGGGCGGCCAGTGACTGCTCTGATCGAATTCAAAAATGTCTCGCTCGGTTACGGGCGCCTGAGAGTGCTTCAGGGCGTGGACCTGACAGTCCGCAGTGATGAGCGGCTCGGCATTGTCGGACCCAACGGCAGCGGCAAAACAACGCTTCTTCGCGCCATGCTCGGCTCACTGAAACCACGGGCCGGTGAAATACTTCGCCCGGGCGCGGGCAGAGGTTTTCATATCGGTTACGTCCCCCAGCGCCAGGGCATGGATGAGCTCTTCCCTCTCACCGTCCATGAAATCGTTCTTATGGGCCGTTACCGGCAGATCGGCCTGCTCAGGCGCCCGCGCCCGGAAGACAGGGACGCTGTGCTCGAGGCGCTGGAGACGGTCGGCATTCCCGAACTTGCGGGCGAGCTGTACCGCAATCTCTCGGGCGGTCAGAAACAGAGATGCCTGATCGCGCGCGCGATAGTCGGCGACCCGGGTCTGCTGATACTGGACGAGCCGACCGCCGACATGGACGTCGCGGGCGAGAAAATAATAATGGACCTTATCGGAAGCCTTCATGTCGAGCACAGGCTTCCGATTGTTATGGTCAGCCACATGCTGAACGTGGTCCTGAATCACGTGGACGGTATTGCCGTCGTCCGCGAAGGCGGGTTGAGCATGTTTACCACGCAGGAGCTTCTCAGCGACGGAGTTCTTGCGAAAGTCTATGGCGTCGACCTGATCGTGTGTGAGGTCGACGGGAAACGCATAGTTATGCCGCGGGAATAGACATGGAAATATTCAAACAGGAATTCATGCTCATCGCAATGGCCGCGGGGGGGCTGGCTGCCATCGCGTGCTGCTATCTCGGCGTATACGTTCTGCTTCGGCGCGTTGTCTTCGTGGGCGTTTCGATCGCGCAAGTTTCTTCCGGAGGCGTTGCTTTAGGTATTCTCATCGGTCTAAGCCCTGTGTTGTGCTCTACGGTCCTGACTACAATTGTTGTTCTTCTCGTTGCTTTTTGCCTTGCGGGGAGGAGGATCCCCAGAGAGGCTGTTCTAGGCGTAATTTATGTGGCAGGCGCTGCGGGAGCGTTCCTGTTTCTGGCTGGAAGCGCGCAGGCGGAGGCCCAGACGATGAATATCCTGTTCGGAGACATTCTGACGATTGAGAAAGGGCATCTATGGCTTGCGTTGGGGGTTTTTATACCCGCGCTCCTGATACAGTTATTGTTTTATAAGGAGTTTCTGCTGGTTTCGTTCGATCCCGAAACCGCGGCCGCGATGGGCTATAATTCGCGCCTCTGGGACAGTCTTTTTTTCGTCTCCCTCGGTGCAGTCATCTCGACCGCAATCATGCTTGTCGGCGTGCTGGTTGTCTTCGCGTTTCTTGTGGTCCCGGCAACTGCAGCTCTGTTGCTCGCCAACAGGCTGAAGACCGTTCTGGTTGTTTCCGTTGTACTGGGCTTGCTCGCCACTCTATTCGGCTTTTATTTCTCATATCGAGGAAATCTTCCGCCGGGGCCGACCATTTCCGCTGCCACGTGCGTTTTGCTGCTCCTGGCGCTGGTCAAACCTCTGATTGCCAGGTTCGTGCGGCCCGGTAAAGTGTGATGAACATGAAAACGAGAAAGACCATATATACGTTGATTATAAGCTGCAGCCTGGCTGTGTTGATCTTTCTTATGGTGAACCAGCGCCTTGAATCGCCGAAGACAAAAAGAGAGCCCGCTGTTTCCAAGCCGGCCCCGAAGAAACCAGATGCCGATGAGCCCGAAACCCCTCCTGAAATCCTTGAGCTGATGCAGGCCTTCGGGCCTGATGCAAAAGGCGAAGGCGCGCCTCTGCATCTTCTTTCGAATTATCGCGGGCCTGACATGATCAGGTTTCTTATTAAACTACTTGATCACCCCGATCTGGAGATCAAGTCCGAGGCGGCAAGAATACTCGGTGTTTTACGGCCGCCTTCCGCTGCTGCGCCACTCGTGGCGCTCCTTCTCGACGATGAGGAGGACGTCCGCCTGCCCGCTGCGGCATCGCTTTCACGATTGCCTTCAAAAGCGGTGCTCCCGGAGCTCAGGAGCGTTCTCGACGGGTTCGATAATAATTTTGAAGCTGCGCAGCTGGCGGCACGGCTTTTCGGCAGGCTGAAAGACCGTGATTCAGTTGAAGCGCTTATCAAGTGGCTCGAAAGCCCTGATAAATACCTTCGCCGGGAAGCGGTTGCATCTCTCTCAGGAATCGGGCTTACTGAGATTCCCCAAAAGCTGATTGCACTTCTTGATTCCGAATCCGAGGAAACCCGCATTACCGTTGCCTCGGCAATCGGCCACCTTCATCTGCCGAAGTCCTATGAATTAATGTTGAAGCTGGGCGGTTCCTCCACCGCGGCTGTCAGGCGGGAGGTTGCGACAATTCTCGGAGATTATAGCGAACCGGGTGTCGTGGATGCATTGTTCAAGTTAACGCACGATCCCGATTCTTCCGTCAGGGAAAAGGCGCTCTGGTCGCTTATCAAGCAGCATGACAAGTCAATAGCACTAAAACTCGTACCGCTTATTGTGGACAAGGATGAGCAGATTGCGAATGTTGCATCGTGGACAATAGGTGGAATCGGTAATATTGAAGTAATTCCCCTGCTCAGACCTCTGGCCGGTCATAAAGATGTAAATGTACGCATACGGGTAGCTGATATCCTGGGATCGTTATCTGCGAATGAATGTTTACCGCTTCTTCTTCAGTTACTTAATGATAACAATGTGGAGGTTAATGCAAAAGCACTTGGAGCGATTGGCATAATCGGAAATAAATCAGTTATAGAAAGTGTTTATCCGTTTATACGGGATGACGACGCTTATGTTCGACGGCAGGCGGTAGCCGCCCTCGGGAGGATGCGCCTTAAGGAGTCCGCGCATAAAATTGTGCCGCTTCTGAAGGACCCGGACACGGAGGTGCAGGCCGAAGCGATGAAGACTTTTCAGCTTATCCATAATCCGGAAACTGCCCCGAAGCTCGTCGAAATGTTGCGCAAACCCTCTTCACGGGCGATTGCATCATGGCTCCTTCCCATACTTGCGAACGAGCGGACGGTTCTGATGCTTGTGCCGCTCGTGCAGTCGGAGGATGCTGATTTACGCAGGGCCGCGGTGAACGTTATTTCTCTCACGGCGACGAAGGAAGATGCTGAGGCCATTGCACCGCTTTTCAAAAGTGATGATTCAGAGGTCCGCAAGATCGGGGCAGAGCTTGCCGGCCGCCTCGGGGCTGACCGCTATATCGAAGAGATTGCAGCCCTTCTCAAGGAGGAAAAGGAGTCTATCCGCATTACGGCTATTGAGGCCCTGGGCAAATTCGGCCCCGATGCGGCGAGGAAGTATATCAGAACCGCGTTGAATGATCCGTCCGCATATGTGCGGCTTTTTGTAATCGACGCGGTGGAGCGAACGAAGGACCGCTCTTTTCTCAAAGAAATCCTGGCTGCTGCCGGGGATGAGGACACCGACATTAAAAGGGCGGTAGCGTCCGCCCTCGGCGTACTCGGCGGAAAGGAAGCTTTTGATACGCTGGTAAAACTTTCCAGAAACCTTGAAAGCGACGTCCGGCACAAGGCGGCGCAGGCTTTTGCGGAGGTCGGCGATGACCGGGCCCCGGATGAGCTTCGCCGGCTCTGTAAAGACGAATCCTCTCTCGTACGGCAGGCGGCTGTTACGGGGCTCAGAAAGCTCGAGCTTGTTGATTCAACTTTCGTCGAGCTGCTGGCTGACGAGGATATCGGAGTCTGGGACGAGGCGGTGAAGGCTCTTATCGAAACGAAGAACCCGGCGTACGCGACTGCGGCCCTGAAGCATTTTGATAATCCGGATTCCGGGGCTATTGACGTAACGGTGTCATTAATTCGGGAGATCGGAAATGACAGCGTTGTCCCGCATCTGCTCAAACGCCTGCGGGAAGGTTCTGCCGAGGTCCGCGCGGCGGCGGCGCATGCACTTGGAAAGTTCCCGAAGCGTGAGGTCGGTAAAGAGCTTATCCGGGCGATAAAAGATATTCACATGAGCGTTTTCCGCACGGCCCGCGATTCCCTGGTCGAGATAAAGGCTTCAGGTGTGGTCGACGAGGTAATCGAACTTTCCCGCTCGGATGATCCCGGCCTGCGGGAGGCGGCGGCGCGGATTCTTGGCGCGGCCGGCGGTAAAAAAGCCGGGGATGCATTAATCAGCATGCTGTCCGATGGCGATAAAACGGTGATGCTGCAGGCTATCGACGCTCTCGGGGTGATGGCTTACAAAAAGGCACGCCCGTATCTTTTCAAAGAACTGGAAGCAAACCTGAAATCCGAGCTGGAGCTTACCCAAATCGTCTGGTCTATCGGGGCGATAGGGCAGCACGAGGACGCGCAGAAGATAATTCCGTTTCTGAAGCACGAATCCGTCGATGTCCGTATCACGGCCGTTGAAGCCTTGGGGGATATCGGAGCGCCGGGTACCGCGAAACACCTGATACCGCTTTTCAACGACCTTACGGTTTTTATATCGCTGCCGCCCGTGCTTGTCAAGCTGGGCGACCGTTCCGTGATACCGCAGATTGAAGCTTTTGCCAACGCCCGGCATCGCTGGATCCGCGGCTGTGCGATAAAGGTGCTCGGTGATATGCGCTCGGAAAGCTCGGTCAAGAAAATCCTTCACCTGCTGGACGACCCCGAGCCCACGGTGCGCTACTCGGTAATTGAGGTGATGGGTTCCGTCGGCGCCCGCGAGAACATTCCATATATAATGAATGAAATATGGGACGTGAGCACGATCTCCGCCTGACCGTGCTGAATAAGCGACCCGGAGCGGGTCGGTCGACCTACGATTCAGGAAGTGGCGGTATGGGCGCTTGAAAAAATTACGGGTGAGAAACTTGACGGCGAATATGCCGCCGAGAAAGCCGGTCGCTGGATCGAGTGGTACCGCGCAAATAAGGATGAGTTTAAATAAGAACCCTTTACATTACCCTTTCTCGCATCCTTCAGGTTCGTATCTTTAGGCGACCGGCATCAATGTGCGGTCTGCCTTTTTTCGTTTTATGATCCTGAAGAACTTATAAAAGGAGAAAGCCAATTCCCCTCTGCAGCCTTCCCCAGGCGGTACTGTTGAATGGTTCATAGGTTAGGAATATGCGAAATTTCGGAGGGATGAACGATACCAGACCGCCAGGTGGCGGATATAAGCCAAATATGGCTGAAAAGTCCTACCGGCCCGGCAGACTATGCACGGGAGGATAGAAGCTGCGCCCGTTGTCTTCGTAGTTGATGATACAGTTTTAATTACACACAACTCACTACTCATGACGCACCACCGATTATCGTACCGTGGATTCCACGGTCTCTTTCGCCGTTTCCCCGGTATAACAACTATGGATTCACCCGATTGACTGATTGTTGCTGGAAGTGGTATACTTGCTTACTAGTATTCTCGAAAAACGACACTGAAAACCTTCCTTCAGGAAGGGCTTGAGACCCGAGGTTTGAGACTTGAGAAGAAAAACCGAAAATCCGCGATCGGAAATCGAAAACCCGGTTAGCGGTCCTTATACGGGAAGGAAAGGTTGAGAGTGTCGGGAGTTTTTTGGGAAAGGAAAGGGCAATGCTCAAATTGATAAGCATAACGCTAGCCGGGGTCTTTCTCGGAGCAACAACGGTGGCGGTCATAAGCAAAAAAAGGCCCGACCTGCTGGAGAAGGTCGAGAAAAAGGCAAAAAGGTTTGCCAATAATCTCAGGGGCTTTGCCATTGGGAAGCCAAGAAAAGCATAGAGCGACGCTTCGGAGTCGGATATCGGCAAGGCCCATGCTCCCACAGCAGATGTTGCAGCGGATTATGGCCAGGATGTCAGGTGTCAGGTACTAGGTGTTGGGTTTCATGATGTATTTCTGATTTGTTACCTAAAACATAATACCTAATACCTTCCATCATAACCTGAGATTGTTTCGTCGCCGGCAAAATCAACGCTCGGCAAGCCGCCGCTAATAGCGTCATGCGGCAAGCGTCATATATTCTATTTCTTTTCTGACGCACGGCGCTCGACGTTCGACTCATGACGCATAAAGGCTTCCTCCTCGCAATGACAAGAGGTGAAGCATTTTTCGCTCCCTTCATTATGTGCATTTTGAAATGAGGGAGAGATGCCCGGTAAAGAGAAACCAAAGGAAAAGACCTCTATTATCCGCAGGGGATTGCTGGCCCCGATAAGAACAGCCGGAATGGCGGTCGGAGTTTTGAAGAATACCGCAGGAGCTTTAACATCAAAGATTTTCTCTATAATGGGAATGTCACGAAATTCGCGAAATTCCGAGCCCGCTGACCCGCCTGGAAACTGTCACATCAATCTGGACATAACAGAGAAGCTGACCTTTAAGGAATCCGGTGCAAACGAAAACCGCGCCCCCGTTATGAAAACTCGGAAAACAGTCCCCGCCAAACCGATCCGTAAGTTGGGTGAAGTGAAATTCTACCGCAAGCTTCTCGATAAGACAAATTTCAGACTTTCAACTCACAAGGAAACCTTTCGGCAAGCCATCCACAATTTAATTTATAAGCCAAATAACAGGGTGGCCCGCCTGAACGCTGCGCGGCTCCTGTCACAAATCCCCGGCGAAAACCCGCTTTCCATACTGATCAGGCTGGCGCAGGATGAATGTGAAAAGACCAGGGCCGAAGCCGTCGGCATCCTGGCATCCAGGCGCAATGTTGATCTGGCCGTGTTTGCCAGGGCACTGAAGGATGAAAACGTCCGTGTGAGGCTGGCTGCCGTAAAGGGAATCTACAGGAAGAACGGCAAGAAGAGCACTGAGCTTTTGCTCGATGCACTTGCGGACGAACATGCCGCTGTCAGACGGCGCGCGGTCCTGTGTCTCGGCTGGAGACGGGAGCCCGGGACGGCGCTGAGAATTGCCGCACTGCTGAAAAACGGGGACGTATCCGTAAGAAAAGCAGCAGCCGGCGCACTGGGATCTATTAAAGAAAAATCGGCAGTGGAGCTGTTGATTGAAGCAGTCGGCGATGAGGATGCGGAAGTCCGCAAGATGGCCCATAAGGCCCTGGAAAAAATCACCGGCCGGTCTTTGCCGTCAAGCGTCGAGCGTCAGGAGCCAAGAGTCAAAAAAGATAATTGAATATATGACGCTTGACGCTCGACACTTGACGCTTGACGCATTACTCTCGACGCATACTGAGGAGGATATGTAAAATGACTGAACCAAAAGGAACAGGAATCGGGAACGAAGCTTTAAGGGCCCCCGGAAGAACTGCGAGAGTCTTTGAATGGAGCATATTTCATTTTGCAAAGATTTGCGGAAAATCCACCGGAATGGTCAAATGGGCCGCAACAAAAGCTGTTGACCGGCTGATCAGCGCTCCTGCCGCAGTATTCAGGTTCCCAAAAAGAATCATAACTCTCTTCACGGAAACAGGCGCCTCTTCCGCCGCCGGGACAAGGACGGCGGCCGGGCTGGCAAGCCTCGAAGAGGAAAAAACGGCATTTCTTTTAGAAGAAAAGAAAACAGGTGATGCAGAAATAGCCGGCGGAAACGCAGAGATAATAGTAATGCCCGAAGAAGATAATAAGGTTGCGGTCAAGGCCCCTATTGAGAATGTCGAAGCTGCCGGGGCGCCTCTGAACTATGAAAAAGTATTAAAAAATGCAAAGTTCGAAACCAGAAAAGACAAGAAAATCTTCAAACGTCTTGCGAAAAACGTCGCGGGAAGCAACCTCAAGGCCAGAATGTCCGCCATAAAGAAGTTGGCGAGCATTCCGAACGAGGCAACGGTCAAACTTCTCGCACTTACATTGGAAGATCCGAACGGGGCCGTCCGGGCGGCGTCTCTGAGTTCTCTCACCGAGGTCGCCGACAAGTCCGCGATGCCGATTTTCGAGCCGAGACTCACGGATGACAACGTACAGGTGAGGCTTGCAGCGGTAAGAGGGCTCCAAAAGGTGGGCGGCATAGACGCCCTTCGACTGGTTACAACGGCCCTGAAAGACGAGCACCCGCTTGTCAGAAGGCGCGCCGCGACGTGCCTGGGTTGGAGCGGTTCCGAGACCGTCGTGCGGGAACTCGCGGACCTGTTCAATGATCCCGACAGCCAGGTGAGAAAAGCCGCCGCCAAGGCGCACGCCACCATAAAATCCAGGCAGTCGGTCGGTTCGCTTATCTCGGCACTTTCAGATGAGGATGCTGAGGTTCGCAAAGAAGCAAATCTTGCCCTTGAGAGGATAACGGCGAAATCCGCCGGATTTGAAGCAACGGGCAGCGAAGAGAAACGCGAAGAAGCAATATCAAAATGGAAAGAACTGGAGAAAAATGGAGATACCTCCGAGGGTGAAGCTGCTGTAGCAGATGAAGTTGAAAGCAAAGCGGTCGAGGAAGAAACCTCTGAGATAAAAAGGGCAAATGAAGAATCTGGTCAGGAAGAAACCTCCGAGGAAAAGGCAAATGAAAAA
The DNA here is from genome assembly GCA_004376375.1 of Planctomycetota bacterium. Classification (GTDB taxonomy): domain Bacteria; phylum Planctomycetota; class E44-bin39; order E44-bin39; family E44-bin39; genus E44-bin39. The sequence goes on from SOJX01000135.1 coordinate 35,557, forward strand.
TCTGGTCAGGAAGAAACTTCCGAGGAAAAGGCAAATGAAGAATCTGGTCAGGAAGAAAAGAAAGAGTAACCGGTAGTTTGGACGTTTGTCGCATCAGTCAGAATACACGGCATACGATGCCTGCAATGTTGTGGCAGAAAGTGAACAACCCGTGGAAACTGAAAAAAAGAGCCTTCTTGACATGAAAGAAGGAAGAGAGGGGGTAGTGATCGAGATGCTGGCCGAGAGCGGCATGCGGGACCGCCTCGACAACATGGGCATCACCGTCGGAACAAAGCTCACAAAAGTAAACGATTCGTTCCTGCATGGGCCGGTTACCGTGAAATTCGGCAACTCGCAGACCGCGCTCGGCTACGGCATGGCTGAAAAAATAATACTCGAAGAGCCTGTTATTAAAAAAATACTCCTGATCGGCAATCCCAACGGCGGAAAAAGCATGCTCTTCAACCGCCTTACCGGCGCCAACGTCCTCGCCGCGAACTACCCCGGCTCCACCGTCGAATATGCAAAGGGCAACGTGACAATCGCAGACGAGGAGACGGAAGTAATCGACGTCCCCAGCACTTACTCGCTCAAGCCGACTTCCGCCGCCGAGGAGATCGCGGTCAGGATGCTTGCCGAGGGAAAACCCATCATCGTCAACGTCATCGACTCCACGAACCTCGAACGCTCATTAAACCTCACCCTGCAACTTTTGAAAACCCGCAGACCCATGCTCGTCGCCCTCAACCTCTGGGACGAGACGAAGCACACCGGCGTCAACATCGACGTGGAAAAGCTCGAGAAAACCCTCGGCGTCCCGTGCGTACCCACAACCGCAATCTCCGGCGAAGGCATAAAAGACCTTGTGGAATTAATCCCGCAGGCAAAAATCAGCAGCTACGACTTCGACGATGCCGAGCGCTGGCACGAGGTCGGAAACATCGTCGAAGCCGTGCAGACGATTACTCACAAGCACCACACCTTCCTCGAGTGGCTCGGTGACCGGTCGGTCAGGCCGCTCACCGGCATACCAATCGCTATGGCGGTGCTTGCCGGAATGTTCTGGGCCATCTGGCAGATCGGCGAGGGTCTCAGCAGCTACCTGTTCGAACCCCTTTTTAAAATTCTCTGGCTTCCATTGATGCTCAAACTCTCCGCCGCCCTTGGAGGGACGGGATTCCTGCACGACCTTCTCGTCGGAAGTTTCAACCCGGCCAATATCGGCACCGAAAAATTCTTCAGCGAACTCTTCGGCGAATCCTTCGGCCTGCTCACGACGGGGCTCTTTGTGCCGATAGGCGCGATCCTTCCCTACGTCTTCGCTTTCTATTTAATAATGTCTTTTCTCGAGGACTGCGGCTACCTCCCCAGGCTGGCGGTGCTCACTGACACGCTGATGCACCGGCTCGGGCTTCACGGTATGAGCATCATACCCATGCTGATCGGCATGGGATGCAACGTACCCGGGGTGCTCGCCGCGAGGATAATGGAATCGCACCGTCAGCGCTTTATCACCGTGCTCCTGATGGTTATCAGCATCCCCTGTATGGCCCAGACCGCGAGAATTGTCATCCTGGCAAAGGGACACCCGTGGTTTACACTGCCGATGATATTTGGAACCCTTTTCCTCGTCTGGCTCTCCGTCGGGCTCGTAGCCAGGTACGTCGTCCGCGGCAAGAGCCCGGAAATTCTGATGAACATCCCGCCATACAGGATTCCCTACATGCGGGGTCTTCTGAAAAAGCTCCTGATGCGCATGGTGTGGTTCCTACGCGAGGCCGTGCCGTTCGTGCTCCTCGGGGTGTTCATCGCCAATCTGCTTTACACAAGCGGCATAATCGAATTCATGGGCGGCTTGCTCAAACCCGTGGTCTCCGGCCTGCTGGGACTGCCGCCCGACGCCGTCGGGGGCCTGATTATCGGCTTCCTTAGAAGGGATATTGCCGTCGGCATGCTGCTGCCGCTCAATTTGTCTTTCCGGCAGGTCGTGGTCGCAAGCGTAATGTTGACCATATACTTCCCTTGCGTGGCAACGTTCGCGGTAATGTTCAAGGAGTTCGGGCTGAAAGGAACGCTGAAGGCGCTGGGATTAATCGTCCTGATATCGCTCATGGTCGGCGGGCTGCTCAACCTTGTGCTCAGTCTCGCCCTTTAAGAGTAATGTGTCAAGCGTCATGCGTCATGCGTCAAAGAAAATGAAATACATGACGCTTGACTCCTGATGCTCGACGTTCGACGCATAAGGAGTTGAAATGGAAGAAAACGGTAATCCGGAAATCGGCGGCGCGATGGAAGTAAAAGAGAAAGAATCGGCGGCCGGCGACGCCGGACCCGGGCATAACAAGGACTCAACTGCCTCAAACGGAAATGAAGCGGAAAAGCCCGCCGGGGAGCCGCGAAATGAAAATAGGAATTCGGCCGATGACGCGGCTGTGGAGAAGAAAGTCAGAAAACTTTCGAGAATAATGAGCGCCAAGGAGGGACTCTCTCTCGAAGATTCAAAGAAAAGCGTGCTGGAGATAATAGGGGATTTCTCCTCACGCCTTGATGCAGTATACAGGATGAAGGAGGCGCTGGAAAACGACTTCCAGAAGTCGGAGGAGACAAGGCGGCAACTTGACATGGAAAACCAGGAGTTGAAGGCGAAAAACGTGATACTCGAGAACAAGGTTCGCCAGGCCGGCATGCTGGAAGAGGAACTGGCTTTCCTGGAAGAAGAAAGAGATGAGAAAGCGGAAAAGGCGCGTGAACTGGAGAAAAAACTCGTCAAATTGAGAAGCGAACACGAATCTCTCGAAAGCGAGAGCGATTCGCTCAAAAGTATGTCCGTAGAATCCAATCGCCGCCTGGCGAAACTCGAAGCCTCTCATACCTCCGCCGTCCTGGAGAAAGAAACCCTCGAAAAGCGGTTTGCCGAATCGGATTCAGAAACCAGGAGGGTGAAGGAGGAAAATAACAACCTCAAGGAGGAACTGGTTTCATGCGAGAAAAGTTTTGCGGGAAAGGCTGAGAAATACGAGAACGATATCGATGTGCTGCGGCGGATAAACGCGGAAAAGAAAAGAGAAATAGAAAACCGGGCCGCCGAAGAAGAATCGCTGCGAAAGAAGATGCGGGAACTTAACGTTGTAAAAGAGGATCTTGAGAACGAGGTCGCGAAATCCAGGGACGCGTTCGAGTCGCTGAAGGCGAACCTTGATTCGACATTGTCAAAGCTGGCGGCCGCGAACACGAACATCAGCGGGAAGGAATCCGGAATTGAGCGCAGGAATCGCAAGATTGACGCGCTTAAAAACGAACTCAAGAGGGTAACCGCTGACAGGAGCAAGCAGTCGAAGCGCGCAGCAAAACTGGCGGACGAGGTAAACTCGGCCAAGGAAGAGATAAAACTCCTGGAGTTGAAACTCGTGGAAGTGTCCGGTGAAGTGGAAGCGCTGGAATCCGAAGAGGAAGAATACAGGAACATCATAGATAAGCTGCGCCAGGAAAAATCCACGCTCGAGGGGGACCTTGAAAGCACGAAGAAAGTCCTGGACGAGATACACGTCGCCGTAATCGAAACGAATGCAAAGGCAAAGAAGAAACATACCACCGAATAAGCGCCATGCGTCTTGCGTCAGCCGTCATTCAAATACGTTTATTCCTTATGGCGTTTGACGTTGGACGTTTGGCGCTCGACGCATAAAAGGGCGGAACATGGAAAAAAGCGACGGCAAGCAAGACGGCCTTTCGGTGGAGCCAAAGGTTTCACGGCGGTCGTTTCTCGCGGTGAAACAGAAAGACCCCGATGCTGAAATGGGAATTTCTCCTCAAGCATGGGAGTTTGACGCGCTTTTAAGGAAACTGAAGTCATTTGAAGCGGGCTTAGCCAGATTAGAGGTGGAACTCCAGAGAATCTCCGAAAAGCTGGAGAAGCTCGCGTCGAAAAAAATAAAATTTCGATGTCAGGATAAAAAAGACGGAAAGGTTGGCGAAAAAGCTGGTGGGAAAATAGCGTAGCCTTAAAAGGGAAACCGGAAAAAAAGAAGAGGGAAAGGAAGATAGCAGGAACTGAATAACTGAAGCACTGAGCATAGAGCACTTCTTTGCCGTATTGCTCCCTCGTCGTGCCTCTTATATCCCCTTTTCCCATTTCCACCTTTTCCTCTTGCAGGAGTATCAATGGCTCTCGGGAAGAACTTCAGAAAAAACCTGCTGAAAGAGAAAACAACGATCCTCGATGGGATCGGGCGGATCAGCAGCGTCTTGTCGAGCACGGAGGAGATCAACCAGCAGGTTGCGGCTCTGGAGCGTGAAAACCGGAAACTCGCTGAGAAGGTCGAGATATTAGAGGAAAAACTGAAAGCGTCGGAAAAGCACAGGCAGCATGCCTCCGAGGCAAAGAACGAGAAAAAGGCGTTCGAGAAGGAAAAGAAGAGCCTCAAGCTGCATCTTGAAAGCGAGAAGCGCTCCCGGAAATATATCGAAGAAAATTACATGAAGTTGCTAAGCGAAAGCGAGCAAGCGGCGGCAAAACTCGAAAAAGAAGAAAAGAAAACAAGGAAGCAGTTGCGTGCGATAAAGGATTTAAAGAGGGAAAAGAAGGCGCTCCTTTCCGAAAGGGATTTTCTGGAAGGGGAGCGCGCCGAACTTGAACGGGTAAAAAAAGAACTGGAGGATAGCGTCGCGGCCACCGAGGTCGAATACGAGAATGCCCGCAAACGCGTAACGTCCCTCGATACGGAACTCGTCGAGATGAGGTCCGAAAAGGAGATAGCCGAGAAGAACCTTGCTGCATCCGAACACTCCAAGAAGAAACTTTCGAAGACGCTGTCGGACAAAAACGAGAAAATCGCCGAGATGGAAACGAAGGTTTCGCAGGCCGGCAGGGAAAAAGAAAAACTCGCTTCTCTCAATGCCGAAATGGAAAAGGAAAAGGAGAAAGCCTCCACCCTTCGCATCGAGGTTCGGGAGTTGGAAAAGAAATATCACGAAAGGATAAAAGAAATCGGCGCGCTTCGCAAGGATGTGCAATTGAAAAAGTCGCTGCTCGACCGGGCAGAAGTTAATATTTCGGAAAGAGAAGAGCAGCTCAAAGTTGTGTCCGAAAAACTTGATATTGTGGAATTAGAAAACGAGGCCCTGACGAAAAACGTGTCCGCGCTCGAAGAGGAGATTTCGGAAATGGAGGAGGCGACGCAGGAAGCCACGATGGTCCTGGATCGTTTCGCCGTCCTGAAAGATGAACTGAAACTGAAATCCGGTGAAGTTGACGCGCTCCAGCAGGAAAAGGAGGGACTGGAGAAGAAACTCCAGAGGAGCGCCTCGGATATGGAGCAGCTTTCCACCCGCATCGCGGCGAAGGAAAAGGAAATAGGCGAGGACGAGAAGAAAACGGATCAGTTGAAGGAGCGCCTGGAGCAGGTTGAATCGGCGAAGGAAAAAGCAGAAAAAGCACTGGAGAAAACCGATGGCTTCCTGGCCCGGGCCCTGGAGAAGATGGAAAGCGTTGAAGGCGAACTGAAAGTACGGAAGGAGAAAGCTGACAAATATGCCGAGGAGACCACCAATCTGAAGAAGCGCATAGAGGAGTTGTCGGAGGAGCTCTCCGAGAAAGAAAACGAGATCACGGCGACTCTGGAAAAATCCCAATATAAGCAGGAACATTTCAGAAAGGAAATCCAGGATGTAATGTCGGAACTGGACAACGCCTCGGAGAAAACCGAGATGCTCCAGAGAGAGGTTTTTGAAAAGGCTGGCCGGGTCGGAGAACTGGAGGAAGCGAACGAACAGTCACAAAAGATGTTGGAAGAGATTGTGGCTGAAAGAAACAAAGCGTTGAAGCAACTTGCTGAGGAAACCGAGGAAAAGGCTCGCGAGATTAACAGGACAACCATCCTGATGGACCAGGCCCGGAGGCGGCTTGAAAAGCAGACCATGGTGCCCAACGCCGCTACAGTTCAGACTTCTGAGCCCGGGGAGAGTTTCGCCGTAACAGAGCAGATGTCGGGCGACCGCCCTGCAAGCGACTTCGTAACGGAGGAGAATTCGAGTGGTGCAAAGCTTCAAAATCAAAAGCCGGACTTTGAAAAGATTCTTTTGAATAATCCCCAAATAGATCCCGAAATAGATGTAGCGCTCTCACGTTACCTCGCATCCAAGCACCCCGACGCGAAAATGCTCGGCAAGGGTGATGATGGCGATACGCTTTCCGGCTCGCTTGATGTGCTCGACTTGCCGAACCTGATCCAGGCAATAAACCTCCGCCAAAAAACGGGGATAATCGAGCTTCCGGAGATTGATGCTAAAATCGAGATATCAGATGGCCAGATCATAGCCGTCTTCAATCCGGAATGCCCCAGTGGAGGCTACAGTGGGGAAGAGGCATTCTTCCTCCTCGTCGAAAAGAAACCCAGAGTTTTCCGCTTCCTCGTAAAACCGCTCTCCGGCACCAGAAACGTCAGTTTCAATACCACCCAACTACTCTTCGAATGCATGAGAAGACTTGACGAAAAGGGAAATACATAATTATGTTGCTAATCCAAGAATGTAACGAAAATTTTCGAGTAAGATGTGTTTGTGGCAAGAATCGATTCCTGGTATTGTGTGACTTTGGACCCAATACTAACCGAAGCCCACAGTTGCTAGGGAGTTACGTGGAGTTCACGAAGGGAGAGCGCGGAATATTCACCCGGGCAAACCCGGACAACATCAAGAATCCGGTTGCTCTGGTCCTGTCCGGAGCAGATGGAAAGTTCTTAAGAAAAATTGAGGAAGCGGACACCGCCGACAAAGCCTAGAGAAGAAAAATCAAGGGCGCAATATGGGGAATGTAGAATGTTGGCGGCGCCGCGTGGCCGGTGTGGTCTGCGGCGCGTTGAATAGAATTATTTATACAACGCCGCGCAAGCGCGGCCGCTAACGTCTGATACCCAACACCTTTTTCGCAGGCGCTGGTAATGTGGTACAGAATAGGGTATGTAATCGGCAGCATTGTCCAATTTGTGGCCGGATCGAGAGCTTTGCATCCGAGGCAAAGCCGCGGCAGAGAGAGAAGCAACTTTCTGGAGAAACTGTTCGATCTTGACGACAACCGCCTATCCTGTGCCGCACTGGCGGCCGCAATCGAAACAGGCCGGGCCATGCTGAATCGCCCCACTGTACGGGCATCCCTGGAAGCCGCGGTGCTGAAATTGCTGAGGGGCGCGGATGAAGAGCTCCCGTCGGTTGAAACGGTTCGCGAGAGCGCGGACAGGATTGCTTTGATCCTGAAAAACCAGGGCATCGCCCCTGTCAGGCTCGGCGTCGACGGACTTCCGGGAAGCGGCAAGAGCACGCTTGCCCGCGCACTCGCTGACAGACTTGGTTTCAAGTGGAAATCTCTCGACCGCGAGAACATGAATGTCCCGTTGGACTTTGCATCGGAACGCGCGGTCTATGAGCATCAACGGCTTCTCAGGACTCAGGACGTTGATGCTTTCGATGCCGTCATCTACGTCGGCGAACTCGTGGAAGCCTCCAGGGCCAGAATCCTACGAAGGGCCAGAATGGAAGCCAGAGGAAGTATGATAATAGATGTGCTGGATTTCGACAAGCTGAAGAATATAGGCAAGCTTGCCTTCGAGCTTTGTGACGGCAAGCAGATCCCCATTCCCGGAAGCCGTCTGTTCATGAAGGTCAGACCGCCGGAAGGATTCCGCGCCGCGGAAAATATTGCAGACAGGTTGCGCGCCGCCGGGCATAACGCGGAAGGCATGGGAAAAGAAGAAATGTTGTTTCTCCTCGCCTACGGCAGAGCGCGAAGCGGGTTGATGGCCTATTTCGTGCCGGGCGCTTACAATAGGGAGTTGCTGAGCGGACTCGTAGCAGGTCTCAAAAGATACTTGGACAAGTGAATTGCCCGGTCATTTACCTTTTTCCCTGGCTGATATCCGCCATTCTTTGGCTCAAATACGCCATCAGCCATCTTTCCAATTTTAGCACGCATAATCCGGCGCGCTTCGCATCTAACCGACATTTCACGACTTACGTACGGCTGGAACATGAAAACGACGGCCGGTATATCTTTTGCGTAAGTCTTCTGCCGACAGGATACCGAATTGGTCGGATATAAATCGAAAATCCATTCAGCGGCCCGTAGAGACGCCGCTTTTAAAAAACCGGCCTTGTAAGTCAAAAAATTAATTTGCGCGCAACCTGGGCCATTTTTAAGGTATCTGTGAGCCTTCTGGAGGGTTGTTTACAATTGCAAAACAGGGGTCGTCGATAAATATACTCATAGTGAACAGAAATAGCCGCCGGGGTTTGGTGGTATCTTGTTTGTTTTGAAGGAGTTGCGTCAACTATAGTTCGAGTTGCGAGTTCCAGGTATCGAGCAAAAACAGAATCGCGGAAATCTTTCACGCAATACTCGATACTCGATACCCGGTACTTGGTACTTGGTACTTTGTACTCGGTACCCGGTACCCGGTATAACGTTCGACGCATAAGGATACATTGTATGACTTCTGCAAAGGCTGCTCCCGCAAACAACAACCGACGATCTGACAACGGTGAAGTGCATACTATTCTGATTGTGGACGACGAGAAAAGATTGCGAAAAGCACTCGGGAAATCCCTAAGCCGGAAAAACTGCCGGACATTGACCGCCGTTTCGGGAGAGGAAGCACTTGGCATCTTAAAGAAAAGAAAAATAGACCTTGTCATCACGGACCTTGTCATGCCCGGAATGGACGGCATGACACTTGTAAAAAAAATCAGGAATGCCGCTGAGGGCATGAAGATAATCATTATCACCGCATACGGCTCTCCCGAAAGTATGCGGGAAGCGGAGCAGCTTGGCGTGGACTGCTACCTTGCGAAACCCTTCGACCTGTCTTATCTGAAATCGAAAGTGAACGAGATGCTCACGGCCGGAGAGGTTTCCGAACCGTCCCGTAGTGTGCAAAGAGGCCGAAGGAAACACCGGGGTGCACATTGTATCTTGTTTGCCAGCGGCAAGACTCTGGGCGCAGCGGCCCGCCTGCCTCAGAAAGCCTTCCAGTTCATAAAGCCCTCGAGCGTCATATTCGCCCTCGGACGAGTAACGGGGGCGATTTCAGGGCTGGCTTTTGCGTCGAGAAGAAGGAGGTAAAAGAGAAATGATACACCTGATAGCTGGGATAGTTACCGTTGTCCTTGGAGTATGGGGGATTATCGCGTGGTGGCACGATTTCGGCGAGGTCCTTAGGGGATTGATTCCTCTTTTGCTCGTTCTGGGCGGGCTGGCAGCCGTCGGAGCCGGCTTCCAGAAGACATTGCGCGAGACTGAAAACGAAAATGTGGAAAAGCCGGGCGATGGCGCACCTGCCCATCCGGCGGAAGACTGATTGGTCGGTCAGGAGGTAAACCATGGTGGAAAAAACGATGAGTATGGAAGACGCCATAGAAGCACAAAGGAATGGCGAAGGAGACGAAAACGTGAAACGCGAAAATGAAACACTGCCTCAGGAAGAGGCCGCCGGCGCGGCCAGATGCGTCCATTGCGGCGAGGGGATGGCCCAATACGTATTGCCCAGGTTCAACCGCAGCTTTGGAATAGTCGTTCTCATCGTTGGGATCGTGCTTTCGATTTTTATGTCGCTGTTGCTTGGACTGCCGCTGGTGGTAATTGGCGCATACCTGGGAATTGTATCCAGGGCCGTCTGGATGTGCCGGGCGTGCGGGGCCGTGGTGGAAAGGATTAAAATTTGAAAAACCGCGCTTTCTGTCAGCGGAATCTGAAGGCTTTTTTCGGCCTGCTGATCCTGCTGATTGCGGCCACCATCGTGTGGGCGATTGTATTCGAAGAGAACCGGAACCGCGCCGGACACAACGCCGATATCACTCACTCGAAGGGAAGCCCGGAACCGACGGCAGGAGCCGGACGCTCGCCGGGCGAAGCAAACCATACTGTGGATGCAGTTACGATGGCGACCCCGAATAAAGGAATAAACCTGATAAGGCGGCCCGGAGCCTTTCCGCCTTCCGTCCGCTTCGGTGCCCCGGACACACAGGCCCGCATGCAGCTTGTCGCAACCCGCTCCGGAAGCCGACATGCTTTTAATACGGTCTCTGCGCTGATACTGCCCGCCGTCGTCAATATCCATGCTGCCCGAGATCAAGCGGGCAACGAAACCCCAAGGGCCGGCGGCGGAGCTCGTTTCGCGGACCCGTTCGACGGCATCCCGGAAAAATTCGTGCGCAACAAGGCTTATGAGAGCGTTGGCTCCGGATTCATCATCGACTCACGCGGATACATTCTGACAAACTATCACGTGATCTCGCAGGCATCAGATTTACTGGTAAGCGTTTCCGGCAAACTTGAAAGAGATTTCCCCGGCACAGCCGTCGCAGTCGACCCGGCCGCGGACCTGGCATTGATTAAAGTATCCGGGGCGCCGGCGCTGCCCGAGGCGAAGCTGGGGGATTCGCATACCGCCCGGGTGGGCGACTGGGTACTTGCCTTCGGCAGCCCCTTCGGGCTGGAGCAGACGGTCACCCAGGGCATCGTATCAAACAAGCGGAAATCGCTTGTCGTCGGCGGCGTTTCTTATGGAGAAATGCTGCAGACGGATGCGCCCATCAACCGGGGGTCGAGCGGCGGACCGCTGGTAAACCTGAAAGCCGAGGTCATCGGCATCAACACCGCCATCTACGGACCCGACGGAGCTTTCAGCGGCACCGGTTTTGCCATTCCCGCGGATCGGGCCAGGGCGTTTCTTGCCAGGTTCAGTCACGTCTTCGACCGGTGAAAGCGTCATGCGTCAAGCGTCGAGAGTCATATGTTTTATTATCTTTTTTGACGCTCGACGCTCGACCCACGACCCTAGACGCATAAAGAAGGTGCAAGAATGACGATAAGAGTTAATTACGCATTCTCGGGGTTTTTCAGCCAGTTCATTGTCGTGTGCCTGATGGCTCTCTTCATCGTAATAGCAATATTCGCCATGTTCTTCACCTCCGGGACAAGCAATGAAATGGAGTGGATCGGCATAACGGTCAAGCCCCTGGAGCCCGAGACCGCCGCCGCACTGGGTATCCCGCACAGCGCAGGCGGCGTGATGGTGGGAGAAACGGAAGGCGTAGCCAAAAGGTGGGGCATCCGGCAGGGAGATGTATTGCTGAGCATTAACGGCCAACCGGTTAAGAACATGACGGAATTCTCGAAAATTGTCGAGGAAACGGACCTTACAAAGAACGGCGCGCAGCTCGACATTATCCGACAAGGGTCACGGATACCTGTTTTCGTCATGCCGCCCGGCGCATCGCCCCCACCCGCGAAACAGCGGGACCACGCTTCGCCGGGAAGAATCGCCCGGAATCCGGTCGTCTTCGACCAGCAATGGCTCGGCATCGATGCAGAGACGTTCGCCGCCGGGGAAGGGAGAGCGCTGGGCATCCCGGCGGGGATTCGAGGCGTGATAATCGACGGAGTGGCCAGGGGCAGCAAGGCGGAACAGGCAGGGCTTGCCACCAATGACCTTATTGTTTCCGTAAACGGCCAGAAAATAAATACGGCAAACAGCCTTTGGAGGGTTCTTGGCCGCCTGGACGGCGCCGACAGGGTCGAATTCGGCATCTACAGAAGGGGACGATTGATATCAGTTGAACTGCCTACGGCGATGGCTACCGTCGCAGGAGGATTCCCCAGGCGAATGGGCGGCGGGCAATTGGGCGTAGCCGGATGCCTGATCTGTCCCAACTGCCAGACAAAGGTAACCCATCAGTGGGGTATCCCATATAACTCCGTGCTGTGCCCATCGTGCGGCACGTTGATGATACGAACGCAATGACGGACGGAAAGACAAGAAAACGGTCGATAGGACGGCGGAGACAGGGTGACCTGAGGACTCTCAACGTCATTGTATACTGCCTTATCGTTCTGGCACTCTTCCTCGGCGGGATGGCCGTATGGAAACGGTATTCGAAGCAACAGCGCCCGGGCGAACAGACCCGCGAACCGGACGATGCTGCTGAGCGGCAGATCGACGCCGCCATGCCGAACTTCGCATTTGCCGAGCACTGGACCCAGGCAGGCGGTCTGCCTCGACGTTTTTCTCAGTTGTGCTGTTTCACCTGCCCGCAGTGTCAAAGCTCCTGCTGGACCCGCATACGCGGTTGCCCCACATGCCCTTTTTGCGGGCGGGGCATGGTCGGAGGCAAACTCGATATCCTGCCGGTGGGAATGCAGGGCACTTTTTCGCGATGCCGTTTCACCTGCCCGCAGTGCAAAAGTTTATGCTGGACCCGCACGCGCGGGTGCCCTGCGTGTCCCATTTGCGGACGAAGCATGGTTCGGCAGAGGCCCGGGATTTCGATTGCGGAAGAGACCATGATGAAGATCGCCATGCCACTCGTTAAAATTCAGGCCGACTCCGCGCCCCCTCACGGCAACCGGGGCGCATGCACCAACTGTCACACCGTGATCAGTCCCAGTGCGCCTTCGCCGGGGCTGACCCCGGTCGGCGTCGCGCAGAACAGGCGGAAGTTTAT
>SOJX01000076.1 GCA_004376375.1 Planctomycetota bacterium
ACCGCCGCCGCCGGTGCCGCCACCGCCACCGCCGCCGCCCCCGCCACCGCCGCCTGCTCCGCCGCCGCCTGCGCCTGGTGCGTAGGTGGTGCTTGACTTGCCGCTGCTGCAGCCGGGCACGGCAAAAGCAAGGCCAACAATCAATGCGATGGTGAGGCAGATAATATAGCGCTTCATTCTCTTTCCCTCCTGTTACGGATATAAGAAAAGTTTTCGTGCAACAAATTCATTCCTTGATTAAGGGCCGAGCATGATAACCCACCACCAGTCCTCGCCGGTCTGGGCCAGGCCGACGCCCATCTTGGTCAACCTCGGCGCGGCTCCGCCGGGATCGTGATAACAGAAATCTATCCGGAACCTTCCGTTACTGACGTTGAACGGAAAAATCACGCTTTCCTTATGCTCCAATCCCTCATCATACTTGGCTTCCGCCCAGTCGCTGGGTTTCTCCAGGGCGGAATAGGTATATTTCGAAGTACTCTCACCGTCCAGGTAGAACGCCCTTAAAGGAGGGTTCCAGGTGCGCGAACTCCCCTTGGGCGAGCCGCCGGACGCGAGCCTTTCAGCCTCGGCCTGGGCCTCACCGGCAAGCGCATCGCTCCAATCAAAAGTAATTGGCCAGGTCCGCTCGCCACTCGGCGAAGTGGCGTGCGGCACATAGAGTTCGCGGTTGTAGTTGAGGGTATCGAAAGCATCCTGTGGGTCCACCCATATGTGATAGCCCTTAGACCAGTTGTTCGGCTCTTCATTGATGCGTTGCGTTGGACGACCGCCACCGTCACCGGTGCCGCCCGTACCCGTTCCGCCGGTGCCGCCCGTTCCGCCGGTGCCGCCAGTGCCGCCCGTACCCGTTCCGCCGGTTCCGCCACCGCCGGTGCCGCCCCCGCCGCCGCCGGACGATGAACCGCCGCTGCCGGATTTTTTACCGCTGCTGCAGCCGGGCACGGCAAAAGCAAGGCCAATAACCAATGCGATGGTGAGACAAATAATATAGCGCTTCATGCTCTCTCCCTCCTGCCAGATGGTTGGAGTTGATCAGCCTTTTTCCCCGAAATCGTTGACTGTGCGATGTATAAAAGCTCATCTTCGCTAACGCCCCTGATCGGCGGGGCAATGTCGACGTTCAGGTTTCCGTTCTGTTTCCGAATCCAATCGAGCATTGCGATACCGAGCGAATCGAGGGAAGTCGTTTCCCTCAGGTCAAGCATGATTCCGCGCCTGCCCTGCTCAGCAGCAATTTTCAGAAGCGCCAACCCTTCCCTTGCGGAATGGCCGGTAAGCTTTCCCGATACCCGCATTTGAAGCCTGCCGTCTTCCATGCATGCTATTGAGAATGATGTCCGCATCAATAAACCTCCTGATCCTGTTATTTTATTGCCTGCTTTTTCCGTCGAAAAACTTAAGTGCCTCCAGATACATCGTCATACTGCCGTGCGTCTCGGCACCGGGACCGCTGTAGGGCGCGTCATCCGGAAGCCTGTAGCCGGCGTCCCTCATGCCGTCCACAATCTGCTGCGCGGCGGCAAAAGCCCCTCCCGGTCCAACATTGCCCCACGGGGCAAATCCAAGCTCGGAAGCAGTCTTTGTCGGGGTGCCGCCGTGCGTAATGCTGTCCGCCCAGTAGGCTGCGAAATATTCCGGCCTCAGGTCGAAACCCAACGACAGGCCCGCGCCGGTTCCTGCCGATTCGCTGAGCAGGTAGGTCTTGTCGTTATCAATATTGTAGTTTTCTCTTACGTAATCCAGAACGTTAGCGGCGTCCTGGGCCGAGCTGGATCTGCCGTCAAGCGTTGCAAAAATGAAGCGTTCGATACCTGCCATCCCACGCATGTTCCGAAGGTTCTGCGTCTGCTGAACGACGCCTTCGACTCCACTGATAGCAATCATGAGCTCGTTCGGAACCGCATCGTTATATGTGGTGGGCACAAGCATATGACATGGAGAACCGTTTGCGCTAATTGGGTCAAACCCTTCATCCGGTGATTTTCCGCCCGAGCCTTCTGAAGAACCGCCAAGCGGGATGTGAGACAGGCCGACATTACCGCCACCGCCGGTCCCAGTACCACCGGTTCCGCCGCCGCCTGTGCCAGTGCCCCCGCCACCGCCAGAACCTCCTGAACTAGAACTGCTGCTACCAGATTTTTTACCACTACTGCAACCTGGGATGGCGAAAATCAGGCTGAACGTGATTGCTATAGTGGCAAGGAGGAGGAATCGTTTCATGTCGTCTCCTTTTTCTATAACTGCTGGCGGTTGGATGGATTGTGCTGATTCATATGTATTTAACTAATACAATATATGTGCCTAAATTCTTGCCCATGTTTGTTATTTGAGTAACCTCTTGTGTTTGCAGGGATTATGCGGAAGAGAAATTCTGACACCAGCGGTTATTAGGGAGTTATGAGGTGTGCTGATAGCACAAAAGGCAAGATTGTGCTCACAGCACACTATTTTATGTTCTGGGGATATTCCACTTTACAGAAGGCTAGAGCTAAGTGCATAACCAGATACCCGGAATTTCAAATGTTATGGTGTGCTACTTTTTCCTCAAAATCATGCCGGCCACGCCGCAGGCCCAGACGTGGCCCGCGTCGACCGCGCTTACCGAGCTCAGGCCGTGTGAAACACCGGAGTCCTGGGCCGTCCACGTCGCGCCGCCGTCGGTCGTTCCGAGGATCGTACCGTCCGCGCCCACGCACCAGCCAGTGTTCGCGTCGATGAAATCGATTCCCCAGAGCATCACGCTGACGCCGCTTTCCTGCCTGGTCCAGGTCGCGCCGCCGTCGGTCGTGTGGATGATTACGCCGTCGTCCCCGCAGGCCCACACGTTGTTGGCATCTGCCGCTTCCACGCAGATGAGCATGCCGGTCCCGGACGGCCGTTGCTGTCTGCTCCATCCCGAATCGGCGTCCGCCATGTGCCATATCTCGCCGCCGACCACCCAGCCGTCGTACCTTGTGGCGAAAGTGATATCGTAAAGCGACGCCCAGCTGACGCGGAGGCTGCCTACGTCAAACCCGCCGTTGATGACTATGATGTCGCTGTCCGGATGGCCCGGGCTGCCTACCGTGCAGATGCGCGCGGTCTGGCCGTCGAACGCGTAGATGCCCCATTCCTGGAAGTTGGTCGCGGTAAGAACGCAGGTCCACGTGGTGCCGCCGCTTGTCGTGACGAAGCACGGCGTCAGGTCCAGGTCGCGGCACGGCCCGAAGCTGGTTACCCATGCCGTGTTCGCATCGACGGCGCACACGTCGAGTAAATGCGCCGGGCCGGGATTGGTATACCTGCTCCCAAGGATGTGGGCGCTGGCCTCGTGGTGCGGCCTGACGCTCGACTCGAGGTTTCCGAACTGGTCGACCCATGAGTCGCCGCCGTTTTTCGTGCAGATAATCGTCTCGTTCGCGCCGACCGCCCAGCCCACCGTGGCGCTGCCGAAACCTATTCCGTAAAGGTCTTGAGTGGTGCCGGAAGCGACCTGCTCCCACTCGTCCGCCGAAGGCAGAGGATCTGTGCCGGTACCGGTGCCTGTGTCCGTACCGGTGCCTGTGTCCGTACCGGTGCCTGTGTCCGCGCCTGTGCCTGTGCCTGTGCCCATACCTGAACCCGCAGACGGAGGAAGGAATATAGCTTTGCTTTTCTTCTTCTCACCGCACCCGATAGAGTAAATACTCAGGGCAGACACAATGACGGCCATTACGAGCAGGTTAAATGCTGGACGCGGATTCAATGCAACCTCCAATGCAAAAAAGCGGTAACCGTTATTCAGGTTGAATATTTACTTATTCCCGTACCGGTTCCTGTACCGGCGCCGGTTGTGACTTTTTTCTTTCCGCCGCCGCTGCTGCAACTGGCTGCAAAGACAAGGCTGAAGACGATAAGAATCAAAAAGAGAAGAAGATGCCTGTGTAGGCTGCGCAAGCCCTTACCTCCTCACGTGATTATCCATGTGCAATTCCGCCGTAATGAATTATGTTCCATTTTGACTGGCGTCAAAAGTCAAAAGCATTCCCGCTACGGCCGGTTCGCCGGGTTGGTCGTCCATGTCCAGGCGTCGTTTGCATCGCTGATGTTGAGGTCGTGCCCGCCGCCGGGGATTTCCTTGAAGTTGACGTTATGACCCTCGTCTTTGACTTGCTGCACCTGCTGGCGTATCTTTGCGATGCCGCCGAAAGTCGAGTCCGCGTCGCCGAATACCCAGTAGATGGGAAGCAGGCCGGATGCGTTCGGCATGGGTGGCGTATGCCGGGGGCCGGCCGAGAAAGCCATTATCCCCGCCCAGCCGTTCTGGCCGATTCCGGCATGGAACGCGGTCTGCCCGCCGGCGGAGAACCCGTTCACGTAGCACGCGTTGAGGTCGATATTGTAGAGCGCGGCGACTTCCGTGCGGACGCCGGGCGCGTGCGCCGAGTCCGTTCCCGAACCGTTGTGTGGAGGAGCGACGACGATGAAACCGTGCGAGTCGGAAACAGGTTCCCACGTGGGCATCATGTTGCTGGGCGCGCCGCCGGCGCCGTGCCAGGTAATTAAGAGGGGAACGCAACTGGATTCTTCATAGGAGGAAGGCACGTAAACAATGCAGTCTCTGCCGCCAAGATTTTGAGTGCTTTTACCGGCCGGCCCGCCGGAACCGCCGCTGGGGTCCGTCGTGCCGGTACCGGTTCCCGTGCCGGTACTGGTTCCCGTTCCCGTGCCGGTACCGGTTCCTGAACCGGTGCCGTTTGTGGCTTTTTTCTTTCCGCCGCCGCTGCTGCAGCCGGCGGAGAAAACCAGACCGAAAGCTATTACGATTGATATGACGAGAAAATACCGGTGCAGGTTGTACATACGCTTTTCCCCCACATGCTTACCGTTCCGCCTTTTATTGGATTGTCACGTTGCATGCAGGTACCGTACCGCCGGGGCCGGGGTGCGTCCACCCCGCATGCGATGACAGTATACGGGTCCAGCACTGCTGGGATGCGACGCAGTTTTCAGGGTCGCACCACTTGGATAAACCTTCTTCTCCGCCTGCTCCACTACGCCCCATAATACAGATGCCTGCAGCCCCGTTTACACAATTGTATTCTTCGCCGTGAAAAGGCCCGACCCAGGCGTGTCCGAGCTCGTGCAGGAAGCCGTGCATTATGAGTTTACCCGATGACAGGGTTATTTGCCAGCCGCCGGCCCCGGACGAGCAGGATGCGAGTGGGCTACCCAGAGGGCCTTTAATACTCTTTACTATTACATCGCCGCTTAAACTGTTGTTTACGAGGGTCTGGTTGCGAAGGTATCCCTGGCCCTCGGTTCCATTCCAGAAGCCGCCGGCAAAAGTTTTTATCCTGTTGGCCATAAATTCCATATCAGCCTGAGACGCATTTTCTCTCACACCCCAGGTCAAATCAAGCGCATCGGCATCCCCCGGATTGCCGCCGCCACCCCCGCCACCCCCGCCACCGGTTCCGCCACCACCTGGAGTGCCGGTTGGTGCAGCAACGCCGCGAGAGGGTTTATCTTTCTTGGAACAACCTGTAAGCGGCAGTGTCATCGCCACGGCAAGAAAAAGAATCAGAAGTCCGGATTTCACGAGAATAACTGGAAATTTATGTTTCATAACGCTCCGGTTTCCGGTGCTTATCTACAAAGCGTTGTGAATAATACCAGATTCAGGCGGTTGCTATCCGTTCCGCCTTTTATTCGATTGTCACGTTGCATGCAGGTTGCGAGCCGCCGGGGCCGGGGTGCGCCCAGTTATGCGAAGCCTGCATCTTGTTCCAGCACTGCTGGGATGCGACGCAGTTTTCAGGGTCGCACCACTTGGATAAACCTTCTGCTCCTCCTCTCCCCATGGCTGCTCCCTGGATACAGACGCCTGAAGCTGCGTCCTGGCAATTGTATTCTTCGCTTGAGAAAGGTCCGACCCAGGCGTGTCCGAACTCGTGCAGCCAGACTTGCGATTCGAAAGTGCCTGTGGCCAGGGTTATCGTCCAGCCGCCGCCCCCGAAGGAGCACATTCCAGCCGGATTACTTTGTGGCCCTTTAATCCCCCCCTGTATTATAGTCTTGGCGTCTGAGCTGTTATTTTTCAGCGTCTGATTGCGCAAATACCCCTGACCCTCTGTACCGGTCCATAAGCCGTTGGCATAGGTTTTTATCCTGTCAGCCATATATTCCAAGTCAGCCTGAGATTCATCGATTGGGCTCGCCCAGGTCAGGTCATGCGCAGTGGCGTCACCCGGGTTTCCGCCGCTGCCGGTTCCAGTGCCGGTTCCAGTGCCGGTGCCGGTACCACCATTACCGCCACCACCGCCGCCGCCACCGCCATCGCTGCGAGAGGATTTATGTTTTTTAGAGCAACCTGTAAGCGGCAGCATCATCGCCACGGCAAGAAAAAGAATCAGAAGTCCGGATTTCACGAGAATAACTGGAAATTTATGTTTCATAACTCTCTCCCTTCCAGGCCGGATTTGTGACGATCACTGCAACTTGGAATAGCGAAGATCAGGCTGAACGTGATTGGGATTGGGATGGTGACAAAAAGGTTAATATGTCTCTTCATTTTCACTAACTGCTTTTGATTGAAGAGATTATACTGATTCATATATATTTAACTAATACAATATATGTGCCTAAATTCCTGCCCGGGTTTGTTATTTAAGTAACTTCTTGTGTCTGCAGGGATTATGCGGAAGAAAAATTCTGATACTGGTGGTTATTAGGGAATTATGAGGGTGTGCTGACAGCGCAAAGAGCAGGATTGTGCTCACGGCACACTGATTTACGTTCTTGGAATATTCCACTTTTTTCGTTTCAACCAGATGTATTTTCGGCTCACACCCAGTTTGTCGGCGAGCTGGGATTCACTGTATCGATCCTGGTTTGCCAGGATGAATTCTTTCATGTATTGGTCAAGTGAAAGCTCGCGTGAAAGGCCTGTATCCGGTTCCGGTTTGTGTTCCTGGTCGCTCATTATTTCCTGTATATCGCTGACGGTAATGGCGTCACCTGCTCTCACGAGCGCCTGTTGAATTATATTGCGCAATTGTCTTATGTTGCCGGGATAATTGTAATCGTGCAATCTTGCAAGGGCTTCGGATTCGAGTGATTTCACCGGCACTTTCAGCTCTTCTGCAAACTCCTTGAGAAAGTGTTCGGCAAGAAGTGCAATATCTTCCAGCCTTTCACGGAGCGGAGGCAGGTCGATGCGGACCACGTTCAGCCTGTAAAAAAGGTCTTCGCGGAAAAGGCCCTGTTCAACGAGCTGTTCCAGCGGTGTATTGGCCGAACAGACCAGGCGAATGTCAACGGGAACAGGCATTGCGGCGCCGATCTGCCGTACTTCACGTTCCTCAATAACACGCAGGAGCCTTACCTGCATCTCGAGCGGCGTCGAGCCTATTTCATCCAGAAAGAGCGTACCGCTGTCCGCCGATTCAATAAGTCCTATCTTGTCAGAGTCGGCACCGGTAAACGAGCCTTTAATATGGCCGAAGAGTTCACTTTCAAGCAATGACTCCGTCATCGCGCCGCAATTGATTGATACAAAAGGTCCGGCGTTTCGACTGCCGTTGTAATGAAGCGCTTTGGCGACCAGCTCTTTTCCCGTTCCGGTTTCGCCGTATATATATACCGTCAGGTCGGTATCGGTAACGGAGTCCAGAATGCGGAACAGATCGCGCATGGGTTTTGAGCGCCCGACAATATTCATGTAACCGTACCGCGTGCGTATCTCTTCCTCCAGAGAGCGCATTTTTATATCACGCTTTTCCTGCTCAACTGCGCGAGTGATGATGGGTGCGACGCGCCCGGCAAACGCCTCGACGAAAATAAGGTCGGACCTGGTAAATGCAAATTCGAGCGAGGTGGAGTCGAGGTAGACCACACCGATTGTGCGATTTTCCATAACAATCGGCACGCAAAGCACGGAATGCAGGCGGAGGTCCATTACGCTTCTGGCATTGCGCAGGGACTCATCCAGTGAAATATCTTTTACGAATCGCGACTTGCCGGTACGAATTACCTCCTTTACCATTGTGTGGCTTGCTTCGTATTCCGGCGACATGATTTCTTCGTCAAGGATGTTTCGCGCCGCCAGGTGTCTGAAATTATTATTCGCATCGACAAGAATAATAAAACCGCGCTCGGCGCTGGTGAAATCGAGGACCATCGCCAGGGCAAGGTTCAGGAGGCTCTTCACGTCGAGGTCGGTCGTTGCCAGGCGGGTAATCATGCCGAGAAGTGCAAGTCCCTGCCGGGGGACGAGGCTTTCATCAACGCCTGCGACTTTGAGTATCTCTTTTTTCAATGCAAGGTCTTCTTCGGAAGAGCCGGCCATCATCCCTATCGGGCGCTGCTCTTTCAGCCACTTGTCGACATCATCCAGAGGGCTGAAGAAAGGAGACTGTCGGAGGCTTTGCCTGTCGTATCCTTCCGGCAGCGTGGAGGCAATATCTTCAAAAGCTTTTTCAGCTTCAGCGAAGTGCCTGGCGGTAAGTTCGACGTCATTTTTCGCAAGGCCGTGGAGCGCCAGGGTCAACGCAGCTTCAAAGATGCGGGCTGTATTTTCCGCCTGGCGGGCGGTTTTTAAAGCCTTGTTTGCATACTGTAGAGTTTTATCCGTATTTCCGGTCTTCGTTCCCCAACGCGCCCACAGGATATCAGCCTCAATCCTATTTGGAACGTTGAGCGGTATGCTTTCCAGTTCAGCAAGGGTTTTTTCAGCAGCCTCGACCTTCCCTGTTTCGATAAGCACTTCGGCCTTTGCCAGTCCAATGTATCCTTCGGTCCGCCCGCGGACCTTCAGTTTTTCAGCCTTCTGTATCAGCCCTCTGGCGCGTTTAATTTCCCCCATGAATGTAGCTAGCCGTACCCGGTCCGTAAGCGCAGTGACAAACCTGGTCGGGTTGTCGGATTCAACGAGTGCGCATGCTTCGTCCAAATCTTTTACGGCAGCATCAATATCGCCGCATAGAGTTGAGAAAACTTCGGCACGAGCTATAAGAACAAAAGCTTCCATGTCTCTGGCTTTTGAATTTCTTGCAGTTTCCAGCGCTCTATTCAGGTTATCAAGCGCGAGGCCGGCGTTTCCCAAGACTTTATACGCACCCCCGCGGGACAACAGCGCGTTCTGTCGGAGAAGAGGGCTGTCCATGCTTTCAGCAAGCTCAGCCACCTCTTCGTAGAAAGAGAGCGCTTCCCTTGTCCGGCCGCAGTCAAAGTGAACACTGCCAATGGAAATGAGGGCAATTCCGTAGCTGATTCGGTCCCCCAGGATCTGAAACAGTTGTTTTGCGGAAGTATATGCATCAAGCGCCTTATCATTTTCGTTGAGATCCAGAAAGACGTTGGCGGCATTTGACCTGACATAAGCAACGCTGCGCAATCTCCCTATCTCTTCGTTTCTTTTCAGGGCGATTTGATAGTGGTGCAGCGCTTTTTCATGTTTTCCCTTGTACCAGTAAGAAATGCCCAAAATGTTGTGGAGTTCGGCGAAGTAGATTTTTGTGGTTTTTCGCTTCAGCATACGACGCGCGTGCCTGGCAGCGTCGCTGAACTTTCCGCGGCGATAATGGAGGCCTGTAATATAGTAGTCAAGCAGATTAATCTCGTCTATTCTGGAACGTTGGGACGCGAATATCCGGCGGGCTTCCGTCCAGCAGTCGCCGGCTTTTTGCAGATCGCCCATGTGCTCGGCAATCCGCCCCTTTTGAGTAAGAATTTCGGCATGAAGCCGGTTCCTGCCTTTTGCGCCAATCTGCTTTTCAATCGTTTCAAGGAATCGCTGGGCCTCTTCTAATGCACCGGGGCTTATGGAAATGCTGATTTTCGCGGCCAGGACCTTAATCGCCAGTTCGGGAAACTGCCACAATGAATCATGGTCGGCTACGCGCAGGCACTCCTGTATCTTTTCCACATTCGCACCCGTACGGTGGTAAATCCTCATCAACCTGTGGAGGGATCTGTACCATTCTTCAGTATGGGAAGGCAGATTTCTACGCAACGCCTCATAGAGACGAACGGCACTCGACTGTGCCATTACCTGTTCGGCATGCTCCGCCGCTTCCCAGAGAAGCGGTATGAGAGTATCAGCCTCGATACCGGCCTTTTCAGCCTGAAGAGCGCGCTCAATGACGTCTGCGCCTGTTTTTACATAGTATTCATATATATTCGCATACAAGCTGCGTCGGCGGTCTTCCGGAATCGAATTCAGCGCCAGCTCGGCCATTTTAGCGCTTCTGAAAAAGTACCTGCTTTTTTCATCCAAAACCAGGATCGTACTGGCCGTAAGATGCTCAATCGAAGCGGCACACGCCTCGGCCGGGATCCCAGCCGCAACCAGCACAAGCTCGAAGTTTCCCGGCCGCGCTATGCAGGCAATCGCCTCGACAACCGCGCGCTCATCTTCTGACAGCTTTTCCAATCGATGCCTGAGGACTTCCTCGCCGGCCCCCGGCAGCTCTGTCGTGGGCAATATCACGCTTGTTCGCCATTCCCCGGTCTCGTAAAAGAGAGCGCCGGAATCGAAAAGCTGCTGGATTGTCTGCATAAGGATAAGGGGATTACCGCCGGATGCGCTGATAACTCTGGCGGCAACCTGATCCGGCAGTCCGGTGCCGCCCAGCATTGATGAAATCAGTTTTCTGAATGCGTCATCGGAAAACGGAGCGAGCGGCATGCGCGCTGCAATCTCGAGGTTAATCATACGGTCAATAAGCTCAATTGTTCTGTGAGTCTCTTCTATTTCCGTGTTGCAGCAGCAAAGCACAAGCAAAGGCACCCGTTTTTCATCTTCATTCTTAAGTCTCGTAAGACGGGCAAGATGCTCGAGGAGGGCCAGAGTATCGTCGTCGGCTTCTTCCATGTCGTCGATCACCAGAAGCAAAGGCTGTTGCTTTGCGGCCTCAAGAAAGAGGAGCGCGGACTCATGCATGATCCTGCCGGGCTCGTCGAAATCAGCAGACTCTGTTTTTCCTGTCAGGATTTCAACGACAGAGGAGAACCGTTTAATGATTTTCCTGGGTATAACCGTGGTAATTTTTCGCACAGCGTCGGCGAAAGGACCGAAGGGCCGGCTTTTTGATATTGTGCTCCTTGTATGAAGGAGCATAATGCCGCCCAACTGCGCATAATGGCCGACCTCCCGCATGAGGCGGCTTTTGCCTATGCCTGTTTCTCCGGTAATGAACCAGACCGCAGGGTCCCTGACGTCAGTCTCGGGTGAGTCGATCAGCGATTGAAGTTTATTCAGCTCTTCATCCCGGCCGACGAACCCGCCGCTCAGCAGATAGGCCCTGGCAGTTTCAATCGTTTCTTCTTCAAGCGAAATATTCATCGCCTGGGAAAGCGCGCGATTGACTTCGTTGGCCGTGTAATAACGCGATGCGGGGTCACGCTCGAGAAGGCGGAGAACAATCTGCTCCAGTTCGACCGGGACGTTCTCGTCAAACTTCCGCGGCGGCTCGGGTTCGGCTGATGCCTGCAACCGCAAAGCTTCAATGGCAGAATCGCGTTCAAACGGTCTCTTGCCTGTAAGGGCTTCGTAGAGAACGACGCCCAGCGAGTAAAGGTCAGAGCGCGGGTCGCCGAGCTCGCCGCGAACAACCTCGGGCGCAGCATAACCGATCGTGCCACGCATGGCGCCAGAAACCGGCGTCTCAGTCGTCGCCAGGCCAAAATCTATCAGTCTGGCGATGCCTTCCCTATTAATAATGACATTACCCGGTTTCACATCGTAGTGGATTACGCCGCGTGAATGGATGTGCTGAAGCGCGCGAAGAACCTGTGCGAAAAGACGAGACTTGTCCGCGTAGTCCAGCTTCCTGCAGGACTCGACTATGTTCCTGCCTTCAATATATTCTGAGGTGTAAAACCAGAAGCCGGACTCCTCATCGAAGCCAAAGTCATAAACTTGCGCGATGTTGGGATGTTTGAGCTTGGTAAGTATGGTGAACTCATGCCGCATCAGCTCGAGATGCCGCGTGCCCGGTGCCTCAAGCAACTTAAGCGCAAGTATCTCACCATGTTCAAGCTCGTCCTTTACAAGATAAACCTTCCCCGCTGCTCCCTCGCCGAGAAGCTTCTCAACTTCATAACGATTTGCGATGACTTTGGACAAAGTTACCTCGCAGGTTCCACGGCAAAGTACTACCAATCATAACCGGATTCAAGCTAAAAAGTTCCAAGCCATTGGTGATATATCGTTTCCGCGCAGATGTGTTTCCGTAAGCAGTTGATTCTCCAGGCACACTTTCGCGATGAGGTTGAACAAAGCCGGCGTGGACCTAAAGACCATGCAGGCGCTGATGCGGCACTCGTCGCCCGTCCTGACTCTGGGAGTGTATCGCCCACGAAAAACCGGGGACATGTACTTGTTACGTGTCCCCGGTTTTATTGCAGCTTTTTGCAGGAACATGCAGAAAGCTGTTTCTTTTTAACTCCCGCCCGTATGACAAATCCAGTCAATTAATGCTGTTTCACTGCATCGAGATGCACCCGGCTGCAGCCAGATGAAACTAAACCTGGCAAGTTCGTGGCAAGTGAACGCCAAGAGACTTATTGATACACTGTTATGGTTGATATAAAATGAAGGGTTTTATGATCGATAGTTATGACTCCAAGTACGTAATGTATCTTTACGCGGCCTTTTTGTCTGCTTTCTTGGCTTCAATTTTCTGTTCGCGCCCGCGTTTTTTCCGGAACTTGTCAAGGTTCTTTTCCGATTTCCTGACAAGCTTCTTAAGGAGCGCTGCCAGCGTTTCCGGTTTGATTTTGTAGTTCGTAAGTCTGTAGATTACAGCGCTTCTGGAATCAGTTTTTCAGATTAAAGCCCTTCACCCACTGCCAGGCGGCTGCGCGGGCGTGCCACTTTGCTTCTTCAATCCTGTGACCGCAGCCGTTGTATACTTCGCAGTGTGCGGTGTAGCCCATAGCTTTCATGTTCTCCGCTTCGGTCACTACCCCGGGATAAAATCCGGTGCCGGTGTCCTGGTCGCCCACCGCGTAGTAATATTTTGCGCCGCCTGGACGCTCCGGTGGTATTGCAACGCCCCCGCCTGAGCCTGGAAACGTCATCACTGCCGCGACAAAGTTCTGGTTACTGTTCGTAATCCCGATAGCGATGTTTCCACCCGCGCTCCATCCTGCAAGATAGTAGCGTGCCTTGTCGACGTTGTATTCGGCCTCGAGCTTCTGGTACGCGTGCTGCAGCCTGGCCACGAGGAGGTCGAAGTTGTTGTAGTTGTTCAAATCCACGATAATGACCGCGTCGGCGTCGGCAACGGCCTTCCACTCGAAAATCTTCTCGTTGAACAGGAAGACGACGGGAGAGGCAAAGCTTTCCGAGTAAGAGACAGGGATGTAGACGTAGTAGGAGCCGGATGTGTCCCAGGTTCCTTCTTTGCCCGGGGCGATGTTCCCGCCGGAACCGAAAGAGGGGTCGACGTTGACGTTACCGGCACCGGTTCCTCCGCCCGTTCCGGTCCCCGTTCCCGTTCCGCTTCCGTTTGGTCCGCTGTCCGTTCCGGTACCTGTTCCACCGGTCGCCGTGGGAGCCGTGCCCAGGGAAGTATTGCTGCCGTTTTTGCCTCCACATCCGTACGATCCCGTAATAAGGAAGGTAATAATAACAAGTATAATCAGCGCTTTATTATTCATGAATATCCTCCTTGTATGTTATTGCCAATCACTTGGATCCGCGAGGGCCTTTGTATTCCGTATCCCTTATCCAGCGCTTGAATTCCTTTTCAACCTCAGATATTTTCCTGCACAGAACCTTCTCCATATCTCCAGTGGATGAGGGATCAACTTTGCGGCCGTTCACGTCCCTGAGGTATTTGAGAAATCCTTTCCTGTAGGGCGATTTTTTATGAGTCAGGAAGAATATAAACCCGCCGCATTCGTTGTAGCAGAGCATCCGCTTACTGTTGAAATGTTTGACCCAGTCGGCGATCAATTCCGCAAGCGGTATTAATTCATTCTTTCGCAGTGATTCTTTCAGGTACCAGAACCGGGTGTTATGGTTGAATTCATTTTCAATTTCGAAGTTGACGGCCAGACCTTCATCGAACCAGGCCTGCATGAGCGGGACCTTATCGAGCACGAAAGTCCAGAAGAACTGGTGTGCTCCCTCATGACCGAGGTTGGCAAGAGTGCCTGAGTAATCATCATTGCCCAGCCACCGGCTCACGACCGGCCGCCCTTCGACTGCGAACTCGAAGTACCCGAAAGTCCGGTCTACCCGGCAGCCGGTACCCCTCGTCATCCCTGCGAATTTCTTGAGCTTTTCATGCTCCTTGAAGACTATCAGGTTCAGTTTCTCCTTGCGTTTCGGCTTTATTTCATAGAAGTCACGGTAGCGTTTGTGCATTCGCTCCATCTTCGTAAGGGCTTTCCTGACGAATTTGCTACCCATGTTCGAGACGATGCGGTAGCGCCTGCTTGTCTTTACCTTCATGCCGGGAGCTGCCCGTTTTGCGATTGAGACAGCATCCCGTTTGCCTTTTTTCTCGAGCTTCAACGTCTTCTGGATTTGTCCTTTGCCCTGGCGGCCGAAAACGAGTTTTACGCGGTTTCCAGGCTTTTTTCTCTCAAGCGCCATTTTCAGGTCGGATATATCAGAAACCTTCTTTCCGTCAACACTAGTGATAACATCTCCAACCTTCAGGCCGGCCTTGTGCGCGGGGCTGTCTTCGATTACCTGCGTGACTTTAAGGCCATCCTGACCGGGACTCAGCATCACACCGAGCCAGATTTTATCTTCATTTTCCGCCGGTTCAGATGGATGAAGATTTGCCTGCCAGTCAACAGAGCCCGCACACAGGTTCGGAGGTGGTGGAGTATGGCCGCCGGGAAAAGTCTTTACTTCCGTTTTGTATCCCCTGGCTTTCATTACATCTGCCTGGGACTGCACGGCTGAAGGACTGTCGTGGGTTCCGACTATATAGTAGATGGAGATTTCCCTGCGCAGGTTGAAGTTGTACCCCATCCAGTTTCCGGTCGCCATCGGTATCACGCCGGCGAAATGCTCCGAGTATTTCTGCGCCATCGTGAACGCCATCGTTCCGCCGCCGGAGAAGCCGGTTGAGAAACATTTTCCATCGTCAACGGAAAACCTTTCGTGCGTGTCTTTCCACATCGCCTCGATAGCGGTGGCGATTGGACCGCCCGGGCCGTTACGCGCGTTGTTCGAGCCCACTGCAATCCAGCCGTTGCGTTCACAGGCAGCCTTGAAAAGACCTAGAATCGACGCTCCGTGTCCACTAGGGCTGAAGCAATACAGGATGGGCCATTTCTTCTTTGGCGTATATTTACGGGGCAGGTAACACACGTAACTCTGGCTGTTGTCATGTTTGCACTTAAGTACCGCAGCCTTTCCCGGTGCAGGATTTCCCTGGGCCGATACCGTCGTACATTTGCACAGAAAAAGCGCCAGAATACATGCTATCGAAATCATCCTCGGCATTGCAGGAATCCTCCTTCTGGACTCGAAGCGGCTGGCCGCCACCAGCCGCTTCGCAGTCGGGGGAGAGAAAAGGGATATCGCTACATTACCTGATTCACTATATAGTTCGTGCCGCTGCCAATCAAGGATCTTTGCTGAACGGGCACATGGGTCCGCCTCCAGAGCCCGACCCTCCGCCAGAGCTACCGCCTCCGGAGCCACCGCCTGAACCGCCACCTGAAGTTCCGGGTGTGTAATCCGCAACCTGAACTGTCATATAGCAGGTCAGGCCAGCGGAATCTTTGGCACAAAGCTTGTCCGTGCAACCTCCGTAAGGACCAGCCGTGTAAGAGCCGACGCCGGTGTCAGGATCAAAAGAGCCCTGAGGCTCGCCCCCGCCATAACTCTGAATATCGCTGGCATCCTCATACCCGAACTGATACGGAGGGGTTCCGCCTACCACCTGAAAACTCACCGTATAGTTTTTAAGAGTGCTGGTCGAAGGAGGTTCAAAGCTGAAGCCGCCGGATCCTCCCCCAGAGCCAGACGGTGTTCCCGTCATACCTGACGGGTCTCCTGCCGAGGCGCCTAAGGTACTGGCGTTATCTTTCGACTTTTTGCTGCAGCCCAGAGTACACAATCCCACCATGGCGCACAGAAGAAGAATTCCGAGTATGCCGGTCCACCGAAAACGTCTCATATTCAATCCTCCTAACACGAGTTGAGTTTCCGAGTTCACTTAATCTGCCAGGTCGACGACCCAGGCTTCATGGTGGTCGATTCACGAGTAGTGAGCTTCACCTCCACCGATGCCGACCCGGTTGAATACAGGATTTGTAAGTATGGTTTTATCCAACTCACCGTAAACTTCGGTATTAATAAAAAGTATCATGCCGTCATAGTGCATGCCTGTCTCACCGCATTGGCTGAAGCTGACGCCGCCTGCCCTGAGCCGGTTTTCCGGTGTGCCGTTAAGGTTCGGACTGTATTGTCGATTCTGTGCACAAACATACGCATAATCAGTGGCGACACCTTCAATACGCAAATCATAGCTCAACAGATGCACACCTGACGATTGACGCAAGTTGTTTATCTTATCAAATAAGTCCTGCCTCTCGCGGTCCGTTGGAATGTCGCCGCCTCCGCCACCGGTGCCGTTACCACCGCCGGTACCAGAGCTTCCTCCACCGGGTGTAGAACCGCCGCCACCGGGAGTAGTGCCGCCGCCGGTATTAGTGCCGCCGGTGCCTCCGGCTCCCGAGCCACTTGTCGCGGGGATGTCGCTTTTGCTTGATTTACCACTCTTACCGCATCCTGCGATCGTTGCGAATGATAGTACTGCGGCAATTGCAATCAGTATGGTAAGCCTGCTGTGTTTCATCGTTTTCTAACCTTTCCAGGTTGTTAGTTTCTTTATTGAACGCCTTACACGAGGCGCCACCGCTTCCTAGTCGCAGAGGTCTACGACCCAGAAGTCGGTATCGGCGCCGTTTCACCCCCCGAAATGTTCGAAGTAGTGCCCGACACCTGCCCGTGTGAAAGCCGGATTGTTGAGCTTGCTGTGGTCAAGGTTTGCGTAGGCCTGCTGCGCAGTTGCCACTTCCGGGGGCATATACACGGGGTCACCGATTACCCCTGTTTCATCGCACTTCACAAAGGTAACACCGCCTTCTTCCAGGCGTTGCCGCGGATTCTTGCCGTCGGCAGTAGGCGAATATGGTGAGCTCGAGCCTTTGCTGCCGATCCAGTTGGCCAGCCATCTGCAGTATGCTTCGGCCACTGATGCTATCTGCGGGTCCCATGTTAAGGGGTCAACCCCTTTGTTCATACGCCCTTCGTTAATCAACTGAAACAACTCACCTGCTTTTCCGGCCGGGCCGCCACCGCCCCCGGTACCGCCACCGGTTTGTGTTCCACTGCCCGTGGAACCGCCACCGGTCCCTCCACCCCCAGTGCTGGTGCCACCTCCATTGCCTCCGCTGCCAGTACCGCCGCCTGCACTTCCTCCGCCCCCACCCCCATAATTCGGTATAGAATCACGGCTGGATTTATGCTTTTTGCTGCAGCCCGGCATCCAAACGACCAGGCCAATGATAATTGCGGTCAGAACCAGTAATCCTTTTTTGCCAGTCATGGTTACTGCTCCTTTATTTATAATGACAATCGAATGACACCGTTTTATACCCGTTCATTTCCTAGCGTAATGAAGCCCAGAATACAGCCACGCCGGAAGCACCTATTCCGACTCCGTGGTATTTGAGAGTCGAATTCAGTATTGCCGCGCGATGTGTGGAACTGTTTTTCCATGCAGTTAAAGCGCCTGACGCTCCACCACCGTATCCGCATTCGTAGAGAGAACCCGGCAAACCAAGGAACTGACCTCGCTGCGTGCAGAAACTGTAGTTACTCGGATTGCTTTTTGCACCATGCCCAAAATAGCCCTGTTGTTCGCAGTCGTACGCGTGGCTTCGCTCTGCATCAGCGATTTCATCCGACCAGATGAGAGCTGGCAGACCATTCTGCTGACGGTACTCATTAATGGCCTGGGCAACCATCTGTTCGTCCGCTGTACCGCCGGGAATCCTCGGAGCTTCGGGGTTTTCCGCAAGGCCAATCTGCGTATTACCAGGTACCGTGTCGCCGGTACCAGTGCCGCCGCCTGTGCCGCTACCTGTACCGGTGCCGGGCGAACCGCCGGGAATGTTCCCACTGCCGGTACCTGTTCCGCCCGGAACGGTGCCTCCGGTGCCTCCAGTGCTTCCGCCGCTAGCCGGGATAGAATTACGGCTGGATTTGTGGCTTTTGCTGCAGCCTGGCATCCAAATGATCAGGCCGACAACAATAATTATGGCAAGAACATAGTTTTTCATCTCTCTCCCTCATAGGATGGAATGCTAGTAATAGTTGAATATCAGTATGTATCCACTTCTTTCCATGGCGAACCTCCGTGAGAAACCGTATACTTCCTTCAACATGTCAAACATTATATACATGTATAGCGAAAGGCATGCCATGCGGCCGGGGAAACGGCCTGTGTCGCCTGTAACTCATTGCCGGTAAAGCTGTTGTGGAAGAGAGGCTGGGGCGGGAACGTCATTGACAGCTGAATTATTGCCATTTTTCAGAATACGATTCCGATTTCTGGAATGGCATGAGACTCTATCGGTCTGGTTTTGTATTGCTTCATGTTTTCGCAGAATTTGAACATGTAACATTCCAGGCTGTGTTTGTGTAATTAACAGTTAAGGATGGTTACGAACAATAATGCGCGTACAATTTTAATCAGGAACAATTTCTAAGGTTATTCTCATCCTGTAGAGCACATGCCCGGTTTATCTCACCATTTTTCCGTCTAATCCAGTCGAGGACCTCGCCGCCAAGAGAATCCAATGAATGCAAATCGGCCAGGTCCACCTGCACCTTCCATCTGCCCGAATCAACGACAGTCCGCACAATGTCCCGAACTTTTCTTGCAGATGAACCGGAAAGATTGCCGGCAATGCCGATGGAAATCCTCCCATCGCGCAGGAAAGAGATAGAGAAAGATGTTTTGGCGCATTCATTCATAGCATGCTTCCATAGAGGCATTTCCGTAATAAATAACGGTATAGCGAAAGGCATGCCGGATTGCGAGTGAAGCTCTGAGGTTGCCTGTTTCTTCTTGAACGTCAGAGTGTTACGAGAAAAAGGCTGATTCCATGGCAGGTCTGGCAGGCAATATTTATGCCTGAATGTAGAAATGATTCCGGTTTCTGGAATGAAATCAGGATTCCGTTCGTTTGATACCGTAGCGTTTCATTTTTTCGTAGAGAGTGGAGCGGGCGATTCCGAGCAGCCTGGCCGTCTCCCGTGTATCAAACTCCGTTTTCTGCAATACGTCATGTATCACTTTTCTTTCAATTTCTTCGAGGGTTTCGGTCGATGCGGGCGCTCTGGGATTGATGATATCATCCTTTACCATATGCTTTTCTATTTTACCTTTTGATATCGCCGTCAATCGCAGCAACTCATTCCTTAATTCACGAACGTTGCCGGGCCAATCATACTGCTCGAGAGAATCGAGGGCGTCTTTTTCCAGGTCTTTCGACCGTCCGGATTGCCCGAGAAAATGCTCAACCAGAGCAGGCACATCTTCCCTGCGTTCTCTCAGGGGAGGAATGTTGATTGGAATAACGCTTATGCGGTAGAAAAGGTCTTCCCTGAATGCGCCGCGCCTGACCTCATCTTCCAGGTCTTTATTTGTGGCAAAAATCAGACGCACGTCCGCGGAAACCGGTTTTGTCGCTCCCAGCGGCCGGACGCTGCTTTCCTCCAGAACGCGGAGCAGTTTTACCTGCATCTCCAACGGCATTTCACCTATCTCATCAAGAAATAACGTACCTTTGTCAGCTGCAAGAAAAAGTCCGTCTCTGTCTTCGTTTGCACCGGTAAATGCGCCCCTGGCGTATCCGAACAGCTCACTTTCCATAAGCGAGGACGGAATGGCAATGCAACTGACGGGAACGAAACGACCCTTGCGGCCGCTGGTTTTGTGGATACGGCGGGCAAGCATTTCCTTTCCTACGCCGGTCTCACCGGTAAGGAGGACAGGCATATCCGTACCCGCCACCTTTTTTATCATCCCCATCACATTATTAATAACGTTGCTGCGGAACACGAACTCAGATTCTACTCCGGAAGCAGGGGGTAACCCCGTCGGTTCGGCAGGTTCCAATCTTGCCTTATCCCTGACATCCTCCAACGCGGCGATAGCATCGTCGACTGATGTGAGCTGGAGAGTCTTTTCCATTTCCAGCTCGAGGACCAGTTTGGCTATGCCCTTTACCGTGGGACTGTTATGGTATAAAGTCCGGTACTTCTCAGGCAGCGCATCGGCAGCAGTGCGAATCTGGGCATACAGGTCTTCAAGTATTCTCGAAGCCTGATCAAGTTTCCCTCCTGTTACCAGAAAGTCAGCCTGATGATATCCGGCCTTCATGTAATGACAAAACCACCCCCGCTTCAGCGGCTTGAGAAACCTGTTCAGCTTCTTTGCAGCAGAATCTTCAAATTTCTTGCGTGCCGTAAGCAATAACACTTCCGTCAAGGCGCAATTGCTCTTCAAAAGGACATCATCCGTTCCCGTTGCAATAGAGGTTACCCTTTGCAGGATATTTCTTGCCTCCGAAAGCTTCAGGAGATTTATTCCGGCTTCGGCCTCGTACAATAGAATTCTTGCTTCAACAAGGAAATGTCCGGAGGAGGCAAACTGTTTTCTGGCTTCGCGGGTATAATGGAGCGCGGCAACAAAGTCTCCTTCTGAAAGCCGCACCCGTGCAAGAAGTCCCTGGTAGGTGGCAATACCGCGATTCCATTTCAACCGGCGGGAGACGGTAAGCCCTTCTTCCGCATACTGCCTGGCCCGGTCGAATGCCCCGAGTTCTATCAGCACTATCGTTAAGGAAATGTATGCCCGTGCGAGCTCAAGCCCTCCGAGAGCGCCTGCCTCCAGGGCGGCTTTCTCCATGTAGTCAAGGCAATCACCGTATTTGCCCATCTGTGCATGGAGCGAGCCCAGGAGCCACATGCAATCCGTGCGAACAGTTTTAGGTCCGAGGCCGGTAATTATGGAGAGAGCATTATTTGCATCATCGATTGCTTCACGGACATTACCGAGTCTCGATCTGAGCATGGCCGTGTTCAGAAGAGCATAGGCATGGTTCCTGCTTGCGGAAAGGGTCTGATAGATACTTATTGCTTTATTCCATTGCGGGATAGCCTTCTTGTACTCTCCCCGCATGTCTGCTATCTGGGCCAGGTCGGAAATGTTTCTGGCGAGG
Organism: Planctomycetota bacterium; assembly: GCA_004376375.1. Lineage (GTDB taxonomy): Bacteria > Planctomycetota > E44-bin39 > E44-bin39 > E44-bin39 > E44-bin39. Next base: position 21,235 of record SOJX01000076.1, read on the forward strand.
ATATTGCCGGATAAGCGCTGTTTCCTGCACACGCTCAGCGACTGATTAAAGAACTTGACCGCCGACGATTTGTTTCCTTTCAGTATGTAGCAATCACCGATATAATTAAGAGTGGAGGCAAGCGTTTCATGATTTCGAGTCTTCTCCGCCGTCTTTTTTGCCGTTTGTAGGTTCTCAAGCGCCTTTTTCCACTTTCCCTCGTCAACGTAGGACTTACCGACGAGGAGCTGCAGTTCAGCGCGAATGGCTTCCGTTACTTTCTGCCGCAGGAAACGCCTGAGCATGCGCCGGGCCTGTGCGTATTCACCCGCAGTGAACAGATGTTCCGATTCCTGCTCGATCTGACTGATGAACTCTCGCGGGTCAGGTTTCACGGGCATGTCCCTACTGCAATCGTACTGCGGGACCATGTACTGAACAGGCCTTTGGGCTCCAGGTTCCGCCGATGGCGCAAGTATATGAAACCATTCAAAAGATGTAAACAAACATTTATACGGCATTATCGGGATTGCGTTATAAGGGATATCCACAACCCGTAAGAATGATTTCCACAAGAAACCCTTGACGCTGAATATATTTTCCTGTTAAACTTTCCGACGTGTGGCTTTTTCCGAGTTGTCACTCGGGAACATCCCCGGCAAAAAGATTCGTACTGCCTTCAACAAATGCCACACCTTGCGGGTACACTGCAGTAGCTTCATACAGAGACAGAAGCAATGAAACCTGAGCTTATCCAGAAAAGATACCGGGTGCTGAGGACTCTGGGTAAGGGCGGGATGGGCGAAGTGTTCCTTGTCGAGGACAAGCTGAAGAAAGACAGAAGAGTCGCCCTTAAAACAATAAAGCCGGACGCTCCTGACATTGATGAATTTGTAGACCACTTCAAAGCGGAGTTCGACTCCCTGCGAAAACTCTCACATCCCAATCTCGCAAAGGTATACGATTTCGGATACGACTCGGAAAAAGGGCAATACTTCTTTTCATCCGAATACCTTGAAGGAACCGATCTGCTGAACGCTTCGAAAACACTGTCGCCTGACCAGCTGTACGAGATACTCGTCCAGGTATGCAGAGCCCTCGAGTATATCCATTCGCATGGAATTATCCACTATGACATCAAGCCGCAACACATCCTGGTGGAGACCAGGGCGAATAAACTGGTCTCAAGAATAGTCGATTTCGGCCTTGCAGCGGAGGTGCAGACAAAATCAGGCCTTCCCATTCGCGGGACCATTGCCTATCTTGCCCCCGAAGTGGCGAAGCGTGACCTGGTCGACGGTCGTGCGGATTTATACTCATTGGGGGCTACCCTTTATCACGTCCTTTCCGGAAAGACGCCTTTCGGGGGAAAGAGCCCGATTTCGACACTCCGGCATCATATAGAGAAGCTACCGGAATTCCCCTCGAACATGAATAAAAGTATACCCTCGCCGCTGAGGCAGATTACTCTGAAGCTGCTTGCCAAGGAACCGTCTGAGCGCTACCAGAATGCCAATGAAGTTATTGCGGCAATCAACAAGCTCGCAAACAAGAATTTCGAATTGGAGACGACCGACACCAGGAAGAGTTACATTCTGTCGCCGAAGTTCGTAGGCAGGGAACGGGAACTGAAAAAACTTGTTGAAAGATTTGCAGAACTGAAAGCCGGAAACCTCGAAAAGTTCTTTATTGTGATTGCGGGAGAAGAAGGAACCGGTAAAAGCCGGTTGCTGAGAGAGTTCAAATACCATGTTCAATTATCCGGTACGCCATGCTTTACGGGAGAAACGGCGACTGGCCTTAACTTTCTCAGGGATATCCTGCGCCAGACAGTTTCCTATTTCGGGGCGGAGAATCCTGTTGTAAGCAAGTACGCGCCGTATCTTTCAAGATTTGTGCCGGAAGTAGCCAGGGGCCGAAAAGCCAAGGCACTGGCCGCATTAGATGCTCGGGAAGACAAGATTCGCGTCTTTGACAACCTGGCCCGATTTATTCTGGCCGTTTCAGAGGTCGAGAAGTTCACTCTCCTGATTGAAGACATTGACTCCATCGACAGTTTTTTCCGCGAGTTTCTCGAGTATCTGCTGCGCACTGCCGCCTTGTCCAGCGAGTCCAGGAAAGCTATCGGCATGCTCCTTTGCGCTACCTGCGTCGACTTAAAGGAACCGTTCCCGCGTGAGTTGACGAAGAAGCATTCAGAGCAAATCGCAATAAGAGATTTTTCAATAGATGAAACCGAAGCGTTGATAGATTCGATGCTCCGGCTTGGAGAACAGAAAGCTCCGTTTGCCCAGAAAGTTTTTTCAGTGACCGGCGGCAACCCTCTTTTCGTCGAAGAGGTTATGAAAAACCTTATGGAAGAAGGCCTGGTCGTCAAACAGGAGGGGATATGGCTGGTCGAAACAGAAAAAGCCGTTTTCCCAAATACTCTCTCTTCTACGCTTTCAAGACGGCTTTCCCGCCATTCGCGCCAGGCGCTCAATGTTTTACATGCATTGGCTGCGCTCAACCGCACGGTCCCAATACGCATTTTATCCCAGGTCGTGGAAGCAAAGGACATATCCACCGACATTGCCGGGTTGCGTAAAAGCCAGATGATTATACGGCGGCGAAATGGATACGAGTTGAGCCAGCCGTACCTTGGCCAGATGCTTCTTTCAAAGATGAGTCGAAAAACACTGAAACTCCTGCATAACAGGATTGGCAATTCAATTGAGAAAGCCCATGCCTCCGGTATTGATGAACACATTGAGGAGATTGCCTACCATTACCTTCGCGGTTCCGAGAAGAAGAAGGCCATTGAGTTTGGAGCGCTGGCTGCAGAAGAGCTTAGAAAATCGTATGCAAACGAAGCTGTAATAGACTGTTACAGGCGGATGCTGTTATTCCTCGATAAAGATGAAAGCAAAAAGAAGTTTGAAATCTCAATGAAGCTTGGAGAGATGTTTGAACTAATCGGCCAATATGAAAAAGCAAGAAGCACCTACATGCCGCTGCTCAGGCTGAAAAGCCCGGGCAAACTTCAACAGGCGGAAACTTATAAGAAGATCGCGGATATCCTGTTTCTAACCGGGCAATACGACAAAGCGCTTCAAACCTGCAATAAAGCCCTGACTAACCTGGAAAAACTGAAAAAATCCACCCGCGTTCTCGCTGATATATACAACCTGATTGGTAATATTGATGAAAGAAAAAAAAACATGGTGGATGCGGAGGTGAATCTTCGCAAAGGCTTGAAGATAAGAGAAAAAATCGGTGACAGCGTCGCCATTGCTGATTCGCTGAACAACCTGGGGCTACTTTACACCCGCATAGGCGACCAAACCAAAGCAACGCGGTGTTACCAGGAATCCTTGGACCTGTACAAAAGAATCGGCGATGAAGGAAGGATTGGTACTTCGCTTTTGAACCTGGGGATTCTATTTGAGCGCGAAGGGCGATACGCCAAGGCGGCAAAACACTTTGCGAGAAGCCTGGCCATCCAGAAAAAAGTGGGAGACAAATGGCGGGTAATGATCTCAATGATCAACCTGGGGTGCGTTTACATCCCAATGGGAGATTATATACTCGCTTTGGATTGCCTTGAAGAAGGCTTGAAGGAATCAAGAGAAATAGACAGCTCGTTTGGCGTTGTACACTGTCTGGCCAACATTGGCCGGGCATACCTGGAGATCGGGGATCTTGACAAGGCAATCGAATGCATCAATAATGTTGTGGAGTATTCAAAAGAAGGATTGCCGGTTCCCGTTGAGGGCCAGGCCAGCCTTGACCTTGGGACCACCTGTCTGCGGCGCGGTCGATTGGAAGAGGCGGAAAATCATTTGCTTGCCGCTCTTGAAAAATCAGACGAAGCTGAGGACCGGCGACTCAATGTGGAAACTTTACTTAAACTTGCAGACATGCACCATGTAAAAAATTCCCCCGATAAATGTCGGGAAGTGTGTGAAAAAGCGCTTGGCAAAGCCACGAAAATTGGCGCGTTGGATCTCCAGGCATGGGCGAATCTGGCCCTGGGAAAATGTTATGAGGTGGAAACGAAGCTGCAACAAGCCAAAACTCTTTTGGAAAATTCCCTGAAGACAGGTCGAAAACTGAGGCTGCCGGACCTCATCCAGAACGCATCATATGAACTCGCCGGGGTATATCGCCAATTGGGCAAGGCAAAGAAATCCCGTGAACTAAATGAAATGGCAATAAATAGCGTGCAAAAAGTTGCCGGGAAACTGGATGGGCAGCTCAAGGCTGCATACTTGTCCGCCCCGATCCGTAACGCTATAATAGAGGGGACCATACAAGGCAAGTTGCCTTCGAAGATTGAGACGGCTTTACCCTCGGTCAGCAAAGAGAAAAAAAAGGAAAGTTTCGTGACGAAAAAAAAGCGGCCGAAAGAAGCGGGAATTGAAGCCGATGCCCTGACACGCGACGGCATAATGCTTTTAGGCATGGTAAACCGCATAATAAATGCCGGTTTAGATCCCGACAAGATGCTCAATATTGCACTTGGAACGCTGATAGATATAACTCAGGCTGAACGCGGCTTCATAATTCTGATTGACGAGCAGGGCCGTTTCAGCCACCGGGTCGCACGCAATATCCAGGACGAAGAAATTATTTCGGCTGATTTCAGCCGCAATATTGTTGAGCGGGTTATCAAGACCGGACGCTCGCAACTCATTGACGACGCATCAGGGAAAAAACAGTTCCAACAGTTCCAGAGCGTAATAAAGTTGAATCTGCGCTCCGTCATGTGCGTTCCTGTAAAAAAGGATTCCAGCGTTATCGGTGTTATATACCTTGATAACACGTCACTGACGAAACAGTTCGGCGAGAATGACAGGACACTGGTTGAAGCTTTTGCACAAAAGATCGCTGCCCCTCTCCGGATATCGCTGGAACATGAAAAACAAGCGCGAATAATCGAGCAGCTACAGGGCCAGTTGCAGACAAAATATCAGTACGAGAACATAGTGGGCAAAAGTAAGCCGATGCAGGATGTCTTCGAAGTACTGGACCGGGTCACTCCAACCGACCTTAACATTTATATATATGGCGACACCGGTACGGGCAAGGAGCTTGTCGCCAAGGCTATTCATTATAACGGCCCAAGGAAAGAGAAACCGTTCATATCCGTAAACTGCGGCGCAATACCCGAACCGCTGCTGGAAAGCGAACTCTTCGGTTACGTCAAAGGCGCATTCACGGGTGCGGACAAAGACAAGAAAGGCCTGTTTGAGGTTGCCAACGGGGGGACTCTCTTTCTGGACGAAATCGGCAATATGTCCGAGGCAATGCAGCAGAAAATGCTCCGCGTTCTGCAGGAAAAAGAACTAAGACCAATCGGCAGCGATGAGCTGATCAAGCTCGATGTCCGTATTATTTCGGCAACCAATCGCGACCTCATGGAGCTTGTAGAAAGTAAAGAATTTCGTGAAGACCTCTACTATCGCCTGAGAGTCGCCGAAATTTACCTGCCACCCCTGCGTGAGCGCCGGGAAGACATATCATTGCTGATTGATTATTTCCTCGAAAAGTACAAGAAGGAAAAAGAAATAAAGAAAGAACTCGAGCCTGCGGCAATTGATTTGCTGTTGAATTACGACTGGCCCGGAAATGTTCGTGAACTTGAAAACATGATGCAAACGCTCAATCTGGTTGAAGGGTCAAAAATAACTCATGAATCGGTACTGGCAAATCTTCCGGTTCAGGCCGAAACAGTATTTTCCCCGGACAGGCTCAAGCGGGATAACCTAATGCCTCTTGAAGAGCTGGAGCGGGATTACATAATAAAGGTTCTCCAAATTGTTGATGGTAATAAAAGCGAGGCAGCCAGAATTCTGGGTATTGACAGAGACACACTTAGAAGGAAATTAAAGAAGTATACCGCCTCTGAGCCACTGCCGTAAATTACGCCAGTTGCCGTAAAATACGGCACTCTTATGTGTTTCCTCAAAGGAGCCGCTCCGGGCTTCTCTTTCATAACTCCATCAAGAACAATAGGTTACACCTGCACGTCAAATATCCTTTCCTTAGGTATAACACTTGCTTTATGTAATGCCAGTTGAAATGAACGGTGAAAGGAGAATAAGCAATGTTTGAACGTAACTGCAGGCTTCGCCTCGTGATGGTGGTTTTCGCAGTTCTCTCTTTAACTCTTCTCAATATATCGGGTGCCGGCTGCGGTAGCGGACATAAATCAAGCCGTGGCAATGTACCGGTAAGTACCGGTACCGGCAGCAACACCGGTACCGGCAGCGGGACCGGTACCGGAACCGGTAGCGGCACAGGTGGCTCAAGCGGTTCCGGAGGGCCGAAGGGTGTAAACTCCATCGCGAACGGCTACAGTTACGCGCCTGATTCCTACGTTGACGGCGGTAATCCATACCCCCTCATATTTATTCTGCACGGGCTTGGAGATAATCCGAAAAACCTGCTCCTGATGTGGAGTTCGGTCGCGAAAGAGCATGGTTACCTCCTCTGCAGTCTTGCGGCAAGCGACACGGGAAGTATCGGCGGCTACAATAACGATCCCGGCTCAGTGGATGAGCAGAACATGCTGGCGATGCTCGAGCACATGAAAAGCAATTACAACGTGCGGCTCGACAAAATTACATTATTCGGCTTTTCAAACGGAGGCTATTACAGCTGTACGATTGTGTTCAGATTCGCGAAGAACCCGTTTGACGCCTGGATAGTGTGTTCCGCGTACTCTCTGGGATTTGCACAACCGTCTGCGACGAAGATTCCTGCATACCTGATGTGGGGAAGTAAAGAACAGAGCGCGCCCAAATGCCAGAAATTTGCAGACGAGCTCGAAGCAGACGGATGGGACGTTACTACGCGGATTCACTCGAATGGGCATACAGTACCGCAAAGCGAACTGCCCGCAATGGCTGACTGGCTTGACGGCAAGATACCGTAAGAAGTACTCGATTTACTTATCCGTTTCCAACGCGCAATAGAAAGGAAATGAAATGCTGACACGAAACCATATCGTTCACCTGTTCATAATTCTTATATCGATTACTTCTCTGGCGGTGGTTACCGGATGTGGAAAAAGCGGTTCCAGCAGCAGAAGCGGCACGCCATCCTACGGCGGTACCGGCACCGGCGGTACCGGCACCGGCGGTACCGGCACCGGCGGTACCGGCACCGGCGGTACGGGAGGCAACGGAACCGGAAGCGGTACCGGAAGCGGGACCGGAAGCGGGACCGGAAGCGGGACCGGAAGCGGTACAAGCGGTACGGGTAGTGGAACCGGTGGCGGCGGATATGCAGGTAACGAAGCTGAATTGTATTGCCTGGAATTAACAAATGCGGAGAGGCAAAAGGAAGGGGTTCAGCCTCTGGAATGGGAACCCTACGTCGCGGAGATAGCGAAATGGTTCGCGCAGGACAAGAACGATAACGACCCCCAGCATATGCAGAAGCATTATGACAGCCTTGGCAGGCTCCTTAATGTAAGGTTTGCCGATTTCGGTTTCACAAACTACCAGACCTGCGGCGAAAACATCGACTGGGGAGTCGGCTCGGGCACTGCCGGCGCGGAAAAAGCCATGAGCGAATGGATGGCAAGTTCCGGTCATAGAATGAACATACTGAAGGCCGAATACACGCACATAGGAATCGGCGAGGTCAACGGGCACTGGGTCCAGGATTTCATCAAAAGATAAATCAGGAGATAGAAACAATGATGCTGAGAATTACCATGGTAAATAAATGTACGGCAGTCGCACAGATAGAAGGCAGCCTTTGCGGCTCTTTCGCCCGCAGGGTTGCAGATCTGTTCGATTCCTGTTTGATGCGGGGAATAAAGGCATTGGTAATCGATATGGAAAACTGTTTTTCAATCGACAGCCTGGGGATGGATTTACTCAGGAAGCTCTCTTTTCTGGAACTGAGACTTGTGAATATGAACTGGTCTACAAGAGAGTCGTGTCGGGCGGAAATGCCGGAATGGTCCAGGATTGATGGCATTGGGACGATGGCGGATGTACTGAAATCACTTAATACGATAATAACCACCCAGGATCAGATCATCCTGTACGATTTCAGGGGATGCCACTCTGATGGCCATAACGAACTGACCGGCATTATGGTTCACGCATAAAAATATATAAGGGCAAAATCTATGGACGGCTCCCGGCAAGGTTAAGAAAAACGGAGTAACGGTAAAGGACATAGGCACCCGGAGCCTTGGCAAAGAGCTGCTGGAAGAGGTCATTGTCATAGACCGCATGAATAACAAATGGATAGGAACACCCGTTCACGGCGGCGGATTATACAGGTATACAGGAGAGTAGCGCCACAAAGGAGAAAACGAAATGTCGACTCGAAAATTCCGTTATAACCTGTTCGTTACGCTTGCAGTTATTATCTCTCTTGTAGTGGTCCTCGGATGCGGCGGCAGCGGGTCCAGCGGTAGAAGCAGCACCCCGGCCTATGGTACAGGCACTGGCAGCGGTACGGGCAGCGGTACCGGCAGCGGAACCGGCAACAGCGGCGGTACCGGCTCCGGAGGCTCCGGCGGGCAACCCGGCTCCTCGACACAGACCCTGGGTGGGGCAAGCTGTTCCGTCTTCGTTCCGGGCAGCTACAGTGAGTCCACGTCAACTCCGCTTGTCATAGCCTGTCACGGCTCGGGCGGCAAGCCTGCCGACATGACGCACTTCTGGCAACCGGTTGCGGAAAGCCATGGTTTCATACTTATCGCGCCGTCGGGTACGAGCGCTAACGCTGAAAACATACGGGAAGATGCTAAAGGGCTTTACAACATCGCAATCAAGATGTGCTATGTCGGCGGTTTTTCACAGGGCGGTATTGATTCGGGATCGCGCGCGCTAAGCTCTGATAATGAAAAGAAATGGGCCGCCATCTTCATGCTCTCGTCCGGATTCAATCCCGCTCCCAGCGCCTGTTTCCAGAACGCGGCATGGAAGATCCCCGTTTATTTCTCCTGCGGGACGTCCGACAGTACGTTCTTTTCCGTCGTCCAGAGCGAGCACGGCTATGCCGAGCAAGCCGGACACCCCGCGAAGCTGTGCACGCCCAACGGCGGGCACCAGCTCAGCATCCACGACTACGAAGACTGCTGGACATGGATATCGGGTCATTCTTCGCCTTGATAAGGAAGGAAACACCATGAAACCATTTCTTACAATGTTGCTGATATTCACGGTTGTATTCTGCACGCATTGCGGCAGCAGCAAGTCGAGCGACGTCACGGTCCCGGGAACGGGCGCCGGAACTGGAACCGGCACGGGCACAGGCACGTCAACGGGCAACCCGGGTGACCTGGACCAGTATTGTCCCGTTTCCTACCTGTGGTTTCGTGGTACCACCGCGGACGGTATTGATATCCAGGCCGGCGGTAATTACGTGACCAACCACGTGGAAGGAACGATTGACAACGCTTCAGGCGTTCTTTCTGACGACCAGAGGATAGAGCTCGCCAACCGACTGGCGGCCGCAAACATTACCTCTGAAGAACACTACGGAACCGAGGACATGTCAAACATGACCCGTATCACCGTCGGTAGTAGCGGCACGATAGGAGTGATAATGTTCGGAGACAACCCCCCGGCGCCCGCGGAATGTCTGGCATTACGCGATTACCTGAAGAGTCTATATCAACAATATAAACCGTGAAGAATCCTATATGCGGTACAGGTTAGTTTGCCGTTCCGCCCACCCGAAGAGGAGGTGGAATAAGCTTTCGTTATCGCCTGGAGTACCAATACTTAAAGCGGCTGCTGTGAAGTAAGCCGCTTTTTTTGCAGGTATAAGGCAGTTGTATTATTGAATCGTCACGTTGCACGCGGGCGTTGCGCCGCCCGGGCCGGGGTGGGCCCATCCATGCGTCTCCTGTATTTTGTTCCAGCACTTCTGGCTCGCGACGCAGTTTGAGGGGTCGCACCACTTAAGGAGACCTTCGCTGCCGATTGCTGCCGTCGACTGGCAGCAGACGCCTGCACTCGTGTTCCTGCAACTGTATTCCTCGCTGTGAAAAGGCCCGACCCAGCCGTGTCCGAGTTCATGCATGAAGAGCTGTGCGGGAAGCTTGCCGCTTGACAGGTATATCTGCCAGCCTGTACTCAAGATGTCGCAGTATGCTGGCGGGTTGCCGAAGGGGCCGTCAACCGCCCTTATTATAATCTTGCCCTCTGAGCCGCCGTTTACCAGCGTCTGATTGCGAAGATACCCCTGGCCCTCCGTCCCCTGCCAGAGGAAGCTGTTGAACTCTTTTATCCTTTCCGCCATCCATTCTATGTCAGCTTGCGACGCCTTTTGTTTAACAGCCCAGGTCAGGTCAAGCGCTTCAGCATCTCCGGGATTGCCGCCGGTTCCGGTTCCGGTCCCGGTCCCGGTGCCGGTCCCGGTTCCATTTCCGGTTCCGGTTCCGGTTGACGGAACAGAATTGCGGGAGGACTTATGATCCTTGGAGCAACCGGCAAGCGGCAGTATCATCGTCACGGCAAGAAAGAGAATAAGAAGTCCGAATTTCGCAGGTATAAACGGTAATTTGTGTTTCATAATCCTCTCTCCCTTTGTGTCTCGACTGGAGCAGGGCATGAACGCATCCGTCGGCAAAATCCCGTTCTTCGCCGGGTTTTTCTTTCGGTTGTGCAACAACGCTTATATGGTTATGGGCCCACCACATTTGATTCGGTCAGTTTCAGCAGGAAATTCGGCTCTTCATACTGAATCATGCCGCCCCCTGGCGCGTAGTATTGTATGATTGTGAAATCATTACCGTCGATATTGCGGTCTTCCTGAATGGCAAGGCAGGAATCGCTGATTTCGTCGCCGCTCTGGAAGGTTACGCTTCCCACCGCCATGAGCTGGAACGTGCTCGAGTAGTTTAATGTCGAGTCATCGTACGGGTTATAGACTGTCCCGCTGTCGGTCCATTGCTGCCCGACCTGCATTGATGCGAGGCCGAAACGCAACGGCGGATTGAATGTAATGATCTTGCCCTGCTCGTTACATGCGCCGAATCCCAGCCAGAGGAGGTCGCCCGTGTCGGTCGTATAATAGTCCATCCACAAATAGTGCGAGGAGTTATCCGTAGACACCATCCATGTATTGTAACCGAAAATCGTCATGGAACCGTTGCAGAGACTCCTGAAGGCATCGCCATCGTTGGATTGAAATTTCCAATAGTTGCCGGCTGCGAAGTTCAGGTAATCCTTTATATCGTATGTGTCGGTATTTGTGCCACCGCCGGTGCCGCCGCCACCGCCACCACCACCGGTGCCGCCACCGCCACCACCGCTGCCGCTGCCGCTGCCGGTGCCGGTAGCTGTCGGGCCGTATACAACCGTATCTCCGCCCCCGCTGCTGCAGTTCACGGAAAAAAACGCGAGCCCCAGGATTATTGCCCCGAAGACAAAAACAACGTTCATTTTCATTTTTCTCTCCCCTTGCATCATGTTTCCTGTCTATCTACTCTCCCCTTTGAAGCGTCTTATCAGCAGGCATACCGCAACCAGCGGCATAGGACAAACAAGCGTTATTGAATCGTCACGTTGCACGTAGGCGTTGTGCCGCCCGGGCCTGGGTGCACCCATCCGTGCGTCTGCTGCATTTTATTCCAGCACCGCTGGCTCGCGACGCAGTTTTCAGGGTCGCACCACTTAAGGAGACCTTCACTTTCTTCTCTATCCAGCGCTCCCTGGCAGCAGATGCCTGCGCTCTTGTTCCTGCAGCTGTATTCCTCGACGAGAAAAGGTCCGACCCAGGCATGTCCGAACTCGTGCATGAAGACTTGTGCGGGAACTTTGCCGCTTGATAACTGTATCTCCCAATCGTCCCCGGGCCAGGTCAACCCCGGCTTGCTGCCTACGGGACCGTCCGCAGTGCCCACTATAATCTGGCCGTCTGAACTGCCGTTTTTAAGCGTCTGATCGCGAAGATACGCCTGGCCCTCCGTCCCCTGCCAGAGGAAGTTGTTGAACTCTTTTATCCTTCCAGCCATCCATTCTATGCTGGCCTGCGACGCCTCCTGTTTAACAGCCCAGACTATGTCAATCGCATCGGCTTCTCCGGGGTTTCCACCGCCGCCGGTTCCGGTTCCACTACCGGTTCCGGTTCCGCTGCCGGTTCCGGTTCCGTTTCCGGTTCCGCCAGGTGGTGGAGCAGCGGCGCGAGATGACTTATGGTTTTTGGAGCAACCGGTAAGTGGCAGTGTCATTGCCACGGCAAGAAAAAGAACCAGAAGTCCGAATTCCGCGAGCATAAACGGAAATTTGTGCTTCATAATCCTCTCTCCTTTTGTGTTTTCCTGCCTGTAATACCGATATCTTTATTGAATCGTCACGTTGCATGAAGGCGCTGTGCCGCCGGGGCCGGGATGCGCCCAACCGTGAGTCTCCTGTATTTTGTTCCAGCACTGCTGGCTTGCGACGCAGTTTTCAGGGTCGCACCATTTGCATAAACCTTCTTCGCCGCCTGTTCCGGCGGCTCCCATGACACAGACGCCTGAACCCGGGTCCATGCAGTTGTATTCTTCGCTGCGGAAAGGCCCAACCCAGGCGTGGCCGAACTCGTGCAGGAAGACCTGCGAAGGGAGCGTGCCTGTGGTCAGGGTTATCTGCCAGCCGCCGCTCCCACCGGTCATCCATCCAACCGGGTTGCTCTTGGGGCCTTTAATCGACTTTATTATTACCTGGGCGTCTGAAGTGTTATTTTTCAGCGTCTGCTCGCGAAGATACGCCTGACCCTCTGTTCCGGTCCACAAGCCGTTGGCATAGGCTTTTATCCTGTCAGCCATATACTCCAGGTCAGCCTGTGACTCATCCCTTGCCGCAGCCCAGGTCAAATCAAGCGCCTCGGCATCTCCGGGGTTTCCGCCGCCGTTTGAGCCTCCGCCGCCGGTTCCGGTGCTGGTTCCGCCACCGTTGCCTGGAGTGCCGGTGGGTACGACCGCGTTGCGGGAAGACTTGTGTTTCTTGGAGCAGCCGGCAAGCGGCAGCGATATCGCCACGGCAAGAAGGAGAATCAGAAGTCCGAATTTCGCAGGCAGAATTGGTTTTTTTTGTTTCATAATTCTCTCTCCTTTTTGTGTCTCTGGATTGAATACAGGGTTACGGTTCTATTACTGCCTCAATCGCAGGTCCGGCGCCGGTTGCGGGGTAATCACCGTCCGTATGCGTCATCGAAGTCGAGGACCGAAGAGCGCTCCAGCAGGAAGGAAAACTGAACGCCGAGGTGTTGTGGTTCGCATCGTCGCAGTATTGCATCTTTCCGCCCGCGGAACCGATGCTCATGACGCAGGGGCAGCCGGCACCACCGCCGTACTCTTCCCCGCGGACGCCGCCGGCAAGAGCCAGTTCCTTGTGGCCGTGCTCGTGCGCGAAAGTAAAACTATCCACAAGCCCGCCGCACGTGATGTAATAGCCGTCCGCGCCGCCCATGGAGGTCTTTGCATATATGCCTCCAAGCATGCCCGATGAAACGTATTCAACCGGAGTCGCGACATGGCATTCGCCTCTGGAGCCGTTGTTTTTAAGGGTGACGCGTTTTATATACTGCTGGCCGTGGGCGATTTTATAGAGCCCGTCCGAAAGTTTCTGGATGTTGGATTTTATCGCTTCAAGCTCGGCGGTTGAAGCGCTGCCGCCCGTGATGACCCAGACGTATACGTACTCATTTTCAACGCCGGTTCCTGTCCCCGAGCCTGTGCCGGTTCCCGTTCCCGTTCCGGTTCCTGTTCCGCCAGTCGATGGAGAAGCGGCGCGGGATGACTTATGGTTTTCAGAGCAACCTGCGAAAAAAGCCAGAGTCAGCAGCGCGGCAGTCAGAAAAATCAGGCCCTTTTTCCCGCATTTGAATGAGCGCTTATCCGACATTTTTCCTTCCTCCAGATATTCCCGTCAGCTTCTATTTCCCGCCTGTGCGATGAGATCGAGTTCCTCTTCGCTCATTCCCAGAACCGGCGGAAGGATGTTAACGTTGAGGTTGCCGTTCCGGCTGCGAATCCAGTCGAAAATCCCGATACCGAGCGAATCGAGGGAAGTGGTTTCGCGGAGGTCAAGCAGGATATCTTTCCCTCCCTGCTCGGCGACAGTCTTCAGAAGCGCCAGCCCTTCCCTGGCCGCGTGACCGGTGAGCTTTCCTGCAATCCGCATCTGCAACTGGCCGCCGTCCGCAAAGGCGATTGAAAATGACGTTCTCATTATTTCCTCCCATTGCCCGTACTGTATTTTGAAATGGAGATTTGCATTTTTGCCTTGAATGTCCCTGGTTTTTCAATTTCAACTACATTGATATATATCAAATAGCGTACCCATAGACTCGCTCAGGGGAGGGAATGGCACAACTGCTTTACTTGCAATGCGTTATGGTGAGAAAGACATAGCGAGGCCTGGAAATGGCAGGAAGGCTACGTTTCGTATTGAAACATATTTGGGCTCAAGGTGTATTATTGAAACGTTATTTTGACCTGGGTATGTTCCATTCTTTTCTTCTCAGCCAAAGAGTCTTACGGCCTATTCCGAGTTTTTTGGCAAGTTCAGCTTCACTGTAGCGGTGTTCGTGCAAAAGGATGAATTCTTTTGCATATTCATCCAGGGATAATTCCCGCGCAAGCGCTCCTTCTTGAGGTACTTGATCCAGCTCGAGGCTGCTCAACGTGTTCTCTATGTCCGTATTCGTTATTCGTTTTCCCGATGCTATAAAGGCCTGTTGCAGGATGTTGCGCAGCTGGCGAACATTTCCGGGGAAGTCACGGGCATGCAACATGCCAAGCGCATCGCCGTCAATCGGTTTCTCTTCGGTTTTCATATCGTTCGCAAATTCCTTCAGGAAGTGCCGGACAAGAATGGGAATATCTTCTCTCCGTTCGCGGAGCGGTGGCAGTGCGATCCGGACTACATTGATCCTGTAGAAAAGGTCCTCGCGGAAAAGGCCCTTTTCGACAAGCTGCTCAAGGGGGATATTGGTGGAACATACGAGCCGAATATCGACCGGCGTGGATATCGGCGCGCCGATTTTTCGAACTTCGCGCTCCTCGATTACGCGCAATAACTTCGCCTGCATCGCAGGCGGCATCGAGCCCACTTCATCCAGAAACAGCGTGCCGCCGCCGGCGGATTCGATGAGGCCCGCCTTGTCGGAAACCGCGCCCGTAAAGGCGCCCTTGACATGCCCGAAAAGCTCGCTCTCGAGCAGCGACTCGGTTATGGCGGCGCAGTTTATTGAGACAAACGGGGCGTCTTTGCGGTTGCCGTTGTAATGGAGCGCCTTCGCCACCAGTTCTTTTCCCGTCCCGGTTTCGCCGTAAACAAGGACGGTCAGGTTGTTATCCGTGACCGAATCCAGAATGCGGAAAACTTCCTTCATCGGTTTCGAGCGCCCGATGATGTTCGAGTAAGCGTAGCGGGTCCGAACTTCTTTTTCCAGGGAGCGCAGCCTGAAGTGGAGCTGCTCTTCACTGATAGCGTGCATGATTATGGGCGCTATTCGCTCGGCGAATGCACCTATGAGAGCAACGTCGGTTTCGGTGAACGTGCGTGCAAGCGACGTCGAGTCGAGATAAACCACTCCGATCGTGCGCTTGTCACTTATAATCGGAACGCAGAATACCGAGTGCAATCCAAGGTCCACGACGCTTTGTGCATTACGCAAGGATTCGTTTAGAGCGATGTCAGAAACAAGCTTCGACTGGCCCGTGCGTATCACTTCTATGACCATGGTGTGGCTGGTCTGGTATTCGGGCGAAGTGATCTCTTCGTCCCGGATGTTGCGAGCCGCAAGATGTTTCAGCTTGCCGTCTTCGTCGACAAGAATGATGAAACCTCGCTCAGCCTGCGTGAGGTCAAGCGCCATTCCAAGGGCAAGGTTGAGAATCTTCTGCACGTCAAGCTCAGCGGCGGAGAGGCGTGCTATCATGTTGAGTAGCGCCAGTCCTTCACGCTCAAGGAGGCGCTCGTCCATGCCTGAGATTTCGGGCATCTCCCGCTCCAGGCGATGATTCTCTTCAGAGGGGGCGGGTTTCCGGCGTTTCGATTCCTGTCCTTTCAGGTACGCGTCAGTCTCATCCAGGGCGCGGTGGAAGGGGGATGAACGCAGGCTCTCCCTGTCATATTCTTCAGGCAGTTCCGAGGCAATCCTGTCAAACGCTTCTTTTGCATCGGTGAGATACCGGAGCGAAAGCTCGTTGTTCTTCGTCGCCGCGGCGCACAGCGCCGAAATCAGGGAGGTTTCAAACGTGAGGACCACGTCCTCCGCCTGGCGCGCGCTTTTCAGGGCATCGGTAGCGTCCTGAAGGGCTTTCGGCGCGTCGCCTGTTTTCATTCCGTACCTTGCCTGAAGGATTTTAACTTGTATACGGTCAAAGAAGTTTAAACTCTCGCCGTCGAGCTTCTTAAAAATTTTCTGCACTGACGCAACTTTATCAACGCCGGCCAGCATTTCCACCTCAATCAGATCAACGGTCCATAGTACGGAGCCGCCGACGTCCAATTCCTGCACCTGCTGCATGAGGCTCAGGGCTTCGTCGGTTTTGCCTTTCAGCTTCGAGATTCTGGCCAACTGGATAAGCACTTTACCCAGTCTTGCCGGATTATCAGGTTTCGCAAGCTCACGGGCTTTGGCCAGGTCATTTTCCGCCGCATCGAAATCGCCGCATAGGAAAGCCAGTAGAATTGCTCTCTGGCAAAGGGCGGCGGCTTCCAGGTCCCCGGTGTTTGCGTCCCTTGCCAGTTGAAGCGTCTTGTCGGCATCGGCAAGAGCAGCCCGGGTTTTGCCGAGAACGCCATATATCGCCGCGCGCGAAAGGGTAGCCGTTATTTCAACAAACGCGCTTGAAGTCTTCTCTGCCACTTCAAGCGCTTGTTCAACAGATGACAACGCTTCTCTGGTCCGCCCCAACAAGAAATGGGCGTCACCCAAATTTGAAAGTGTGATACCGCAGCTAATTTCGTCTCCGGCAACCTGAAACAGGCGTTTCGCTTCGGTGAATGCATCGAGAGCCTTGCCGTATTCTCCCCGATCTCCTAAAGCGCTGCCGATGTTGGCCTGTATTATACCGGCGTCCAGCAAACGGCCGGCTTTTTTGCATTCCCGCGCCGCAAGGCGGAGATGATCGACAGCTTTTCCATGTTTCCCGGCCTTGGCGTAGACGATCCCGAGCACGTTGTGCAGGCTGGCATAGAGCCGCTCGGCGGATTTGCGTTTCAGCATAAGGCGGGTGCGCTTGCCGGCATCCGTATGTTTTCCGCTTTGGAAATCAAGAGTGACAATAAGGTAATCAAGATGGTTAACTCGTTCGGTATCCCTGCGAGATGCGTAAATGCGGCGCGCTTCAACCCAGAGCTCGCGCGTCTTTTGCAGCTCGCCCTTGTGTCGCACTATCCGTCCAAGTTCAACACTCACCCCCGCGCGTAAATGTGCGGATACTCCGGTCCGGCGGGAAAAGTTTTCCTCCAGCTTTTCCACGAGCCGCTCCGCCTCGCCTACCGTGCCGGTCTTCAAGTGAGCCGAAACAGCGTATGACATAATATCAATCGCAAATTGAGGGTATTGCCACAGCGATTCGTGGTCAGCGGCCTTGACGCAGTCAAACACTTTCTGAAGTTCCCCGGTCCGAAGGTATATTGCCGCCAGTCCTCGCTGTACTTTATACCATTCTTCCGAATGAGGGGCCTGGTGCCTGCGCAGAGTCTCATACAGATGTATGGTGGTTGAAATTGACGAACTCGGTCCGATTCGCTTAGCCGCTTCCCAGAGCAACGGCAGGAGCTTATCCCGTTCAAGTTCAGCCATTTCCGCCTGTAGCGCGCATTCTACTGCGTCGCCGTTTTCTTTTTCCAGGTGCGAAAAGATTTGCCTGTGTATAACCAGGCGACGTTCGGGATTGATTTCTCTTATGGCGACGTCATTCATACTTCCACTGACGAAAGCATAGTTACCTTCTTCATCAGAAACCAGTAAACGGCAGGACACCAGTTGCTCAATCGCCCCTGCACACACAGCGGCTTGAATTCCGGCCGCATCGCTCAGCAGTCCAAAATCGGCGGGGCGCGATATACATGCGAGGGCCTCAACGATGGCGCGTTCATTGTCAGATAAGCTCCCTATTCTTTGCCTGAGCGCTTCTCCGCCGGCGCGCGGGAGTTGAAGTTCAGCCAACGCGGTCGTTGCCCGCCATTTGCCCATTTCATAGAACAGATGCTTCGACTCAAAGAGTTGCTGGAGGGTATGTTCAATAATAAGGGGGTTGCCTCCGGCCGCGCCGAGTACTGTTTGAGCTATATCTTCAGGCAGTTCCACCCCGCCCAACATGGCAGAAAGCAATTTCGTTGATGCTTTTCCTGAAAGCGGTGAAAGAGGAATCCGCCCGGCAAGCCCGCGTTCTGCCAGACGATCAATGAGGCCAATCGCTGTCTTTGCCGATTCCACTTCCGTGTTACACCCACACATTATAAGCAGGGCAACGGGCTTATCCTCCTGCTGCTTCAACCAGAGCAACTGGGCAAGGTGCTCGAGAAGCGCCAGAGTGTCTTCGTCCGCTTGCTCAGCATCGTCAATCGAAATCAGTATCGGATGCTCTCTTGCGGCCTCAATAAACAGGAGCACCGTTTCGTGAATAATTCTGCCGCGTGAGTCGGCTTCTGTATCCCGTGTTTTGACTCTCAGAGTTTCGACGGTCGCAGTATATTTTTCCAATACGTCTTTTGGAAGCGCAGCGGCAATGTTACGGACGGCATCGGAAAAAGGCCCGGACTGCTGACCATGGGATGGTGCACACCTGTTCCGGATCAGCATAACCCCGTTCAACTGCGCATAGTAACCAATTTCTCGAAGAAAGCGGCTCTTGCCGATACCTGTTTCGCCCGTGACAAACCATATGGGCGATTCTTTGAAATCATCCTTCAGTGTATCAATGAGCGATTGGAAACGCTTGAGCTCCTCGTCGCGCCCGACAAACCCGCCGCTCAACAGGTACGCCATCGCGGTCTCAGTCGTCTCTTCTTCAAGGGAGATATTCATCGCCAGAGAAAGCGCCCTGTTGACTTCGTTGGCGGTGTAGTATCGCAGGTCGGGTCTGCGTTCCAGCAGGCGCAGGACAATTTGTTCCAGTTCTACCGGCACTTCTTTCTCAGACTTCCTCAACGGTTCAGGCTCAGTTGTCGCCTGCATCTGAAGCACTTCAAGCACCGAGTCATCTTCAAACGGACGTTTGCCCGCGAGAACTTCATAATAGACAACGCCCAGTGAATAAAGATCGGACCGCGGATCACCAAGCTCGCCGCGAACGACTTCCGGAGCCGCATAGCCGATCGTCCCACGCATAGCGCCCGATGCGGGTGTCTCCGTGGTTGCAAGACCGAAGTCGATCAGCTTTGCGTTGCCTTCTTTATTAATAATGATATTACTCGGCTTCACATCGTAGTGGATTATGCCACGTGAATGGATGTGCTGGAGTGCGCGGAAAGTCTGAGCGAACATACGGGACCTGTCTGAAGAACCCAGGCTCTTACATGCCTTTATAATATCTTCGCCCTCGATGTATTCGGTAGTGTAAAACCAGAACCCGGATTTCTCGTCCAGGCCGAAATCAAAAACTCGTGCAATATTGGGATGTTTTATCTTGGTAAGTATCGAAAACTCGTGCTTCATCAATTCGAGATGCCGTGTTCCTGAAGCTTCGAGCAGTTTCAGTGCAAACTTTTTATCGTCTTCAAGTTTATCCTTTACAAGATAAACCTTCCCCGCTGCTCCCTCGCCGAGAAGCTTTTCAACTTTATAACGACTTGCGACAACCTTTGGCAAAGTCACCTCGCAGACTTTTAAGCAAGTTACTCTCTATCATAACCGGATTCAAGCTAAAAAGTTCCAAGCCATCGGTGATATATCGTTTCCGCGCAGATGTGTTTCCGTAAGCAGTTGATTCTCTAATACAGCTTACTTCTAAACATTGTTCTTTAAATACATCTAAGAAATTATGACAAATGGAACTTTCTGCACTCGTAAGTTTTCGATAAGAAGGAAATCTCAAAGTGCATAACTCCTTCAATCATAATTAGTTAATTACCTAAGAGCTGCCGCTTCCCAAGCTGGGGGTCACTGGTTCGAGCCCGGTATCGCCCACGGATATAACCGGTGACATGCATGGTGTTTTCTGCAGGGAAAACCGGCGCGTGTTCCCGGTTTTGCGCATATGCGTTCTTTTTTGATATCCTTGTTGCCTTTCTCCTTCGCATGTTGTATAGTTCAGCAACATGGGCCCATCCGACGACTATCAAGGCCGGAAAGATTATTTCGAGACTCCGCTCTGGCATTCCGTATGCGATAAGCTGTCTACTTTGGCCAGCTACGTCATTCTTCTGCTTATTTGCGCCATCGGAGCGTTTCTGGCGATTGCAGCCGCACTCGCCGCCGAGTTTTAATCTCCCAGGCACTCAAATCGCGGCAACTCGTCTCTTTTCTTTTACTTGTTCCCTTGTTTCCTTGTTTCCTTATTTATTAACGCGCAGCAAGCTGCGCCGCTAAATATATTATTAATTTATTCCTTCTTAACTTCAACACTTCAGCACTTCAACACTTCAACACTTCAACACTTCAACACTTCAACACTTCAACACTTCAGCACTTCAAAGCTTGAACCGCTTTTCAACCATCTGCTCGAGCTTTTTCAGAAGAGGCTCTTTCTTTTCGGCGGGCGCGGCCTCGATCGCCTCCTTCAGCAGGGAAACCGCTTCTTCCTCCCGTCCGTTTACGTACAGCAGGGTCGCGTGCGTATCCATGCCCGTAAAATCTTTTTTCAGTTTTACGGCCTCGCCGGAATACGAAAGCGCTTTTTCGAGGTCTTTGCCCGAGGAAATCGATTTCTGCGCAAGCATTATCAGCACTTTGAAGAGCTGGTCCTCGCAATATGCTTTTAGATGCTCGTTTTCCAGGCCTTCCCTGAGAGTCGGCAGCGCTTCCTCATGCTTCCATCTCCGGCGAAATTCCAGAATCCGGTCTTTAAGTTCACAAGCCTCGGCCCGGGCGTTGAAATCTATCGACTCCCTGTTGTCTTTCCACCACTTCGCCCATTCTTCTTTTGTTTTGCATTTACCGCCTTTCATGACCTCGAGGATGGGCGTTATTCTCGATTTCACCATTGTCCCGTTCTTCCAGCCGGCGAGTTCGATAAGACCGTCGATCCCCGCGGGGTCCCTGTATTTCAACACAAGCGCTCTTGCGGCTGCAAGTCGGACGAAAGGCATTTTGTCTTCAAGCGCCTTTTTGAAAACGCCGATAGAACCTTCGTCTCCGATTTTACCCAGCGACTCGGCCGCGAAACTTCTTACCGCTTCATCGGGATCGTTCAGGACGGCTTTTGACAACGCTTCCACGGTCGCCTTTCCCGGCAGATCAACGAGGGCCCTGGCGATATTCCTGCGGATTCCAGCGTGCGGCGACTGCGAAAGGTTTCTTACGAGCTCGCCGAGCGCTTCCGCCGCCTTGCCTTTCCCAAGGCAGTAAGCAGCGTAGCTTCTGACGTCGTCGGAAGGGCTGCTCTTCAGCTTCCCCACGAGCAGGGGGCCGATGTTCTCGAGCGGAATTTCAAACAGCCTTATCGCCCACAGCGCGATAAGGTTGCAGACCTCATCCCCGGTTTCCAGAAGCGTCCGGATGACTTTTATCTCGTTTTCGGGGGAAATCTTTTCAACGAATACCGTGGTCACGAAATCCTTCAAAGACAGTTTCGAAAAGGCATGGCTGGAGCCGCAGATCTTTTTGAGGGCCTCGATTGCCTTTTCGCCGTCGTTTTCGAGCAGATCTGTCAGCTCGCCGATGCCTGTAATGCGCTCGAGGGTGGAATACGAATTAATCCCTTTACGGCCGGCGACGGCAGTCTCGAATACTTTCCGCGGCTTCTGCTGGTTCTCCGGAGGTCCGATTTCAGTATCAATAGCTTCCCCGTACCGGTACTGTTTCCATTCGGTATTGTCAGCGGCAAATCCGGTTTTGTACTTATCCGTGCCCTGAAAGTCGAAAAAGAACGAACTGGAAGGGATGTGCGGCCCGTAAGGCGGGCGGGCGTAGCCGAGCGTATTACGCTCCGACAGGTAGGAATCATTTCCCGAAACGTCGGCGAAGACCGCGACTCCGAGCGGTTTGACGGCATGGCCTATGCATCCCACGCCTGCGTATGTGTCGTCGCCCCCCAGTTCCAGCATGATGCCGGAGGAAAGGTCCAGGGTCGCGCCCAGCGAGTGGTCTTTTATTTTATATGTGTCGTTACCTTCCCGGTCGATGAAAACCGCTGCTCCGAGATGGCAGCCGGAGCCCCCGACGTAATCGGCGCCGGTGTAGGTGTCGTTGCCTCCGCTTTCCACCGCCATTCCGAGGGCCAGCAAATAACTTCCCCCCCAGGCAAACGTTCCGCAGTTGTAGAAATCGTTCCCGGCCTGCTCGGAGAGGAATCCGATTCCTCCGTAAACGGTGTATCCTTTATCATAAGGATACACGCGCATTCCGGTGGCCGCGCCGCACACGCCGCCGGAATCGACGTCGGTATAGAACCCGTATTTCCCGCCGGCCGAGTACCTGTCGTCTCCTCCTTCTTCGATAAGCGACGCTACGCCGCAGGTCGACGCAAACCCCTGTCCGAACGTCGCCACGCGGTACTCGTCGTTGCCCGAGCGGTCGTTCAGAACGCCGTACCCGTAGAGCGCGTATCCCTGAAGCCCGAGGTTGCCCGAGTACGAGTCATTCCCGGCCTCGTCCATCAGAAGGCCGAACCCGAGCAGGCCTGCCCCCTGCGCATGGTTATTTGCCTTGTAGACGTCGTCGCCCGACAGGTCCGCGAGGATGCCGACGCCGCAGTAACCCGCGCCCTGGCAGGCGTCGCCGCCTTCGTACCGGTCGTTGCCGGAGATATCAATCACTACAGCGGCGTTTATGCTCCCCGGCACGCTGCCGCCCGCATTGTTCAGATACCTGTCGTTCCCTCCGATGTCCAGTGTTACGGCGCAGTCTTTTTTGTACTCGGTATCGCCCCGGTTGCCGATTACGATCCGGCCGATTGACGTTTTTCTGTCGACAATAAATTGTGCCTTCGGGCTGATATTAATATCAGCCTTTTTCAGGATTCGCAGGGATTCGTCCGCGCCCGCGGCCAGGACCTGCGCGGCGAAAATAAAGTGGGAGAAATCAATCTTCCGCGCCAGCCGCCAGACTTCGACGCACTCCTTCATTTCACTAACCGTGTAGCAGCGGAACGTCGGCTCCCCGTTTCTTATGGGCAGAAAATACTGCGGCATCAACAGGGAAAGAGTCTTCCTTTCCTCATCCGAAAGCCCTGCGAATGCCTTATCAATCCTTACTGATGCGATTGCGGTCGCGCGGACAAGAACGATGAAAGCGCCCTTAAGATTGCCCGGCATACCTGGGTTTTCAAACTCGGAAAGAAACTCCAGTACATCAGCGGGGATATCTTTGTCCGACCTGATGGCTTTAAGCAACTCGGAGACGTTTGGCTGTCCGCCTTCTGCCTGGTTTGCCATTTCGTCCGCAAGGCAGAACATCCCGTAGAGCGACCCGCCGGCCTGCCTTGCCCGGCCGTCGGTCCGAAGCGCGATATCAGGCAGGAGCAGCGGGTCAAGCAGGCCCGTCAAAACGAGCGGCATGTGCCCGATTGCAAGGTAGCCCGTCCCCATGAAGAAAGGCTGATCCATAAGCCCGGCCCGGGCGCGTTTCACCCACTTCGGCGATTTGACCTGCCTGCCGCTCCCCGCCACCATGTTCAGGATTCTGTCCCGTATCATGTCCGACCAGAGCAAGTCCGTGTCCGAAACCTCGGCGGCAGCGGCCGGCTTTTCACCGGTAACAGGATTATTCTGACCGCCTGTTTCTGGAAAAAAGCAGCCGGCAACGGATGCGGACAGGATCAACACAAACGCCAGGTATATTCTGGTTGCCATGAGGCCCTCCGGAAAAACCCGAAAAACAGACAGACATCTTTCCATGTTAACCATGTTTGCCGGATTATCCATAAAATACCGTTTCGATTTCGTCATCATTGCCCGCGCCGGGCTGATAAGTGCATCTGTATTTCCCACGTTGAAACAATGCCGGATTTCCTTGAATATTTTTCCTCCCGGTCGTCTAAAAACAAAGCGGACAACCGGAGGGAAGTAAATGTCGGAAAAAAGGCTGCCCCTTATTTCAGGGATATGCGTTATCCTCCTGTTCCTTTCACTGATGGCCTACTTCTACGGCGAAGGGCCTGTTAAGGTAAGGTATTACGGCAGTTATCTTTCCGCGGAGGACCCGGGCAAACAGGCGCATGGAATTGATCGCCTTTTCAGGCTGGGCACCAGGGGAAAGGACTGGGTGAGAAAAAACCTCCACCTGCCGGAAAGGGACCTTGAACTGGTTATGAAATACTGGGAAAAGGCCGCGGAAACCCCGCCGGGAAAGGGTGAGGAAACGCCGCTGCACGTCGCCGCGAAGGGAAACTGCCCGTACGCAATCGAACTCTTTATCGCAAAAGGCGCCGATGTTGAAGCGAGGGACCGCAAAGGAAATACGCCCGTGTTTATTGCGGCGCGCTTCGGCTCAATCTCCTCTATAAGAATGCTCCACAGGTATGGCGCGGACCTCGATTCCAGGCAGAAGGGCTGGCCCGGCACCACATTGTACGCCGCGATAAACAGGAAGTATTCCGGCTGGCATGGCGCTTTTGACGGTTTCAAAAAGAACAGGATTGAAACGGTAAAAACACTTCTTGAACTCGGCGCGGATATGACAATACTCTCCCATCACCGATGGACAGCTTTCCATTGGGCCGCTTACACCGGGGACGTGGAAGCCGGCAAGCTGCTTCTGGAATACGGTGCAAATATCAGCTCTGTTGACGAGCAGGGGGAAACGCCACTTTACACGGCTGCAGGATATAACGAATACAAGTTCGTCTCATTCCTGATAGAAAACGGCACAGACGTTAACGCAAGGGCGAATGACGGCTCAACGCCTCTCTTCGGGGCTGTGGAGTCCGGCTGTAATTTTCAATACGAAACCACCCTTATACTCCTGAACACCGGTGCAGAAGTAAACGTTTGCGACAATAACGGAATTACCCCTCTCCACCGCGCCGCGAAAAACAAGGCGAAAATCGTATCGCTTCTCCTTTCCCACGGCGCTAATGCAAGTGTTGTAAGCAAAGACGGCTCGACTCCGCTGCATTATGCGGCCCGCGGCCGTGAGAATCCGGGGCCCGCTCTGATCGGAGCGGGTGTGGAAGTCGATGCAAAGGACAAGGGTAATTGTACCGCCCTTTTAATCGCTGCAGGAACAGGTAACGTCGAACTTGTCAGAACTCTTATTGACCGCGGGGCGGATATGAACGTAAAAAACAAACTTAAATTCGCACCAATACACCTCGCCATAAAGGGAAACAAATCGGAAATGGTAAAGCTGCTTATTAAAAAGGGAGCGGATGTGAATTCGAAAGCCTACAACGATCTCACTCCTCTTCATAAAGCTGCAATACATGGCCATGCAGAGATTATAAAAATCCTGTTGGAGAACAGTGCAAATGTTAATGCAAAAACAATATGGGGTGCAACCTCTCTTCACCTGGCGGTGGAGAGAAGAAATTATGAGGCCGTATCACCTCTTCTGGATGCAGGGGCGGATATAAACGCCAAAAATGAAAAGGGAAATACCCCATTGCATATCGCAGCGGAAACAGGAGACTCCGACTTGACAGAATTACTGATTTCCAGAGGCGCGGATATGAGGGCAGAGGCAAAATACGGTGAAACGCCTGTTAATGCTGCTACCAGAAAAGGGAACCTGGAAGTTGTTAAATATTTCCTGGAGAAAGGCATTTCGGTCAACGAGAAAAACAGGGACGGATTCACGCCGCTCTTCGCCGCCGTGTGGAGCAAGAACGCTTCGATTGTGGAATTCATGCTCGAACGCGGAGCCGATCCCAATACCGGATCCAGCCTGGGTGCTACACCGCTCCACTGCGCCGCGCTTAGTGGCAACCTTGAAATACTTAAGAAACTTATTTCAAAAGGCGGAGACATAAGTGCAAAAGGCTGGTCTGGTCGAACTCTGCTGCACCATGCAGCACAGAACGGATTTAATGAAATAACTGAATTGCTCCTTAAAGAGGGTATGGATATAAACCTTAAAGATAGAGACGGACTCTCCCCGCTTAACTTTGCCGCAAGTCAGATGCGCTATTCCCTCGTTGAGCTTCTTGCAGGGAAGGGCGCCGACGTTACGGCGGCCAATAAGTATGGTAGAACGCCGTTGCATCGGATTGCAGCACATGGTCACCTTCCCACAGCAAAGCTCCTGGTTTTGAAAGGTGCGAAAGTGGATTCAAAAACCAGGGACAACGTTACCCCTCTCCAGCTCGCGGTATCGAATAATCACCCTGAAACGGCGGAATTCCTGCTGGAAAACGGCGCTGACGCCAACATCATCAATTCAGGCGGAAGAACAGCTCTCGATATCGCGCGGCTCAAGAAGCTCGACGCACTCGCCGGAATCCTCCGCACCCGCGGCGGAAAAACCGCGAAAGAACTGGCGGAAAACCGGGCAACAGGAAAAAGTAAAGTACCGGAATAAGGATTTTCGACCGGATTCGAAACCGGAACGGAAACCTGAAATGCGGCGTGCTTCCTCCCGTCATTGGCCTAACCGACGACGAGCTTGCATGCATTATCCCGGCTACCACATAAAATAACACGAATCAAAAAACAGCTTTCCGCTGGAAAATGCGGAAAGCTGTTTTTTTTTATCCGGCAATTGACAATCACAGAACAATAAATTATACTACACATATTGATAGTACATATATGAACTAATTAAAGGAATGTGCCATGGATGCTTCCGCGGATAACGACCTGGATTACGTCCAGTCTGCAATGGGCTCAAACCTTGACACCGTATTGGTTTATAACATCCTGAAAACTCACAGCTACTTGAGCCCCTTCATCGGCAAAGACCTGCGCCGCCACCGCCTGACGGCCGCCCAGCTCAACACTCTCCTTTTACTCGGGTCGGCCGGGGGCGAGGGCCTGATGATGGGCGAGATCGGAAAAAAGCTGGTCGTGACCAAATCGAACGTCACCGGGCTTATCGACCGTCTGGAGCGTCAGGGTTTTGCCGAGCGTGTTCTTCAGGATCATGACCGCCGCGCGATAACGGTGAAGCTCAGCGCAAAAGGCAAAAAGCTCCTCGACCGGGCGATCCCGCACCACGCCGAACTGCATTCTGAACTGACCGACAGCCTGAGCGCGAAGGAAAAGGAAACACTTATCCGATTGCTGAGCAAACTGCGCCGCGAGCTGCGCAAACGCCGCAGGGAGATGAAAAAATGAGCCGCTGGAAA
The DNA here is from genome assembly GCA_004376375.1 of Planctomycetota bacterium. GTDB lineage: Bacteria > Planctomycetota > E44-bin39 > E44-bin39 > E44-bin39 > E44-bin39. The sequence goes on from SOJX01000076.1 coordinate 48,560, forward strand.
GGACCGATGAGTACGGCCGGAGGCGTGACACGAACCTACGGCCTTCGAAGGCATTTCACGAAACCCGGAATCGAGGGGGAGGCGCCGAAGATAAGACTCCCAATTCTCAAACGGATAGTCCGTTACTTCACGCCTTACTGGTCGCAGTTCACCGTCATCCTGTTCTGCATCGCCCTGGCCGCCGGGCTCAACGTTCTTCCGCCTTTCTGCGTCGCCATGATTCTCGACAAAGCGATCCCGGGCGGCGACATGAATCTGCTGGCTCTTCTTGCCGGGGCGATGGTTGCCCTTGCGGTTATCTCGGGATTCATGGGGGTGCTCCAGCACACGCTCACGGCCCGGGCCGGCCAGAGCATAATGTTCGACCTGAGGACCGAGCTTTACCGGCACCTCCAGCGCATGTCGCTTTTCTTTTATACGGCGACCCGGTCAGGGCAGATCGTTTCACGGATCAACAACGACGTCAACGCCGTCCAGGGCGTGGCAACAACTACTATCATCACTATAGCGAGCAACCTTGCGACCCTTGCCGCTACTTCCATCGCGCTGTTTTCGATGAACTGGAAGCTGGCGCTGATGGCAATCGTGGTCGTGCCGGCGTTCTACATTCCCGCGAAAATCGTCGGCAGGATCAGACGGCGCCTGTCGCTGGAGACCCAGGAACGGCAGGCGTCGCTTCTGGCATTCATGAACGAGCGGCTGCACGTCGGCGGCGCGCTGCTGGCGAGTATTTTCGGTCAGAAGGAAGCGGACGCAGGCGAGTTTTCCGAGAAGAGCGCGGACATCCGCGACCTGAACGTGAAACAGGCGACCGTCGGGCGCTGGCTTTTCATGATACTCAGCGTCTTCAGCGCGATCGGCCCCGCGCTTATTTTCTGGTACGGCGGTTACCAGGTCATTCAGAAGGAGCTTACTCTCGGGCTGCTGGTCGCGTTCATTGCGCTTCTTACGCTTCTTTACCGGCCCCTGATGCAGCTCGTCTCGGTCTACGTCGATATCCAGGCCTCGGTCGCGGTCTTCCAGCGCATCTTCGAATACCTCGACATGGAGCCGGAGATTCAGGACCAGCCTGAAGCGAAAGAAATGGAAAACGCCCGCGGTCATATCGTTTTCGAGAATGTCGGGTTCGCTTATCCGGCGCGACCGGTTGTTAGCGGCGAGGAAAACAGGGACAGGCGGAACGGGCAGGGCAACGGTGACTCAGAACCGTTTGCACTCCGGAATATAAGCTTCGAGATCAAGCCGGGCGAGCAGGTCGCGCTTGTCGGCCCCAGCGGCGCGGGAAAAACCACGATTACCTACCTTCTTCCCCGTTTATATGATCCCGATGACGGGCGAATCCTCATCGACGAACACGATATCCGCCACCTCGCGCAGGAGAACCTCAGGCGGCATATCGGAATGGTAACGCAGGAAACTTTTCTCTTCCACGCCAGCCTGCGGGAAAACCTGCTCTACGCCAAACCGGACGCAAATGAAGGTGAAATAACGGAAGCGTGCCGAGTCGCCAATATCCACGACTTTATCGCGGCCCTCCCCGAGGGGTACGATACCGTCGTGGGCGAGCGGGGGTTCCGCCTCTCGGGCGGCGAGAAACAGCGCGTTTCCATCGCAAGGGCACTCCTCAAAAACCCGTCCATGCTGATACTGGACGAGGCAACAAGCAGCCTCGACGCAACCTCAGAGTTCCTGATTCAGACCGCGCTCGAAAAGCTGATAAAAAACCGCACATCGCTTATAATCGCACACAGGCTTTCGACCATTCTCAGTTCCGATAAGATAGTAGTCCTGAGCGAAGGGCGGCTGGTCGATATCGGCAGCCATGACGAACTTCTCAAGCGCGGCGGTCTCTATTCAGAGCTCTTCGAGCAGCAGTTCAGCAGAGTGCTTTCGCTTGAACGGTAAATTTATCAGCTGGCACTACATGACAATTGAAACTGAGGGTAAATATATTTAGCGGCGCCGCTTGCGGCGCGTTAAAAAAAATACAACGGCGGGCAAGCCCGCCCGCTAAATGTATTCAATCTAATACCCATAAAATTAATTGTCATGAACTGCTAGCAGCCATGGAGTAATATCCGTATAGAAAATAGAGAAATATCCGAACGGGCCGGGTCCCTGCAGTACTGAAAAATTTTTATTTTCACGGGATAGATTGCCCCCCCACCGGCCGTTAAGGGGTAGAAACAGGTAAGACGATGACGAAAGCGGATAACTGGCAACTCGTTCGGTCCCTGCGGCGCGGGGACAGGACTGCCCTGGATATCGCGTTTGGCGACCACGGCACGATGGTCTACAACGCCTGTCTGCGGATACTCGGCAGGGCGGCTGCGGCGGAGGACGCCACCCAGACCGTATTCGTCGTGCTCATGCGCAAGGCCGGAAAGCTCCCGCGTTCGACGGTTCTCGCGGCGTGGCTGTACAAAACGGCGGTATACGCCTGCCATGAGATAAGGCGGGCCGAGAAGCGCCGCGAGTACCACGAGAGGAAATCAAACGAAATGAGAGACAGGATAGTGAGTAAAGAGGAGGATAACACCTGGAAAGAAATCAAACCCGAGCTTGATAACGCCGTGTCCGAGCTTCCGGATCGTTTCCGCGAAGTCGTCGTTCTTACCTGTCTGGACGGCCATTCAAAGGCCGAGACCGCGGAAATCCTCGGCGTGCCGCTTGGGACCGTGAACAGCCGGTTCGCAAGGGCGATGGACAAGCTGAGGAATATTCTCAGGAAACGAAACCTTGTTCTTTCCACTTCGGTGCTTGTGACTCTTCTGGCGACCCGGACGGCCGAGGCCGCGGCACCTGCCGCGATTATGACGGCCGTCGCAGCGTCCGGGGCCGGAGGGGCCGCCGTCGCCGGAGCGGCTGGAACTTCGATAGCAAAAATTGTGGAGGGAACCATGAGCCTTGTATTCTGGACAAAAGCCAAAGTCACCGCAGCGGTTGTTATTGCGCTCGTCGCCGGGTCGGCGGTAAGCGTCCCCGTTGCATCTCATTACGCGGCGAAAGCCGCGAAGGCGGAGAATGAAAAAAAGACCGCGTTACTCGAAAAATGGCTTAGCGATATCGACAGAAGAATCGCGGACGCCGTCGCGGACCGGGACTCGGAAATAAAACCCGGCTCTCCGATTCGGAACCTGCGTCAGGCGTCGGACTACAAGGATGAGTGGGAAAAAGCCAAAGCGAAAATCGAGGCGCAGGATACGAAACTCGCGATGCTGACGGAAAAGATCGAGAAGCTCGAAAACAGAAAGGCAACCGGGAGAAATGAAGTAGAGAAGGGAATTATCATAGAGCAGTTTGCCGATAATGGAGTCAATGAAGAAGTGGACGTGGACATGACCGAAATCAAGAAAGGCACAAAACGCCTTATCAGGTCCATGGGCAGCTTCGGAGTCGATCACATTGTCAAACGGCTGGAAGAAAAGTGCGACCTCACCCCCTACCAGGCCGACGACGTGAAGCAGATACTAAAAGACTCCGCGAAGAGACGCACTGAGCTTATCAGCAGGATTATCGAGGCCAGCATGAAAGGCGACGAAAGCGAGGAGGAAGTCGAAGACCTCAAGAAAGAGCTGCTCGACCTGGGCCCGAAGACGGACGAAGAGCTCGCAGGGGTGCTTACCCCGGAACAGATGGAGGAATACAAGAAGATGCGCCCGTCTACAAAGATCAACGTCAGCGCAGGCGGCCGCGGCGTAATCATCACGGAAAACGCCAGGACCAATACGAAGGATGACGAAAAAGACAAATAATTCAGAACCGGAGTAAAGCCAAACCGAGGGCGGGCGCCAGCCCGCCCTTTTCTTTTCTGCCTTCTGCCGGGCTCTCTCATAAAAATTGAGATAAGGGTAAAACAGTCGGCGCCGCCGCATGGTGCGCGATACAGTTAGAAATTGACTTTCATTTCCGATAAGGTAAACTATACGCCTTGTCGGCGTTTTTTACTGAACAAAGCCCTCGTTTCCGTCGAAAAATGAACAAAAACGAACAGTCCAATCCCGGAATATGCGTTGCAATTCCAACGTATAACAACGCCCCCACCATCGGCAACGTATTAAAAAACATTTCCGAACACACCGCCGACATAATCGTGATAAACGACGGCTCGACCGACAATACCGCGGATTTGCTCTCCGCGTTCGACGGGCTCGAAATCCTCACTCACGGGAAAAACCGCGGAAAAGGGGAAGCGCTGAAAACCGCTTTCAGTCACGCCGCGGAAAAAGGGTTCACCCACGTCGTTATCATGGACGCCGATGGCCAGCACCTGGCCGGCGATCTGCCGAAATTCTTCGAGGCGGTAAGGGAAAACCCGGACGCGCTCGTCATCGGCGTGCGCGACCTCGCGGGCAGGGGGAAAAGGCTGAAAAGCAGGATCCTGCGTGCGAACTCGAACCTCTGGACGTGGGCGCTCACGGGCAGGAGACTGCACGACACCCAGAGCGGTTTTCGCGCCTACCCTCTCGAGAAAATAAATGCACTCAGGCTCAAGACGAAGAAGTACGATTTCGAGATCGAATCGCTCGTCAAGGCCGCCTGGGCGGGCGCTCCCGTTATCGAAGTCCCCGTGGGCGTCGAGTACCCGGGGGAAGGCGTTTCCCACTTCAGGCCTTTCAGGGATTTTCTTCTGGTCGCGCATCTGAACGCGTGCCTTTTTCTCCAGTGCATTTTCATACCCGCGCCCGCCAGGAAAGTAATGCACCTGAAATCCGAGTTCCGCGGCTCGTTTTTCAAACACCTCAAATGGGTCATCGGAAAAGTCATTGCATACGAGACTTCGTCGCCGGTAAGGTTCTCGCTTTCGATGGGGCTGGGCGTGTTTTTCGGGATTCTGCCGATCTGGGGTTTCCAGATGGCGGCCGCGGTACTGGCGGCCCACCTCCTGCGGCTGAGCAAAGGCGTGGCGCTTGCGATGAGCAACATCTCGTTCCCGGCCGCGATACCGTTCATCCTGTACGCCAGCCTCGTAATCGGGCGCTTTGCCTTGTACGGGGACCTGGATTTCACGCTCCATTTCGACGTCGCCGCGCTCAACCGGGAAATCGTGTTCAGATACTTTTATGAGTACCTCGCCGGTAGCGTGATTTTCGCGGTATGCGCGGGACTGGCGACAGCGGTTGTCACGTTTCTCCTTACGGCGCTTTTCAGGCTGCTCAGGCCTTCAAAGTCATGAAGAAAAACGGTCCGGCAAAATGGGTGGTAATAATCGCCGCGACGGCGCTCTTCGGCCTGTGCGTCTTTCTCGCCTCGCGGCTGACACTTGACGAAAAAATCACCTCCATGCTTCCCGCCGACGATCCCGTTATCGGGGCCTATCGTTATGTCATAGAAAAGTTCCACGCGCTCGATTCCGTATATATCGACGTCGGGCCTGAAAAGGGAACGCAGGCGGGCGAAGAGGCGATAGTAAAAGCCGCGGACGCGCTGTACGGCGAGCTCGAAAACTCGGCCTTCTTCGCATCCATCCAGTACAGGTTCTCGGGCGAGGAAATGACCGGGCTGCTCGACCTGCTGGATAAGGGAAAACCCCGCCTGCTCGGACCCGGCGATTACAAAGAAATCGAGAAGCGGATTCAGCCCGGCGAAATCGAGCAAAGGCTTGAAAACGCAAAGAGAACGCTGATCGAGCCCTCGGGCGCGTTCATGAAAGAAGGGATTCTAAGCGACCCGCTCGGCTTCGGTGAAATCATCCTCCGCAGACTCGAAGGCTTCGCCGGGGAAGGCACCGGCGCCGGAATCGTCGACGGGAGGATACGGAGCGCGGACGGAAAACACGTCCTGATTATCGCGTCGCCGAAATTCCCGGCGGCCGATACCGTAAACGGCGAAAAGCTGGTCCGGTTCCTGGAAGAGGCGCGGAAAAAAGTAATCGCCGCCGTCCCGGGCGCGGGAGTGGCGATATCTTTTGCAGGCGGGCATATAGCCACGCTCGACAACTCATCCACGATAAAAAGCGACGTCTCCAACACCATGCTCGCCCTGGCCGTCGGGGTGATCATACTCGGCCTTCTGCTGTTCCCGAGGTTCAGTTACATTATACTGGTGTTCCTGCCAGCCGCATTCGGCCTTGCCTTCGCGGGAGCGTTCGCCGGTCTTTTCAGCAGCGGGCTTTCGGCGATAGCGATAGGATGCGGCGCGATACTCGCCGGAATCACGGTGGATTATGGAATCCACATCCTCTTCAGGATGGGAAGCTCCGGAGAAAAGGACGCGGAAAGCCCCCGGGCGGCCGTGCGCTCCGTTATCCTGCCGCTTTCGATGGGGTCGTGCACGACCATCGCGGCCTTCCTTTGCCTGACGCTCTCGCTGCTTCCCGGGCAAAGGCAGATGGGAATATTCGCCGCCCTTGCGGTCCTCGGCGCCGCGCTTTTTGCCGCGCTCGCGCTGCGATTCTTTATCCCCGCACCGCGCGGAAAAACAAGGCAACCCCTCCTGCCGCTCGCGGATTATGCGGAAAAATTCCTGAACTGGCGCAAAAGGCACGGCAGGATTCTTCTCGCGGCCGGGCTGCTGCTTCTTGCGGTGTGCGTCTTCGGCGTGACCCGCGTCAGGTTCGAGGGCGACGTGGAGAAGCTCAACCACCTCAGCGCCGAGCACAGGAAACAGGAAGACCGGATAAAGTCGACCTGGGGCGGTTTCAGCTCCACGTCCGCCGTCGTAAAGGGGGATTCCCCGGAGGCGGCGCTCTTGGCAAACGAAAGACTCTCGGAAAAGCTCCGGCGTTTTTCCGACGAGGGCGCGATTACTTCGCTCTCGACCGTTTCAACCGTCCTCAAGTCGGTAAAAACGCAGGACGAAAACCTCGCCCGCTGGAAAAACTTCTGGTCGGGCGGGAAGAAAGAACTGCTTCGGAAAAGGATCGAGGCTGCGGCCGTAAGAACAGGTTTTTCGAAAACCGCGTTCAACCCGTTCCTGGAAAGCCTGGACGCGGACCCCGGGGTAATAACGCTCGAGGATTTCAGGGATACGGGGCTTGCCGGCCTCATCGGCAGCATGATGTCCGGCGGCGGGAACGAGAACCTCATAATGACGACGTTCACGGTGGCCAACAGGAGCCGGCTGAAGGAAATCCTGTCGGCCGTGCGGGACAGCGTTCACGGAAGCATCGTCATGGACAAGCGGGCTTTCGTCGACCACACCGTGATTCTCGTCCGCACGGAATTTTCCAGGCTCGTCTTCTACGCCTGTATCGCGATGTTCGCATGCCTGTACATTTTCCTCAAAAGGCTGGAGCTGGTCTTTTCCATCGCGCTCCCGATAATAGTCAGCGTCGTCGTCACCCTCGGATTCCTGGGGCTGTTTTCGATTCCGCTCAACCTGTTCAACATCCTTTTCATCATCTTCGTGTTCGGCGTCGGCGTGGATTTCAGCATCTTCCTTTTCGGGAACGCGCTTTCGGAGTACCGCGGTTACGGCTCACACGGCGGCTCGACGTTCGCCTCCGTGGTCACGTGCGCCCTGACGTCAACGTGCGGCTTCGCGGTCCTCTCGTTCGCCTCGCACCCGGCGCTGTTCTCCATCGGGATCACGGGACTTATCGGAATGATCTCGAGCCTCGGGGCGTCGGTCCTGATAGTGCCGGCGGTTTCATCGAGGCTTTTCCAGAACAACGGGAAATACACGACCCCGACGCTCTTGACCGTCGGCGGCGCGGCCTGGGCTTTAATCTACCTGGGCGTCCTCGCATCGGTATACAATTACTTCCTGCGTTATTTCTGCATGCTGGTCTATTTCAGGAATAAAGACAAACGCAGGCGGTTTGCGAGGAAATACATGCACCTCGCGGCCGTCGGGCTTGTAAAATACTTCCCTTACCTCGACTCGAAGGTCAACTACATCGACGCCGCGCCCGAAAAGTTCCAAAAACCCGCCGTCATTATCAGCAACCACCTTTCCCCCTTCGACATCATGGTAATACTTTCGCTGCCCGCGGACATGGTTATGCTGGTGAAAGAATGGGTATGGAAGGCGCCGTTCCTCGGCCGCCTGATAAAAGACGCGGGCTACATACTTACCGAGCCCGACCGCGCGAAGGCCGTGCTCGAAAAGGCGGAAGCCTCGCTGGCCGAAGGCGTTTCGGTCATGGTTTTTCCCGAGGGCAGGCGCTCGCCCGACGGCACGATGAAGCGTTTCAGGAAAGGCGGCTTCGAGCTCGCCGCCAGGACGAAGGCGGATATCCTGCCCGTATTCCTTACCGATACGCAGGCGTGCATCCCGAGGGAGGCCTTCTGGGCGGGGCACGTCAACAGCGTGACGAGGGTGCTCCCGAGGGTCACGCCGGAAAACTTCGATTATACGCGTGACCCGCGCGAGCTTGCGAAGCACGTGAAAAAGCTCATGCTCGAGCACGAGCACGCCGACTGGAGAATCGCCCAGAGCGGCAGGGCTTTCCGGCATAACCTGCTTTTAAGGTACAACTATCTCGGCACCTGGGTCGAGTCCTACGTGCGGTGGAAGACAAGGCTCGATCCGGTCGTAAGGAACATCGACGGTCTCGTTCCCGAAAACGGAACGGTGCTGGACCTCGGGTGCGGCTACGGCCTGCTCTCGAACCTGCTCGCCCACAAGTCGCTCGGCAGGGAAGTCCTCGGCGTGGACTTCGACGCCGGAAAGATCCGCGTCGCGGCAAAGGCCGCGCTCCCGCGCCCGGGCGCAAGGTTCATTATCAAAAACATTCTCGAATGGGACTACCCCGCGAGCGGCTGCATACTCATGGTAGACGTCCTGCATTACTGGAGCCGGGAAAACCAGTCGAAGATCATCAAAAAGGCATGCGAAGCGCTCGAGCCCGGAGGCATACTGGCGTTCAGGGAAATCTGCCGCTCAAAGTCTTTTTCCTGCTTTACCACGGGAATAACCGAACGGCTCGGCCTGGTTCTCGGGATAAACAAAGGCGATAGAATAACGTTCCTCGACCGGGACTTCTACGTTGGCGAATTCGAGCGAAACGGGCTCTCGCTCTTCTGTGAAGGCGCGGCCTGCGCGAAGGGCGCCGGCGTCATGCTTGTTTTCAAAAAGGAAGTCTGATGCGCTACGATGCAATCGTTATCGGCTCGGGCGTGAGCGGAATGTCCTGTGCCATAATCCTCGCGAAACAGGGGCTGAAAGTACTGGTCGCCGAGCAGTACCCGAGGCCGGGCGGGCTGATGCAGACGTTTCGCCGCAGCGGCAAGATTTTTCCAACCGGCGTCCACTGCCTCGGGGCCCTGAACGAAAACGAAATCCTGCACAGGTATTTCAGGTACTTCGGGGTGTTTGCGCGCCTGAAAATCGCGCCGATGTCGGAGGAAGGGTTCGTGGAGTTCTGCTTCCCCGGCTTTTCCTGCATGGTGCCCTACCCGCATGAAAAAGCCGTATCGCATCTTCAGGATGTGTTCCCCGGCGAGAAGAAAGCCATCGACACGTTTTTCAGAGACATGAAGAAAACCGTTTCCGGGTTTCCGTTGTACAACCTCGATAAATCGGAGGAGAAACCGCCTGCCGAATGGCAGATGCAGCCGTTGTCGGACTACATGGAAAAGCTGGGATGTTCCGCCAGGCTGGCCGCGGTCCTTTCGGGCCTGAACCCCTTCTACGGGATCAAGCCCTCCGAGTGCCCGCTGTTCACCCATTTCCTGGTCCTGGATTCGTTCCTGATAAGCTCGTGGAGGGTGGACGAGGCCGCGAAATCTCTTTCCGGCGCCTTTGTGGATTCCTTCAAAGAACTCGGAGGCGAAATACGGACGAAAGCCCTGGTGACGGAAATCAGGTGCGGCGGAAGGACTGCAAGAGGTATCGAGCTCGAAGGCGGACAGCAGCTCGACGCGGAACTGATTATCTTTACCGGCCATCCCGCCCGGCTGGCAACACTGTGCACGCCGGGGACGCTGCGCCCCGCGTTCAAGCAGCGGCTGGAAAATTCGGGGAACACTCACGGGGTTTTCGGCGTCGCCCTGAAATGGAAAGATAACGAGTGCCCGCTTTCCGGAAGAGAAGTCTTTATCTATGATTCGCTCGATACCGGCAAATTCTACTCCCAGCGACTGCTCGAGGGCGCGGGCCGTCCCGAGCTGGTTTTCTGCTCCGCATCGCCCGAATGCATCGACGATTCCTATGCGGCCATTGCCCTCACCGGCATGACTGCCGAAGAAACGGCGCGCCTGAGAGACGCCGGGACCGGCGAGCGCATCGCCGGGTATGACGAGTTGAAAGAAGGAGTTGCAGCACGTATCCTGGATGTTATAATTTCCAGATGGCCCGGGATGGCTTCCCGGCTGGAAGTTCTCGATTCGTTCACTCCGCTCACCTTTGAGGATTCCACTCTCGCGCCCGGCGGAACGGGATACGGCATCATGAGGACGTCCTCGACAATCCGGCATTCCCGTTTTACCGCAAAGACGCGCGTAAAAGGGCTTTTCCTCGCCGGCCAGAGCATAATCCAGCCCGGAATACTCGGCTCGGTCATAAGCAGCGTGTATGCGTGCGCATCCGCCCTGGGGCATGAGAAGCTTATAGAAAAAATCGTAAGGGAAACCTGATGAGACGGGTGGTAATCACCGGACGCGGCATTACGTCTCCCATCGGCAACGACCTCGAATCCGTGGCGAAGGCCCTCGCGGAAGGAATTTCCGGCATCCGCTACATGGAAGAATGGGAAAAGGTAAAAGGGCTTCGCTCCAGAGTCGCGGGGGTCGTCGACGGTATCGAGCCGAAGTCCATAAAACGCAAGTACCGCCGCACCATGGGCCGGATGGCCGTACTCGCCTCGCTTGCCGCAAAAGACGCCGTCGACGACGCCGGCCTCGGCGACGGGGAAATCCACTCGGAGCGGGCGGGCGTGGCAATGGGCTCGACCACCGGCTCCGGGCAGGTGCTGGAAAAGTTCTTCGGAGACTTCATCTCGACCGGCGGCGTCGAGCAGCAGGAAGGCACGCTGTTCATGAAGGTGATGGGCCATACGGTCGCCGCGAACGTGGCCGCCTGCATCGGAACGCGCGGAAGGCTCTATGCCCCGTGCAGCGCCTGCGCCTCGTCCACCCAGGCGATCGGGACGGGATACGAATTCATCCGGGGCGGTTTTCAGGACATCATGGTCTGCGGCGGCGGCGAGGACCTGCACCCGATAACGGCCGGCGTCTTCGACATCGTGCACGCGGCCAGCAACCGGTACAACGACACGCCCGCGAAGACCCCGCGGCCGTTCGACGCCGCGCGCGACGGGCTTGTCGTCGGCGAAGGCGGCGCCGCGTTCGTACTCGAAGAATACGGCCGCGCGAAAGCGCGCGGTGCAAAAATCCACGCCGAGATACTCGGCTATGCGACCAACTGCGACGGGCGGCACATGACTTTCCCGAGCAGGGAAGGGATGAGGCTTTCCTTGCGCGAAGCGCTGAAGAGCGCGGAGATTCCGCCGGACTCGGTCGATTATATCAACGCGCACGCAACCGGAACGGAAGTCGGCGACGTCGCCGAGGCCGAAGCCCTCCGCGACATTTTCGGCGAAAACGCGCCGGTGAGCGCGACAAAGGGATACACCGGGCATACGCTCGCCGCATGCGGCGCGATGGAAGCGATCTTCTGCCTCATCATGATGGAGAAGGGAATCATTTTCCCAACGCTCAACCTCGAAGAAATCGATCCCGCGTGCAGCGGCATTAACCACGTTCAGGAACTTACCGAAGCCGCGCTGAAAACGGTCCTCACCAGCAACTTCGCGTTCGGCGGCGTGAATGCCACGCTCGTGCTCGGGAAGGTGTGATGGAAGACGTGAAGCCGGAGCCTTCGAGACCGCGCAGATGGCCGCGGCGCATTCTGAAAGCCGCCGCGGTCCTTGTCGTTCTCCTTATTATATTCCTCGTCGGGCTCTCGTTTTTTATCGACTGGTACTGCGTCTACACGCCGCCCGCGCTCCCCGAAAACTCCGCTATCCTCTCCATGAAAATCGAGGAGAAAGACGGCGTCCGGCGGCTCGGGGACTGCACGCTGGAAAAAAGGAACGGCCTGCTCGCCATGTACCTCACCGGCAGGCCCTTCGATATCGGCTATGCGAACGCGAAGCTGACGGAAAACGAGCTGAGAGGTCTCGAAAAAGAATTCATATCGACAATCAAAAACATGGTGCCCTCGGGAATCAAGCGCTGGCTGCTTCGGAAATACGTTTACTGGCGGAACCGCGACCTCCCGGATTATATCGACGCGGAATACCTCGACGAAATCCACGGGCTTTCGGTCGCGTATGACGACCCGCTTCCGGAAGTCGGCCCGCCATATCACAGGCTCGTGAACTACCACGCCGCGCACGACATATCGCACGCGGTGATGGACAATCCGCTCGTGGGATGCACCTCGTTCGCCGCGTGGGGGAACCACACAGCCGACGGGCACCTGATAGTCGGAAGGAATTTCGACTTCAACGCCGGGCGAAAATTCGACGAAGACAAGATAGTGATGTTCGTAAAACCCGAAAACGGGTTCGCCTTCGTCTCGGTGGCGTGGCCCGGAATGATCGGAGTGGTCTCGGGCATAAACGAGAAACTGATTTCCGTCACCGTCAACGCGGCGCCGCCGGACGGGGAGCGCGAAATCGGAACACCGGTTTCGCTAGTCATACGAAAGATAATGCAGCGCGCAAACTGCATCAAGCACGCGGTAACGATTATCAGGAGCAGCGCAGTCTTCGTCTCGGACCTCTACCTCGTCGCCGACGGGAAAACGGGCGAGGCCGTCGTCGTGGAGAAGACGCCGAAAAGGTGCGCCGTGCGGCGGGCCGCGGGGAACTTCATCATATGCTCGAACCACCGCCTCCAGTTCTCAAACGACGAATCGAACACGAAGATGATGGCCGAAAACACCACCCTCCCCCGTCACGCGCGGATGGAGGAACTGGTCGCGGAAAACGCGGGGAAAATCACGCCCGCAAAAGCGGTGGAAATCCTCCGCGACAGGAAAATAAAAGGCGTTGCCGGAGAAGTCCTCGGCCACGCCGCCGCCGTCAACCCTATAATCGCCACCCACTCCGTCGTCATCGACGTTACGGACGGGATTATCTGGGTATCGAAAAGCCCTCACCAGCTCGGCGCGTTCGTCCCGTTTTCGGTCAAGGACTTCACAAACAGCTCGGCGGGGGAAGTCATCGCGGCCGATCCGATACTGACCGGCGGCAGCTTTAATAATTATCTGGAATTCAGGAAATGCATTGAAAAAGCTGCCGCCCTGATTGCCGATGGAAAAAAGTCGGATGCAAAGGCCCCGCTTGAGAAAATCCTGCCTGTCAACCCGAACCATTACCTTCCATACTTCCTGCTTGCCGGAATCGAGCATGAAAACGGTAACCGCGAAAAGGCGAAAGAATACGTAAGAAAAGCATTCGATTTGAAACCCGCCTACCGAACCGAAAGAGCAAAGCTCGAGCGCCTCGCAAAAATTCTGAAAATCAGGCTTCCAAAAAAGTAGTAACCTAATTAGCCGCGCTTGCGGAACGCGAACTTCACAACAACCCTCAATCCGCCAATGCGTTATGGAAATTAATATGTATACTGTCTCTGGAATTCGTATACCTATAAAATATCCTTGCTATGTCCCCAGAATAGCACACAAAATGCCGATGATAATAACAGGGCCGAAGCAGGAACAATCCCGGTGTCTACAGAACAGGAAAAAACAAAGCCTTATAAGATCGGCGTTCAGGCAGCAAAATAAAGGTTGACTGCCAGACAGGTAAAATGCTAGAATGTTTTGCTTATAAGTAGAGCATTACAAACCCCGGAGGTGGCTAATGAGCTTGAAAGATGAGCTCGAATACTTCATACAGAACCAAGATGAACTTGTAAAGAAATACAATGGCAAAGTCGTTGTTATTAAAGACAAACAAGTGGTAGGAAGCTTTGAAAAAGAAGCGCAAGCTTTTATCGAGATGAGTAAGAAATTTAAGCCGGGAACTTTTGCAATTTATAAATGCATATCAGGACCGCAAGCGTACTCCATTACCGTAAACTCAACTCGCCTATTCGCCTAATTAGGGGTTAGATGAGTAGAAGTAAGGGACGAAAGACCGGCAGAACTCTCGTAAATTTACCGCCACAACGTGCATTTACATCTATTTTGGCGAGTCCTAGAAATCAAATTATAACACCAATAGAAGTATTGCCGTTTTTTGATCCTGAAACACAATCGCCAAAGGATTATGACTCCGTTAATTGTAGTGCGCTTTGGGATACCGGTGCAACAGGTAGTTGTATAACAAATAATGTTGTCAAACAACTTAAACTAGCACCGATTCGAACGGTTAAAGTCACGCATGCTGGCGGCCAAAAAGATTCAAATGTATATCTGGTAAACTTCCATTTGCCGAATCGCGTTGGCGTAGCTGAAATAAGTGCAGTAGAATATGACGATAATCCGCAGCACGATGTTATTATCGGGATGGACATAATAACACGAGGCTCATTTGCAATATCAAATACCGAAGGCAGAACATGTGTTAGCTTCTGTATCCCCCCAATGCCAACCGAAACCGATTTTGTTAAGGATGTAAATGCAACAATAACAAGTTTGATTGGGCCAAATGACCTTTGTCTCTGTGGTAGTGGCAATAAATTCAAGAAATGTTGCAGAGACAAATACACGTAATAAAAAGCAGGCACCTCGGAAGTAGTCTTAAGCTCCCAAAAATCCCACCTAAACATATTCCGGTCTTTTGTTCATCATTCCCGACGTTCCTCATCATATTATACGGCTACGAATTTTGAAAGAATTTTCTTCATATTCCAACCGCGCTGTTATAAAATTTATGATTAACCAATTACCGGCCGGGAGCCGAAATGGGAGATGAAAAAAAACAGGTCGCGCTCGTAACCGGCGGCAGCGGAGGCATCGGCCGCGCAATCGCCGCCGCGCTGGGCGCAAGCGGCAGGCACGTAATCGTCAACTATAACTCGAACGAAACGGCCGCCGCCGAAACGGCCGGCCTTGTCGAAAAGGCAGGCGGCACGGCCGAGATCGTGCAGTTCGACGTTACCGACACCGCCGCGACCGAAAAAAAACTGACCGCACTCCTTGAAAAACACGGCGGCATAGATATATTGATAAACAACGCCGGGACGCACAAGGACATGCTGATGGTCTGGATGGAGCGCCCGGACTGGAACGACGTTATAGACACCAGCCTGGGCGGGTTCTATAACGTTACGCGCCTCGTAGTCAAAGAAATGCTCCTCAACCGCTCGGGCAGGATAGTCAACATCTCCTCGACCTCCGGCCAGGCGGGGATGCCGGGCCAGGTGAATTATTCAGCCGCGAAGGCGGGGCTTATCGGCGCGACGAAGGCGCTTGCCAAGGAAGTCGCGAAGCGGGGCATAACCGTGAACGCGGTCGCCCCCGGTTTTATCGAGACCGAAATGATCGAGGAGCTTCCGAAGGATGAAATCCTCAAGACCGTCCCCGCCGGAAGGTTCGGGAAACCCGGGGAAGTGGCGGCGCTGGTCCTGTTTCTCTGCTCGGACGAGGCCGCCTACATCACGGGCCAGGTCATCGGAATCAACGGCGGCATAATCTGAGACCGCCGGAAGGAATCGCGTGGACCGTAACGCTCAAACAGAAACGCACGGGAGAGCCGCCGCGATAACCGGGATGGGGATAATATCCTGTCTCGGCAACACCCTTGACGAGGTTACGGAGTCGCTGCGCGCGGGCCGCTCCGGTATCGTGCTGGACGAGGAGCGCCTGGAGCTCGGTTTCCGCGGGGCGCTGACGGGAAAGATCAGCGGCTTCAACTTCAAGGAGCGCGGTGTTTCCCGCAAGCTGCGCAGGACGATGGACGAGCCCGCGCAGTACGCGTACGCCGCGGCGCTGGACGCCATGAAGGACGCCTCCCTGGAGCCGGCGGACGTTCAGAACGACCGGTGCGGCGTAATCTTCGGAAACGACAGCTGCGTCAAGCCGGCCGTGGAAAGCGTCGACCTCCTCAGAGAGCACGGCGAGACACATTTCATAGGGTCGGGCCATATTTTCCGGGCGATAAGTTCCACCGTCACGATGAACCTTGCCGCCCACATCGGTGTGCTCGGCGCGAACTGGACCATCGCGGCCGCCTGCGCGAGCGGGTCGCACGTCCTCGGCCAGGCCCTGATGCTCATAAGGAGCAACCTCCAGGATATCGTGATTAGCGGCGGCGCACAGGAAATCAACTGGCAGAGCATGGCCAGCTTCGATGCGCTCAACGCCTTCTCGACGAGGCACGACGAGCCGGAGAAAGCGTCGAGGCCGTTCGACGCGGACAGGGACGGCCTCGTTCCCAGCGGGGGCGCGGCATGCCTCATCGTCGAAGAGCTCGAGCACGCCCTCGGCCGCGGCGCGGAAATCTACGCGATAATCGGGGGATACGGGTTCTCTTCCGCAATCGGGACGCATCTTTCCGAGCCGGAACCCAGCGGCGCGATAAGGTCGATGGTTGCCGCTCTAAACGATGCGCGCGTGGAGCCCGGCCGGATAAATTATATCAACGCGCACGCCACGGCGACCCCGCTGGGAGACCTGGCCGAGGCACAGGCGATTTCGGAGGTCTTCGGCAACGACGTGCCCGTGACCTCGACGAAATCCATGACCGGACACGAATGCTGGATGGCCGGCGCCAGCGAAGCGCTCTATACCATACTGATGTCGAAAAACGGGTTCATCGCGCCCAGCATCAACTTTGAAAAGCACGATGAAGACGCCCCGGAAATAAACGTCGTGAACAGGTACACCCCGGCCGAAATAAGGCTTGCCGTCTCGAACTCTTTCGGCTTCGGCGGCACAAACGCAACCATCGTGCTGGATTTTTTCACTGACACGGACCAACCATGACAAGAGATGAAATAATCGCCGGTGTTAACGAGATACTCATCGAGGGTTTCGAGGTCGAGCCCGGGGTCCTCAAGCCCGAAGCGGACCTGCGGGAAGACCTCGAGCTCGACTCGCTCGACGCGGTCGACCTCGTCGTCGCGCTGGAGAAGAAGTTCAAGTTCCGCATCCAGGAACCCGACGCAAGGGCCATGAAAAAACTGGGAGACATATACGACTATATCGAGAAACGGCCCGGGGGCAGGAAAGAGGAAAAGTCCGAATGAGCGCCGCCGGCGTCAAAACACACGCCCGGCCGGGCCGTGAGAAAAAGGCCGGGTGGCGGGGCAGGACGCGCGGCGGTTACATCGGCAACTGGATATTCGTTCAACTCGTCCGCCGTATCGGCATCGGCTTCGCCTATCTCATTCTCCTCCCGGTAACGCTTTATTATATTTTTTTCGCGTCGAAGGCCATGAAGGCCGCCGACGATTACAGGCGCAGGATCGGCTACGGCGGCCGCTCCCCGCTTGGGCGCCTCTGGGCCGCGTACAGGCACTTCTATTCCTTCGGACAGATACTGCTGGACAGGGTCGCCGTTATCAGCGGCAACGCCGGCAGGTTCAGGTTCAGGTACGAGGGGTTTCACCATATACTGGAATCCCTGAAGCTCGGCAAGGGGCTTATCATCACGAGCGCGCATTGCGGCAACTGGGAAATCGCCGCGCACCTCCTCGGAAGCCTGGACGCGCCCGTAAACATCGTCGCCTACGAGGGCGAGGTCAGGCATATCAGGCGCTACTTTGCGGAAGTCTTCCGGAACAGGAAATTCTCCATAATAGAAATGGACGGCTCGCCCGAAGTCAGCCTGGCCATAATGAACGCGCTCTCCAGGGGTGAAATACTGGCCATGCACGCCGACAGGTACGTCGAAGAGAGCAGGCAGCACACCGCCCTTCTGCCGTTCCTCGGCGCGCCCGCGAGGTTTCCGACCGGGCCATACGCCGTCGCGGCGGCGAGCGGCGCGCCGCTTGTACACGCATTTACGGTCCGAAGCGGGCCCTGCAAATACCGGCTGCGCGGATACCCGCCCGAATTCCTTTCTTTCAGAAGCAGGTCTTCCAGAAAGGAACAGCTTGCGGAATGGGCCGGCAGGTTCGTCAAAAGGCTGGAAAGTATCCTGAGAGAATACCCCCTGCAGTGGCATAACTTTTACATGTTCTGGGACGATGCTCGATAAGCTTAAAGAAGTACCAAGTACCAGGTACTCGTTACTCGGTACTCGGTACTTGTTACTTGGTTCTTGGTTCTTGGTTCTTGGTACTTGGTACTCGGCACTCGGTACTCGGTACTCGATACTCGATACTCGGTACTCGGTACTTGGTACTTGGTGCTTTGTACTTGGTACTTGGTACTTGGTACCTGGTACCTGGTACCTGGTACCTGGTACTTGGTACTTCTTAATCAGAGATTGAGAGGGCTGCCTTGGCTGGAGCCAGAGTTTTCCTGATATCCGCCAACGTCGAAACAGTTCCGGTTCCCGCGTATCCCGTCGCAATCGCCCGGCTCGCGGGCGCACTCGAAAGAGCGGGCCATCACGCGGAACAGTTCGACGTACTCGTTCACGGAATTCCCGCCCTCGCGGGCAGGGTTTCAGATTACAACCCGGACCTCGTCGCCGTTTCACTGCGCGTCATCGACAACGTCACCTGCGACGACTCGAAATCGTACGTTTCCGTTTACGCCAACATCCTGGATGCTGTCCGGAAAAACTCCGGGGCGCCGGTCGTCCTCGGCGGCAGCGCGTTCTCGCTCTTCCCCGAAATCCTGATGGAGCGGCTCGGCGCGGATTACGGCGTTACCGGGCCGGGGGAAATCGCGCTTTGCAGTATTGCCGATTCCATAAACCGGAGCGGCAAAAAACCGGACAGGGGCGAAATCATCAACGGGCACGGGGAATCCGCAACCGGCGGAAAACCCGAAATTTCAAAATCGGAGCACGACGCCGGGCTGGTCAAGTTCTATTTCGAAAAGGCCGGGATGATCGGCCTGCAGGCCAAAAGGGGATGCATCTTCCACTGCTCCTACTGCACCTACCCCCTTATCGACGGCTCGGACCTGACATGGTACGACCCGTCCGAAATGGCCGGCGAGCTCGAGTTCCTCAAAAAGGAACACGGCGTGGATTACTTCTTCATTGTCGATTCCGTTTTCAACCTCGATGCCGAAAAGGAAGCCGCGTTTGCCGAAGAAATTATCGCAAGGAACCTGGATATTTCGTGGGGCGCGTTTTTCACCCCCGCAGGAATCAGCGCAGAATACCTGGGCCTGCTGGTAAAGAGCGGGCTCAAACACGTGGAGTTCGGCACCGAGGCTTTCTCGGACACGATGCTCGAATCATACTGCAAATCTTTTTCGGTCGCGGATGCCCTGAACGCGACGGCCGCCTGCATCGACGCGGGAGCAAACGCCGCCCACTACCTGCTGTTCGGCGGGCCCGGCGAAGACGAACGGACGGTGCGCGAAACGATGGAAAACGCCCGGCATCTCGACAGGTGCGTTTTCTTTCCTTTTGCCGGCGTCAGGATTTACCCCGGCACCGGACTGCACCGGAGGGCCGTAGCCGACGGCGTTGTCGCGCCCGGCTGCGACTGCTTCGATCCCGTTTTTTATATTTCCCCGAAAATCACTACCGGCAGGATATGGGAAATCGCGGACCTGTACGCCGGCGGCGCCCGGCGCTGGGTCACGCCGGACAGTTACGCGAAAATGGAGCCCGTGATGTCGCGCATGCGCGCCCGCGGAAAAAAAGGCCCGCTCTGGGAATACCTGCTATACTAGTACTCTGTTACGCCTGATATGATAAGCAGGCCGTCATTGTGAGGAGCGAAGCGACGAAGCTTTTTAGCTATCAGCTATCAGCTATCAGCTATCAGCGGTCAGCAAATATATTCTATTTGTTATTAGCTGAAAGCTGATAGCTGAATGCTGACAGCTAAAGGTGATGCAATGACTGACGATATTCTAAACCTCATACCTCACAGGCCGCCGATGGTCATGATAGATTCCGTCGAAGAGACCGGCGAAGCGTCGGTCCGCGCGGTGAAGACTTTTGCGCCGGGAGATTTCGGGACCGACGGCACGCGGGTCATGGAACCCGTGCTCGTGGAGTGCCTCGCGCAGGCGGCCGCCGCCATCCAGGGCATCGAGGCCGGTAAAACGGGAAACGCACCCGCCGCGGGGATGCTTGTCGGGATAGACGGGTTTGAAATCAAAAACACCGCCGTGACGGGAATTCCAATCGAAATAAACGTGGAAATAACAAGAAGGTTCGGACCGTTCGCGTTTGCCGAAGGCGCGCTCGCGCAGGACGGAAAAACTCTGGCGCATGGAAGCCTGAAATTCTATATCGCGGGAGGCGGGAGTGAAGCACCGCGCTAACATTATCGGCGCAGAAGCAATAAACGCCCTCGGCGCGAACCTGTCCGAAATCTGGGACAGGATGATGGGCCTGGAGTGCGGAATCAGGCCGCTTGTAAACCTCCCGAAAGGAAGATACCAGACCGACGTCGCGGGCGAGGTCCTGCCCGAAATCGAAAACCGCCTGCCGGAAGTTGACGGCAACTCAAGGTTATTCCGGCTTGCGGCCGCGGCGGCAGCCGGAGCCCTGAAGCAGGCGGAATCCATCGACAGGAACCTTGACCTTGAAAACACCGGCCTCGTCTTCTCGACCACCAAGGCCGGCATCGACGAGCTCGAAAAAATTATCACGCGGGAAAACTCCGGCAATCCCGAATATATCTACCCCGGCGCGGTCGCGGCGAAGCTTGCCGGACACCTGTCGCTGGGAGGCCCGGTCATCGCGGTTTCGTGCGCCTGCGCTTCAGGCCTTGCGGCGATTGTGCAGGCGGCAAGAATGCTTCGCGACGGGAGCGCGGCCCGCATGCTCGTGGTCGGCGCCGACATACTCTCGGATTTCGTGATGCAGGGTTTCTCGAGCCTGCAGGCATTGAGCGAACGACCGTGCAGGCCGTACGACTGCGCGCGGGACGGGATGTCGCTCGGCGAAGGGGCGGGCGCGCTCGTGATGAGTGCGGACGAAAACCCCGAATCGCTCGCGTCCGTCGGCGGCTGGGGGATCACAAACGACTGCACCCACATCAACGTGCCCGACCCCGGCGGCAGAGGGCTGCAGAAAGCCGTCGAAGCCGCGCTCGCCATGTCGGGGAAGAAACGGTCCGAAATCGACTGCATCAACGGTCACGGAACGAGCACGATACCGAACGACGAGATGGAAGCCGAGGCCATCGCCGGCGCGTTCGGAGAGAATCCCCCTCCCCTCAGCTCCATGAAAGGATATTTCGGGCACACGATGGGCGCGGGCGGAGTTATCGAAACGGCCATAAACATCGAGGCGCTGCGGGAAAAAATTATTCCGGCCTGCATGGGATTCGCCGAAAAGGGTGTCGGGCCGCTGCTGAACATCTGCCGCGAACACCTCGAGCAGAAGCGCCTCGATAACATACTGACTCTCAAGAGCGGTTTCGGCGGCATAAACGCAGCCGTTATAATAAAAGCTTTCAGCTCTCAGCAGTCAGCAATCAGCTAATTATTTTCATTATTAATAATATAGCTGAAAGCTGATAGCTGAATGCTGACAGCTCGAAATAACATACATTTTGCCACTGGCTGCAAGCAGAGTTCCATGACATGAAAACGAATCTGTATATCACATCTTTCGGCTTCATCGACTCGTCCGGGTTCGGCGGGACCGGCTCGAAGGGGACGGTATGCGGACTGCCCGAGCGCTTCCGGTGGCGCGAATTTTCGGAGCGTCCTTACGAGCGCTTCGGCAGGCTCGACATCCTATCCAAACACGTGCTCGTCGCATGCGAGTCGGCGGACCTGCCGCTTGCGGAAGACGGGGGGAAAAATCACGGAACCGGAATCGTCCTGGGAACGCAGTCCGGTTCTCTCTCCGTCGACGCCGACTACTACCGCTCCACGGCCGAAATTTCATGTGGAAGTCCGGCCCTTTTCTCGTATACTCTCCCGAATATTTCTATCGGAGAAATTGCGGCAAGGTATGGAATCGCCGGCCCGAATTCATGTATAATGGCCGGAAGCTCGAGCGGCACCGCCGCGCTGCGCGAAGGGATAAGAATTATCGAGGGGGGAGAAGCCGAATCCTGCATCGTGGTCGCCGCGGACGCGGCCTCGACGGAGAACGCCGAACTGTTCGGGCTCGGACGTGCAGGACACGCCGGGGCTTCCTGTTTTGCATACGCATTCGTACTGGAGACTTCCGAAAGGGCGGATACGGCTCACCGGAAACCGCGGGCAGTCGTTTCATGGACCGGACCCGCGGCCGTCGGGGAGCTTGACAGCCTAAGCGGTCCGGGAGATATCTGCCGCATGCTCATGGACGGGGAAAAGGAAAAACCCGATTCGATAATGCTGCCGCTCGCGACTTCGCGGAGCGGCCGCGGAGACGTTATCGTTATCGAGAGTTTACCGGAGCGAAAGGCCGGGAGTTAAACCGCGATGGACCAGCTTAAAGAGGAACTAAAGAAACTGATAATAGAATCACTCGGCCTCGAGGACGTCGAGCCCGGCGATATCGACGAAGCCGGGCCGCTGTTCGGGGAAGGCCTGGGCCTTGACTCCATCGACGCGCTCGAACTCGTCGTGATGCTCGAAAAGCATTTCGGGATTAGAATCAAGGACATCGAAGCCGGGCGCAAAGCATTCTCCTCGGTGAATACCCTTGCCGCGTTCGTCAGCGAAAACCGGGAAAAATAGTGCCTGAACCAGTTGCCGTAACGGGAATCGGACTCGTGACCGCCGTCGGCTGGACGCCCGACGAGGTCTGGCGCTCAATCGCCGAAGGCAGAAGCGGGCTCGGCGAATTGACGCTTTTCGAATCACCGCGCTGCGGACATCTTCCCATCGCCGAAGTCAGGGGGAACCCCGCCGGGAGGAGCAGCCTCGCATCAGGCTCGCGGAGCGACCACCTCGCCGAATACGCCGCGGGGCAGGCCTTCAAAGCCGCAAACCTCGAAACCGCTCCCAGGAGAATTAACCCGAGGGCCGGGGTGGTCGTCGGCGGCTCGACCGGCGGCATGCTCGAAGCGGAAACGTTTCTCGAAAAACTCATCAATGAACGGGAAGTCGACCTCACCCTTATCGAACATTACCTGTGCGCATCGTCCACGGACGCGATTGCCGCCCGGTTCGGGCTCGGCGCGTTCCGCTCGACGGTCTCCACGGCCTGCAGCTCCAGCGCCCTTGCAATCGCCACGGCCTGCGACGTCATCAAGTCCGGGGAGGCGGACGTAATGCTTGCCGGCGGCGTCGATTCGCTGACCAGGCTGACGTTGAACGGTTTCGCATCGCTGCTCATCGTCGCCGAAGACGGATGCAGGCCGTTCGACGAAGACCGTAAAGGCATGAGCCTCGGCGAGGGCGCGGCGTTCCTGGTTCTCGAAAACGAAAAACACGCCGCGGATCGCGGCGCTGAAATCCTCGCCCGCGTGATAGGGTACGGAAGCACATGCGATTCGCATCATGCAACCGCTCCCGACCCCGAAGGCGACGGGATAAGACGGGCGATGGAGATCGCGCTGAAAGACGCGGGGATTCCGGGAAAAGATATCGACTATATCAACGCGCACGGGACCGGGACGCTCGATAACGACAGGGCCGAGGCAAACGCCGTTTTAGGCGTTTTCGGAAAAGAAATACCGCTTATCTCCTCGACAAAGAGATTTTTCGGACACACGCTTGCCGCGGCGGGTGCAATCGAAGCCGCTGTCTGCATCATGGCGCTCCGGAGGCAGCAGGTTCCCGGGAACCTGGGACTCCGAAAAGTCGAGGAAGGAATCGAAATCGCGCCCGTCCGGGAAACGCAAAACGCAAACCTGAAAACGGCGATGACCAACTCGCTTGGCTTCGGCGGTAACAACGTATCAATGATATTCGGACTTACGTAGAAAAGGTGAAATGGAAAAAGCGCTGGCAGACATAATCGGGATTGGAGCGGTCCTGCCGTCTCCGGAAGTTTCCGAGATCGAATTTCCCTTCGCTGTTGATGCGGACGCGGCCCCCGCATATCTCTGCGAAAAAAAAATCGGCAAAGGAATCCTCCCCGCGGGGATGCTGAGAAGGCTGGGCCGCTCGCAGCGCATGGCGATGCTGTCGGCCGAAGACGCGCTCGAGGGCGTCGATATCGAATCGACGCCGCCGGAAAACAGGGCGATATGCCTCGGGACCGGGCTCGGCGAGCTCGGCGAGACGGCGGCGTTCAGCGAAAACATGATCCGGCTCGGCGAGAAAGAGCCGAAGCCTGCAAAATTCATAAACTCGGTCCACAATTCCCTGGCCGCGCAGGCCGCCATAAGGTTCAACTTCAAAGGGGAAAACCACACGATTACGCATAAAGGCATTTCTTTCGAGCTTGCGCTATGGCAGGCCGCCGTCGTCCTCCGGGAAGAAAGGGCCGAAGTCGTCCTCGCCACCGGGGCCGACGAATTGAGCCCGTACGTCGCGCTTGTCGGAAAAAGGCTCGGCCTGTGGCGGCAGACAAACGAGCCCGTATCCCCTCTGGCCGCCAGCGGCGGTGCCGCCAGCGGCGGTGCCGCCAGCGGCGGTGCGATACCGGGAGCGCTGCCGGGCGAGGGCGCGGCATCGCTGTTACTGAAAAAGCCCGGCTCATCAGATAACCGCCTGGCCCGGATTAAGAGTCTTTCTATAAAATTCCTGAAAGAGAACGAGGCTCTGGAACTCGACGTCGATACCGCGGTTGAGTTTATTCGGGAAGCTGTCGGAGAAGCGGAACTCGAATTGGACGGTTTGGACCTCGTGCTGCTCGGCGCAAACGGTAACGCCGAATCGGATGCAGCATACGAAAAAGTCATCGAGCACATGAACGATTTATCTGGAAATATTTCCTTCGGCGTTTACCGCCATGCGTGCGGCGATTTCTTCACCGCTGCCGCAATCGGCCTTTACTTCGCCGTAAGGTCGATTCAGGAAAACAAAATAAGCAGGGGCAAGGCATGCCTTGCCCCTGCAATCAAAACCGTCGGCGGCAACAGGCCCGGCCCGGTCAGGAACATTCTTCTTTTTCACATCCATACAGGCGGTTTCCTTAGCGCCGTTCTGGTGGGGCCATGACAAAGTTCACCGTCGTCACAATTGTTTTCCTTCTCATTCTGGCATTCGTCATGGTCTTTTCCACGGGCGCGCCCGGGCTGGTGCTTGCGGCCTCGATTTGCTTGGCCTACCTTATCGTGCTCGGCATCGGCGTGTCTTTTATCAAACTCAACTTTTTCACCAAAGCGTTCAGCCGGGGAAACCCTTCCGAAAAAACGGTGGCGCTGACGTACGACGACGGGCCCGACCCGGAAAACACTCCCCGGCTCCTCGACGAGCTCTCGAAACTCCAGGTGAAAGCCTCGTTCTTCTGCATCGGCGAGAACGTGGAAAAACACGCCGGGCTTATAACGCAGATGGCGGACGAAGGTCACCTCGTCTGCAACCACACCTACCGCCACGGCCGGTGGACGAACTTTCTGACCCCGGGAAAACTCGCCGCGGAAATCTCGCGGACGGCCGAATCAATCGAAAAGATAACGGGTGAAAGACCCGCCTTTTACCGGCCGCCGATGGGGCTGACAAATCCCCGTACGGCAAAGGCCGCGAAAACAACCGGGTCCGCAGTCGTCGGATGGGACGTGCGGGGGCTCGACCGGAAAGCAACTTCCCCCGGGAAAACCATAAAAAGAATCACCGGCAAGGCGCGAAACGGAAGCATAATCGCGCTGCACGACTCCGGCGTGGACGGGAAGGTAATGATTGCAGTCCTGAGGGAAATCGTGGATAATCTCAGGAAGCGCGGCTTCACTTTCGTGCGCATCGACGAACTCTACTCGCAGCGGGAGGCCTGATGCCCGGACGTTCTGAAAGAAAAGCGCTTGCTCTCGCGCTGATTGTTTTATTTCTCATCGGCTGCAGCTCAATCGTTTCCATCGGCGCCGAGGAGAAGGCTGAAAAAGACGATTCGTCTTCCGAAGACGAAAAGACCGCACGTAGCATGGGCGGGAAAGAGCTCGGCGCGCTGCTCGACCGCCTCGAGAAAAACCTCGGTAACCTCAGCAGCCTGAAGGTCTCCTTCGAGCAGGAAAAACATCTCTCGATTTTCACCGACGTCGTGAAATCAAAAGGTGTCTGCGTATTCAAGAAACCCGACAAACTCCGGTTCGAAATCACGGAACCGTTTCAATCCGTCGTGATCACGAGCGGGAAATCCGTCGCCAAGTACGAGAAGATGGAAGACGAGTGGAAAAAAATCAAGTCCGCGGGCGCGGAGCTGATCCTGAAGGTCACGGGGCAGATCGCCTCGTGGCTGCAGGGGCGCTTCCGGGGCAAGAGCACCCTGTACGCGATATCCGCCGTGCAGGGCAAAACGGCGACTATCGTGCTGACGCCCAAAAGCAAGAAGTTCAGGAAACGCATCTCAAAAATCGAGCTGGGGATATCGGCCGACGAGACCAGAATAACGTTCGTCACCATCCGGGAGAGCGGCGGCGATTACTCCACAATGGTTTTTTCGGACGAGGAGAGAGACGCCGGGATAGAAGACTCGTTATTCAACACCGACGGCGACGCGCCCGCGCCCCTGGAAAGCGAAGAGCCCGCCGGCGACGCGCCCGGCGAAAAGAAGGATGAAGGCGGCGCTGAAAAGAAAAAAGAAAGCGAAAAGAGTTCAAAGGTTCAAAAGTTCAAAGGTTCGAAGGTTCGAAGGTCATAACTTTTGAACTTTTGAACCTTTGAACCTTTGAACTTTTGAACCTTCGAACTTTTTTGATAGATGTCGGAGGATTATGCAAAAGTCAGTCAACTTGAGTATTATTGCTCTAGTTCTATGTGGAGCAGGCTGCGCCACGGTCGCCTATGACCGCGGGGTGGAGATAAACGACGACGAGCTTGCCCGAAGGTTGAACGCGAAACTTGAAAAACTTTTTCCGCAAAGCATGCGGGCCGTCCACAGGGTGTATCTTAAAGCGCTGGGCCGGGAAATCGTGCTGGAAGGATACGTCCTGGCCAAGCGCCCGGGCAAGGTGAGGCTGCTCGCAAAGGGTGATATAGGGGGGACGGTTTTCGACGCCGCCCGCGCGGGCGGTAAAGAGCGGGTCCTGGCGAACAGCCTGGGGCTGCGGGAGTCGTGGATAAAAAAAGGCGCGCTTCGGGACGCCGGGATAATACACCTGTGCGGCGATTTCAGGGGAACGCACATCGTCCGCCATTCGGACGGCTCCATCGGCCTCATGAGCGAGCAGAAGAAAGGGCGCAGAAAAGAATACGTCTTCAGCCCCGACTCCCGGCTCATCGGATATATCGAATCTTTCGGTGATTCGAAACGCTACGAAATTATTGTTTCCTATCCCGAAGACCCGGAAGAAAGCGCTGCGGAAGCGCAACCAGGCGGCCGGCCGAAAATCTGGAAAATCAGAGACTACAAGCTCAAATATGAAGCCAAGATAAATATCATCAGCGTAACGGAAGCGAATATCAGGGACGAGCTGTTCGAAAAGAAACCCGATGCGAAACGAGATTGAAAAAGCCATGATCGCAATCGAAAGCGGGGAAGATACCGCGCACGGGCGGTTCATCTTCACGCCCGAAATGCAGGCTTTCAAGGGACATTTCCCGGGCAGGCCTCTCCTTCCGGGCGTTATGCAGATAGAGATGGTGCGGGCGACTGCTGAAAAAGCGTTCGGGAAAAATTATGAAATCTCCTCGATACGGAAAGCCAGGTTCACGGGCGAATGCCTCCCCGGCGACGAGATTACGGTCTCCGTGACCCTCGAGGCCGGCGGCGATGGCATCAGAATACGCGGCCTGATAAAAAGCCGCGACGAAACGTGCGCCGATATCAGACTGCTGCTCAAGAAGAAGGGATAAGGGGTACGGGGTACGGGATAAAGTTTTTGTCCTTAGAAACGACGCGTTTTGCGGACAATTTTCCGATGTCTTGTCGTAACGTATAACTGCGCAAGGCAAAAGTCAAAAGGCAAAAAGGATTTGGAAGCACCACGCCGGAAGGCGTGGTGAAGGGAGGAAAAGATGTAAAGAAGGATAAGGGATACGGAAAGAATAAATTTAGAATTGTTAATTGCGTATTGAGAATTGAGAATTGTAAATTGAGAATTGTTAATTGCGAATTGCGAATTTTCAATACTCAATTTTCAATACTCAATATTCAATTTTCAATTTCAAATTATTACTCGTTACTCGTTACTCGTTACTCGATACTCGGTACTCGGTACGCGGAGAAAAGTTTATGGGACTGCGCGGCATACACCTCCTGCTCACGTATACCTGCAACTCCTACTGCGACCACTGCTTCCTCTACTGCAGCCCGCAGGCCGCGGGGACGTTCACCATCCGGCAGATAAGACAGGTCCTCGACGACGCGGAATCGGTCGGCACGGTGGAAATGATTTACTTCGAAGGCGGTGAGCCGACCCTCTTCTACCCCATCATGCTCGAAGGGATGAAATACGCGCGCGAAAAAGGATTCAAAACCGGAATCGTTACAAACACCTACTGGGCCACGAGCGAAGAGGACGCCGAAATCTGGCTCAGGCCGATTGCGGAGCTCGGCGTTTCCTACATGAGCATAAGCAACGACGCGTACCACTTCGAGAACCCGGCCGAAAGCCCGCCGGTATATGCTCTGGCCGCCGCCGAGAAGCTGGGCATCGCCGCGGGCACGATCTGCATCGAGAAACCGGTCGTCGAGCCCGCAGAGGCGGGAACGAAAGGCGAGCCGATTGTAGGCGGCAGTACCCAACTCCGGGGAAGGGCTGCCGAGAAACTCACCGAAGGACTGCCGACGAAACCGGCGGAAATATTTAACGAATGCGGCGACGAAGAGCTTGAAAACCCGGGCCGGGTACATGTCGACCCGTTCGGCCACGTCCATATCTGCCAGGGGATTGTGATCGGAAACGCGTGGCAGAAACCGCTGCGCGAAATAATCGCCGAATACCGGGCGCCGGAGCATCCGATCTGCGGCCCGCTTGTCAAAGGCGGACCCGCAGAGCTCGCAAAAGAATACGGCGTCTGCCGGGAAGAAGAATCCATCAGCGCATGCCATTTGTGCTACAAGGCCCGCCTCGCCCTCATCGACAGATTCCCCGACCACCTCGCCCCGCGGCAGGTCTACGGATTATAACCGCGCTCCTCGCCCCCGCTTGCACTCTCCGCGTTTCGGATGTACGCAGAATATGAACCTTAGTGCGTATTATGTTGAGTTTTTTCGTACGCGATGCCGGTTCGCTCATATCCACTGCTCTATTTCAAAGCATTTCCGTGCTATTTGCATCCTGCGAATCAAACTTTATGTGGAGTCGTGATTAAAGCGTGTTCCATTCAGGCGGAATCGTAATTTTCTTCCCCGCAGCGTCGTATAGTTCATTCGGAAAAAGAGATTTCTTTATATGCTTTATTTTAATATCGCGATGAGATGTAGCTGCATTTCTTAAATTATATGCCCTATATCTATTTTTGTCTTCTGGAATAGCGGGTATAGCGACTTCAACGTGTTTGCCGGTGAACCTTCTTACGATATATTCAACGGGTGTGACTAAATCAGAATCAGCCGTGGCAAGAACAAGTTTTTCTACCTGGGTATCATGTGCATCTGCTATCATTTGTACAGCGATATTGACGTCAGTACCTTTTTCTTGGAATTTAAATAGCGTAATACTGCCCTTGCATTGAGTAGTGTCTATTCGGCAATAAGAGCCTCGCCTTGCATAATTGCCATACTTAATTTCGAAATCTGGCAATGTCTCACATGCCCTGATAAAAATTCTCTGCCTTTTCCCGGACTCGCCGCCAACTTTTGATGTAAAATAGTGTATTATCTTAATGTCATGACTGGGATACATTCTCTTAAATAGCGCTCTATAATTTAGCCATTTGTGTTTCGGTTTTTTTTGCTTTGATTTTTCGTTTCTGCGAATTTTAAGGAGGCCGTGGTAGAAATTATAGCCATCGATGTAAATGTGAGTAATCGGACCGGGCATGAAGGAAGGTTCCCAAAAAAGGTGGCCCGCTCTCACGGGCCCTCGATCAATCACCTTAGCCGAAACTAAGATAGACTATCGAGCGGAATTATTTCTTATGTAATTATACTTATTAAAAACGATATTTGCAAGTGGGAATCTGAATTTTTTACGGTTCGGGGAATTTCACGAATTTCATCTATTTGTGTAATAAATAATTGTGCCGGATTCTATTGATAGATATCCAGTAGCTAACGTGTAGATAATCTGTGGATAAAATTATCTGGATTGACATAACTGATTAATCCTATTGCGGATAAATTACAGGCAAGGAGCTTCCAGTACTCTTGATAAGTCAGTGCAACTTGACATAACTCTGCCGTTTACACTTCCAATAAGGTGGCTAAACGCCGCCTCTTAAAATCGCTTTCACTCTTGCACGGCGCGCCCAGCTCCGCGCGCCGTCGAACACGAGATATCAACCTCGTACCCGAATATAAAGGCCTCTGAGGGCGGTAAAGAATCCAGAAAATTCAATGAGCCTCATCACCCGCCCCCGCTTGCACTCTCCGCGTTTCGGGTTACAATATAAATAGGAAGAGGTCTAAGAAGAGATAATCTCATGGCGTTCAAAACTGTCTGCGAACACTGCAATACGGATCTCCGCGCCCAGGAGAGGAGAATCGGGGAAAAGGTAAAATGCCCCAGGTGCGGCAGGAAAACGACCATAGCAA
The DNA here is from genome assembly GCA_004376375.1 of Planctomycetota bacterium. Classification (GTDB taxonomy): domain Bacteria; phylum Planctomycetota; class E44-bin39; order E44-bin39; family E44-bin39; genus E44-bin39. The sequence goes on from SOJX01000076.1 coordinate 79,170, forward strand.
CGAAAGAGTGGCACGCGGAAAAAGCTGAGCTTGTTGCTGCGGAGAAAAGAGGGGAAATACTGCGCAGGCGGCACTACTTTTACGTGCTCATACTCTCGATCGCTTTCTGGCTGTTCATAACCGTTACGGTCGGCGCGTTTTTCCCGGTGATGTATGCGAGTTACGGTGTGTGCGAATGCAAAATGCACAGGAACTATTTCAACCTGAGTTTTCTTATCTACGTCGCCGGCGGTATAATTACGGGCCTTGTCTTCTCCTACCCGCTCCACCGGTTCGCACTCGTCGCGTATACCAGTCCCGATGACAGGTACGCGCGCCTGCTGACGCTTTCCACTTACGGCAAGGCGCTGCTGGGGCGGCGGGGGCTGCTCTTCATACTGCTGATAGCGGGGCTCTACCTGCTCGGCAGTTTTATCGCACACTCCGGCTTCGGGATGTACCCGAGGGAAAGACTGCTGCGGGAGTTCGGGGTCACCCTTATCCACTGCGCGATCAAAAGAGGCGATGCCGAGGATATCAGATACGAAATTAAAAAAGGGACCGACCCGGATACGCCCGGCAGATATATGGATACTCCTCTGGAGTTGGCAATCCACTGGAGCAAGATCGAAGCGGTAAAAGCCCTGATCGAGGGCGGCGCGTCACTGCACAGAAAAGATTCCAAGGGATATACACCGCTGTACGAGGCCTATTCGCCTGAGATCGCGCGATTGCTGATTGAAAAAGGCGCCCGGGTAAATGTGAAAGGCCTCGATGGGTGGTCGCCCCTTTTCTATGCGCTTGATGAAGATCGGTTTGAAGTCGCTGCCGCGCTTGTTGAGAACGGGGCCAACGTGAATGAGACGGTCGGCCCCGGTCCCGTGAACATGATATTATACTATTTCAAAATCGACTGGCGGGTTGATGCAATCGATTTTCTGATCAGAAATGGCGTCAACGTAAATACGAGAGACATATTCGGCCAGACGCTCCTGCATCTGGCAGCTTCGCAGGACTGTAAACATATTGCAGCTCTTCTGCTCGATAAAGGCGCCGACATAACCGCGAGAGATAATTTCGGCTATACGCCGCTGCACTTTGCAGTGACGAAAGGCGGTAAAGATGTTATCGCTCTCCTGCTGGACAGGGGCGCAGATGTAAACGAGAAAATTAACGGCCGGACACCCATGGACATTGCTGATCAATTTCACAGATTCGAAATTGAGGGTCTCCTCCGCGCCCACGGCGGGAAGACGGGGTGGCAGTTGAGATGGGAAGCGGAAAAGTAATTCGATTTTGCCCGGGACGGGCAGGACAAAGTAGCCTGGGGTGGAGCAAAGAGCCTGAAAGGCTCGTAGCGGAACCCCAGGAAAAGATGTTATTATAATATCACCGGCCCTGAAGGGGCCGGACAATTCGCTGCGTGCGGGAAATTAAGTAATCCGCGTTTTCCGCAATTCCTCCCTTTTGAATCACAATTTTATACAGTGCCGAAAAACGAACAGAAATAACTTTTATCTTCGATAATTACCGGTTCTTGATCGAAAAACATGGTTTGCCCTGTCAGGCATGTTCTCTTGAGCCGGAATTACTTGTAACTCTTGTAACTGTAGCCTGTTAGAACTGCATATAACCTGTCTGGGAATCCAGATACAGCATCAGCGCTTGCCGAGAAACGAACATAAAACGCAGATTTGTTCGTATATAAGATGCTTTTATCCCCATATTGATATCGGGAACCGTTCTGGTAGAATTGCGTCTAAAGAGCAACACCGATTACGATACGCCTGAAGATGTTTTGATAATTTACCGCGATCCGAATTGGAGGCCACATGGAAGCATTCCGTTTTTTCGCAAGTGAAAGAAAGTATCGGCAGGAACTGGTAAAGGCGATACAATCCGAGATCAGGCTCAGGGAAAGGCCGGCAAAACCTTCGTACACGCAACAGACGCAGCTTATCAAACTATTTAAACAGGCAATGGCGCTTGCCCCTTCCTGCGATCAAAGCAGCTATGTGAAAAAGCATATTAACAAGCTGAGGGCAAGTTTTGTCCTGTCCGCTTAGAAGATCCGTGTAACCAACAGAGACTGACTGGTTCAAACCGTACCTGCTTCCGCTACTGGTTCTTCAGTTCATCAGTTCTTCAGTTGTCCGGTTAAAGAATAAAACCGAAGAACCGACTAACCGATGAACTTCTCAACTTCAGCACTTCTCAACTTCAGCCCTTCTTAACTTCAACACTTCAACACTTCAACACTTCAACACTTCAGCACTTCTTATTTTCATCCTTCATACTTCAGACTTCATACTTTGCTCTGCCTGTTATTTTTCTTTCTCGCGTTTCTTTTCCAGTTTGCGCAGGTCTTTTTCGGATTTCTTCGCAACCGTCGTGATGAGCCGCGCCAGCACCTTGGCCTTCACGCGGGACGTGCCGACGACCTTGAGGACCTTGCCCGTCGCACCGATGAAGACAAGGGTCGGCGCCCTGCTCACGCGGTAGCGCTTGCGCAGCGTCCTGCTCAGCCGCGCGGTATCCACCTTGTAGCACTCGAAGCCGCCGCTGCGCAGGGCCTCGGTCACTTCCGGCTTGCAGAGGACCGCCTCGATCTTCCGGCAGTTCTGAAACTGCTTGGACGCTTTCCCCGAATCGTCCGTCTTATCCTTCGTGAAGAAGTAGAGCAGCACGGGCTTGTTTTCTTCCTTGCCGCGGAGCGCGTCGAAATCGTCGAAGCACGTCCGCTTCGTGCTCTTCCTGACGACCACCTTGTTGCCGGACTTCTTGTCTTCCGCGGTTTCGTTCCTGGAACCCTTAAGGAAACCTTTACCGGTAAGGGTGGTTTTTTCCTTCTTGGGCGTGGCGACCGGCCTGGCTTCCGGCCAGTTCAGGTATGAGCGCATTCCACGGCCACCGGTCGGGAACATCGGGGTAGGCCTTGCGCCGCCCGGCGGTGACGCCGGCGGTCTCGGCGCCGGACTGCTCGGCGGTCTGGGCGCCGGAGAGCTCGGCGGCTTCGGCGCAGGTGGTCTGGGGGTGCTGGGAGGCGGAGTCGAAGGCGGTCTGCTGGGGGGTCTGCTGGGCGGCCGCGACGGCGGACGCGATCCTCCTCCGCCGCCTCACCCGCAGGCGGGAAAATCCATCGCCAGCGCTACGATACACAGTGCTGCCACGAAAATCATGATTGTGCGTTTCATCCGGTTACCTTTCATTGGGCTTCAAAGGAAGTTCAGCCGATATTATTCGCCGTACAGCAGGATCCAGTAAGTCGAGCCGTTGCCGGTGTCGGCCGCGCCGATGCCGATCTGCCTCAGCACGGGGCCTTCGCCGGGGTCGTAGTAATGGATCGCCATGCGGGCCGTTCCGCTCTTATGCAGGAAGTCGTGCTGCACGCCGTCTTTTTCCAGCCCGGTGACCTGGTAGTTGGCGGCGCCGAGGCCGTCGATATACATGCCCTGCGAAAACCTGGCCGGCATTCCCTTGGGGCTGCCGCCGCCGCCGCCCGCGAGCCTGTCCGCATCCGCCTGTGCCTGGTCGGCGAGGCTGTCGCTCCAGCTGTGCGAGCTGGGCCAGGTGATGTTGTTGTGATAATCCCCTTCCCAGGGCATTCCTTTCCACCTGTCGTGGTGCATGTAGCTCTGGCGCGTCGCGTTAATATAATCGTACATATCCTGCACCGTGGGGAAAGATGAACCGTCGCTGATGGTCGCCGTTCCGCCCCCGATATTTCCGCCGCCGGTGCCGCCTCCTCCGCCGCCGGTGCCGCCTCCGGCCGGAATACCACCGCCGCCGCCGCTCGATTTTCCGCTGCTGCCGCAGCCGTATGCCGCAAGTGTCAGGCTGAAGGCCGCCGCGATGATGATAATCGTTACTATCCGTTTCTTCATTATCCTATCCTCCTGAAGGATGCCTGTTCACGAAAGCCGGACTTTCTCAGGATGCGGCAAGCTCGATATGCGCGAGCTCGTCGTCGCTTACGCCCTTTACGGGCGGAATTATGTCGACGCTCAGGCTGCCGTTCTGCTCCCTTATCCAGTCGAAGACCCGGATGCCCAGCGAGTCGACGGAGGTGGTTTCCCGGAGGTCGAGCACGATCTCTTTCCCCCCCTCCTCCACGACCGCCTGCAGGAGCTCGAGCCCGTCTCTGGCCGTGTGGCCGGTGAACTTGCCTGCGACGCGCATCTCCAGTTGACCGTTATCCGTGTAAGCGAATGAAAATGTTTTTTTCATCACACTGTCTCCTGTGTTGTTTCTACTGCCTGGTCTTTCCGGTGAAGAACTTGAGCGCTTCCATCAACTGTGTCGAGCTGCCGTGCTTTTCCGCGCCGGGACCGCTGTAGGGCGCGTCGGCGGGGAGCCTGTAGTCCGCGCCCCTCATGCCGTCGACGATGGCCTGCGCGAGCGCGAACTGCCCGCCCGGGCCCGCGTTGCCCCACGGCTGGAAACCGATTTCGGACGCGGTCTTTTCGGGCGTGCCGGAAGCGATAACGTCGTTCGCCCAGTAGGCTGCGAAGTATTCCTGCCTGAGTTTGAAGCCGAGCGAAATGGCCGCGGTCGTGCCGGCCGATTCGCCGAGGAGGCACATGCGGTCGTTATCAATGTTGAACCTGGAGCGGACGTCGTCCATCGCATCGGCGCCCGCCTGGCCGTTGCCCCTGTACCTCGGTCCGTCGAGCACGGCGCAGATAAAACTGCCCAGGCCGGGGATTACGGTCATGAGGTTCCTGATGTTGGTGGTCATCTGGGCACCGCCCTCGGTTCCGCTGTATACAATGAGAAATTCGTTCGGCGTGCCCTCGCTGTATGAGCCGGGGACGATGAGGTTGTAGGTGACGCCGCTCGGCGTTGTCACGCTTCCGCCGCTTGCGCCGCCGGTGCCCTGCGATGAACCGCCGAACGGGAGGTCGGTTGAGCCGCCGCCGCCGTTGCCCCCTCCGCCGCCGGTGCCGGTACCGCCGGTGCCGGTACCGCCGGTGCCGGTGCCGCCGCCGCCGGAAGGTGCGCCGGTGCGGCTGGATTTATGACTGCTGCCGCAGCCGGGGGTGATAAAGATGAGTCCGAAAATCACGATAATGGAGGCAAAAATGGTCATCCGTTTCATGATTTCTCCTCTCATTGCTGGATGTTGATTTGTTTTATTGGCCATGTGGGGGGATATATACTCAATATCTGTGCCAAACCAAGCGGGAGCGGGGGGCGAATCATATAAGGGTATGTATTTCAAGCTGTTGTGCGAATTAATATTCCGGGAGGCCGCAAAAACGGGGTGAATTTATGCGTTAAAATAATTAACGGCCCGGCAATGTGTTAAATATATTAACACTACTCCGGCCGCATTATTTATCTATGCCCTGAAATCGGGTGCACTCCAGAAATGTGGGTAAAAATATCGTTGGGCTGCAAAAGTGTTACCATCCTCTTAAGAATCCATACTTAGACCCATAAGGTCCCATGGAATTGGAATGGCGTTTTTCCCGCGTGTCAATCCATTTATGCGGTATCCAACAATTGTCTTATTCTGGTAAGACAATACTACAATTATTGGAATCTGTATTGCTGAATGCGAGGGAAAGCAATAAAAGGCCTAAAAAGAATAACGGTTCGCAGCGAGGCCGTGCAAAAGGTTCGACAGGAAATTCTACCCACAAAACTGGAGTGCACCCCCCGAAATCCATGAAATCTGAGATCGCTTGATATAATATCGTGATTAAGCTAGACTGGTAACATGATACGTCGCTCCTGTATCGAAGGAGAAGATAATGACTAAGAGATGGTTTAGTTACCTGATCTTACCATTGCTCGTCATAATATGTACCCTTTCATGCTCAAGTATAGAGAGAGCTAAGGCAGAGATGAATATAATATTTGACATGTCAAACAAGAAGAAACTGGACTATCTGGACGATCACTGGAGTTCAAAAAAGGTAATCGAAGATGTATCACGGGATTCACTATGGACAAGAAGCAAAGAATCCGAAGTGAGATTAATTACAGGAGATTCAAAAGAGCCTGCAGGATATCTGTTATGTAAAAGAAAACAAAGTAGACCAGGTCCATGGCATGGCGTGGCAAAGTCTATACGGAATACCGATGTTCTGGTAATCGAATTTGACTTATTGATCAATGGAGACGTTCAAATCGGTAAGAATGATCTTCCGTCAAGGATGGTGACACTTTCGCAGGGCGGGGTTGGGGGTGGCGTCCACGCGCTTGCGATTGGTGATTGCAATAAAATTCTATTACAGGGCCAGGAGATCGGATTGTCCATGGAAAAAGATGTTTGGCAGCACTTTTCAATGCGGGTTGACCTGCATTTCCGCCTTTGGAAAGTTACCGCATCTATTAATCGTAAAACATATAAAAGAGAAAGTCACCCTATTTTCTCGAAAGATTTCTTGGAGGATCCAGTTCTGTATGTGTGGTTTACTGGAGATCGTACTGATGCGGCTTTCAGGAATATTAAAATATATTCAAAATAGCTGTCAATTTCGTAATCCATGACCTGAATACGGGCTACTCCGGCCGCGGCATTTTCCATTTCTTTCGCTTACCGAGAATAAGGCTCTGCCGGCCAAAAGATACGTGAGCTAAAGACCTACCCACAATTCCAGAGCGCACCCGTGAATCCGTAATGAACCTATTGACACTTGCCGCTATAACAAGTAAGATGTTATTAGCATACATAGTATAAGAATAAACAGGGAAGTGCGGAATGCCAGATATTATTCATGAAAGCTGCAATTTTTTAATCAACGGCGCATGGAATCCTGCAATATTTACCATTGAGTGGCTTTCAGAGAATTTTAGCAGCTTACTTGCCAATCACGAGTTTGAGACCCAGATGAGGCTGGGTGGTCCTTCCGAATTTCGGCAAAAAGTAATTCATAAGAATAAAGAGTATGAGGTTAATATCTATCCGAATCCATCGAGATTGCTTTTTCAACCCGAACAAGTTAACGAAAAATCTCTTGGTTTCATACAGGAATTAAGCAGCCAAATAGTGCATACATTAGAACATACTCCCTTAACCGCTGCCGGAAGCAACTTTGTTTACAGACTTACGCAAGGGGAACGCTTCTGCGCAAATGAAATTGAAAGATCTGAGAAACAAAAAGAAACATTTGCCATTGCCGGTCTGGAGGAACTCACTTCGAAAAAGCTTCAATACACGTTTTCTTTCCCTGAATATGAGATAAATATTATTTATAACTTTCTTGGAGATTCAAAAACCCTTCAATATAATTTTCATTATGAACATAAGCAAGTGCTGGCAATTGAGAATGTTATTTCAGACTTTGCCAGGTCCATGAAGTTTAATGAGAAACTCATAAAGGAAAACTAAATGAGCGTTACATACGAGGCAAATGCGAAAAGAAAAACAGAGGAATTTGAGCCAGCACAAGGATACGGCAGAGACAATGTATTATATGAGCAAAACTTTGATGACTCTTCGAGCCACACCAGGGAAATGCCCCAGTTTTTGAAAGAAGAATGGGCGCATGTCTCGCCAGGCAAATTAGATGAGTGGCGAAATTTAAAACCCATTGAATACAGGAATACAAGTCCAGTCTATCGCCACTTAAAAAAACTATTGCTTGACTTGCTTCCGTTTCCAGAGTATTTCAAGCGAGAAGGCATTTCACCTCCGAATATTGCATCAAAGAATTCAGCCTTGACTATCTGTTGGGAGATATACGAATGTTATGGAGAACTTCCGATTCGAATTTCTGCTACAATAGAGGAAGGAGTATTTATTCTATATAAAACCAACAACAGATCCCTCAGCATTGAAGTATATAATAACCTGGAGATAGCTGCGCTCGCAACCAACGAGCCAAATGGCGACATATTACATTGTGAAGATATATTCAACAGAGATATTGGGAACGCTTACCGTGCCTATAAGGGATAGTTTTAATCATCTATTGTTTATTCTAAAGTTGAAATGTTACTTTTATAATTCTCGCGATTACAAGCCAAATGAGAAACTCTACAGAGGCTTTAACCTCGAACAACTGGAGGAGGATGGTTGCAGGTTGGCTTTTGAACATATAAAATCCGCAAATGTCTCATACAATTGGAGTCGTTTCTCCAAACCAAAATCCGTGCGAAAAAGAAAAAACGGAAAGCCTACCGATGGATGCTTCTCCGTTACCGTAGAGACATCGAAATATGACAACATGGCCAACCCTTACCATGATCCAATCAAATCGAATTACTCTCATACCGAAGTCAGGCTTAGAAAAGACTTCACGCGAGCAGCAAAGAAAAGGTGTCGGCATTACATTAGAAGAAATCACCATATTGAAATTGAAGCTCTTGCCTGACTAATATACTCAATTCTTTACAAAGTTCTACTCCGGCCGCGGCATTTTCCACTTCTTTCTTTTCTGCCAGAGGTTCGTGCGGGTGATACCGAGTTTTTCGGCGAGCTCGGTCTCATTGCAGCGGTTCTGGTGGGAGAGGATGAACTCTTTCGTGTATTCTTCTATCGAAAGCTCGCGGGTGACGGCTGCCTGCGTCTCGGACGCGTATTCCAGGTCGTGCATCAGGTTTTCAACATCGGCGGCATCGATGTGGCTGCCCGAGATTATGAACGCCTGCTGGAGGATGTTCCGAAGCTGCCGCACGTTGCCCGGGTAATTGTAGCTCACCAGCCGGGCGAGCGCCTCGGGCATTAACTGCTTCTCGGGCGATTTCTGCTCGGCCGCGAACTCTTTCAGAAAATGTTCGGCCAGGAGCGGGATATCTTCGCTCCGCTTCCGCAGCGGCGGCAGGTCGACCAGGACGACGTTTATCCTGTAGAAAAGGTCTTCGCGGAAACTTCCCTGCTCGACGAGCTGCTCGAGCGGAACGTTGGTCGAGCAGACCAGGCGGATGTCGACGGGGACGGGCAGCGTGCTGCCGATCCTTCGGACCTCGCGCTCCTCGATAACGCGGAGCAGCTTGACCTGCATCTCGAGCGGCATCGAGCCAATCTCGTCGAGGAAAAGCGTCCCCCTGCCCGCGGCCTCGATGAGTCCGGCCTTGTTCGCGTCCGCGCCGGTGAACGCGCCCCTGACGTGGCCGAAAAGCTCGCTGTCGAGGAGTGTCTCGGCCAGCGCGCCGCAGTTTATCGAGATAAACGGCGCATCTTTGCGGCTGCTGTTGTAATGGAGCGCCTTTGCGACAAGCTCTTTCCCCGTCCCGGTCTCGCCGTATATGCAGACGGTCAGGTCGGTGTCGGTGACGGAGTCGAGGACGCGGAACAGCTCGCGCATCGGCTTTGCGCGCCCCACGATGTTCGTGTAGCGGTAGCGGGTCTCGGTTTCCTCCTGCAGTGAGCGCATCTTGATCTTCAGCCGCGCCTGCTCGACGGCATTCGCGATAATGGGCGCGACGCGCCCCGCGAAGGCCTCGACGAGGGCGAGGTCGGCGTCCGTGAAGGCGCTCACAAGCGACGTGGAGTCGAGGTAGACCACCCCTGTCGCGCGCCCTTCGTGGACTATCGGCATGCTGAGGACGGAGCGCAGTCCAAGGTCTATCACGCTCCTGGCCTCGCGCAGCGATTCGTCGAGGGCGGTATCCGCGACAAGCACGGGCCTGCCGGTTCGCAACACTTCCCTGACCATGGTATAGCTGGTCTCGTACTCGGGCGACGTGATTTCCTCGTCGAGGATGTTCCGCGCGGCAAGGTGCCTGAGGTTGCCGTCCCCGTCGACGAGGATAATGAACCCCCGCCCGGCGCGGGTGAGGTCGAGCACCATGCCGAGTGCGAGGTTGAGGACTTTCTCGACGTCGGGCTCGGCGGCGGCGAGCCGCGAAACCATCCCGAGAAGCGCAAGCCCTTCGCGCGCGAGGACGCGCCCGTCCACGCCCGCAACCTCGAGTATCTCCGCTTCCAGCAGCAGTTCCTCCCCGGATGCGCCCGGTTTCGCCGGCTTCGATTTCTTTTCGTCGGCCTGCTTTTTCAGCGCGTCCAGCACGCGGTAAAACGGGGAAGAGCGGAGGCGCGGCTTTTTATATTTTCCGGGCAGCGCGGCGGCAACCCTGTCAAACACGCCCTCCGCCTCGCTGATATACTGAACGGCGAGCGCGATATCATCGGCCGCGAAAGCGGCCCCGGCCGCGGCCGCAGCCGCGTCGAATACGAGTACGACGTTTTCCGCCCGGCGGGCCTTTACCAGCGCTTCGCCCAGGACCGCAAGCGCGTGCGCGGCCGTGCCGGCCTTCAGTTCGCTTCGCGCGTTCATGATTTCAACGCGTATAAGGTCGGGGACGCTGAGCCGCTTTGCTCCCAGCGCGGCCAGTATTTTTTTCGCCTGGCCGGTTTTCCCGGCGGCGATAAGCGCTTCGGCCTTTGCAAGCCTGATGCTCCGCTCCGCGGGGCCGCGCAGCTTCAGCTTTTGCGCCCGCTCTACAAGTTTCAGCGCTTCGCCGCCTTTTCCTTCCACCGCCAGCAGCCGCGCCGAGAGCGCGAGCGCCTGGCCGACCCCCACGGGATTGCCGGGCTTTGAAATCGTGCGCGCCCTGGCGAGGTCTTTTTCAGCTTTCTTGAAATCACCGCAGAGGAAAGCAGAAAGATACGCCCTGTGGAAAAGGGCGATTGTCTCGGAGGTCTTCGCGTCCGCCTCCCGGGCCAGCTCGAGCGCTTTTTCGATATCGGCAAGCGCGGCTTTCGTATTCCCGAGAGCGCTATGGGCCCTTCCGCGGGCCGTAAAGGCGTCCCGGATAATGAGAGGATTGGAGATTTTCCGCGCGCTCTCGAGCGCCTGCCCGATTGAGTGCAGCGCCTCCTTCGTCCGGCCGAGCGCGAGGTGGAGGTCGCCCGTATTCAGCAGGGCGCCCCCGTGGCTTAATTCGTCGCCGTAAACCTCGAACAGGTGCTTCGCCGCGGTGTGGGAGTCGAAAGATTTTTCGTATTCGCCGAGGTCCCTGAAAACAAGGCCCATGTTCGCCTGCGCCACACCCGTGCCCAGGAGGTTGCCCGCCTTCTCATGCGCTTTCCGTGAAAGGCGGTAATGCTCGAGAGCTTTCGAGGGTTTCCCGTCGTGGAGGCAGACGGTGCCGAGCAGGTTGTGCAGGTGCCCCGGGAGCTCCGGCCCGGTCTTCCGCCTGAGCACCATCCGCGCGCGCTTCGCGGCATCGGCGTAACGCTCGCTCCGCCAGTCAATGTGGGCGAGCGAGTTGTCGAGGTAATCGACCTTCTTTTTCTCGCGGCGCGACGCGTAGATGCGGCGCGCCTGAAGCAGCAGTTTGCGCGCCTCCCGCATTTCGCCCTTGAATTCCGCTATCCGCGCGGACTCCTCGAGTATTTCGGCGCGGTACTTCTTCGCTTCTTTGCCGGTAAGTTTTTTCCGCGCTTCCTTCAGGAACTTCTCGGCCTTGTCAATCCTGCCGAAGCGCATCTGGCCGACATTATGCAACAGGACAACCCGGACGGCATACCGCGGGTATTTCCAAAGCGATTTGCGGGTCGCGGTACTGATGCAGTCGAACATCCCGTCGAGGTCTGCGCTTCGCCAGTAAACCGCGGCCAGCTGGTCCAGCACCTTGAACCATTCCTCGGTCCCGGCGGGTATCCTCTCCTTCAGCGCCTCGTAGAGGCGGGCCGCGGACGAGATGGCCGAGCTTTTCACCGCGTGGTCGGCCGCGTCCCGGAGCAGCGGTACCAGTTCATCGTCATCGACGCCGGCCATTTCCGCATGCAGCGCGAGCTCTATCAGGTCGGGTTTGCCTTTCGAGAGGTGTTCGTATATTCTCCGGTGCAGTTTTTTCAGGCGTCCCCGGGTTATCGTACTTTTCGCCATCTCGCCCATGCGTCCGCTGGCGAACGCATAATCGCCTCTCTCGTCCACGGTAAGGATGCGGCGGGCCAGGAGCTGCTCGACGGCGGCGGCACACTCACCGGCCGGCATTCCCGACGCCGCGCACAGGAGCTCGAAATCCGCAGGCCTGCCCGCGCAGGCCAGCGCCTCGGCAACGGCGCGCCTGTCTTCGGTAAACGTCTTCACCCGCTGCTTCAGCACTCCTTCACCGCCGACGGGGAGGCGGGTCTCGCCGAAGACCGGGCTTGCACGCCACTTGCCGAACTCGTAGAACAGGAGCTTCGAATCGAAAAGCTGCTGGACCGTCTGCTCGATTATCAGGGGGTTCCCGCCCGCGGCATCGAGCACCGTCTTCGCGACCGTTTCGGGCGGCCCGGCGCCGCCGAACATGGCCGACAGCAGTTTTCTCTGCGCCTCATCGGAAAGCGGAGAAAGGTCGACGCGCCCGGCGATTCCCCCGGCTTCCCGGCGCGTGATGAATTCCTTCACCGCGTCCGCCGACTTGACCTCGGTATTGCACCCGCACAGGACAAGCAGGCGTGCCCGCTCATTTTTCTGCCGCGTCAGCCAGAGCACCCGGGCAAGGTGCTCGAGAAGCGCGAGAGTATCCTCGTCCGCCTCCTCAATATCGTCGATTATGATAAGCGCGGGGCGCTGCCTGGCGGCCTCCATAATCAGCGTCGCCGCATCGTTCATGAACCTGTTTCTATCGACTTCCCCGCCAGCGCGCGACTTTCCCGCAAGTGTTTTGACTGTTTTATCAAAATCCTTTTTCAGCTTTTTCGGCAGAATCCCCGCCAGGCCGCCGACAACGTCGGCGAAAGGACCGAAAGGCCGGCTGTCCGAGGATGCGCACCGGCCGCGTATCAGCAGAACGCCGCTCAACTGCGCGTAGTAGCCCGTCTCGCGCAGCAGGCGGCTCTTGCCGATCCCCGTCTCGCCGGTAACGAACCAGAAGGGCAGCCCGTCGGAACCGCTCTCGAGCCCGCTTATGAGAGACCTGAAAGTCTCGAACTCCGAATCGCGGCCCACGAAACCGCCGCCCGAGAGGTAGGCGCGCGCGGTTTCAACCGTCTCCTCCTCGAGCGGGATATCCAGGGCGCGGGAGAGCGCGCGGTTGACCTCGTTCGCGGTGAAGAAGCGCCCGCTCGGGTCGCGCCTGAGGAGGCGGAGCACAATGCGCTCCAGCTCCGCCGGGACTTTTTTGTTCAGCTTCCGAAGCGGCTCCGGCTCCGACTCCGACTGCATCCGCAGCACTTCGAGCGCGGAATCAGCAACAAAGGGGCGGCGGCCCGCCAGCGCTTCGTAAAAAACGATGCCGAGCGAATAAAGGTCGGAGCGCGGATCGCCCAGCTCGCCGCGCACGACTTCGGGCGCGGCGTAACCGATCGTTCCGCGCATCGCGCCCGAGACCGGCGTTTCGGTGGTGGCGAGTCCGAAATCAATCAGCTTCGCCTCGCCGTCCGCGTTCACGATTATGTTGCCGGGTTTCACGTCGTAATGGATTATGCCGCGCGAGTGCACGTACTGGAGCGCGCGCAGCACCTGCGCGAACAGGCGGGCCATACCGGCGAAGCCGGACTTTTTCCCGGCCTTCACCATGTTCCTGCCTTCGATGTATTCGGAAGTGTAGAACCAGAAGCCCGATTCTTCGTCGAACCCGAAATCGTATACCCGCGCGATACCGGGATGGCGGAGCTTCGTGAGGATCGAGAATTCGTGGCGCATGAGCTCGAGGTGGTGGGCGTCCGGCGTCTCGAGCAGCTTGAGGGCGAGCGGCGTGCCTTCCCGGAGCCCGTCTTTCACCAGATAGACCTTGCCTGCAAGGCCTTCCCCGAGGAGTTTTTTGACTTCGTACCTGTTCGCGATTACTTTATCCACGAATCAGAGCGTAACCAAAATTATTATGAATTACAATAGATAATACGCGACCCGGGACCCGGGACTCATTCTGCCCGCTTGCACTCTCCGCGTTTGGGTGTAGAATATAGAAGAAGTCCTGAGTTCCGAGTCCTGAGTCCTGAGTCAGAAGAAAAGAAATGATATGCGCGGCGGAGCCGCACAAATCAGAACCGCGAAGCGGTGAAATGAAATAGCCCAGGGCGTAAGCCCTGGGTATTAGAACCATATGATTTCAGAGAGCCCTGAAGGGGCGAAATAAATTGGTAAAGGGATGATTTTTGTGCCGCCCTTACAGGGCTTGGCGAAAATTTTTTGAACACTTTCCCAGGGCTTACGCCCTGGGCTACTTTATCGCGCGCCTTCGGCGCTCTGTAATGAAAAGCGATATCAAATGAAATTATCTCTGCCAATAAAACTCGGCATTTTCGTCCTCGTCCTTTTCGCGGTGGTCATCGCCACGTGCCTGCTGTGGACGCCGGTGAGGATACGGTATTATATGGGAAAGCTGAAGTCGGATAACCCGAAGGAGCGGGTGGCGGGGGTTGATGGTTTGTTGGGGATGGGCAGAAAAGGCGTTGATGCGCTGGGGGAAGTGTTAAACGGAGGTATAGAAGCTGCTAAATTTATTTCATATCATTGGAAGCGTTGTGCCAAACAAATTGACAGGAGACAATCGCGCAGCAGTAGGCCTCCGTTGCATTCTGCAGCTGGACGCGGTTATCGAGATGTGGCAGATTTGCTTATTTTAAAAGGTGCCGATGTAAATGAAAAAGAGAATACTCAATATGCATATACGCCTTTGCATCTCGCAGCCACTGGTGGGAGGAAACAGGTCGCGGAGTTACTGATTTCAAAAGGGGCAAATATTAATGCTAAATGCAGCTATGGTGCTTCTCCACTTCATAACGCGGTTTTTTATGATAGGAGAAAAGTAGTAGGTATATTGATTAAGAACGGGGCAGATGTAGATTTAGAAGCAGATAATGACGTGACTCCACTTAAGGTGGCCATTGGACGAGAGAATCACGATATTACGGAAATCCTCATAGACAATAGCGCGGACGTGAATAAGGTAGATAGTTTTGGTTATTCGCTGTTGCACTATACAGCACTTCGGGGCTATAAGGACCTGACATCACTGTTGGTCTCAAAGGCCGCTGAAATTAATGCGATGGATGATAATGGTAGAACTCCTCTTGACCGTGCGACAGATACAGAGATAATATCTTTCCTCCGCTCCCACGGCGGCCTTACCGGAGAGGAAATAAGGGAACAAGGGAATAAGGAAACAAGGAAAAAATGAAATCGACAATCGACAATCGAAAATCGAAAATTGAAATGACGGGGGAGGAGCTGAGAGCGGATACGGAGAAATAAAATATTGTTATTACCCGCCGCGCAAGCGCGGCGGCTTCACGAAGATAATACACGCCGCGACAAGCGCGGCGGCTTCACGAAGATAATACCCGCCGCGCAAGCGCGGCGGCTTCACGAAGAGTTGCTGATGGCAGTACTCGCATACCATGTAATTTTCGGGGCATACGGGTTCTGGCTCCCGAACGACCCGCGCGGATCGTGGTCGAATTTCGTGGGAAGCTGGGATTTATTCCGATACGGTCCGGCAACGAAAACGGATTCAATTAAATCGGTTGCGGCAAAAAAGCATGACCGCGAAATGCGGCTCAGGGCAAAACAGAATCTCAAGTATCCGGCTGTAAGGTTTTCATCCGAGCAGATCCGGACAATAGCAGGCGGGTTTCAAACAGCGAAATCCGAAGGCGGATATAAAATACACGCATGTGCGATACTTTCCGATCATGTCCACCTGGTGATCTGCCGGCACGGGAGAAAAATCGAGCAGGTTGTCGGGCACCTGAAGTCACGCGCAACGAGAAGCCTGACGTTAAGCGGACTCCGGCCGGGGAAAGGTCCCGTCTGGGCCAAAGGATCCTGGAATCCGTATCTGAATTCCAGAGAGGACACAGTCCGTTCGATAAAGTATGTCGAGAATAATCCCGTAAGGGAGGGGCGCACGCCTCAGAGCTGGGAGTTTATTGATAATTATTTTACTCCGCGGGAATGACGGAAAGAAATTGCGTTTTCCGGCGTTGAGGTGTTATACTTGTGAAAATATCCGGACTCCGGAGGTATTAATCACAGGGGTATGACATGAAGAAAAGACTGCTTGTTCTCTGCCTTTGCCTGCTTTTCCTCACTTTTGCCGCCTCAGCCGGAGCCGACGTTATTCACCTGAAGGATGGCAAAAAGATCGAGGGAGAAATCATTTCCGAGAACGAGAAAGAGGTCGTCATCGAAACGAGCTATGGCGAGCGCACCATTTCCCGCGACGATATCAGGAAAATCGAATACGATAGACCCCGCGAAGCAGAAACCGCCATACTCACGCACAAACAGTTCACGGAACTCAAAGGTATAGTTAATGATTATATAAACGACGCGGGGTCTCCACAGACACCGGAAGAAAAAGAGGAACTTCTCAACGAGTGGCGGATATACAGGGGCAGGAAAGTCTATCTTGACGGCACGGTCTGGGGCATTAAAAAGGATAAGGCGGGAGGCGAAGCCACGGTCGAGATTATCTATCTATTCGGTTCAAAATACGTGTGCAAGATTCCCCTCAGCAAACTGGGTGAAATAAAGGAAGACGAAAGCATACTCCTCACGGCCAGGATTCCTGATTATAAAGAGCCGCGCCGTTCCTGGGAAAAAGATTTCGATAAATCGGTCCGCCTCGCTTCAGATATTTCAGATACGTCGGATACTCCGAAACCTTCGAAACCTTCAAAGCCACGCAGAGATTCGGCAGGCGGCGATACCCCGGCCGAAGAACACGCCGAGCGTTATAAGGAGATATCGAAAGAGCATGCAGACTCCCTCGGAGGAAATGCCGGAATAAAAAGGGCTATCGAATGCGGCCTTGACTGGCTTGCGAGGCACCAGAGCTTTCCTGCCGGGCAATGGGACGGTGACGGCTACAACAGCAATTGCAGAACGGACAAGCCCTGCCCGCAAATAAATCCCGAGGCGCCCCCGGCCGCGACTTTCGATATAGGTATTACGGGGCTGGCGCTTTCCGCGTTTCTTGCGAACGGTCTGACTCCTTCCACGGGCAGGTATAAAGATAACGTGAAAAAGGCGATCGCGTACCTGCTGTCGTCACAAAATAAAAAAACGGGCGTCCTGGGCTCGACTGCGGGTGAAAGCTGGATCTACAACCATGCCCTGGGAACGATCGCGTTATGCGAGGCCTGTATCGTAACCGAGGATAGAAAAGTCAAAAGGGCCGCGCGGAAAGCCGTTGATTACATAATTAAATCCCAGAACCCCGGGGCCGGGTGGAAATACGAACCGAAAGACGGTAAAAGCGATACGTCAATTACGAGCTGGATGGTGCAGGCTCTATCCAAGGCCCAGAGGGCCGGATTGGAAGTCCCCCCCGAGGCATTTAATGACGCCCTTGCCTGGATAGGAACCGTGACCCGCGTAAAAGACGGCAAAGTCGGCTACGTGCGCGCCGGGGACTCCGGGGCGAAACTTGGAGGCCGTCCCCCCGACACTTATGCGAGCCTGCCGACGATGACCGCGGCCGGCCTGCTTTGCCGAGTTATCAGCGGGCAGAAGAAGCCCGCTCACGATATTGTGACGGGCCTGAAGTTATTGCGCAACAACCTGCCCGATTATAACAGGCCAAAACTTGACAAGGTTAATTTCTACTACTGGTATTACGGAACCAACGCGCTGGCCCGGATGGGCGGCGCGGAATGGGAAAAATGGAACTCATCGGTAAGGAAAGCCTTATTAACTTCACAACGCGCCGTCGGAATCTGTCAGGCCGGAAGCTGGGACCCGGTGGGTGAATGGTGCGTGGTCGGAGGCCGGACATACGCTACGGCAATAAACGTCCTGACTCTCGAGGCGTTCTACAGACATGAGTTATATGATACCGGCAAACAGCCCGCGGAAGCGAAGGCGTGCAATAAATGCGGCGGCGGCAGGCGTATGATCTGTAAGTCGTGCAAGGGCGCGGGCACCAAAGGTGATGAATGTTCCACCTGCAAAGGGAACGGCCTGATAAAATGCTCCAAGTGTAAGGGCCGGGGAAGACTCTCCCGGAACGTCGATTGCCCCAGATGCAACAAGATCTGCAGTCTCTGCGGAATCCACCACAGCGGCGAGATGCATTGCACCCGCTGTAAAAAAGACAGCAGAGGCAGATCCACGGGGAAAAAAGCGTGCATGTCATGCAAGGGAAGAGGCTATAAGAATTGCAGCAAGTGTAAAGGGAAGAAATAAAATCAGATAGCTTGAGAATTGAGAATTGAATATTGAGAATTGAGAATTGAAAATTGAGGATTGAAAGAAATTAATAATTATCAATTTACAATTTTCAATTAACAATTGAATGACTCGTTACTCGTTACTCGTTACTCGTTACTCGTTACTCGTTACTCGTTACTCGTTACTCGGTACTCGGTACTCGGTACTCGGTACTCGGTACTCGGTACTCGGTACTCGGTACTTCTTATCCCGTATCCCCTATCCCCTATCCCTTATCCCTTCTTCTACTGCGTCCGCCTTCCCGTCCAGTCTATGCCGTATTTCCTCAGCTTGTCGTATAACGACGTCTTCGCAATCCCCATCAGCCTTGCCGCCTGGGCCTTGTTTCCGTCGGCGGCCCGAAGCGCCCTTTCGATAAGCCGGATTTCGACTTCACGGAGGTTCAGGCCCGTCTCCTCGACGCCGTCCACCGAAAACGTGCTGCTCAACCCGGTAATAATATTCTCGGAAAGAAAGCCGGCGTCCATCGTGCCGCCGAGCGCGATTATGCGCTCGATCTCGTTTTCCAGCTCGCGCACGTTGCCCGGCCATTTGTATTTCATGAGGACTCTCATGAACGCCTGTTTTTTGTCCGGCGGCACCTCGGCGGCCGCGCCGGCCGCCTTCTTCCAGAAATGGTCCACCATGAGGGGGATGTCCTCCCTCCGCTCGCGCAGAAGCGGCAGCTTTATATGTATGACGTTCAGCCGGTAGAAAAGGTCTTCCCTGAACTCCCCCGCCTCGACGAGGTACTCGAGCTTCTTGTTCGATGCGGTTACGATGCGGACGTTTACTTTTATTTCGTGGCGCCCGCCGAGCCGCCTTACCCTGTTCTCCTCGATGACCCGCAGCAGCTTCGCCTGCATCTGCGCGCTCATGTCGCCGATTTCGTCGAGCATCAGCGTGCCGCCGCTTGAGACCTCGAAGAGCCCTTCACGGGTTTCGACCGCGCCCGTGAAGGCGCCTTTCTCGTACCCGAAGAGCTCGGCCTCGAGCAGGTTCTCGGGTATTGACGCGCAGTTGATGGGGACGAACAACCCTTCCTTCCTCGGACCGCCGTAGTGAAGCGCACGCGCCACGAGCTCCTTCCCCGTCCCGCTCTCCCCGTAAATCGTGACCGGGAGGTCGACCTGCGCCGCCTTGTCGATAAGCTCGAAGACGGCCCTCATCCTCGGGCTGTGGCCGATAATGTTCTGTATCCCGTAGCGCCCTTCGAGCTCTTTCTGCTGTTTCTCGACGATGCCGAAGACGCTTTTGAGCTCGTTGTCCTGTTGTTTCACTTTTCTCTTCAGCTGGCTGCTTTCCCTGCCCATCTCCTCGATATGCCTTATCTTCTCGATAACCATCGCCGCCTGTTTCATTATGGAGAGAAGCAGCCCTCTGATGCTTTCCGAAAAATCCACCGCTGCGAACCGGCTGTCGAGGTACAGCACGCCGACCGTTTTGCCGTCGGCCGCAAGCGGAAACGCAAAGAACGATTTCACATCCATCGGCTCCACATAGGGGATTTCGCCGGTTTTTTTCCTCACCTCCGCCGAGCCGGAAGCGGTTAACTCCCTTCCCGTCCCGACGACGCTCCAGGCGACCTGGTTTATCGCCGGATAATCCGGCTCCTTTTTAATCGGGCCGGAAAAGTTTTTCGCATTCGCAAGGCCCAGCTTCGCCTCCCCCCTGATCCAGATCACGCCGCGCTCCGCGCCGCTTATCTCGAGCGCGATATCGAGAATCTTCTCCAGCGTGCCCGAAAGCTCGGTCTCGGAGATTATCGCGTTCGAAACGTCGAGGATCTTGGCAAGGTTTTCCTGGCTGATTTCGATGCTCGTCGACTCGAGCTCCGATATCTTCGGCAGACCTGCCGCAATATTTTCCGCCTCGGCGAGCTTCCTCTTGAGAAACGGGTAACGCGGCCGTTTCTTCAGAATATTAATTGCTTTCCATATATGCTCCGCGGCCGTCTGCTCGTCCTTGTCGACAAGAAGTTTTCCATACTCGAGATAGGCCATCTCCAGGCCATGCGGCGCTTCATCGCGGCTCTGGCTCAGGTACATTTTGATGCTTTTGTCGAGGTAAAGCATCGCTTCCGGGTCGCCCGCATCGGCAAGCGCCGCGCCGTACACCCGGCACCCGGCAGGAAGGATGCCCTGAAAGTTTTTTTCCTCCGCGATCTCGTACGCGGTCCGGGCGTGACCGAGAGCCTCGTATTTCCTTCCCGTTTCCCTGTAAATCCTCGCAAGGACGAGCAGGCGGTTGCTCACGCCCCTTTCGTCTTTCATCTCCCTCGCGATATCGAGCGATTTTTCCACATGCTCGAGCGCCTCGTCGTACCTCTCCATCATGATGAAATGGGACGCGATATTCGAATGGGATATCGCAATAAAAACCTTGTTGTCGGCTTTCTTTGCAAGCGCAAGGCTTTCGATAAGATGTTTCTCGCCCTCGGCAAACCTGCCCAGCAGATTGTACGTAAGCGCAAGGTTGCTTATCGCGACTGCGTATCCTTCCTCATAGTTCTTTTTCTCGCACGCCTCCCTCAGTTCCAGAAAATATTCGAGCGCCAGATAAAATTTATGCTGATGCCTGTAAACGTCGCCCATCAGGTTCAGAATCTCGATAGGTGCGCCGCCGGTACTGTCGCTCGTAAGCCCGAGCGCCTGTTTGGCGTAAGCCTCCGCGGCCGCGAAATCGAACCTGCTCATGCAGACCGATGCCAGCATGTCCAGCGCGTAAACCTGGAGCAACGTGGGCAGACCTTTTTCCCTGCTTACAGTCTCGGCCTCTTTCCACGCGGAATCGTAATCGTATCCGGACTGGTGAATCAGCGCAGCCGTCATCCGCAGTTTGGCAACAGAAACCGGGTCTTCCAGTTCTTTTATTTCCTGCTGGATTGTTTCGAGCAGGCTGTCCAGCGCATCCGCCCGCCTCGCATCCCCGACAAGTGTGCTTGTGGACTCGAAGACATTCTCCCCCGGCTCCTCGAGCGCCTTCTTTATTTGCTCTTTTGGGTTATATTTTTCCTTGGCCATCTCTTTTACCGTTGTCAGTGCGATCAGCGACCTGAGCGAAAAGTGATAAGTGATAAGAGATAGGTGATAAGGAATTTTCGATTTCCGATTGGCGATTTACGATTTTTTCCCCTTGTCTCCTTGTCCCCTTGTCTCCTTGTCCCCTTGTCTCCTTGTCCCCTTGTCTCCTTGTCCCTTATTTGTCATTCCCGCGCAGGCGGGAATCCAGATTTCTTTACATCAGTTCTTCCGTCAGGTCCCGCCATTCCGGATTCACCTTTTCAATCCTCTTGATCTTCCAGGCCCGGTTCCATTTCTTTATCTGTTTCTCCCTGGTAATCGCGGTCACCATATCATCATGAAATTCATACCAGACAAGAAGGTGGACATTGTATTTTTTCGCAAAACCCTTGACTACGCCATCCTTATGTTCCTGCATCCGTTGCGGCAGATTGCTCGTAACTCCCGCGTAAAGCGTGCCGTTCCGCTTACTGGCAAGGATATAGACTGCTGGTTGTTTATTTTGCATAATATTTTAAATCCTGGATTCCCGCCTACGCGGGAATGACGGAATCCTGGATTCCCGCCTACGCGGGAATGACGGAATCCTGGATTCCCGCCTCCGCGGGAATGACGGAATCCTGGATTCCCGCCTACGCGGGAATGACGGAATCACTTCTTTTCTTCTTCCCCGGTACTCGGTACTCGGTACTCGGTACTCGGTACTTCTTTTCCCTTGTTTCCTTATTTCCTTGTTTCCTTATTTCCTTGTTCCCTTGTCCTCTTTTCTTCTTCCCCGGTACTCGGTACTTGGTACTCGGCACTTCTTTCCCTTATTCCCTTATTTCCTTGTTCCCTTGTCCTCTTTTCTTCTTCCCCGGTACTCGGTACTTGGTACTTGGTACTTCTTTCCCCTTATTCCCTTGTTCCCTTATTTCCTTTTTCCTTCAAAAGCATCTCCGCGCTTTGATATTCCACGAAATGCTTGCACCCGGTGCCGATGCACTTCTTAAGCAGCTCGACCGCTTCCGCCTTTTCACCCCTTGCGAGCCTGGAGCGCGCAATATAATAATAAGCTTCGCAATTCTGCTCCGAAGTCCTCTGTTTATCTTCCGTCTCCGCCTGCTTCAGCAATGATTCCTCGTCCAGGGTCCCGGCGAAAAACCGGAGCAGTTTTCCCGGCCAGTCGTCCTGCTTTCTTTTTTCAAGAAAAGCAACAGCCTCCTTCTTCATCTCCCCGGACTCGCCAAGCTTTATCCGGCAGACGCAGAGATTGAGAAGAGCATACACCGCCTGGTCCTGCGTCCCGTATGCCTTCACCAGCGTAGTATAAATTTTCTTCGCATCTCCATACTTCTCGGTATCGAAAAGGAATCTGGCTTTCGTGTTGTACGCATCGGCGGTTTTCGGCTGAAGTTTTATGGCGGCGTCCAGGTCCGATACCGCGCCTTCACCGTCGCCGTTTCTGAATCTGGCGGTCGCACGCCTGATATAGGCGGCATAGAACGAAGGGTTGAACTTGATGGCGTTATCATAGTCTTTTATCGCTTCCGCGTTCCTGCCGAGGCTCAGCTTGCAGGAGCCGCGCCTTTCCCACAGCGGCGCGGAATCCGGCATCTCTTTCAGGCCTTCGTCGAGGACCTCTATCGCTTTTTCGAATTTGCCGGACTGCGAATAAAGAAACGCGAGGTTGCGGTATCCCAGCATATATTTCGGATCTATCTCGATCGCTTTCCTGTAATCCTTGACGGCCATATCCGGTTCGCCGAGGCAGCGGTAGGAATAACCGCGGTTGTCATAAGCGTATTTATTCCTCGGGTCGAGTTCGATAACTTTGCTGAAGTCGGCGATGGCGCCGCGGTAATCCTTTATTCCGTTCTTTCCCCTGCCGCGTTCGCTGTAGGCTTCCTTGAATGCCGGATCCAGTTCGATTGCCTTTGTGCAGTCTGCAATTGCGTTTTTGTACTTGCCGATTCGTCTGTATGTTTCTCCTCTGCATATCCAGTATCCTTTTACCCGGGCATTTACTTTAATTGCCTTGGTGTAATTCTCGATAGCTTTCCCGTACTGTTTTCTGTTCAGGCATCCCGAGCCCTTCATGTAGTAGGCGTTCGCCGAAACGATTGCGGAGTTTTCGTTAAAGCCCCAGTATGAAGATCTCAAATATTCTCGTATGTCGATCATCGAGCCTGGTGTCTTTCTGTCCTGGAGAACTTCCAGAATGCGCTTTGATACCTCCGATGCAATCGTGCTCCACTTCCCGGTTTTGACCGCTTTCTTCAGACACTTTTCGGCTTTTTCGAAATCGCCTTTATAATAAGCCGTAAGACCAATCCCGCATTCGGTCAGGTACTCGTTGTAGATATCAATCGGCAGGCTTATCTTTTTGAATACCGAAAATTCTTTTTCGGTGATTTTCCCCTTGAGGAACGGTGTAAGCTTTTTCAGCTGCTCGATATCCCCGCTGTATCTGTCGCTGCCATGTTTCCTGAATTGATCGATGTAGAAACTGTTTCGAAGCGCATAGGCGCCTATCCCGTATACGAGGTTCCTGTAGCCCGGGTTCACATGCTCCGCAAGCGCTTCCAGCTCTTCCATGCCTTTCTCGAAGTTGCCGATAAAAAGTTTGTACATCCCGCTGTCGGAATAGAACTCATGAAGGTTCCTGTAGTCCTGGATGCCCGGCTCTTTTCCGTCCAGATAAAATTCGATCAGCTTCGAATTGTAGTATTCATAAACCTCGCGATGCCCCCATTGCACTTCCTGGTTGAAATAATTGGCAAGCATGTTCGTCCAGCCCGGTTTCGATGTCTTTGTATCGCCGAGGACTTCCTTTTTCGCGCGCTCCGCGTCCCCGTATTTGCGCGTCAGGATCTGAGCCAGCAGGATTGCAGGGTCCGAGGAAACGCCGTACCTGTCTTTCGTCCTGCGGGCCAGATCCTCGGCTTCTTCCCACCGGTAAGCACAGCACAACGCCCAGATCTTGTAATAGCTGCAACCCGGGCAGGGCCCGTCATTTCCCAGGTTCCGGTCGAGCAGTTTTATCGCTTCATACGTCTTATCGCCGAGTATGAGAACGCGCGCAGCCATCTTGATCAGATCATGGTGGTCTGGAAACTTTTTCGCCGCATCCCTTGCGATAGGAATCCCGTAGTACGGCAGCCTGTAATCAAGCGCAATATGCAGCATGTTAATATAAGGGCCCGAGATTTTCGGTGGATATTCCGTCGCCTTCTTCGCGCACAGGTAACCGTTTACGTAGTCCTTCTTGAAAATATATGCCCAGCCCCTGCAGTGCCAGCCCGAGGCCGAATGTGGGTTGATTTTCAGTATCTCGTCGGTCATGGCGATTACTTCATCAGCCTTCGTAGCGTCCTTTACCAGCTTATAGGCTTCTTTCAGCTTATCGGTAACGAACAGGTGAAGAAATATCCGCGCGGCGAGTTGTTCCTGACCCTTTTTCGAGTCGGCATATTTTCGCAATGTTATCACAGCGGAGCGGCCAATCTTCCTGATGCCGTCGATAAGGGGCCGTATCCTCTCCGGGACCTCTTTGGTAAAGTAATCGCCTTCTTCAGCCGTCCACGAAACATTGTCGAGCTCCGACAGCTTCTTCCAGAAATAAAAAACCCTGTGCTCGCCGGGCGCAATCTCGATCCTGTTCTCGAGGTCCAGTACGCCGAGCAGGGAAAAAACATATGCGGGCTCGCACCTCCGAATCTTCCTGGCAAGCGTCTCCGCCCCGCTCTCATAGCTGAATATCTTGCGGACCGTCTCAATCTTTTCCTTCTCAGGCTGGGAAAAAACGCGCCATGAATAATATCTCACGACAATGGGTTCGTGGTACGTCAGTCCGAGAAAAACGGCGATCAGAATCAGAATAACGACTGCAGAAAAACCGAAAAGCTTCCAGCTCCCGCGTTTCTCGTTTCGACTGTCAGAATCTTCAGGACTCATGAAAATCTCCTGTAGAATTATCTCCTAATTTCTTTGTTTCCTTGTTCCCTTTTTTCCTTGTTTCCCTATTCCCTTATTTCCTTGTTTCCTTATTTCCTTATTTCCTTATTTCCTTCCCGGTACTCGAAACTCGGAACTCGACACTCGGTACTTGGTTCTTGGTACTTGGTTCTTGGTTCTTGGTTCTTGGTACTTGGTACTCGGTACTCGGTACTTGGTACTCCATATTCTTCTCGGTAGCATATCACATACAGGCTTCGCCTGTCAATATCAATAGTACGTATTTCGACGATAAATCGCCTGCCGTACTTTCATTTACATATAACGAAAAACCACCCTCTTTTGCCTTGTATATAATCCCCTTCATCACTTGAAGTTATACCTTCACCCTTTTTATTTCACCCCAATGGCACGGATATTGATACATATTCTTCCAGATTTGCCACAAAACTGAAATCCAAGGAGAAAAAAATGAAAAAAACAGCCCTTTTACTTGTCCTTTTAACATGTTTCGGGCTAATTCTGGCATCTCCCGGATGTGGAAGCAGCAGCAAATCAAGCCGCAGTTCCGCACCAAACTACGGCGGCGGCGGTGGTGGCAACGGTGGCGGAACCGGCACTGGCACAGGTACAGGCACCGGCGGAGGTGGCGGAGGCGGCGGAGGCGGCGGTACGCCGACCCTCGGCTTCAATTCAGCTTACGCTTCCGTACAGGACATGCATCAGACTTTCAACGGATGGCGCCAGTCTTACATGAGCCACGACAGGTACAAAGGATGGCCGTGGCAGGGATCGTATCACACTACAGTAACATGGCCGAGCTCTTTCAAGTGGGACGACGGTCTTGCCGCGGAAGCGCAGGCCGAGGCCGAGAGGCTTCTTGCCGGCGGCGAGTGCAAAGGAGAAGGTATCAGCGGCATGGCCATCGACGGCCAGAACACATCGAAGTACATGATTGCTGCGGTGGAGCCCGATGCCAAGGGCAGTAAAGAAGCCGTCTCGAGTTCGAAGGACCACGGAAGCGCGCGCATGGCGATACACTACTTCGATCCCGGCGGAGACGGCCCGGTCCTCACAAGGACGGGTATCGGCGCGGCAGCTATCGACAACGGCAACACGTGGTGGGTCTATATCTACGGTGAGTAATAAAACATTTCCGGCTTTGGGTTGACAACAGCCAAGAGTTGAAACTGACAATCAAGGAGAAAGATAGCCATGTCCAAAAGGAAAATCATTGCCCTCGCAATCCTGATGATTCTCGGCCTGGTGTTTCTGACCGAAGGATGCGGCAGCAGCCATAAATCAGGTCGTAGCTCCTCATCCGGTGGTGGCGGCGGAAGCACTGGCGGCGGAGGTGGAGGTACAGGCGGTGGCGGCACCGGAGGCGGCGGTACTGGAAATGTAAGCCTGCCGTTCGGCGGATCGTCAAATGGAACAGGTGGAAAATCAGGTACCCAATCACTGACTACGTCAAGCGGCGTCAGCTATAACCTGATCGTACCGGGTTCATACAGCGAAAACTCTCCGAATGAATTCCTCATCGTATACAGCGGCACCGAAGGTGCAGCTCAGATGACACAGAACCTTGGGAATTTCGCGCCGAAAAGTTTTATTATTGCATGCCTTGACGGCCCGACTTACAGGGGCAACGGCAAGGCCGGCTCGGACGTCCTTGATGAAGTCCGCGCGGCTTACAACATCGACAACGACCGCACGTATCTTATGGGAGAATCGGCAGGCACGGGCGGTGCTGCAAGCCTTGGTTTCAACCTGCGGCAGGACTGCTTCGCCGCCTACTGGGCGAACGATATAACCTCCGAGATATCTTCCTACAGCCCGGCGAAAACAGCTTCAGAATTGGGATTTGAGCCATGGGGCAACGTCGGCCCGGGAGGAAAGGTATCTATCGCAGAACAGATCGTGCAACTGATGAGGGATGCCGGATACCGCCTGCCCGACGATGCACCGTACAGCGGCGCGGGCTCCGGTACACATGGCGACCCGAATCAGTTTCGCGCAGCGCTCTCGTTTTTCCCGGGAAAAACACGGCAATAAAAAATAGAAACCGTACCAGGAGGTAATAGATGAGAACCGCGTTCTCAATAGCACTCAGGGATGACGGCCGACTCCAGATAGGAGTGTCTGGCAAGCTTACCGGCCATGCTGCAAGGGAAGGGCTGGCGCTTCTACAGATGGTTGTGGCGGAAGGGAAACGGGAGATCACGCTTGATATGAGAAAAACCACTTCTCTCGATTCTCTGGGCATGGGGATTTTCGACTGGATTCGCAACCAGAACGGTAGCCTGAAATGCGACGTGCTTCCTCCCGTCATGGGAGTAAGCGACGAAGAACTTGCATGCATTGCGCTGGATAGATAAGTCTCCATCTGAATATGGAGGGTTCGAGCACCTTCGCCCGCTCAACTGCGAAAACAAGCTCGATATGTCGAAGAGCACAAAGGAACCACTATTGAGTGGTTCCTTTTATTTTTAATCAAATTCCCTTCGAGCATGCCGCAGCTGCAACGAAATGCATCGAGTGATATGCAAAACCGCCATGTGATCGCCAGGTAAGTGCTTTCACTATTGCATTAAGTACTTGAAAACGAAGCGCCAGATGGAATAATTGGCCTGCGGGAGATAGCATTCACGTCAGAACTATCCGCGGTGGTTCTGCTTCAGTTTGTACGGAAAATCTCGGATGAGCCAGATAACAAAATTCTACCTTGCCGAATTCCTGAAAACTCAAAGATATTTCATCCCCATTATGATACTGCTCCTCCAGGCCCACGATCTATCATATACCGAGATATTTGTTCTTTATGCAATTCAGTCTGCGGTGGTATTCTTACTCGAAATACCAAGTGGAGTCATCGCAGACCAATTCGGCAAGAAAGCTTCCATTGTCTTTTCCCGGTTCTGCCTGATTCCTGCCTATCTTACATTTGCATTCGCCGATACGTTCTGGTTGTTCCTCGTGGCTATGATACTTATGGGAATAAATAAAGCCTTCAAGTCCGGAACCCACAAGGCCTTCATTTACGATTATTCAGAGCAATGCAGCGATGATATATCTTTCAGCGAGGTTATTGGAAAAGGCAAGTTCTGGGCGCGGATCGGGGAGGCCCTTGCATGTGCCGCGGGAGGGGTGATTGCAGCAAGATACGGATTCAATGTGGTTTTCTTCTTTGCACTTGCCCCTGCGGTTCTTAATTTCATAAACGCGCTGACTTACGAGAAAATTGAAGAAAAGCACAAGATATCGAAGTTCAAGTTGAAGTCTCACTTCGGGCATATCCGCGATTCTCTCCGGGAGATCAGAGGCAAAAAGGTAGTTTACAGGATAATCATAAATGCGGCTGTTTTCGCATTCTGCCTGGAAGCTGCGGAAAAATTTTTCCAGCCATACATGGTGCAGGCGAAGATTCCTATTGCGTGGTTCGGCTTCATCTATATGGCGATACTTCTTGTCTCGGCTTTCGGGTCAAGGTACGCTTATCTGTTTGAGAAAAAATTCGCCCGAAACAGTATTGCGAACGTTATGGGGTGGATTGCCGTCATCCCGGTTGTGATTATCGGGCTCAAATTCTCTTCGACTGCAGGCATCTTCATGTTCATGAGTATCATATTCCTGAGAAACGTAAGAAGGCCGTCCGTGATTACAGAACTCAACTGCCACATCCCGTCCGGCAAAAGGGCGACCATATTATCCATCGATGCCCTGTCCAGGGCGTTACTCGCGCTCGCATTCCTGCCCGTCATAGGATATGTTTCGGACGTGTATTCAATGTACATTGCCATGCTGGCCCTGGGGGGAGTCCTGGTAATAAATCAGGTACTCTTTTCTATTCCGGCTTGCCCGGATGACGGAGAAACTTCTTCCCTTCAGGTTCCAGGTTCCACTGAAGATTAACCCATTTCCCTTGCACGCGAAAAATGTCGCCGCCATATCGGCCCGGGAGGGAAATTGTATTTGTATTTTTTTATTGCATCAGATACAATCCCGGGCGAATCACGCCAGGCGCAAAAAACGACCCAAAGGAGGCGGGTTTTGGGAAAACTGCTCTGGAAACCTTCTAACGGCCTAATCAGACAGGCGAATATGACCCGTTTTATCGACTTTGTTAACGACAGACAAAATCTTCAGATCACCTCTTATTCAGAATTGCTTGAATGGTCGGTTGAAAATATTCCGGATTTCTGGGAAGCCTTCTGGGATTTCGGAGAGATCATTGCTTCCAGGAAACATGAGCAGGTTGTTGAAGATTTAAGCGTGTTTCCAGGCACGAAATGGTTTCCGGGGGCGCGACTGAACTTTGCTGAAAACCTTTTGAGATTCAAGGACGATCAGCTTGCGTTCATATTTAAAGGTGAAACCAGAATATCAAAGAGCATGACCTATGCTGAATTGAATGAAACGGTTGCACGTCTGGCAAAAGCTCTTCGCGAAACAGGCGTCCAGCCTGGCGATTGCGTCAGCGCATACATGCCCAATCTCCCCGAGACTATTATCGCCATGCTTGCCGCTACCAGCATAGGCGCCGTCTGGGCTTCTTGCGGCGCCGAGCTGGGCCCCACCGCAGTGCTGGATCGCCTCGGGCAGATACAGCCGAAAGTCCTCTTCACTGTCGACGGCTATTTCTACAAGGACAAAAAATTCGAAATACTGAACAACACCGCGCAGGTCGCAAGCGGAATCCCTTCGCTCAACAAAGTTGTCGTTGTGCCCTACACCGGGGAGACGCCCGATCTCAGCATTATCCCCGGCTCCGTTCATTATGACGAGTTTCTGTCGGCTGAGAAAAATCCGGAGCTCCTCTTCGAGCAGCTGCCTTTCGGTCATCCCGTCTATATAATGTTCTCGAGCGGAACAACCGGAAAGCCCAAGTGCATGGTCCAGAGCGCAGGCGGCATCCTTATAAACCACCTCAAAGAACTGTTACTCCACACTGATATGAAGCGGGAAGACCGGATCTGCTATATTTCTTCTCCAAGCTGGATGATGTGGAACTGGATGGTCAGCTCGCTTGCGGTGGGCGCGACAATCGTACTATATGACGGCAACCCGCTGTACCCGGACTGGGGATGCATGTGGAAACTGATTCAGGACGAGAAGGTTACGATTTTCGGATGCAGCGCCAGCTACATTCTTTATCTCAGCAGCGTCGGCGCGCAGCCCGGCAAAGAATATGACCTGTCTTCTCTCAGAGAGATTTCGCAGACGGCCTCGGTCCTGCCGGCCGAGGGATTCGAATGGCTGTACAGGGAAGTCAAGGAAGACTTTCATTTCAATTCCATATCGGGCGGCACCGATATCAACGGCTGCTTTGCGGCGGGGAGCCCCACCCTCCCGGTTTATGCAGGAGAGCTTCAGGCCGTGGCGCTGGGGATGAAGGTGAAGGCCTACGATGACGACGCCAAGGCGGTCGTCGATCAGAAGGGCGAGCTCGTCTGCGAGGCCCCTTCACCGTCGATGCCGCTGTACTTCTGGAACGATTCCGAAAACGAAAAATACAACGACGCATACTTCAACCGCTTCAAGTCAATCGGCAAAAACGTCTGGCACCACGGCGATTACATCATAATCCACAGCGACACCGGCGGCGTCACGTTTTTCGGCCGTTCCGACGCCGTCCTGAAACCTTCCGGCGTGCGCCTCGGTACAGCCGAGATTTACGAAGTAGTGGAAACTCTTCCGGAAGTGGAAGATTCGCTTGCGATCGGCTACACAACAGACGGTGACCAGCAGATTATTCTCTTTGTCAAACTCGCTCAAGGGTACGAGTTATCGGATGAGTTGAAGGGGAAGATTAAGAATTCGTTGCGCAAACAGGCATCCCCGAGGCATGTTCCGGCCATGATTTTCGAGGCGCCGGATATCCCTTACACGTTCAGCTCGAAAAAAGTTGAAGTTGCCGTAACCAACATCCTTCACGGCAGAGCGGTAAAAAACAGAGACGCATTAAGAAACCCGGAATCGCTCGATTTCTTTGAGGGAATCCTTCCTGAAATCCAGAACACTAAATAAGACAAGGCGGGCTTGAGATGAATTACCTGACGGTCTTGCTGCTTTTCGCTATTGCTGCACTTTCCGGCTGCACCTGCTCCGGCGGGGCAATGGTAAAGATTCCGAAGGAAGAGCTGGACAAGGTCCGCAGCAGCGTGCTCACCGCCCGCAAGGGACTCGTGGATACAATCGCATACATGAACAAACGGACCGACCTGTTTCCCGCAAAAGATCAGGAGCGCGAAACTCCATTGACCCGCCAGCAGCGCCTGGAGATCTGGGGCATCTGGCAGCAGTTCCTCGACTACATTCTGTCTCTGGATGCAAGCATGTCCAGTCTTAACCCGGCGTACAAGAAAAGCGAAGGCAAGCGGAGAAAAGATCTCTTCCGTATCGGATTCGCCGCCTTCCTCGCCCAGTATCGATATGCCATGGATTTCATCTTTATCACCGAACGCGACGACGACTTTCACGTGATCCTTAACGAACCCGTCACGGAACTGGGCATGAAGGAGGGAACCTACAAGCAATTGAAGTTCCGGTTCCTGAATGTCATCCGCGGCGCCCGGTTCGCCAGGCTCGCTGCCGTGTACTCCTTCTTCGGCAAAGGCAAAGATGAAGATCTGAAAAAGGCCATTGCCGACGATAAGGGCGCCATCTGGAAAGCAGGCAGACTCGAGGGGCCTATAAAAACCCTGCAGAACGGAGGGCAGATTGCCAAGGATGCCAGCTTCGCGGCATGGTTCCCGGTGCAGAAAGGTGTTGGCACCTGGATGGGAGATACCAAGGTCTGGCGTTTGAAAAAATCACTTATCACAAAAGAACAGATTTCCGAAATCAAGAAAAAGCTCGAGCCCGGCGACATCATACTGGTTCGCCATGAGTGGTATCTGTCCAACATCGGCCTTCCCGGCTTCTGGCCGCACGCCGCGCTGTACGTCGGTACTCCCGAGCAGCGGGAGAAATACTTCGACGAGCAAGCGGTGAACGAATGGTTGAGCAGGCAGGGGACGGCATCGGGCAGCATCGAGGATTATCTCAAGAAAAGCTATCCTAAGGCTTACGGGATTAGCAGCGGCAAAGATAAAGCCGGGCATGAACACCGGATCATCGAAGCCCTGAGCGAAGGCGTTTCATTCACGTCTCTGGAACATTGTCTCGATGCCGACTGCATGGTCATCCTCCGCCCGAATCTGCCGAAAGTATCCAAGGCCCATGCCATCGTTCAGGCCTTTCACTTCAGCGGCCGACCCTACGATTTCAACTTCGACTTTCTCACTGACTCCACGATGGTCTGCACGGAGCTGGTCTATAAATCTTATACCGGAACCGATGAAATCAAAGGTCTGAAGATCCCGCTGGTCGAGATCCTTGGCCGGAAAACCTTGCCGGCAAACGAAATCGTCAAGCTCTTCGACAAAGAGTACGGCACGGATAAGCAACAGTTCGAATTCATCTACTTCCTCGACGGGAACGAAGACAGCGGCAAGGCTTTCGAACGGGATGTGAAGACCCTCCGGGAATCCTTCAAACGCTCCAAGTGGCATATCTGGTTCCAGGACGATCGGAAAGAGAAATAGCGCGTCCGATAATGCAAATCCAAAACTCGATTGACGCAATATTGAGCGTTAATATCCTCAATCAAATATGGATTCCAATATCTTCCTTGGGCGGCGAAGGCGCATCCTTGACGACGCGCATTTTCCGCCAGCGACCGGAGCGATATCGCAGGAAAAATGTCAGCCCCACGCCGAGTATAAGCACGATAACGGAGACCCACGCCGTTCGCGGTTCCGCTTTGACCACGTAAATCATAATCCACGCTGCAACCGCCAGCACCCAGTGCCCGCTCACCGAAATCACCATGGTCCAGAATGTGTCGCCCGCGCCGCGAAGCGCGCCGCCGAAGACGATTGTCATCGCATCGGCGAAGACGTAGATGCTTATCAGGCGGACCATGAACACGGCAAGCGCCGTGATCTCCGCGTTTGTTGCCCCGTGCCCGCTCGAGCCGAAAACTGCAACCAGCGACCCGGGAAAGAAGATGAAAGCGGTAAACGTCACCGACGTGTACATGGCGGCGACCTTCAGCCCCGACATCGTGACCCTATGGGCCGTGTCCGGATTCCCTGCGCCCATGTACCGACCGACGAGGCTCGTAACGCCGATTCCGATCCCGATCATCGGTATGAACGACACCATGTCCCAGCTGAATGAGATCGCGACCGCGTCGGCGACGACTTTCGGATCAGCGATGGCTTTGTCGTAGGAACCGAAAAACAGGACGAGCAGCGTGAACGCGAGCAGGTTCAGGAAAAACTCCGCCCCCGACGGCGAGCCGTAACGCAGCAGCTTCTTCATGATGCCGTGGTCGTACCGGAGCCCGCTCATGACGTTATAGTTCGTCCGGATGAATCGCCCGAAGTAACGCCACACGAGGACCGCCAGGCCCGCGCCGCTCCCGATCAGCGTTCCGATCGCGGCGCCGCGCACACCCATCGCCGGGAACCCGAGCTTGCCGAAAATGAGAACGTAATTCGCGAAAATGTTTACACACATCGCTAACAGGG
Organism: Planctomycetota bacterium; assembly: GCA_004376375.1. GTDB lineage: Bacteria > Planctomycetota > E44-bin39 > E44-bin39 > E44-bin39 > E44-bin39. The sequence goes on from SOJX01000076.1 coordinate 112,728, forward strand.
CCGCGAACATCACGATGCGCGTCTTCCCGATACCGCTGAAAAAACTGCTCAGAGCGTTTCGCATCAGGCCGAGAATCGCCCCGTACATGAGGATATCGAAGTACGCCCGCTGCACCCCCAGTTGTTCCGCAGGCGTTCTGGTTACCGTAAACATCCAGTGCCCCACGGGGATGCACATCAGGATAATCGGATAGGCGAGTATGGTGATGATGAACGCCTGCGAGGCGACAACCGAGCAGCGGTCCTTCTGCTTCGCGCCGAGGTGCTGTGCCACCAGCGCGTTCGCGTATCCCACGATCCCCATAAAGAACGTCGTGAACATGAACGCGGAGAGCCCGCCCCCCCATGAAGCGCCCATGGTGCCCGGCCCAAGCTTGGAGAGGAACAGCCGGTCGACGAACATCATAATGGTTTCGCATGCATTCGAGACGACCATGGGCAGCGCGATGGCCAGAAGCTCCAGGACGCCCCCGGCTTTATACACGGTCTTGGTCTCGATGGTGTCTGTACTCATGATTTTAATTAAGCCGCGAGATAAACCGCGTTCGCCGCCGACTTTTAAAGGATATATGCGGTGCTTTCAGTCAGGATGGTGCGAAGATTAACATTCACGAACCAATACTTCTCTGCGACTTCGGAACAGTATCAAGATAAACATCATCAGCACGAACGGCAGGAAGTATCCAAACTTGTCTGGAGGTTCGCTGTTTTCGGCGATGCTCAGGCCGCATCCGCCTTTCTTTTTCTTCGGTATGAAACTGAACGCCGGTTTGGTGTAGACCACAAATGTACCGACGTCGCGCTCATCAACGTTACCAACGTTATCCGTCACCCGGGTTGAAACCGTATAACTCATCCCCCGGGCGAATGGTACGCCCGACGTGTCATACTGCCACGAGGACAGGCCGTTGGCCAGAAAATAGGTCTGGCCCGGCTCGAACTTGCCGCTGACAGGCACATAGAACAGGTCGTTGGCGTCGCGAATGGCCAACTCGACGGACTGAAGCCCTGCGGGCGAGTCCTCGGAGATACCCGCTATAAGTTCAAGGGAGGACAGGGTGCCGCCGAGCGTCGTTCTGACCGAAGTCACCGGCGGCGTCTCATCGTCATGGAAATCGCGGAAATTGTACGCGACCGACAGGGCCGCGCTGCGTACAATGACGTACAGGCGCTCGGTGGTGTCGTCCAGGAATAAAGCCGCGGGCACCGTCGATACGATCGAATTGTCAGCAACTATGAACCCGCTTCCGACATCAACGCCGGATGCTATCGATCCGTTGCCGCCCACGCGGAGGAAGTAATCGCAGTCCATATCGACCCGCCACTGAACCACAGCATCCACGGACGGGCCGATAACCGTCGCCGGGCCCGGGCCTGGCGACTCGATGGTTATTGTCGGCAGGGCAACGTCAATTGTAAAGCTGACATTGCCCGAAACCGGTCCAAAATTGCCGACCGTATCGATGGACCTCACGTAAGTCGTATAGGTGCTGCCGTCGTTATTAGTCACCCCGGATGAGTTGAAACTCCAGTTATCAGTTCCGGGAACCGCAAAGTATACGGGTGAGACGGAAGTAAAGTCAACGGTCGCGTTGTCGTAGTACAGGTCGTCCGTCACGCTGTACAGAACAAGCTCGGTCAGTCCGACGTTTCCGCCGCCGGAGTCTGACACGGTTCCGCTGATAGCGTCCACCTGCGCGAGGAACTGGCCATCCGCGGGGAAGGAAACGACCGCTGTCGGTCCGATGTGGTCGTCGTAAACCGTGCAGGACGCGAACCCGAAGTTCGCAGCATTGCCTGATTCGTAGCAGGTAACAAAAATATCGAGCGCAACGTTATCCGGATCCAGATCGGCACGTAAAAGTACAACGTTCTGCGACACACCGGCAGTGACGGCGCCCGCGGCAATCGATACTCCGCTGCCAAGGCTGCCGTCTCCGCCCCGTTGAACCTGAAAATCCGTGTCCTGGTCGCAAACGAAGCTTAAAGGCGGTGCCGCCGTGTTGCCGTAGATAAGGACGGGAGCAGAAAGAATCGTCACAATCGGGGCCTGCGGCGGTAGAGTCTGAAAAGAATTTTCAACGGACCATCCGGAAGGCATTACCTCCAGATTGAGCGATCGGACGCGATAGTTGTAGATTGTGCCGGCAGCAAGGCTAAAATCGTCATAAGATAGATTGGTGGTGTTCGCGATAGATGCCCACGGGGCGCCGTCCGAACGGGCTAATTCGTAGACGGTCCATCCCGGATTGCCGTTGCCGCTCCAGCTCACGGTTACGGATGAACTTGTAATACTGGAAAACTGCGGAGCGCCGGGCACGGCGCCGAGCGTGACGCATGACTTCGCGCCGGTGAAGCTCGTCGCGACGCCCTCGGCGTTGCGCAGTTGAACGCGATAGGAGTAAGTCGTGTTGGTAGCAAGGCCGTCGTCGATATAATTATACGTGCTATTCTGCCAGCCGGAGTTGTCGCCGCCGCTGCCGCCGGCGACGAATTCGAAGAAGCTGCCGGTCTGATCCACACTGCCGTTAGGCGGTGTGGCGTAGGACATAACCACTCGCGAGGCGTCGTCGGACGTGACGCTGAAGTCGGCGAGGATCGGATCTGCAAGATGGGTGAAACGCATGAACGGCGTCGTGTTGTATCCCGTTGCCACGCCGTCGCCATTACGGTACTGCGCCTGCCACGCATAAGAGGTATTCGGACTGAGGCCGCCGGCCGTAAACACAAAATCGCCGGTTTCGATGTCAGTGACCCAGGTCGAATCCGGTGCCGCCGCGGCAGCTTCATGGAACTGCGCGGCCGTGGAATCGGCAGACGGGTTCGGGCACGTAGTGACGCGCACTTTCATTGCAGAGTCAGTAACATCGGAGATCGAGACCTCCGGGTCGGTCGGGGGGTTGCACAACGTATATGCCGAGACAATGTTCGAATTGCTGGAGTAAATCGGGCCGGGATTCTGGAAAGCCCGGGCAAGCCGCGTGTACTGCGTATTCTCCGACAGGCCCGTTTCCACGGTATAGGTGGCATCCTGGGCAAGCGTTATCACGACGTCGCCGCCGGCTTCGAGCAACTCGAAGCCGTTTTCGCTGACGGAGTTGTCCGTCCACGTCCACGTTATGGAACTGCTCGTGCAATCATATGAACTGAAGCTGGTCGGCGCAGGTAATGCGGCGCCCGGTTCAGTGCTCCAGACGGTTACCGAGCAGCAGTCAGACCAGATTCCGGCCCAGTTCTGCGCACGAGCCAGAAACCAGTAAGATGTGTCGGAGCCAAGGCCCGAGACATCCCAGGAGTAACCTGACGTTTTCGCGCCGGCCGAACTGAAAGCTACCGTCGGTCCGTTTGCATCGCCCAGGGCATAGAGCAACTCGATCGTCGTATCTACGGGGTTGGCGGCCAATCCGACCTGTGCCGTGATGCTTGAATCGTTCTGGGCCGTAAACGTAACAGCCGTGTTGTCCATGGTCGGCACGTCCGCAAGCGTGCATGCCTCGGCCGTATTCGAGGCATATGTATATTCCTTGCCCGCACCATCGAGAGGAAGCGCGACGACGCAGCCCTGGGCGGCGTAAGCCGTAGCGCCGCCGTTGTTGAGTCTGTACTGCAGGCGGAGCGTGTGCGGGACTGCAGGCAGAAAAATTCTTCGCATCCCGGCAAAAGTAGCGCGGTTCAGGGTTTGGTCGTCGGGCCTGTATTCCATCTCGTCGTATTGGGTGGGTACTCCGCCAGTTTCGAGTTCCCACCACGCGATGGTCCGGCGGCTGGTAGCTGAAATACCCAGCTGGCACGAGGCGAAGAGCAGGTAATTCTGGGCCTTCTGGGGCGTGAAGGCAGTACTGACCAGCTCTTTCGCGGTGGTGGTGTCGTGAGAGTCCTGAGCGACGGCCGCGTTGTAGGACCAGCCGTCCCAAACGGAATCGGAAAGGCTGAATGCGACGATATTTGAATTGTAAATGTAGGCGGTGGAGAAACCGTTCTCGGCCACGCGGAGAGAGAGGTCCTGATTGGTGGCGATGTTCGTCAGCGGCCAGAAGCCCGCATGCACCATTCTTTCATTATTATTATCGGGTTCGCGGTTGCTGTAATGCACGACGCTCGGCGGCGTCGGCGAGATAAACTGCGACCTGACTTCACTATTCGTGCTGTCTGTCCAGACCTCGGCTGCAAATACAGCCAGGTAATCGCTCAGTCCGGGCGGAGTAACGATCAGCGTGGCATGAGTAGTATAACCCCCGCTCGATGTCGCAAGCCCTAAAGGCTCCCCCCGAACGAAATTGTGATTCTCCGTAGGCAGTTTTATGGCGATAATCGCCGCATTTGTCATCGTGGCGGATGTGCCCTTGACCCACAGCGCGTAGTCGTAGGTGCTGACCCCGTCCGCCCCCAGTACTTCCATGCTCATATATGAGTGGTATGTGCCGGCAACCTTGGTATCGACCCTTGCATAGTGTGGTACTGTAGAGTCGGTTCTGGTCATTGCCGCTTCGAAGTCGATGCCTTCGACCTGGGCGGTCCCGATGATTAGATAGTTGCCGGGTTCCGGGGGCGGCGATATATTCAGCCAGCATGCCAGCTCCCAGCCGATTGAGCCCGCGGTAGCAGTCTGGTTATCGGCGTAGTAATATTTAAGCGGGTAGGCGTACCACCACGTCCTGATATACCTGCGGTATGTCGTGTTGGGCAAAAGGCCGGACTCAACCGTATAGGTAGCATCAAAGGGAATGTCCGTTATAACCGGCGCATCCGTATCCGCGTCGTAGATAATGAAGCCGTTGCCGCTGAAACTGTCCCACGACCACTGAAGCGTGTTGCTCGTGCAGTCGGTATTCCTGAAATTGACCGGTACTCCCGGGTGGGTGCTCCACGTCGTGATGGAACAGCAGTCACTCCAAATCCCAACCCAGTTTTGCGCGCGGGCCGTAAACCAGTATGACGTATCGTAATCAAGACCTGTAATGTCCCATGAGTAACCGGAGGTCTGCGTCCCGGCCGACGTAAAAACCTCCGTCGGCCCCCCGGTATCGCCTTTCGCGCTGAAAAGCTCAATCGTCGTGTCGGCGGGGTTGCCGTCCGGGTCCACCAGCACGGTTATTGTATCCGAATTGGCGAATATGAAGGTCGACGCCCTGTTTTGCAGAAGCGGCACGGTAGCCAGCGTGCAGGCTTCGATAACATTAGACTGGTTTCCATAGGACCTGACTTCCCATGTTACTTCCAGGACCGGGCGCCGGCCCACGGTACCGTAATTCCACTCGCGGAACTCACAATAGTTGCTGGTTGCTGTAGTCGTCTCATCTACTACTCCAAGCGAGCAGCAGTCGGTCCCGCCGTTTATCGCGTCTTCTACCCATGTATCTGCACTGGACCACAGATTCTGCCACTTGTCCCCGGAAGTCAGGCCCATGGTGGAACCATTAAACAGAAAGACTGTACTGCCCAGCAGGTCGTTTATCAGCTCGGCAGCACTCGCTGGTATGGGATCGATGCTGATTTTTCTGATATCGAGATCGTCGACGTTAGGATTGCCGTTGAAACAGTAGGCGTACAACCAGACGTCGTTTACCACGGTTCCGGGTGCAAAGCTGCTCACGTCGAATTTAACGATCCCGCCCATTCTGTCATCGTTGTTAAAGAGCCCGGCACGCCAGAACCCGGCGACCTTTGCATCTAAAGGCTGGCCGTAAATCCGGCATGAATACAGCGAAGGACAGTTGGTGACGCCGGAGCTCGCAATTGTATACGCCCTGCAATAGCGTACATAGGTCGTATTGGGGGTGAGGCCGGTTTCAGTTGTGGTTGTTTCGTCTGCCGGGATGTTCGATATCATCACCGTGTCGGTAGCATTGTCGAAAACCGCGTACCTGTCTTCGCCGGCGACGTCGTCCCACGCCCACGTAAGCGTTGTGCTCGAGCAGTCGGCGCAGCGGAAATTACCCGGCGCATCCAGCGCCCATGCAGGCCCCGCCGCAACAAGACAGATAACCACGCACAACGGTGAAATGTACTTCATAACATACTCCGATGTCAATCTCGTTCGATATGACCTGCCGGCCATGGAAATCAATACTCCCATGTATCGTCGCTGGGCGAGCCCGCGTAACCGCCGAAGAGAACGATCATGCTTCGGCTGGAATCGTAGGTCATGCCGCAGTTCATTCTGGGGGAAGGCTTGACCTCGGGGTTCTTCAGCGTCCAGTCCGTTCCGTTCCATTCCCAGCTCTCGTCGTTTATGCCGCCTGCGTCGCCACCCGTAAGAAACATCACCTGCCGTGCGGAATCGTAGGCCATCGAGTGCCAGTAGCGTGCTGACGGCTTGTTATCCGAGGAGTTCCGGGTCCAGTTTGCGCCATCCCATTCCCAGGTATCGTCCAGTCGCGCGGAACCCGTTGAACCGCCGAAAAGCACGATCACGTTTCGGTCTGAGTCGTATGCCATTGCTCCGGCGTACCGCGCAGTTGGTATGTTGGCCGGAGATTCCTGCGCCCAAACCGTGCCGTCCCAGACCCATGTCTCGTTGTCAGGCCCGCCTGCCCATCCGCCGAAAAGCACTATTTCATTGCGGATGGAATCATAGGCCATCATGCAATCGTCGCGGGGAGACGGGCTCTGGGCCGGAAATCTCTGCTGCCAATCCGTCCCGTTCCATACCCAGGTTTCGTTGCTTTCAGAACCTGTCCAGCCTCCGAAAAGCACAACCAGGTTATTGGCGGCATCGTATGCCATGGAATGCCATTCACGGGCCGATGGGCTGCTAACAGGAAGCTTCTGAACCCAGTTCGTTCCGTCCCATTCCCATGTGTCACCCAGCCGCGCTGAACCCGTCGATCCTCCGAAGAGTACAACCACGTTTCGGTTCGAATCGTATGCAACGGCGTGCCGGGAACGGGCGGAGGGTCTGTCCGCCGGTAACCTTTCGGTCCAGTCCGGCAGAGTATATGGAGCGCCGACCAGTATCCAGCCGTCCTTGTCACCGCCGCCCGCGGCCGCGGCCGCGCCTCCTCCCACGCCGATTGCGACCCGGTCATCGCCCCGCGTGCCGCCGCAGCCCGCTGTGGTATGGAAAAACGCGGCGGGAAGAATGTAAAGCCTCATGGCTCTTTTCTCAGTTCGCATAACATACACTCAACGTTCAGCCACCTTCACCCGGGAAACTCTGAATCCCGGTTCGATGGCTCCTTGAAACGCTATCTTGCCTTTCTTTTTGAGAAATGAATCAAGCTCACCCAGGCTTACATAGCCGTCGTAATCGCTATCCGCCTTGCCCTCAAGGGCTCTTGCGATTTCAGTCTCACTTCCCTTTGAGGGATTGAAGACAAGCACCGACAGAGCAGCGCCTGCGCCGCCCAGGTCAGGAATCTTTTCCAGTATCTTTCCTTCGGCGTTCTGCGCCACAAGCAAAACGCTTTTGCCTTTGAAATACCTGTC
>SOJX01000063.1 GCA_004376375.1 Planctomycetota bacterium
GAGATAGGAGATAGGAGATAGGAGATAGGAGATAGGAGATAGGAGATAGGAGATAAGAGATAAGAGATAAGAGATAGAAGATAAGAGTCCTTATTAACTTATCACTTATCACTTATCAACTTATCACTTATTTGCGCGAAGCACAAAAGAAACCCTTACGGAAGGATAAGCGTGGCCGAAGGCGACACAGGCATGCTGCAAAATATCGAAAACTGGTTCTCCGACCTTTTCTCGAACGTCAAGCTGTTCGACAAGGCGCTCATGGGTCTCGAGGGCAGCTACGTCGAGCTGCTGACTATCCTGTCGCTCGGTTTGCTCGCAATAGTACCGGTTATCGTTTCCAGGCGCAGGCGGCAGCTCTGGCGGCACGTCAACCAGGTCATCGGCATCGTGGTTTTTATTTTCGTTGTTTTTACCTGCCTCGGTGTTTTCGGGATGATCCGGAATTTCCACCGCGGACTGAGCGAAATCGGCAGAGAAAACATAATCGCCCTTTACTATTGCTCCGTGCCGGTGATGGTGCTGGTGACGTCGATGCTTTTCGGCCCCACGTTCTGCGGCTGGATCTGCCCGACCGGCTCCCTCCAGGAATTCACGGGCATGCTCACGAGGAGGCTGTGCCGCAAACGCAAGAAGGCGGGGTATCCATTTTCGTGGGTGTTCCTTGTTCTCGCCGCAGCGGTTGCCGTAGTCTTTCTTTTGTGGATGTACAGGCTGAGCGTTTCCCGCGTATTCTTTCTCGAGGATTCGAGCATATACTGGTCCGAAGTGCTGGTCATTCTCCTTTTCGTGCTTGTCTGGCGGATGGGGAAATGGGACAAAAAACTTCGTCGCCTGAGGCTGCTGTCTTTTATCATCGTGACGACGGCCGCGGTGATGAGCGTGCGGATAACGTCCCCGGTCCATTTCGGGTTCGCGAAAGTATACGACCCCGCTTCATTCCTCGCTACGGTGATGGTGGTACTGGCCGCGCTGGTCGTGCCGCGCGTGTGGTGCAGGTACCTCTGCCCGTGGAAGTTCGCGATCAACTGGGCCGCGAAACACAGCGTCCGCAGGCTGGAGTTCGACGAGTCGAAATGTACGAAATGCGGGGAATGCACGGACGGCTGCGATACCGACGCGATAGAAGACGGGAAGATCGACATGAACGAATGTATCATGTGCCTGCGCTGCACCGACCGGTGCCCGGAAAACGCGATAAGCCTCGAAGATAACTGGAGACGTTGATGCCGCGTCTGGTTACATTGCTGGCGTTCTGGATTATTTTCGCACCGCCGCTGGAAGCGTCCGAATGGCCGTCGCTGCGCCGCGGACCGGACGGCAGGGCATCCGTCGCCTATAACGGCGGCGACGAATTGAACGAGTGGCATTACGCGTATAAATCGAACCGCAGATATAAAACAGGGCTTGCCGTCTGGGCTTCGCCCGCGCTTGCGGTTATCGCGGGACGGCCCGTGGCATTCATCGGCGGTTACGACCAGACGATGCACGCGCTCGACCTCGCGGAAAAAAAAGCGGTATGGCTCAAGGTCACCAACGGCGAGATACAGTCCGCGCCCGCGGTCGGCAGGACGGGCGGGCTCGACGTTGTTTTCTGGGGTTCGGCCGACCGGACTGTTTACGCCCACGTCGCATACAACGGGCGAAGGCTGTGGACGCGGGAGCTCGTCGAGGCCAGCACCACGCTCGGCGACGTGAGCCTGTCCAGCCCGCTCCTCCACGACGGCAGATTGTATATAACCTGCTTCGCGTACGACAGGTCGCTTTCGCGAAACAGCCAGAGGGGGTGGCTGTATTCGATGGATATGCGCGACGGAAAAGTGTTCTGGAAAATCCAGGTAAGCTCCGGTTTCCTCAGCTCGCCGGTGGGGATAGAACTCGACAACCGGTTTCATATCGCCGTCGCCGCACGGAGAGGCATACTTCAATTCTTCGATGTTTCCGGAGATGTGCCGAAGAAAGTCTGGGACTACCAGATGCCGCACGAGGTTCTCGGCTCGCCGGTGATTGAAACAAATAAAGAAAATCCGCTGCTTTTTCTGGGCTCGAAGTTCGGTAACCTTGTCGCTATTGACGTCCGGACCGGCAAGGAAAAATGGAAACGGATGGCCGGCAACTGGGTCGATAACACCGCCTGCATCGGAGAAATCGACGGCAGGAACGTGGTCTTTGCCGGCTCGCACGATTACAACGTGTATGCATTTAATGCCAGCGACGGGGCGTTTCTATGGAAAAAGCACCTCGGGGGTGAAGTTTATTCCGCCCCCTGCTTTTTTCACATTGAAGGCAGGCCGTATGTCGCCGCGGCATCTCTCGACAACCACCTATATGTACTGGATGCGTCAAACGGAGATGTCTTCACGTCTTTCTACACGGGTAAGCCGATATGGGACAAGGTCTCGAAAGGTGAAACGCTCTGGGGCTCACCGGCCGTGATGGAAGCGGGAGGCGAGACCGTTCTGGTGCACGGTTCTTTTAACGATATCGTTTTTTCCCTGCCGCTGTTGAAGGAGTGTTCGCTGACGGCGCTGGCACGGTCGCCGAATTCGCTCTGGTGGACGCTGATTGCGGTTCTGCTGATTTTCCTCTGTGTTGTCCTGCCGCTCGTCATCAGGTTTCGAACGGGCACTTAAATCTTCTTTGCGTTTTCCAGTAAAATATAATTGATTACTTTAAATCCGGATTGCACAGGCTCTGGCGCCCTGTCAAATGAATCCCAGTCGTTATACTGGTTACTGTGGCATAAGGGCGTTGAAACTTCCCGAGACTTCGTCTCCCGGAGTTGTGCCGGCGGCGTCGAACGTGATCGTGCCATCGCCGATAAAGCCGAGCAGCCTGGGATCACCTATCGGGTCAATCTCCAGAATCATGCCAACCGTTTCGAACCCGTGGAACTCCACGTCCCCCGGCCCGACAAAGGACGGCGGTATGTTCAAAAAGATAGCCAGATCGTTGCCTGTTGCGCGAAAGCAAATAAAAATGATCGACGCCTTACCATTATCCGCCCCGGCGGAATTGTAGACTGCGGAAAAGACCTGCGGCACTCCACCGAGCGTCATCGTCATCGATACGTTCCCGTTCGTAACAAAGTTATCCGGCGATCCCCAGGTCGCCGAAAACGTGCCGCTTATTGGCAGAGGCTCACGATACACAGGCGCTTGTGATGAAAATGGGAAAGGCCAGTCCGGACCGTTGCCGGAAATTTCCGCAAGAATGTCGTTCCTTCTTTTCATTATGAAATCACGTTGCCTCTGAACCGCGCCGGCATCGCAGGGCACAAGCTGCTCGATACGGTCGACCTCTGCGAGGAGGGCGCCTTCGTTCCAGACGTCGTCGAGAAGGGATCTCAGCCTGTCGATATAGAGCGGTCGTGTTTCCGGGCAGTTGTAGAGCCGATAGGCGATCTTGCTCATGGCGAACACGGAAACCGGTGTGTTCGGGGTAAAGGGATTACCCTCGTTGAAAGCGCCATCGGTTCCCCACGGGATAAAATGCGCAAGACCGGTCTCAGGATCAATATAGAAATAGAAATTATTTCTGTTACTGTCATATCCATCCCAGTGGCCTGAGATAACTTCCATCGCCCAGAACGTCAGGAACGAGTCGACGTCGATAACCTGCTCCAGTGCCGCGAGCAGGCCTGCGTTGTCGGTCTCCAGCGCCTGGGTAATTCTGTCAAGATCAGACCTGTCGGGTATTGTCTTGTTTGTCTTGCGCTGGAATCTCGAAACGAGTTCAGGTGTAAAATCGGCAAGCTGCCCCTCGTAGAGATTACCGGTATTGTCATTGAAATGGCGCGCCAGGAAAGGTTTCTTGATGGCTTCCACATGGCTGTAGACACCAAGGTCCACGCCGTTGACGGTAACGTGGGCGAAGTTGCACCGGGGCGCCACAGTGCCCGCCTTTCTGAAAAGCGCGTAACTCATTACCTGATGCGTATGGGACGGGTCCTGGAGGTCGTTGTTGAGCGTCATGCGCTTCATGCCCGACCAGGTCTGGCCGTCGATGATTTTGCCGAAGTTGATCTTGATCGACGGGCGAAGGACCGAGAGCGACCCCAGGAACCCCTTTTTGCGCACCGCTACATTTTCAATTCTTTCACCGTCGATTGTCGCCGTGGCGGCAAAATAGGTGTACGTGAACTCGCTTGAACAACCCGAAAATGTCGTAACCAGCCCGCGTCCTTCATGACGCAGCAGGTCCCAATCCCCCGGTGCAAGCTCGATACTTACTTCGACCACGCGGTTCGCTTTAAAAACAGCGTTGGTCGGGTCTCCGGGAGGGGGGAGGAAGATGAACTTGGACTTACTCTTGGACTTGCCGCAGGCCAGCCCTGCCGCACAGAAAAGAACGGCGAGCAATGAAGCCGCAAGAAGTGTAAAAGGTTTTCTCATCGGCCCTTCCTTGACCAATGGACAATCTATATAAATTATACGGATTTAACGTTTTCTTATTCCAGTTTAACACATTTTATTCAGAACTGGGGCGTATTTTATTTCCCTTCAGCGCGGGATTGCCGTAACGCTCATAAATATAACGACTTGTAACACCCGTTTCTTTGCCGTCTCCATCACCTTATTACTCATTTGAATCCGAAATAAGCCATCTAATTAAACTTACACGGTTTGACCTGAACAGGTTTCAAATAAGCTGATAGTGCTGTCAGTCAGGCGCAGGCCGGAATCCAGGACTTATTTCATCCTTCACACTTCATACTTTATACTTTCTTCCCCCGCTTGCACTTTCCGCGTTTGGGTGTAGAATATATAGAAGAAGTACCGAGTACCGAGTACCGAGTACCGAGAAGAAAAGAAATGAATTCGACAATCGTAAATCGTAAATCGGAAATCTCCGGCCTCTCCCTCAAACTCACCCTCTTTGTAGTACTGCTCTTCTCGGTAGTCATAAGTACGGGCTGTGCGTCAATGGGGGAATACTTCAAAGACCGCGCAAACGACCTTGTTGACCCATTTCTTTTCCGTGTTTCTTACGGAATTGGGATTTCCGCTTTAGCGCAGGCTACAAGGTTCGGGCCGGGTGCAATTGTAGGGCTTTCCGATTCCAATAAATATGGATTTGTAGGACGCAATTACACTTTTTCAGAGGAAGGGTGTGCTGGTTTGGGGATTTTCGGTCTCAGGTCTGTTCCCTGGCAGAAAGGCTCTCGAGCTTATTTACCAAACCATCTTGGAATGCCGGTAAAGGATCTGGAAGCAGAATCCGTCTATATTTGTGGAATGAACAATATACTCTATTTTAATCTACTCCATACTATCAGGTCTAACTCAGAGAATCCTCGTTCGGAAGCCATAAAAGACCGTCAAGAACTTGCTCATCTTTTTTGGATTGAAGCAGATGTATTCTGCTTTGCAGGATTGGATGTTGGCTTTAATCCTTATGAAGTCGTGGATTTAGTTCTAGGTATCTTTGGTCTAGACATTTCAGGCGACGATAGAGAAGAGAGGAAAGAAGAGCCACTTGAAGAAAATAGAGGCGAGGCTAAAGATAAATGAAAAATCTACCATTCAAACTTAGTATCGCCGTCGTCCTGATCTTTGCAGTGGTGATAACTACCTGCCTGCTGTGGACACCGGTGGGAAAGGCTTGAGGCTTGAGACCTGAGGTTTGAGGGGTTATACTCGGGACTCACGACTCAGGACTCAGGACTCAGGACTTTGTTGTCCACGGCGCGAAGACGGGGGAGGAGTTGAGGAAGGAGAAGAAGTGAAGTTATTCTCAAAATTGGGTATCAGTGTCATGCTGCTGTTTGCAATGGTGATTATGGTCACTGCTGTAGCGGGATGCAGACATTCGACACCCATGATGATCGACGCCGCAAAAGAGGGGGATGTGGCCAAACTGGAGAAGCTCATCAGGCGAGGAGGAGACGTCAACACGAAGGGCGAATACGACATTACGCCGTTGCACAATGCATCATGGCATGGTCATATAGACATAGCTGTACTCCTGATTCGGAAAGGTGCTGACGTAAAAGCAAAAGACGAGCATGTTGTGACACCTTTGCACTGCGCAGCAGAGAATGGTCATAGAGATATAGTCGCATTGCTTATTGAAAAAGGCGCTGATGTGAATGCGAAGGAAATTATCGACTGTACGCCACTACACTGGGCGGCAAGGCAAGGCCATAAAGACACAGCCGCATTGCTGATAGAAAAAGGCGCTGACTTGAATGCGAAGAACAGGTACGGCTGGACGCCACTAGACTTAGCTAAAGATCTCGGTTGGACTACGCTGGGCTTTTCGGGGAATCGCGAGATAGTATCCCTCCTCCGCTCCCACGGCGCGAAGACGGGGGAGGAGTTGAGGAACGAGTCTAGTGTCAAGAGTCAAGGGTCGAACGTCAAAGAAGAAAAGAAATGAATTCGACAATCGAAAGTCGACAATCGAAATGACGGGGGAGGAGTTGAGGGAAGAACAGAAGGCACAGTAGATACTTATCGGAGGAGGTAGAATGACAAGGACTATCCTATTCGTGCTTATGCTGGTGCTGTTAACTGGATGTGATAATGCTAAACCTGAAATGACTGTAAAAAGCGTTATGCCTCTTACCTACCTAAGTCTTGAGAATGGATACGCACTTGCCAAGCTAATTATAAATGATGACCATGTTAAGTTTGCAGTTATCTATGATAATAGTTTTTCCTGTCGTGGTGTGGGGCAAACTGCTATACATAACTGGGGTTTTAGATTTGAGAAGGGGGATGGAACTGAATTGACGTGTCTAAATAACCTTGGTAATGATACGGTTGTCATGAAAGACAAGAAATATAACCTGACTGAAGGAAACGTATTTGTTCTCGATAGCAGTGAGAAACCATACAAAATGACTCAGCTTCCTCTCCTGCTAAAGAAAGAAGACTCAGGAATCAAGCGTCTTTATGAAGCATGCAAAGAGTTTATAAAACTAACAGATCAAATAAATAAAACCAGCGAGTAAGGGTGAAATGAACCTTCCCCTCAAGCTGGCAATAAATGGGTCAAACGTCGAACGTCAAAGGTCAAACGTCGGAGAATGAAAGAAATAATTGCGCGGCGGAGCCGCACAAATAGAACCGCGAAGCGGTGAGATGAAATAGCCTAGGGCGTGAGCCCTGGGTATGGATGCCCACAATTTCGAGGAGCCCTGAAGGGGCGAAACAAAGGCAAGAACAACACGGGTTTTGTGCCGCCCTTACAGGGCTTGGCGCACGTTTTATGGACCGTTTCCCCAAGGCTTATGCCCTGGGCTACTATATGGCGCGCCTCCGGCGCTCTGTAATGAAAAAACTTTTATTCCTTATCGGACTCCGGATTCAGGACGCAGGACTCAGGACTCGTTGATATTTGTCCGGAATTCCGACTCCGCTAATGTTTTTCCCGCGAACTCGATCCGCAGACATTTGTCCTGCGGGCAGTTCTCCACGCACCTCATGCAGTATACGCAGTCGAACGAAGAAACGTCTTCCTTTTCCATTTCCTCGGCGACCGTGTGGATGTCCATGGGGCAGACTTCGTTGCAGGCCGCGCACTTATTGCATTTCTGAGCGTCTTTCTTCAGCGAGATCAAACCGCCCCGGTTGAATATCCCGTTTATCATTCCCATCGGACACAAACGGCACCAGAGCCTCCGCCCGACGGCGAAGCTCGCCAGATACAGAACGAGCAGGGTAAAGCAGGCGATTTTGAAGAAACCGTACAGCCAGTCCCATGTCGGAAGGCCCGGGTAAGCGCCGAGCCCCTGTGACGCGACCGGGCAGACCTGCTGGCCGGGGCAGATTTTACAGAACGGGTAAACGGGGATTTTGCATCCCATGAATTTTCCCTGCTCGTCGATGTGCGGATACAGCTTCGCAAGCAGCAGGCCGAACGAACCGAGCGACAGGCCGGTAAAAAGATAAGCCAGATTTATCGGGCGCGCGGTCTTCAGGTGCGGCAGGCCGAACCACCGCCGGATTGTATCGAATATGTCGCCGAGCGTGCTAAGCGGGCATATCCACCCGCACCACCACCGTGCGCTGATAAAGCAGAGCACGGCAATGAAAAGTACCGCGGCCAGCGAGATTGCCATGGCCGACGTTTCACCCATGTCTGCCTGCGCGACCTTCGTGGTGTTCACCTGAAAGAGTCTCTGGAGAAGCTCCATGGGACAACCCTGGACGTAACCCCCGTCCGCGCTGAACCTGCACGGCGCCGCGGGAACGTGTGTAACTTTGTTGTCGCCTTTGAGGACGGGTACGGTTTCGGCGATAAGCATGATGTCGGTTGAAGTCGTGCTCCTGCGGGCCAGCGCGTCCTTGTAGTCGATATAGTTCTGGCGGAAGGCGAAGCCCCCGTAAATCAGCAGGAGCAGCATGGTTATTCTTGTCACCTTCCGGAACCTGCCCAGGCTGAGAAAATACTGGCAGATAATCAGAAAGCCGGTGGTTGCCGCAATCAGGTACGCGGGCTTCACGAGGAACCACGCGAACCCGGCGCCCTCCGGCACCCGGGAATACTGCCTGAAAACGTCGACAACGGCCAGCACAATCATGGCAGCGGGCAGAATCAGGAAGACTTTGTAATACCATCTGCGCGGCATGTAGATGGTTGGAACGGCCAGCACCACAAAGGCAACAAAAACGGGGCTGTCGAGGCGGGTGAGCCATAGTGCGGCGTCACTGCTCCGGGCGGCAAGCTGGTAACATATCCAGAATAAGGGCGTGAAAATAATTGCCCGGTTTAAAGGGCTGAAAGCGCGGCCTGATTTCCTGCTGCCGATTGCCATGACCAGTAGCAGGCCAAGAACGTAAAAGGGCGAGCTGAACGGCCTTAAGATGTAGGCCAGCGTGGCTTCAATCGCAGCGTATCCTTTCGAAGTATCAAACCTGCCGATTGGCAGCGGCAGGCGGCTTGTTCATGAAAATTTTTCGTATTATCAGAAGCCCGAAAACCAGGGCCATAGGCAGCAGGTACCAGAGATAGTATATGTCGGCGCTGTCATCGACGACGATTTCGAGCGTGGCAACCTGCGAATTGAGACCGCGGTCAGCCGGGCATTGTTCCCAGTTAAACGTCCGGTACCGGTCCCTGTTGCCGGCATCGAGGAGGATCTGCTCGACCTGGGAGTTATCTGCGGATATGTCATTTCCCCACACGAGGGTTGGCGGACCGGTTTCGAGCGATTTCTCTTTGATCTCGAAAGAGAACTTTACGGAGTTTATCGCTTCATCTTCGAATTCTCTGTAGATGGAGGACTCGTCGATTACGAGCGCGAGCTGCCGGTCTTCCGCGTCGAACACGGTAATGTTCTTTATGGATTCAATCTCGAAGTCGGGAGAGTTGAACGTACCTACGACAGTCAGCGTTCCTTCGGAATGAATGAACTTTACCGTGCTCCCGGAAGGGGCGTTGCTGAAGAAATCGTCCGGTACGTTGATGATGATAAGTATCACGCGTTCGGATGCATAGGTCTTCGCGCAGAGGATGCACGTTAAGACACTTATGTAGATCAGGCGTTTGAGCAGCGTTTTTAGTACCATTCTTTGAAGATAATGCGGGCGAACGCTACCGGATTCTTGACCGAAGAGGGGTTGCCTCTCCAGTAGGTCGTAGTGCTGCCGGCTTCACGGGTGATATTTATCCAGAATGTCTTCGGGGACTTGTCGTCCTTTTTCTTTTTTTTATCTTTATCGTCTTCAACTTTTTTTGCCAGGCATTCCAGGGGGATTTTGATTTCCATTTTCGTGCCCCCCTTTTCTATCTTGGATTCGATGCCTTCCGAGCCGGAGGAGCAGGTCACTTTCTTGTCCTTGAAGTCGACGGTGATGGTTTCCGGGGTTTTGCTCTGGTCTTTGGCGAAGTATATTTTCACAGAATCGCTGCACTCCTTGCCTTTCTTCAGTTTCTTCTGAAGGTCGACAAAGCAGTAGAGGTTTTCCTTGTCATAAAAGAGGCGCACCCTGGTCTGCTGGGCGGCGGTGAAGTTCTGCATGTACTTTCCGGACTTCTTGTACTCGTGAAAGGACGTGAAAAGAAGTCCTTTTTTCCATTCGGAGGATTTCATCTTGCCGTCGATCTTGAGCGACTTGGACGCCTTGGGAACCTCCATATTGGCCATGGCGGCGTTAATATCCACCGACTTGAATACCTGGTTCTTGTTCCTGCCGTAAAGGAGCAGTGATATCTTGTATTTTCCTTTTTTTGTCTTTTTCTTGCGCGTCAGCTCAACTTCAAAGGACTGCTTCTGACCGCCTCTGTTGACCGTTCTCAGTTGGGGATGTCTTCGCCAACTTGGATCGGGTGTCACCTTTGCCGTGAAATCCTTTGTTACCACGTCGAGGTTTATCGTCTGAATGTCACGGTCCATCGTATTGAGAAGGTAGACCTTAAAAGTGCCTGTCTCCTGTATGCGGAGCTGCCCGTCACGGACGTCGACCTTGACGACCAGGTTGTCTTTTGCCTGGACGAAAACGTCGTTGCAGAGGTGCGCCTCCGCCCCCAGAGTGAAAAGCATCGTTACGGCGAAAACTATTGGTAATCTTTTCATGGACCAACCTCGAACGCCGCCTTGGTGTTTGTTTTACCTGCAAAAACCATATTAAAGATACGGTAAAATACCCGTTATTCCCCAGGGGCCGGGCGATATTGCGCCCTGTATGGATTTGCAGATTCAAGCGCCTTCTGCTCAGTGGAGCATATTATACAGCTATATACGGGTTCAAGTCAAGAATTGTGAGGCAATTTTTTGCCGGATGGCATTGCTGCAAGTCGCGTCGTGCACGCGTACCGGTGCCCGCACTCGTACTCGTCAATCCATAATCTTGCGGTATGCCAGTAAATCGTCATGCATCTTCAGGAACACTTCGTGCTTGGCGTCGTGGTATTTCGCGACCGCCCCGCCGTCCGGCTCTATGATTTCGCCCGGTCCGTTCATCGCCGCCATAGCCTCCATCACCGAGGCGAAGGCTCCCGATGCTACGGCGCCGAGTATCGCCGAGCCCAGGAGGACGGCCTCCTGCTCCCGCGGGAGGATTATGCGGCAGCCGGTAACGTCCGCGTGCTCGCGGAGGAAGACAGGGTTTTTCGTCCCGCCGCCGCAGGCAAAAATTGTATCGATCTGATATCCGTGCTCGTTCATCGTGGATATGATATGCCGCGTACCATGCGCGATTGCCTGGACTGTCGCCAGGTAAAGGACAGCCAGTTCGTCGACAGTGTCTGAGAGCCTGAGCCCCGAGATTATTCCGCGCAGCTTCGGGTTCGCACGCGGGGAGCGGTTGCCGTGGAAATACGGCAGAACGTGAAGGTCGCGGGTAAGACGCGCGGGGAAATCCCGGTTTTCTGCAAGAAGGTCGATTTGCTCATTAAGCAGTTCGTAAACCGTACAACCTGCTTTTTCAGCTTCCTGTACTATTTCCGATGCGCGGGAATGTGAAAAGATTATATGGTCAACGAGCGAACCCGTCGCGGACTGACCGCCCTCGGTAAGCCACATTTCCGGCACCATTGCCGAGAAGTACGGGCCCCATATTCCGGGCACGAACTTCGGCTCGCGGGAGACAGCCATATGGCAGCTTGACGTGCCTCCGATGAGCGCGAGGCGATGCTCCATATCCTCAAGTGAAGGCGGCTTGTCCTTGAGGCGCGCACCCAGCATTCCGATTCCTCCGGCGTGCGCGTCGATAATTGAAACGCCGACCGGTGTGCCTTCGGCAAGACCCATTTCCTTTGCAGCCTGCGCGGTAAGTCCTTTGCCGACCGGCTCGCCCATAGGCCGCACCGTCCGCCCGATGCGTTTGTACTTGTCCTCGACGAAATCACCGAGGCCGATTTCTTTAAAGTAGGAATCGTCCCACCGTCCCGCGCTGCCGGATACCGCGGCTTTCTCATGGCCGAGGTAGGTCCACTTGCAGACGGTGGAGCAGAGGGAGCGCACGTCTTCACCGGTCGCGCGGTACGTCAGGAAGTCCGGCAGGTCGAAGAACCGCGCGGTGCGTTTCCACGTGTCCGGCATGTTTTCTTTCAGCCACAACAGCTTCGGCGTTTCCATTTCCGGCGAAATAGTTCCGCCGACATATTTCAGTACTTCGTGTCCAAACACGTTAATGCGCTCGGCCTGCTCGATTGCGCGATGGTCCATCCATACTATCACGTTCTGCCTGTTCTCACCTGTGGGGCTGACCGTTACGGGCCGGTCATCAGAATCGAGTGCGACAAGCGAGCAGGTCGCGTCGAAACCGATTCCGTGTACCTGGACCGGCTCGATTCCCGCGTCCGCCATGGCTTCGCGGACCGCCCTGGAGCAGGCTTGCCAGATATTGTCTGAAGACTGTTCGACGAAGTCGGCTTCCGGACGCCATATCACGATTTCGCGCGAAGCCGCGGCGAGTATCCGCCCGGTCCCGTCGAAGATACCTGCGCGCGCGCTGGCGGTCCCGACGTCGATGCCGATGTAATAATAATTATCGCTCATTGCGTGAGTCCTCTATTGTGTAATCTGTTAGCGGCGCCGCGTGGCCGGTGTGGTCTGCGGCGCGTTGAAAATGTAGGGGCAAGGCATGCCTTGCCCCTACAACTCGCCGCGCAAGCGCGGCCGCTAACACTTGTCATGACTCCAAATCGCGACCGAGGAAGCGTACCTTTATGCCAAGCGCCTGGCACAGAGCCGCCATCTCTTCAAAAACATCACCGTACGCTACCGCTATATGGTTGCTCATGTAATGGGCCATCAGCGTATCGCGGGTGATGCCCAGGTGCGCGGCCATGAAGGGCCATTCCCGCGTCGTGCCGTTCCACCATTCGTCGCGCTTCTTGTCCGGGAGCTTTACCACTTCTCCCTTGCCGATGTCCATCCACAACTCGTTGCCGGCAAGGTATGCCCGCGACCACGTGATTTCGCCGGGCAGGCTTTCGCCGGTGAACGTACCGCCGGGCACGGGGAAGTAGCTTGCGGGCTGCCGGTAGGAGTGGACGCCTTTCAGGGAATCGGGGTCGTGGTTGAACGCATAAGCTCCCGAGGAACCCGAGTTCAACAGAACCCAGAGAAAGCGGCCATCGTGCTCGCCGCCCCAGCGCACGTCGTGGAACATCACGGCCTGGTGCAACCCTTTTTCCTTTAGCACCCGTTTCATGAGCTCCATCGCAACAAGGTTTCCCTGGTCGGCCTCGGTCGAATCGACGATTGTGTCCCCGTTCGATTCCGGCCTGCATGCGGAGTTGAAAAGACCTTCAGCGAAATCGGACGGCGGGCGGAGCGGCAGCAGGCCGAGCTGGTACTGCCAGCCGATGCAATCGGCTTTGAATTCGCCGGCCATGTCGAGGACTGTGAGGTAATCGCGCAGTTGCTCGCGCGTGGCGGTCCCGTCAAAGTCTTCCACGCCTTTGACACCGTAGTGAAAGGTTACGCCCTTCTCTTTTACAAACGCAAGAGCCTCATCGATGCGCTTGTCCGCAATACTTTTTCCGCGGTCGATAATCCACGCCTGGTCGACCTTATGCTCTGTGAAACCGATGGGATTCAAAACACGCGGACCGAAGTAGCCGTTAATCATTCCCATGGAGGTATCGCCGAGCATGAGTGCAAGGATACGGCGGCTGCGGATTCCATCCGCGACCTTTTCGGCAATCCGCGATGCTTCGGGAGAGACGGGCGCGTCGAACGAAATCTCGTCTTCCGGGTATTCGATGCGACCGGTAGAGCACCACTCTTCGAGATGCACCATGAAAGCTTCGTCGGTCGTCCAGTCGTCCGCGTCCGTCCACGCGCGCGAGAATTTGCGGCCAAGGCTCGCCCGGCACGCGCCCGTATTGAGGAGCCCGACAAGGCCGGGCCACGTGCCCGAGAAATTGCTTGCCAGCAGCAACGGGTTGTTTTTGCCGACTACGCCGTCGGTCGTATGAGGCCCGTAGACCCAATGCACGTACATCCCTATCATGGGGTCGTCAATGTGCGAGAGCTTTTCGATTGCCTCGTGCGGCCGGGTAATGAATCCTTCGACGCGGTAGGGTTTCCTGCCGAGTTTTTCGAGCGCCCGTTCGAGTTGTTCGGTAGCAGCCGTAACCTGGGGCGCGGCGAGTTTGTTCGGCAGGTCGCGGTAATCTCCTGGCCAGAAAATTGCAGTTTTTGTACTCATTATCACAGTCTCCTGAATAAGCGACGAAACTGCGGGCAAAATACTAACATTCATAACCGGAATCAAGCCAAAAAGTTCTCGACAGGATGCACCCGGGGAGAAGTATTGGCGACGGACATGCTTGCGGTAACCTGCTCCTTGTGGTAAAATCCCGGATAATCGGTCCTCAACTGCCGGCAAGGTATTTTCGGGATTAGCGATGATTGCTGTCAAAGGCTCCTACCACGAGTTTCACTTTTTTTTCATCATTATTTTCGCTTCATTGCCCGTTAGTGCCGCATGCGCCGCCTGGCTTCTTGGCCGTTATTACAAAATCTCTTTCATGCGCCGTATTATTGCCGTCCTTTCGGGCTGGGTTTTTGCACTCTGTCTCACCCTTCCCGGGCTGCCCACCTATAAGTGGGGTAATATAACGATTTACCGTCCGGCATTAATACCCGTATATGCCATTATCGGCTCAACGGTAGTCCTCTGGCTGCTCACGCAAGGTTCGGAGCCCGCGAAATTCGGCAGGCTGTTCGGCGCCAGCGCGCTGGCCATACTGGTTTATTCCGTTGCCGCTTTTCCCGTGTTTGCGCTTACCATATTTATAAATGAAAGAAGCTTTGTGTCGGCGCCGACGGCGTCTCTCAAACATGTGCGTAAGTGCGCCTCCACTCTCAGGGATTTATACTCGGCCCAGGAGCTTTACAGGAACCAGCATAAGAAATACGGGAGCCTTGAAGACCTCGAAGCGGGCCGTTTTTTTGAAACATCGAGGCTGGATGCGGGTATAACAAAATATATTATTACTATGACGACTTCGGACGAAAAGCACTGGGAATGTATCGCTGTTCCGACGGGCGAAATCCCCGGCGCGTGGAGCCTCCGCGTCGACGAGACCGGTGAAGTGCGCTACCGGGAGGACGGCCGCCCGCCGACCCCGAAAGACCCGGTTTTTCGGTGAATTCAAAATCGCGGGAGTTCCGTCTAATGCCTTCGTGACGGTAGGGATTATTCCGATTGAATTCAGGCTCTTGGATGCTATAATTCCAATATACAACTGACGCAGCCGCGCGAGATAGTGAAAAAATGCAATACTAACGATGGCATTCTATAACTTCTTGCCCACCAATGAGTTTCGAAAGAAAATAGGCGACTGTCCCCTGTTTTCCTCTATTTTCCAAAGAAGATTCGCAAAATAGAGGATTTTTTTCGTAGAACATTATAGGGAAAAACGGAGGGAGGAATTTATATGGTTAGAAATTTAATTCTTCTTCTTTTAGTACTTGCTATTACTGGTTGCAGCTATGTCAATAAAAGACTTTTGGACCTAAGCGATATAATAATAATCAAGATACACCAGGGTTACGGACTGGGTGTAAAAGTCCGAGCAAGCGAATTTATTGGAACTCAAGTTGGTTTTTGCGCCAGCGTGAGTTGGCCTACACGCTTACGGGATATTGAATATATGGCGCCCAATTTCGACCACTATATCGGGCTGGGTTTTGTAGGTGGAGTCTTTACAAATGAGTTACGCCCAAATATGAAATGGCCTAACGATGAAGATATGTTCTCGACAAGCATTAATATCGGACCTTTCTGTATATGGGATATGGAGACTCCCCTACACAGATGGGCTGATTGCTCTTTAGGTTTGTTTGTCGTGATTGGAGGTATTACTATTGGAGTAAGCCCCGGGGAAATCCTGGATTTTGCCGTGGGTTTTTCCGGAATCGATATTGGAAATGACGATAAAGATCCTCCCTATGCACATATACGCGGTTTGATTGAGAGTTTATCAAATTCTACGGATGCTAAACTAAGGATGAAGGCTGCCAAGGATTTGGGCAGTCAGTTTTATATTAATCCAACTGTGATTGAAGTGCTCATCAATTCATCAAAATCGGACATGGAAGGAGATGTAAGAATTGCCTCACTACAAGCATTGGAAGAAATCTATGAAGGAATGATGGAGTTCGAATCTCATGGTGTCCTGTTTAATAAATGGACCACTAACATCAGGCGATTCATCAAAGGGGAAACAATACTGCCAATAGCCCAGAAAGATCAGGATATCGGTGTTAAGCGAGCTGCAATTAAATTACTTGGTAAACTCGAATACTCTCCCGCTAAAGAGTTTTTACTGCCTCTATTGAACGATGACAAGTTAAAGCGTTCTGCTGCCTTTGCGTTGACAGATATAGGCGAAGTAAAGGTCGTGCCTTATCTTGTAAAGTCTGCAAAGGAAAGTTCAGATTGGTCGACTCGAGTTGCTTATGTTATCGCATTAGGCGCTTTTAATGATAAAATGGCCATTGATGCGCTTGTTCATATTGTGCAAAATGATAGAGAGTGGAGAGTTCGAGCGAGCGCAATGGATGCTCTTTATAAATTGAATTATATCAGGCTCAAAGAATTACTAGAGGAGGTCATTGAGTCCTATCCAGTAGAAAAATTTCGCAGTGAAGCAAGAGATACACTTGATCAATTGGAAAGAAGAAAAAATGAAAAATTTAATGATTATAATTTTTGAGCACTTATAACTTAGGGGACGGTGCTCTATCAATATGCACAACGCATTGCTGGCGCATGGGATATAGTGACGTAACTTTTTATTGCGCCGCCGATTGACCCGTATAAGCTGCACGACGGCATATCGAACACAGTCTGCCGCGTTTTCGAGAACGGCGGCATTATCGAATCCTTCGCCAGTGGTGCCTGCGGTTT
The DNA here is from genome assembly GCA_004376375.1 of Planctomycetota bacterium. Taxonomy (GTDB): domain Bacteria; phylum Planctomycetota; class E44-bin39; order E44-bin39; family E44-bin39; genus E44-bin39. The sequence goes on from SOJX01000063.1 coordinate 16,821, forward strand.
AGATGCGACAATAGGTAGCGCCCGCTTTTTTCGCACTTCCCTTTGTTAAACCATCCGAATGTAGTTCCCGGTCAACTCCGTTGGATTTTGCTTGCCGACGGCTCGCAGGGCGGGTACGATATTATTTCATGCCGAATGGAACCAATACCGTATTACCGGCGTCAAAATAATCGGAAGATTATGGCGTTTTTTATCTCCGGAGGTCTCCATGAAAAGTAAATCCCTTATTTTAATTGTTGCGATTCTGACGGCTGTTCTCGCCGTTCCCGCGTTGGGGGGCGAAAAGCCGGCGGCGCCGGAAAAGCCCGCGGCGCCGGAAAAGCCGGCGGCACCGGAAAAGCCCGCGGACGAGCCGAGGGTCCGCACGGTATACGTGCCCTACCGCGAGCTCAAAAAAGTCATCGCCAGGGAAGGTCCGGGCGTATTCCTCCCGTATCCCGAGTTCGAGAAGCTGTGGAGGGAAGCGCACCCCGAGACTCCGCGGGTGGTCGAGAAACCGCCGGTGGACGCGCTCATCGCGGCCGCGAGCTATTCCGGCTCGGTCGACAACAAGATGGCGCGCATCACCGCGACGTTCGACATCGAGGTCCTGAAGGAAGGCTGGGTCGAGGTGCCGGTCGCGTTGCAGTTCATCGCCATCACCGGTGCGAAGCTGGACGGCAGGGAAGCGATGCTGCAGGCGGAAAAAGGCAGCTACAAGCTGCTGCTCGAGCGCGGCAAGGCCGAGGCGCACGAGCTCGTCGTGGATTTCGTGGTAAAGGTCGAAACGCGGCCCGGCGAGATGTCGCTGCGCTTCGGCTGTCCGCGGGTGCCGGTGAGCAAGCTCGAGCTGACCATCCCGGAAACGAGGCTCGATATCGCCATCGACCCGTCGCTTGCCGCGAGCAAGGTCGAGCCGATGGAAAACGCGACGACGGTCCGCGCCTTCATCGGGTCGGCCGACCAGATTGCAGTCGTCTGGCGGCCCGAGGGACGGCGCGTCAGCGCCGAAAAGAGCGTGCTCTTCGCCGCGACCGACCTGCGATGCGAAATCCGCGAGCACCTGCTCCGCGCCGATGCGACCATAAATTACACGATCGCCCTGGCCGAGCGCGAAACCTTCCGCCTCAAGCTGCCCGACGGCTACAAGCTGCTTGCCGTCGACGGAAAGGACCTGGAAGACTGGACCGAGAAGGACAGGGACCTTATGGTGAAGACCTTCACGCCGCAGAAAAAAACCTACCAGCTTAAGGTCCGCCTCGAGCGCTCACGCAAGGCCGAAGACCCGGTCGAGATACCCGCGCTGGTCTGCACCGACGCCCGGCGCGACCAGGGACATGTCGCCGTTTTCGTCACAGGCGAGTTGAAGGTGAGGCTGGATTCGATTGAAAACGCCTCCCAGCTCGACCCGGAAGAGCTCCCCGCTTCGCTTCGGGCGGGCCGGAAAGGACAGCCGCGGCCCGCGTTCGCGTTTAAATATCTGTCCCACCCGTACGGCGTGAAACTCGCCGTCGAGAAAATCCTGCCCGAGATGGAGGCGCACCTGAGAAGCCTGACGACCATAACGGAGCGCCGCATCGCCCTCTCGGTCAACATCTTCTACACGGTGAAAAAAGCGGGCGTGTTCGAGCTGCGCGTCGGCCTGCCGGACGGCTTCGACGTTCGCGAGGTCGGCGATGAGAGAACGGTCGAGGGATTCCGCATCGAAAAGGCCCAAAACAGAATGGTCGTCCGCGCCGCGCTCCGTCAGAAAATCATCGGCAGTTTCCGCCTGCCGATAATCGCGGAGCGCATACGCGACGGAAACAAGTCGGAAATCGAGCTGCCGGTGGTGCGCGCGCTTGACGTCGACGCCGAAAAGGAGAAGGGATTCGTCGGCGTCGCCGTAAAGAGCGAATACGCGCTCGAAACCGAGAAAAAGGAAAACCTCCAGGAGAGAGCGCTCGGCCAGTTCCCGTGGAACCAGATACCCGGTGCGCGGCTCGCCCCCGGTGAGGAGCCCGCGTGGGTGTTCGAGTATTCCAGGCAGCCGATTTCGGCGACCTTTCGCATCAAGCGCAAGCCGACGCAGGTCTACGCCGTCGTCGAGACGCTCGCCGAGGTCGAGCAGGACGTCGTGCGCGTGAAAAGCAAAATCCGCTACGAGATAAAGTACGGGGCGATAGACGCCTTCGCCTTTTCGGTGCCGAACGAGCTGGAGAACAAGGCGCGCGTGACCGGCGACGGCTTCATTCAGAAACGCGTCGTGCCCGACGGGGACAACTCCGGCCGCATCCGCTGGGAGATTACGCTTCCCGCCAAGCGGTCGAACTCTTTTTTCATCGACGTGGCCTATGAACTCGAAGTGGGCGAACTCGACCCCGTGAATCCGACGAGCGTCGTCATCCCGCGCCTCAAGGTCCGCGGAATGGTGCACGGCGAGCGCGGGTTCATCGCCATCAAGCGGGGTGAGAACCTCTCCGTTTCACCGAAGGCGGAGGAGCTGGAGAGGATCGACGTGAAGGAATTGCCCGCGTCGCTCAGAAAGGCCGCGTTCAACGCGTTCAAGTATATCGGCCAGGCCAAGCCGGACGCGGCGCCGTGGTCGCTCGAAATGCTTCTGTACAGCAAGGCCTATGCGAAAGTGCTGAAAACCGTCGTGCTGCACGAGCACGTTCATGCGGAGCTGACAACGAGCGGCCAGTTCAACTGCCGCGCAAGCTTTGCGATAAAGAACAAGAACCGCCAGTCGCTGAAGTTCAATTTCCCCGGCGATGTAAACGTGTTGAAGGTCTATGTCGAGCGGACGGAGAAGCGCTTCGAGCAGCGCGAGGAGGCCGGCCGCCCGGTCTATGTAATCGACCTTCCGAAAAACATCGCGGCGGACCGCGAGTTTACGATAAGCATGGCATATCAGACCGAGGAAAGCGGCCAGGACCTGGGCGCGGTCGGCTCGTTCAGGGTTTTCGCGCCCGAGGTCGCGGGACTCGAAAAGGACGACAACTACGTGCCCGTGCTCAAGCTCACGATGCAGCTCTGGCTCATAAAAGAGTACATGTATTTCCCGTTCGGCGGCAACATGCGGCACCTGACGGGCCAGCCGAAATCGGCGTGGTCGTGGCTGCGCAGCCTCTTTTTCCCGCCGGACACGAAAACGCCGTTTGTCGTCCGGAAGCTCGGGGACGAGATAAGGTATATCCGCCAGAGGTCCGGAGGCGGCGAGATGTCCAGTACGGGCGAGAGGCTGCGCGATACCCATACGCCGCACCTGTTCCTCAAGGGGGAGGGCGCCGGATGGGCCGCCGTGACCTACATGTCGCCGAAGCTGTACTATCTCATCGATATCCTGTTTTTCCTCGCGGGTACGTTCGGATTGTACGCGCTCGGCCGCTGGACGCCGCTTTCGAAAAGCGGTCTCGCGGTAGGCGGGATTGTGCTCGCCGCATTCCTGGGCGCGGCGCTGCCGAGCGTCTGGGAGGACTTCATGAATGCGGTCTTCATCGGCGTTGTCCTGACGTCGGTCGTCTGGCTCGTGCTGGTAATTGTCGGTTACCTGCAATCGCCGCCCGTCGCGATGTCCCAAATTCCGCCGAGGCCTGTTCCGGTTCCGCCCGTTCCACCCGAACCGGAAGGCGGTGTCGGCATACCGGATGATGAATCGCCGCCGAAGCACCACGCCGGAAGGCGTGGTGAGGTCCGCGGCCGCCGCCGCGGCCGCCCGAGACAGAAAGGGGGCGAGTAATGAAAACGGTGAAGTTCATGCCGTTCGTAATTCTGCTCGCCTTCCTGTGCGCGGCACCGGTGTACGCGGGCGAAGCGGATAAGAAAAAGAAAGAGAACGTTATCTTCGTTCCATACGAGGAGATCGACAAAGTCCTCGGCCCGGGCAACCGCGGCGTGCTCCTCGACGCCGCGGAGTACCGCAGGCTCCGGGCGCTCGCGAAGAAAAACGCGGCAAAGGAAGACGCGCCCCGCGACCTCGTCTTCCGCAAGGCCGAGTACGAGGGCCGGCTCGAAAAAGAGCAGATAATCTTCCACGCGAAGTTTACCATCGACGTGCTCCGCCGCGGCTGGATACGCGCCCCGCTCTGGTTCGCGGGCATCGCGCTCACCGGCGTCACGCTGGACGGTAAAAAGGCGCGACTGCGCGCCTCCGGCGAGCATCTCGTCGAGCTCCTGACCGACAGACGCGGCGAGGCCGTGCTCGAGGCCGACTTCCGCGTCAGAGTGAGCACGATTCCGTCGGGCCGTTACGTCACCGCGCTCCTTCCCGAGGTCGCCGTTTCGACCGTCAGGCTCAAGCTGCCCGGACGGCTCGAGGTGAAGACCACGCCGCCTCTGGTCGAGACGAAATACGGAGGCGCAGACAACGCCACCACCACCACGGCAATAGTCCACCTGGGCGCGAGCCGCCGCTTTTCCTTCTTCTTCCGCGGCGAGGAGCGCGCGGCCGAGCGCAGGCCCGTCATCGTTTCCCACCAGGCGACGCTTTACACCGTGAAGGACCGTCTGCTCACCGCGGACGCCGCGATCGAACTCGAAATTTTCCGCGCGCCGGTCCGCAAGTTCACCATGACCGTGCCCGAGGGCCTCAACCTCGCGAAGCTGGAGATCGAGCACCTGCTTTCGTGGGAAGCGGGCGCCGCGAAGGACGGCCGCGTGCCCGTTACCGTCGAGCTGCGCAAGCCGCTCGAGGGGAGCGGTAAGCTCCACATCGTCGGCGAGCGGATTCTCCGCAACCTCGGCGACATCGGTTTCCCGCGCATCTCGCTCGAGGGCGCGGAGCGCGAGACCGCGCTCCTGGGTATCGCCGTGAGGAAGCGCGAAAAGCTCCAGATCGCGAAGTCGGACGGGCTGCGCCGCATCGAGGCGCGCGGACTTATCGCGCCGCCGTCGGGGCTGACGGTCGTGCGCGCGTACCGCGCTTCCGAGCCGTCCGGAGCGTTTACGCTCTCCGGCTCGGTCGAGCCCGAGACGAAGCGCGTCACCGCCGAGACTCTTGTCCTCGCGGACGTGTGCGAGCGGAGCCTCAGCTACGTCGCGCGGGTCCGTTTCAAAACCGAGCGCGGGCAGGTCTTCCGCTTCACCGCGTCCTGTCCGAAGGCGTGGAAGGTGCACAGCGTCAGTATCAAGGGCGCGCCGGGCGCCGCCGAGCATAATATCCGGCAGCGCGAAAACGACCAGGCCATTGTTATCGACCTCGCGAAGCATCCGAAGCGGGGCGCGCACTTCGACGTCATAATCGAGGCGAAGGACGAGGCCTGGAAGGACGTGCCGAAGGACGGGAGCGCGTTCGCGCTGCCGGTGGTACGCGCGGAGAACGTGGACGACCAGACCGGCTACGTCGGCCTCGTCTGCGAGCTTTCGCTCGAGCTTTCCACGAGCGAAGAAAAAGAGCTCCGCGAGGAGGACGCGCAGTCCGACGCCTTCCTCGTCCGATTCGAGAAAATCGTCAACCTCGCTTTCTCTTTCAAGCAGAAGCCGTACTCCGCGACGGTCAGCGTGAAGCGCCGCACCGCGCAGGTTACCGCGACGACGCTCACCACGCTCACGCCGTCCGAGGACCTGCTCAAGGTCCACCACCTCCTGCGCTACACGGTTTCCGACGCAGGCATCCGCGGCTTCGACGTGGTCCTTCCCGCGGGCACGGGCGAGAACGTCGATTTCAAGTGCCGCTCCTTCAGGTCCGCGACGCGCGGCAAGACGGAGGAGGGCAAGCCGGAGAAATGGACAATCCACCTTTCCGACCGCGTATCCGGCGACCTGCCGGTGCAGGTTTCCTGCGACGTTCCGCTCGCGCTCGGCAACCGGTTCGAGGCGCCGAAGGTCACGCTTGCCGGCGTCGTCCGGCAGATGGGCTACATACTCGTGGAGGCGGGCGAGGAAATGGAAATCGTGGTCTGGCCGAGCGACCTGGTCTCGCTCGACGCGGTCCGCGTGCCGCCCGAGCTGTGCGACCTCTCGGCCTACAGGCCGAAGCGCTCGGTAATCTTCGCTTTCAATTATATCAAGCCGACGCACAAGCTCGAGATGGAGATAATGAAGCACCCGTTCGCGAACGTGCTCACCGGAATCGTTCTCGCGTCCGAGTTCGCGTCCGTCGTATCCACCGGCGGCGACGCCCGGACCCGCGCGCGCTACCGCATCGGTACGAAGCCGGGCCAGTCGCTCGCGATTTCGCTGCCGGACGACTCGACGCTATGGAGCGTCCGCGTGGACGATATACCGGTAAAGGTCGGCAAGTACAGGGGCAAGATAGACGAGAAGGTGCGCGACTGGCGGATAATCCCGCTCGGCGTCGGCTCGCGCGGGAAGACCACGACGTACACGCTGGTCGAGCTTCTCTACAACCAGCCGGTCTCGCGCATGGGGACGTCCGGGAGCATCGAGCTCGGCGCGCCCGAGCTGCCCGACGACCTGCACGTGCTCACGGCCGACTGGAACCTGTACCTCCCGAGCGGCTACCAGTACAGCGGCTTTTCCGGCAACCTTGCCCACGATGGCGCGGGCGAGCGGCTCGTCCTGCCGCACGTTTTCCGCGGCATCATTGCGAGGCCGTGGCTCTTTATCGGCCTGCTTGTCGGCCTGATCGTCATTATCGGGATCGTCATGTGGGTGAGGATAGCCCATCCGGATATCAAGTGGACGGGACCGGACGGTTCGTTTTTTACAAAAAGAATTGGTCTCTCGCGCACGATGATTTCGTTGTTTATCATCGTAGCTATCCTGGCCATCATCGCCGCCATCGCAATACCGTCTCTCCTCACGGCAAAGATAAGCGGGCACGAGTCTTCGGTCATCGCCTCGCTGCGTACGCTTTCTTCTACACAGGAGCAGTACCGCGCCCGCTACGGCCGCTATGCAACATTGCATGAACTGGCAGCGGCCAACTTTATCGACCCCGTCCTCGGCTCAGGGCAGAAGAGCGGATATGTATTGAACGTGCAAGCCGGGAAAAACACGTGGGTTGCCGGCGCGATTCCGCAAGTGCCCGGAGAAACCGGCGTCCGCGGCTTCCGCATCGACCAGTCCGGCGTTATATCCTATACAATTCATGGATTTGTGCCTCCGGAAGCATCTCCATCTTTGGGTGGAGAAGCCGGAGACCTTGTCGAATATCGTGTGATAGCCCGATCAGAGGGAGCGCCATACTCCGATGAAGACATCCGACTACAAAGAGAATTGGAGCGCATGAAAATGAAGGCAGGTGAAGAGGGGAAAGAGATGACTTTGCCCTGGGCCCATATGCCCAAACCACCCCGCGCCGTCACGGTTACATCTCCTGGGGCGTCATTGGGCAGGCGCGGAAAAGAACGGGCCGAGGGGGATTACCAATACGCCGAAAAGCCTCAGGCGCCGCCGGCGGATTCCCGCGCAGGCATAACTACGCTGCCTGCGCGCGGTACGATTATTCTTAAAAACGACGGCGGCGCAATTATTGACGGAAAAATTCTCAGCGCCAACGTATTCAGAGAATGGAAGCGCGTGCGCATGACGGATGTTCCGTGGGAAAATACCCGGCCTCGGAAAAAAAGTCCTGATGTATGGAAAAGCGGCTACAAGGTCTTTACAGAGAATCAGGCTAATTTCGCCGGCGAAGGATATTATGAGGTACCCGATGGCTCTGACCAGGTTACTGCCATTACCGGCGGAGTTAGAGATACGCTTTTGAAACCTCAAAACGTGGACAGATTATCAAAACTCGTCCACCTTGCCGGCGACGACATCAAGGGCGGCGTGGCGTCGCTTGCGCTCGACATCGACCGGATAGGGCGGACGGAGAGTTTCCACGGCCGGTTCGGCGCAAAGACGCTCGGCTTCTGGTTCACCGACTCGACCGCGTACTGGGTGCTGCACGTGCTCGTATCGCTTGCCGCGTTCGGCGCAGGCATAGGGCTTATTTTCTTCGTTCCGAAGCTGCGCACGCCCGTGATTCTCTTCGGGCTCGAGCTCTTCACCATTCAGCCGCAGGTTCTCGGCTCGTGGTGCGTCGCGGTATAGAACGCGCTCGTCGTCGGCCTCGTCGGGAGCGCGGTCGTCGGCATCCTTGCGTGGTTTGTGCGGCTTTTCGGAAGGAAAGCGGTTACCGCGGTCCTGGTCGCGGGTGTCGTAGTTTCGTTCTGCATCATGCCGTGCGACACGCTTGCCAAGGGGAAGGGACGCAGGACGCCTGCACCACCGCCGCCGCAGCAGGAGCAGAAACCGGAAGAAGACAAAATCTACATCCCGTACCACCCGGAAGAGTTCGGGAAATGGGCGGAGCTGGAAAGAACGGGCAAAGTCCTGATCCCGTACGGCCTTTACAGGGAGCTTTACCGCCTCGCCTACCCGGACAGGCCCGGCATCCTTCCCGTGGACGCGGGAAAGCCGTTTATCTCGGCGGCCGAGTACAGCGTGACGCTCGAGGAGAAGCGCATCGAGATTACGGCCTCACTCGAAATCGAGGCGCTTGCCGACGGCACGCACACCATCGACCTCGGCCTCGCGGGCGTGCCGATAGCGTCCGCGCTCCTCGACGGCAAGCCGGCGAAGCTCAAGACCACCAAGCAGGGCAACCTGCTCATCTTTTCCGGCCGCGGGACGAAGAAACTCGTCCTCACGTTCGCGCTGAAGGCGCCCAAGACTCCGCGCAGCGGCACGTTCTCGTTCCGCATTCCGCGGACGCCGCAGACGGTCCTCGTCCTCACGACCGAAATCCCGGACCTCGAGATCGAGGTGCCGACGGCCTTCGGCGGACAGCACGAGACAATCGAGGAAAAGCGGACGACCGTGAAGGCGTACCTCGGCACGTCCGACCTCGTCCGCGTCAACTGGAAGCCGAAGGCGAAGGCGACGACGGCCGCGCGGGCGCGCTATACCGTGCGGACGAGCCAGGTCGTCACTATCGCGGACGGCATGGTGCACTCGAGCGTGAAGTTCGATTTCGCGCTCGGCACGATGGAGGTCGAGCGGTTCCTCATCGACCTGCCGGAAAATTTCAAGGTCCTCGCAGTCGAGGGCGGCAACATGCGGCTCTGGCGCACGGTGAAGGGCGAAAACGTCCGCAGGCTGGAAGTGATTCTCCACTCCCCGGCGAAGAAGAGATTCGAGCTTTCGGTCCGCGGCGAGACGCCGCTTCCGGCCGGGCTCGGAAAGACCGCGCTTCCGCTTCTGACCTCGCCTTCCGCGCGGCGCGAAAGCGGCAGCATAAGGCTGACCGTGCCGGCGGAGATAACGCTTACGCTCGGGCGGCAGGAAAACGTCACGCGGCTCTCATCCTCGGCAAGGACCTCGCCCGGCTCGCCGCGGGAGTACAGGTTCTCCTACGACGCGACTCCTATCGCGCTCGAGACCGTCCTCGTCGAGCGCCCGGTCAAGCTGCGCGGCGTCGTTCGCACGCTCGTCGGCGTTACCGAGGACACGGTGGAGGCGGCGTCGTTCGTGATGATAACGCCTAAGGGGAGAGGAATCCTCACGGCGGAGATCGAGGCGCCGGCCGACTTCGAGATAACGTCGGTCCGCGGCCCGCACGTCGCGGAGCACGACGTCGTGAAGACGAAAGATAAGCAGCTCGTGAAGCTCCAGCTTTCGCGGCGGCTCTTCCACGCGACCTACGTTCTTCTCAGGATGCGGCGGCTGCTCGAGAAAACGGAGGGCACGGACAGCTTCGCGCTGCCGCGGGTCGCGCCCGCGGGCGTCGACAGGCCGGACGGCGAAATCTATATCTCGCACGCCGACGGCATGGAGCTTTACTTCTCCGGCATCGAGAACCTGCGCCAGGTCGACCCGCATTACATGAGTTATTTCAGTTCGTGCGTGCGGGGGCTCCGGCCCGCGCTCGCCTTCAAGTTCAACGAGAGCGATTACAGGGCGACGATCCACATCCGCCGGCTCGAGAGCACGGCCGAGGCGACGGTAAACCTGCTCGGCCTCGTCGTGGGCGAGAGCCTCAAGGTGAACGCGCTAATCGATTACACGGTCCGCAACGCGCGTCAGAAAGTTTTTTCGTTCACCTTCCCGAAGGAGATCGCGAAGAAACTCGTGCCCGAAATCGCGGGCGCGAACATCCGCTCGAAGACCGTCTCCGAGGACGGGACGCAGTGGACGGTCACGCTCCAGTCCGGCGTGCTCGGGCGCTACGCGCTTTCGGTCTCGTTCGAGATTCCGCTCGAGATTCCGGGCACGCTCGACGCGTTCCCGTTCGTTAACGCGTCCGGCGTGACTCTCCAGCGCAGCTACGTCGTGATGAAGAACCTCGGGGAGGCGCGCGTGTACGCGGTCCCGCAGGCGGGGATAGAGGAAATCCCGCCCGACGAGTACCCGTACGCTCTGGAGGCGGTGGACCTCGTCGGCGTCTGGCGCGCGACTTCGCCCGCGCCGGCGCTGAAGTTCGAGCTCACGCAGCCGGAGCGCGTCGCGGGCGCGGAGATTTCGATCCCGCGCGCGCTCATCACCACAATCGTGGGCGGCGACGGCACCGCGTACTACGAGGCGAGCTACCTCGTCGAGAACACGGCGCGCCAGTTCCTCGGCGTGAAACTGCCGGAGGGCGCGGACCTGTGGGCGGTCGCGGTGGAGAAGACCACCGGCCGCCTCGAGCCGGTGAAACCGGCGGTGGGCAAGGACGACAGCATCCTCATCCCGCTGCCGAAACTCACCCGCGGCGACCTCGCGTTCGAGGTCGTGGTCCTTTTCGCGCTCAAGCTGGGCGGCGTGGGCGGCATATGGTCGTCGCCGGAGCTTCCCGCGCCCGAGGTCGTCGGCGTGCCGCAGGGCACGGTGAAGGCGACGTACTGGGACCTTACGCTTCCCGACAAGGTGACGTTCACCGGTTTTTCCGGCAACGTGGACCCGAGCCTTGAAAGCGATATCGCGCGCGCCGACCTCTCGGCCTTCATGCAGGAGCAGGACAGGATCGAGAACGAAATCCGGCAGGCGAAAAGCATCGACGAGCGGCTCCGCCTGACAAAGAATTTCCAGTACGCTCTGGCGCGTGCGCAGGGGCAGTCGGCCTACCTCGAGCTGGCGGCACGGAACGACTACAGGAACCCGGACAATCTCGGCCAGGGCAAGATGCAGGGCAGCGACCTTTCAGGAAACAAACAGTATAATTGGGATATACAGAGAGACCTGCGCTCCAACGATGCCAAGTCCAGCAGCATAATCAGCGAGCTCCAGAAGCAGGCCGCGCCCGCGCCCATGACGAACCTGCCGCTTGCGGTCAACGGGCTGGATTTCGTGAAGGCGTATGCCCCGAATTACAGCGGCCGGCAATCCGACAACACGCCGATAACGGGAAAGAAGAACTTCAACGACATCGGCTGGACGTGGACGGGCGGTGGGAAGACGTTTATCGGCTCGGAGGTGCTCGATCCCCAGATCCTCGTGGCCTACAATTACAGGGGGAGGGTCGACCGGGATCGGGATCATGATTATTTTTCAGAGAGTAAAGAGTCCGGCAAACAGATGGAGTACGCTCAAGAGCAGCGCAAGCTCGATTTAAAGAAGCGCGCGAAGAAAAAGCAGGCCAGCCGGCTGCGCTCGAACCTCGCGCAGAAGTCGCAGCAGATGAAGAACAAGCAGAGTGAAGACCTCAAGCGTAACCGCCGCATCCGGGACGATCTGAACGAGCTGAGCGAGCGGCAGGATGCCCTGGAGAACAAGGAGCTTTCCGCTGAAGAAGAAAAGCCGATCGTAACGCACGGATTAGGCGTCGGAGGCGGCGCGGCCGGCACTTACGGCCAGCGCTTCAGGCGTACGCGGCGGTTTCCTGCCGGCGAATCAAAGGACGATACCCCTGATATAAGCGAATCGTCGTATAGGGGCAGACCTGTGCGTCCGGAGCAGAAACCGGTATGGGAACCCGAACCCGCCGAGGCTTTCGCTCCCGCGCCCGATTCCGGGGGCGCGCCCCGGGGCGGGAAATGGTGGTCGAAAAAGGGTGAGAAGGAGAAGGGCCGTCCCGCCGGTCCGGCGGGGGTTGTCGAAACTTGCACCGCCAGCGGAACGCCGTCGATGCGTAACACGTCCGTGACTTTTACAGACAGTGATAAGGAATCAGACGAAAAAGCGGTCCTGCCGGAAGGCGTTTCCGTGGAGCAGGTTGACGTCTCGACCAGCTTCCAGAAGCGCAGCGGCGTCGTCTCGCTCCCGGTTTCGGTGCGCCACATGGTGGGCAGGAACCGGTTCTTCTTCCGCCGGCTCGCGTCCGGCACGCCGACGCTGAGCGTTTCTTACCGCGCGGTCGGAGTCGAGGAGTGGTTCGCTTCGCTTGTGCGGCTCCTTGCGCTTGCGGCGATTTTTGCGGCGGCGGTGCGGATGAAGGCGTCGTTTTTCGGCAAGGCAAGGCCTGCGCGGTGGATAATGGAGACGGCTGCGCTTGCGCTCCTGGTACTGATAACGGCGGTTTCTTCGGTCGCGGCCGTGGTCGTTTTCGTCGTGGCGGTTGGATGCATCGTCGGGGGCCCGCGGCTTCTGCACCGCGTTGCATAGCAGAATGGTTATTCAGTTATTCAGTTATTCGGTTGTTCGGTTATTCGGTTATAAAATAAAAACCGGACAACCTTTTGTTGCAGCATATTTTCATCTTGACAGGGGATGAGCGACTGTCATAATGTAGTGAAAATATAATCGGGTGGAATGTCCTGAACATGAAACGAATATTGAACAGTACGCTCACATTATATGCTTTTCTCCTGACCTATTTAACCATGACATTATGTCTCGGTTCCGGACTGGTACTCTGCATCGGGCCTCGCGGGCATTTTGGCCTGGAGTCCGAACACAAGGCCAAACCCTTACCCACCAGACACAACCATACGGATGAATCGAATAGTTCTGCGACGGATAGTATTCGGGCAGGGAATGATCATTGCCATTTCAGTTGTGTTGACTACGGCATACCATCTGCGGCTAATCGGAATCTCACTCCTGTTCGAGACGATTTTGAAATTTCAATTTTCGCCAACTTAACACCGTTTCCCGTGATTACATTCTCCAGTCATCCGTATGCCCTGTATTCAAACGGCGAACGAAATGAGCCCGACCGGCAGTTTCCCACTTTTCTCCTTACGACAATTCTTCTCATTTAAAATCATTATCCCTCGGCTGTAAAACTGTGTTTGCTTAACACAGTTTGTGTTTTGTTGTGGTTATCCGTTCCTTGAGGACAACACACAACTTTAGGAGAGAAAAGCATGAATATACGATGTTCGATATTAATCGCAGTTTTTTACCTGATGGTGATTTCCGGCTGCTCGAGTACAGTTGTGGATTTTCCTCTGATTGAGAAACGCCCGCTCGGAAAAGACATGATGACTTTTTCGACTGCGGGAGATAACGGGGAACCTGGGGCGGTTGGCCGGGAATTCAAGGCCCCGGAGGGTGTGATCACACTGCGTGAAGCTCTGTCATCCGCCCTGATGGGAAATCCGGAACTTGCGGCTTTTTCGTGGGAAATCAGGGCAGCGGAAGCCAGAGCTCTCCAGGCCGGCCTTATCCCGAACCCTGAGATCGAGATCGAAGCTGAGGAGTTTGGGGGAATCGGCGAGAGACGTAATTTCAAGGGTGCAGCAGGCACGCTCGTGTTAAGCCAGTTGATCGAGTTGGGTTCCAAAGGTTCGAAACGCAGGCGTGTTGCATCACTGGAAAGCGGGCTTGCCGGATGGGACTATGAAGCCAAACGTCTGGAGGTAGTATCTGAAACGACGAAAACCTTTATTGAAGTTATTGCAGCCCAGGACCTGGTAACACTTAAGGAAGAACTATTGCGCCTCGCGGAAGAGGTGCTGACAACGGTATCAGAACGGGTCAAGGCTGGTAAAGTTTCACCGATTGAGGAGACGAGAGCTAAAATCAGTGTCTCGACCAGCAGGATTGGGGTTGTACAGGCGAAACGCGACCTGAAGATAGCCAGAAAAAAATTAGCGGCTGCCTGGGGTGGGAAAACGGCGCTCTTCGAGCAGGCCAGGGGAGATTTAGATACGATCAATCCCGTTCCACCCGTTGGGAACCTGTGGAGCCTGCTCCTGCAAAATCCCGACATCGCCAGATGGGAACTCGAAATTAAGCAGCGAAAGGCAGCTTTGGATCTTGAAAAGGCGAATAGAATTCCAGACCTGACACTGAATGCCGGCATGCAGCGTTTCAACGAAACACATGACGGTTCCTTTTTGTTCGGGGTATCTATCCCAATTCCACTATTTGATCGGAATCAGGGCGGAATAAGGGAGGCGCTTCATTCGCTTTCCAAAGCGAACGAAGAGCGCAGAGCAACGGAAGTCCAGATTCACGCCGCATTGACCGAAGCATATCAAACTCTTGCCTGCGCTCATTCCGAGGCAAAGACGCTGAAAGACGATGTCCTTCCATCAGCCGAGCAAGTGTTCAAAGACATAAAAGAAGGTTACAGGCTTGGAAAATTCGGTTACCTGGAAGTACTGGAAGCCCAGCAGACCTTATTCGAGGTAAAGGAACAGTATATCGAATCACTGGCTACCTATCATTCTTCAGTAGCCGATGTGGAACATCTGATAGCACGAGGACTGGAAAGCCTGACAGAAACTCCAAAAAATGAAACGAAAGGAAATGACAATGATAAATAAGGAGAAAACCATGAAGGCAAAGAAAAAACTTCTCGTCATCACCGCAGCGGTTGCGGCCTGTCTCGCCCTGGCTGCCGTCGTCGCGTGGTTCGGGGTAACGGCGCAGCATCCGGACGAGGTGCACCCATGCGTAGACCCACTCGTTTCCCACGCTGCGGCAGATATCGACGACCATGCGGTACTCGGCGGTGAGCCGGCAAAGCACGACGACGACGGCGAAGAAGACGGCCACAAAGATCACGAGGGAGAGGCGGACCACGACGAAGACGAGGGTCATGACGAACACGGTGACGAAGATGAACACGCAGGCTGCGGAGGCGAGGCCCATGAAGGAGATATCAAGCTGAGTGCATCGGAGCTTGAGAAATTCGGTATCGTCACCCGGAAGGCAGGACCCGGCAGCCTTCACAACGAGATTAGCCTTCCCGGCGAAATCGTCGCCAACGCCGACCGGGTGGCCCACATCGTCCCGCAGGTGCCGGGAATTGTCAGCAAGGTTTTCAAGACGGTCGGGGACAAAGTCAAGGCGGGTGAGGTCCTCGCGTTCCTCGAAAGCGCGCAGCTTGGCGAAGCCAGGGTGGCTTACCTGGCAAAACTGTTGGACCTCGAGCTTGTAAAGATCGACCTCGAGAGGGCGCGGGCAATTCACGACAACATGCGGATGCTGCTGAATGCCCTGAAAAAAGAACCGACGCTCGTGGAGATTCGGGGGTTCAACTACAAGGAAATAGACGAGAACTACAACACCCTGATCAGCACATACGCCGAATTCAAGCTCGCCAGAAAAACATACGAAAGAGAAAAAGAACTCCACGAAAAAAAGATAAGCAGTGAAGAAGATTTCCTCGCGGCTGAAAACGGGTTCGAGAAAGCCGAGGCCGCATACATCGGCACGCGTGACAGCATCCGCTTCGCCGTCGTTCGTTCACTTCAGGAGGCCACGCGGTTGGTCAAGAAAGCCGAGTTCGAGGCGAAGGCGGCCGAAGAGGGGCTGGTGATTTTCGGCCTTGCACGGGCGGACATCGCCCACCTGCAAGAAGACAGGCGGCTGGAGGCACACGGCGAGCACCTCACACAAGTGGCATTGAAGGCGCCGATCGCAGGAGTGGTTACGGATAGACATATGACCCTCGGCGAGAGGGTTACGGACGAAACGGACGTCTTTACCATAGTCGACCTGAGCACGGTCTGGGTTAATCTGAGCGTTTTCCAAAGAGACCTGGATTCAGTCCGGAAAAATCAAAAAGTTACGATCCGGGCGCAGTATTCAGACGAACGGGCTTCGGGAGTAATAAGCATGATTACCCCGTTCGTCAGCGAGTCTACCCGCACGGCGACAGCCCGGATCGTTATCAGTAATGATGGCCGTTGGCGCCCCGGAACGTTTGTAACGGGAAACATCAGCATATCGGAAGAAAATCTTGGCCTGATCGTGCCAAAGAAAGCAGTCCAGACTTTCGAAGGAAAGAAAGTGATCTTTATCGAAGAAGGCCCGGGTGTCTTCGAAATGGCAACCGTTCAGACAGGCCGGTCGGACAGTTTGAACATCGAGATTACTTCCGGGCTCGAATCGGGTGCACGGTACGTTGCCAAAGGGGCATTCGAGTTGAAAGCCAAAATTCTGACCAGCACGATGGACTCCCATGCAGGCCACGGCCACTAGGAAAGGCGGGCGTAATGATCGACAGAATCGTTGAATCTTCCCTGCGGCTCCCCGGCCTGGTGGTCATTGCGGTTCTTGCGGTGATCGGCCTCGGGGTCTATAAATATCAGCAAATGCCCGTGGACGCATTCCCGGACATATCGCCGATCATGGTGCCTCTATTCGCCGAGGCCCACGGCATGGCGCCGGAGGAAGTTGAACGCCTGATCACCTATCCCATCGAATCGGCGATGAACGGCCTGCCGGGAATAACACAGATCAAGTCCACCTCGGCGTTCGGTATGGCGGTAATCTACGTTTACTTCAAGGAGAATGTGGACATCTACTTCGCCCGCCAGCTGGTCGCGGAACGGCTGGCCGGCGCAATGGCGGAGCTGCCCGAGATGCACGAGCCGCCGATGCTCGGACCGATATCAACCGGGCTCGGGCAGATATTCCTTTACTATCTGACCATGGACAAATCCGTCGACACGGGTGGGAAAGACCCAAATACATACCTGAGGGAGTTCAACGACTGGGTGATTAAGTTCCAGTTGCAGACCGTACCCGGAGTCACCGAAATCCTCTCCATAGGCGGGCATGTCCTGCAGTATCAGATTCGTATTAACCCGAATTCTCTTTGTAAATACGATCTTTCACTGGATGTAATTGTCGATGCGGTCACCGAAAACAACCGCAACGTCGGCGGGCAGTTTCTCGTTCTCGGGTCCGAGGAACACCTGGTCCGCGGAGTCGGCCTTGTTGACAGCCTTGAAGATATCCGCAGCATTCCGGTGAAGGTCGTGGACGGCGTTGCTGTCCTTCTGTCCGACGTCGCGGACGTGGAGTACGGTAACGAGATCCGCCGGGGCGTCATTACCCTCAACGGTGAACGCGAAGTAGTATCCGGTATGGTGTTGAAGCTGTTCGGTGAGAATACTTCCAAGGTCATCGAGCGTCTCTATGCGAAGGTCGAGGAAGTGCAGAAAAGCCTTCCCAGGGGAATTGAACTTGTTCCGTATTACGAGCAGGCCGAGCTGGTCCATAACGCCACGTGGACCGTTAAGAAAGCGCTTCTCGAGGGCTCGGTGCTGGTCATCCTGACGCTGCTGCTTTTCCTTGGGAATCTCCGCGCCGCCTTCATCGTGGCTCTCTCACTGCCCATTTGCGCCCTGATCTCCATCATCTGTATGGACGCGGGCCAAATCTCAGCCAACCTGATGTCTCTTGGAGGTATTGCAATCGCGATAGGAATGCTCAGCGACGGCGCTATCGTGATGGTGGAGAACATCCACCGCCATCTCGGAGAGCCAAAAAGTGAGGACGAATCCAAACTGACGGTCATCTTGAACTCGGCTAAGGAAGTGAGCCGACCTATCGTTTTCTCTATCATGATAATCGTCATAGTCTTTCTGCCGATTTTTACGCTCGAGGGCGTGGAAGGCAAGATGTTCTCGCCAATGGCGTTCACGGTCGCGTTCGCCCTCCTGGGTTCAATACTTACGGCCCTCATAGTTGCACCCGTGCTGTCGCTGTTTCTGCTGAAACATGGGGCGCACAAAGAGCTGGCGATTGTGCGGGGGCTCAAAGCGATTTACCGCCCGTTGCTTCGCGCAACGCTCCGCCGGAAACGCCTGGTTGTCGCGTTGGCGCTGGTTGCCTTTACGGCAAGCCTGGCCGTGGTGCCCATGCTCGGCACCGAGTTCATCCCGACCCTCGAAGAGGGATCCATTCTGATAGGTGTGACAATGGCTCCGTCCATTTCCCTGGAAAAAGGGACGGAAACCATCATGAAAATGGAACGCAGGATAATGCAGTTCGCGGAAGTCAAGGAGACCATATCCCGCATCGGCCGGCCCGAAGCCGGAAGCCATCCCCACCCCGTCAACTACGCGGAAGTGCATATCGAGCTCAAGCCACGCAGCAAGTGGAAAAAATATAAAAACAAGAAACAGCTTGTCGCGGCCTTGAGCGAGGCGCTGAAACCGTTTCCCGGCGTGCAGCTCAACTTCACGCAGCCGATCCAGAACGCGTTCGACGAGTTGCTCTCGGGCATCAAGGCCCAGCTTGCGATAAAACTCTACGGCGAAGACCTGGACGTTCTCAGGGAAAAATCCACCGAGATCAGGAACACGATCGACAACATTCCCGGCCTCGTGGACCTGTCCGTCGAGCAGAACTTCGGCCAGCCGCAGGTGCAGATTATTCCGGACCGTGCCGCGTGTGCGCGGTACGGCGTTACGGTCAGCCAGATTCTGGAAATGGTCGAACTCGCCGTGGGCGGCGAGGTGATTGACCAGATATACCTTTACACCCGCCGCTTCGGCATACACATACGCTACCAGGAAAAATACAGGTCTGACCCGGAGGCTATCCGTAACATGCTGATTGCCACCGAGGATTCCGGGCAGATTCCGCTTTCGCAGGTCGCCGAAGTGCGCCAGGTCATCGGCCCCATCCAGATCAACCGCGAAAAGAACCAGCGCCGCTGGATTGTCCAGGGCAACGTCCGCGGCCGGGACATGGGCAGCGTGGTTGCCGACATCAAGAAGCGGATTGCGGAAAAAGTCTCGCTCCCCCCCGGCTACTCTATCGAATACGGGGGACAGTTCGCGAACCAGCAGCGCGCCCAAAAGAGGTTGGCGGTCGTCGTGCCGGTGTGTCTGGGGCTGATCTTTCTGCTGCTGTACATGTCCTTTCACTCGGTCAGGAATGCGTTACTCGTCATCCTGAACGTGCCCTTCGGACTGATCGGGGGAATCTTCGCGCTGGCCCTTTCCGGCCAATACCTGAGCGTACCCTCCTCGGTGGGTTTTATTGCGCTCTTCGGCGTGGCGGTGCTCAATGGGGTCGTCATGGTGTCGTATATTAATCAGCTTGTGCATCGGGGCATAATGCTCGATGAGGCCGTCATGGAGGGGGCGACGCTTCGCCTCCGCCCGGTGCTTATGACTGCCATGGTCGCAAGCCTCGGCTTGGTCCCGCTGCTACTGTCCAGTGGCATCGGCTCGGAAGTCCTGCGCCCCCTGGCGACGGTAGTGGTAGGCGGGCTTGTCACTTCGACGCTGTTAACCCTGTTAGTGCTTCCAGTGCTGTACACATGGTTTGCGCCCAAATCTCGGGAGGGGAAAGTAACTGCCTAAATGTACCTATGAACTGGAGGAATATATATAATGTGACGGCGTAGCCCGTGCTGATGACGGCGCTTACGACGATCCTGGGCCTTATGCCGCTCCTGCTTGCGACCGGCATCGGCTCGGACGTGCAGAGGCCGCTCGCGGTTGTCGTCGTGTTCGGGCTGATGACTTCCACATTCCTGACGCTCTTCGTCATACCGGCCGTTTACGGGATGATTGAAGGCAGGCGTTTATCCAGGACAATTCGACCATAAGAGGAGTTCAATCAGGGAGGGATTAACGTAGCTGGCTTCTTTGACGCTGTTGACCCTGTTGGTGCTTCCAGCGCTGTATGAATGGTTCGCGTCCAATTCCCGGGAGGGGAAAGCAGCTTGGACTCCGTCTCGCGCTCATGACTTCTATTACGATTACGACTAACCGTTATTTTCTTTTATTGCCGCATGTAAAAAAACCGGGACCGGTACAAGTACCGGTCCCGGTCACGTGGGGAAGAAAAGACTCTGACTAATTACCGAGTAAAAGAACCCAGTACCTGTTGCCGCCGGAATCGGCGACACCGATACCGATTTTCCAGAGAGCAGGTCCGTCTCCGCCGTAGTCATGGTAATGCAGGGCTTGTCGCGCGCCGCCGCAGCCGCGTGAGAGCGGGAAAGTGTCGTCCCAGTTACCGCTGGGTTTTTCGACAGCTTTCAGAAAGTAGCGGTTCGTACCGTATCCCGAGATATAGAACATCTTGCCGTTCCAGCTGACGCCCTGTCCCGTGAAACTCCCGGATGCGGCTGCGGCCTGCGCCGAGCCCTGTGCATCGGCGGCCAGCCCGTCGTCCCATGCGAAGTTTGTGGGCCAGGTATAAACCCTGTGCGATTCGCCCTCGTGGGGAATCCCCTTGTAACGAGAATGTGACATGAGATCCCCGGTTCCACCCGTCATCCTTCCGGGCTTGTCGTACCGGGAGCGGGAAGTATTGATATAGTTATAGGCGTAATCGGGATCGGTCCACGGCCCGGTGGGGTAGGGTCCGTCCGTCGGCCATTGCGGATTCAGCCCGCCTGCGCCGGGCCCGGCCTTGAGGATTATCCCGTTATACGTGCCGGGAAAACCACCGCCGCCGTTGCCGCCCGTGCCACCGGTACCGCCGGTGCCACCGGTTCCGCCCGTACCGCCTGTTCCGCCGGTGCCGCCGGCGCCGCCGCCGCTTGATGTGACTATTTTATCCGAATTGTCTTTGCTTCCGCAGCCCGGCACGGCGATAATCAGCCCGAGTGCAGCGATAATTACCACGAATAGGAGTGAGCGTTTCATAGTTTTTTCTCCTCGTTTATCGAAGGTGATGAGTTTATAAAATTATTCGCCGACGATGATGACCCACCATACGCAGTTGCCCGCGACGGCGCCGCCGATGCCGCAGTACTTCTTGTGATTGAAAGAGCCGGTGCCGGTCTGATACCAGAAACCGACCCTCATCGTGCCGTTGCCCTTGACGTGCCACTTGCCTGAATCGCCGGAAGAATAATCTTCGCCGGGGAAAAATCCGCCTTCGTCGGAGACCGGAGTGGCAGGGTCGGATTTCGCGCTGATCATGAACTCGGAGGAGTCGAGCCCGTTCATGAATACCGGTTCGCCGCGCGAGTAGTTCTGAAAACCTTCGCGCGAGCCCTTTGGAGAGCCGCCGCCGGCGAGCCTTACCGCTTCGGCCTGGGCCTTGTCGTTAAGGCCCTGGTCGAGCGCGAACGTGATGCTCCACGTATTGGTATCCGTTGAAGTGCCGTTCCACGGTGGGCCGTCGTAACGGTTGTGCACGGAATAGTTCTGCCTGATGGCCTGGACGTGGTCGAACATTTCGGAGCGCGAGCCGATAATGTACATGTCTCCCTGGATGCACCTTTCAGGTCTGTTCTGCGCTTTGAAGTACTCGGACGGGTCGGTTGCCGTTTTTACAGTATCGCTGACCTCGTCCCAGGCAAGTCCGCCGCCCCCGCCGGGTCCGGTGCCCGTACCGGTGCCCCCGGTACCGGTGCCGGTGCCGCCGCCTGAGCCGGAGCGGCTTGACTTGCTGCTGCTTCCGCAGCCGGGCATGCTGAAAATAAGGCTGAATACCGCAAAGATGCTGACAAGGATGATAATGCGCTTCATGCTCTTTCCCTCCGATAGAAAGCCGTATGGTTTGATTTATTTTCCGAGGATACAGCCTGCTCGATACATGCAAGCTCGTCTTCGCTTACGCCCTTTATTGGCGGAAGGATGTCGACGCTCAGGTTTCCGTTCTGACTCCGAATCCAGTTGAACATCGCGATGCCGAGCGAGTCGACGGACGTGGTTTCTCTCAGGTCGAGATTTATTTTCCGCCTTCCCGATTCGGCGGCCGACCGCAGGAGGTCGAGCCCTTTGCGGGCTGCACAACCGGTGAGTTTTCCGGCAATCCGCATCTTGAGCCGGCCGTCGTTTGTAAAGGCGAATGAGAACGATGTAATCATTTTTCATTCCTTGTCAGAATTAGTTGTCCTGAACGTCAACATTGACTGCCGGCGCATTGGAATCATACTGGTTCGGGTGTTTCCAGCCATGTTTCGGAATAGAGTAGTTGTCCCAGCACGGATCGCTTACAGAACAGTTCGACCCGTCACAATAAACGCCCTGGTCTCCCATATTACTCATGTAGCATACCGAGCATGAGTACTCCTCTTTCCGGCCGTTCATGAAATGTCCCCACTCGTGCATAAACACGTGGGTGTTGAAATGGCCTCCGAAATAGATAATTCCGTTACCGTTCATATCGCTGGAAAAGCAACCGGGATTACCTGCTCCGGGAAGACCCGGGCCAATCGAACTTGAGTTAGGATCATCGATATAGATGCGCCCTTTTGGGAAAGTAGCATCGCTCTGGTCGCTGCTGTTGTCCTTAACGGTTATAGTCTTGAAATAGCACTGACCTTCAGTTGCCGTCCACAGAGCGGATTGCATTCCCTTGATCCTGTTTCCAAGCGCTTCCAGAGAGGAAGTGTCTGCGTTGCTTTGGACGTTGACATCAAGATCGACACCAACCGCGGACGCAGGTCCTGTTCCCCCTGTTCCTGTGCCACCAGTGCCCGTACCACCTGTTCCGGTTCCACCTGTGCCGGTTCCGCCACCGCCACCGGATGACGCTCCTCTGCTTGACTTATGGCTTTTGCTGCAGCCGGGCATTCCAGATATGAGGCCAAGAATCGCTACGATGATGACCAGGGTTACGGCCTTTTTCATTTTTCTCTCCTTTTCTTCCTTCAGTTTTTTGATCCTTCCTCATTATTAATAGCAACATCCATACCTTTCAGAATCCGAATGGCTGAGAACCAGATAACCCTATGTACATAAAGGAGTTACGGAAAAGACAGGCTGAGGCGAGGTTAGAATTGATCCAAAATAAACGTTACCACAGGTAACAAAGCTAAATTATGTTTTCACTGGAAACGCTACGGTTTTGGCCGCGGCATCTGCCATTCTTTGCGTTTCTGCCAGAGGTGTTTGCGGCTGATGCCCAGTTTTCCGGCCAGCTCAGTTTCTCCATAGCGCGTCTGGTTTGTGAGCACAAACTCTTTCATGTATTCTTCTATTGAAAGCTCGCGCGCGGCAGCGGTTTGTGTTTGCGGCGGCCGCTCTTCGACTTTCAGAATCTTATCAATATCTTTTGCGGTGATGCGCTCACCCGAGGTGACGAATACCTGCTGAATTATATTGCGAAGCTGCCGGACGTTACCGGGATAGTCGTATTCCAGCAGCCGGGCCAGTGCGTCCCTGTCGATCTGTTTTTCATCGGAATTCATTTTTTCCGCAAACTCTTTCATGAAATGTTGAACAAGGATGGGCAAATCCTCGGTCCGCTCCCGAAGGGGCGGGAGTTCTATTCGAACGACGTTTATCCTGTAATACAGGTCTTCCCGAAAGGTCCCGTTTTCGACAAGCTGTTCCAGCGGAATATTCGTCGAGCAGACCAGCCGAATGTTCATCGAATGGGGGATTGAGGCTCCTATCCGCCTGACTTCCCGCTCCTCGATTACGCGCAGGAGCTTTGCCTGCATGGAAGGAGGCATCGAGCCGACTTCATCCAGGAAAAGCGTGCCTTCGTTCGCCGACTCGATTAGCCCCGCCTTGTCCGAGATGGCGCCCGTGAACGCGCCCTTCACATGCCCGAACAGCTCGCCCTCGAGAAGCGACTCGGTCATTGCCGCGCAGTTTATCGAGATGAAAGGGCCTTTTTTGCGGCCGCTGTTGTAATGGAGAGCCTTCGCCACAAGCTCTTTCCCCGTTCCCGTCTCGCCGTATATATTTACCGTGAGGTCGGTGTCGGTAATCGAATCGAGGACGCGGTAGAGTTCGCGCATCGGTTTTGACCGGCCGACAATGTTCGTGTATGCGTAGCGGGAGCGGACTTCTTTTTCCAGCGAGCGAAGCCTTGCATCGCGCCCGGCCTGCTCGATCGCCCTGTCGATTATCGGCGCGATGCGCTCGGCAAAGGCCTCGACGAGGAAGAGGTCGGCCTCCGCGAAGGTTCCGGCAGGCGACGTCGAATCGAGATAAACGATGCCGATTGCCCGGTCCCTGTGTGCAATCGGCACAGCGAGCACGGAATGAAGCTGGAGGTCGACGACGCTTTTTGCATTGCGCAGCGACTCGTCGAGCGAAGTGTCCCTGACGAGCCGGGACGCGCCCGTTTTCAGGACTTCCCTGACCATCGTATGGCTGGTCTGGTATTCCGGCGAGGTGATTTCTTCGTCCCGGATGTTGCGCGCGGCAAGGTGCTTCAGATTGCCGCCCTCATCCACGAGTATGATAAAGCCCCGCTCCGCCTGCGTGAGGTCGAGCACCATCCCGAGCGCCAGGTTGAGAATCTTCTGAACGTCGAGCTCGGCGGAAGCCAGCCGCGAAACCATTCCCAGGAGCGCAAGCCCTTCCCGCGCGAGGACGCGCTCGTCCACGCCGGCGACCTCGAGGATTTCCTTTTCCAGCGCCGCGTCCGCTTTTGCGGGAGCAGGCTCGGGGTGTGCCGGCGCCGAAATCCCCTCTTCCTCAATCAGTGCATCCAGCTCGTTGTACGGGGGAGAGGCACGGAGGTTCTGCCTGTCGTAATTTTCAGGAAGCGCGGCCGCGATCCTGTCGAAAACCTTTTCCGCTTCGCCGACGTATTGACGGGCAAGCGTTTCGTTATCCTCCGCCAGCGCGCATCGGGCCGCGGTAAGCGCTGCATCAAAATTCATAATCAAATGTTCCGTCTGCCCGCTGAGCCGTAACGCTTTTGCCGCCTGCTCGCCTGCATGAGACGCGTTCCCGAGCTCGAGCTCGCATTTCGCCGCTATCAGGGCGAGCCGCGTCTTTTCGTCAGCGCCCATTTTCTTATTGATCATGGAGGCGGCCAGCTTGCCGGCTTCGGCTGTGTTGCCTTTTTGAAGCAGTATTTCAGCTTTGGTAAGTTTAATATCCGTGCTGATAGACCCCCGCATGCCGAGCTTTTCGGCTTTCCTGATACTCGCGAGCGCTTCGTCTGTCCGGTTTTTCAGGAGGTCGAGTTTCGCCGACTGCTGGCGCACGATGCCGAGCGTTTTGCCTTTTTCGGAGCCGACGAGGGAGGCGGCTTTTTCAAGCTCGCTTTCGGCCAAGGGCATGTCTCCGCACAGCGCGGAGAAAATCCCCGCCTTTTCGCAGTGTATCAGCAGCGCGAACGATTTCTCGTTTGCCTCTTCAGCCATGCGCAGCGCTTCGTTGAAGCTTTCGAGCGCTTCCCGCGTATTGCCGGTCGAGGAATGCACCGATGCGCATGCGGCGAGGGCGTGGATTATATTCGGGGGGATCGAGCTTCGCTTCGCCACCCGGAGCGCGTCTTCGTAAGACGAAAGCGCTTCCCGTGTGTTCCCGAGCGTGAAGTGGACGTGGCCGATGCTCGTCATAATGCTGGCGAGGTTCGTATCGTCTCCCGATATTTGTGAAAGGCGCTTCGCGGCGGTATAGGCGTCAAGCGCCTTGTCGAAATCGCCGAGAAACCTGTGGACTCCTCCGATGTTGGCGTTGGCATCGCCGATGCGGATAAGATGCCCCCTCTTTTCACTTTCCCGGAGTGATTTTCTGAAATAGCCGAGGGCCTTGGAAGGTTTCCCCATATCCTGGTAAACGGACCCGAGCAGGTTGTACATGGGCGCATGGAATTCTTCCGCGTCCTTTCTGTGCAGTAAATCCGTGGCGCGTTTTATCGCATCGTCGTATTGCGCGAGGTGGTATTCGAGGTGGGCGATGTAGGTGTCGATAGAGTTGGCTTTTTTTGTATCGCCGCCTGACTCGAAAGCCGCGCGGGCTTTCAGCCAGAGTTTCCGCGCCTTTTCCATGTCTCCCCTGAAATAGGCGACGTGCCCGTATTCGTCAAGGATGCCTCCCTCGAGGTCTTTCAGGGCTTCGGGCGCGAGCTTCTTTTCGGCCGTTTGAAGCAGCTTTTCCGCCTCCGCCGGTTTTCCGAGGCGCAGCTGCACCGTGTTGTGAACCGCGATAATACTCATCGCGGGCCGGGGATACTGCCACAGAGAATCATGCATGGCTTCTTCGGCGCGGTTTTTTGCCTCTTCCAGTCTCGCCTGCGCCCAGTAATGTCTTGCAAGCGCGCCGACCGCCTTGAACCAGTCTTCCGTATGGGGAGGCAGCCGCTCGATCAGGATTTCATAAAAAGAGATACTCTCCGATCCGGATGCCAGGTCGTCGGCCCGCTTAGCAGCTTCCCATAGTAGTGGAATCAGTTTGTCTTTTTCGATGTCAGCCCAGTGTGCGTGAAAAGCACGTTCGAGAACGTCGCCCTTCTCCTTTTCGAGGTATTTGTAAATCCTTTCATGGATCGCCTTCCGGTGTCTTTCCGGTGTGAGGCCCAGAATTATTTGCGATGCGTGTCCGCTGCTGAAAGTGTATTTCCCCTCATCATCGGTCGAAATTGTTTTCTGTGAAGTGAGCAGGTTTATTGCCTGAACGCATAAATCGCCGGGCATGACGGAAACAGACTGTATCATCTGAAAATCAGCCCGCCGGCCGATGCATGCCAGCGCCTCGACAATTGCGCGCTCGTTTTCGCCAAGCAGTGAAAACCTTTTCTTTATAACTTCATCGCCGGCCGTCGGGATCTGCACGTCTGTAAACCCCGCGCCTGTCCGCCACTTTCCGGCTTCATAAAAAATCAGCCCGGTCTCGAAGAGCTGCAGCGCGGTCTGCTCGATAATAAGGGGATTACCGCCCGCCGCATCGAGGATGGAATCTACGAAATGTTTCGGAAGCTTTTCCCGGCCGACCATGGCGGCCAGCAACTCGCGGGCTGTTTCCCGCGAAAACGGCTCGAGGTTAATGCGCTCGAGCGTCCCGCTTTCTTTCATCCGCTCGGTAAACTTCAGGTTTTCTTTTCCCGAGACCGATTCCGTGTTACATGCGCAAATCATCAGGAGGGCGGGGGCTTGTTTCTCCTGCTGCTCGATCCACTCGAGCCGGGCGATATGCTCGAGAAGTGAAAGCGTGTCCTCGTTGGCTTCGTCGATGTTATCAATGGCAATAACAATCGGCTGAAGCTTCGAAGTTTCAACGAGAAAACGAGCCGCCTCGTGAATCGCTCTTTCACGATTCAGTTTTTTTGTTTTGACGGCGCCGCCTGTCAGCAGGTTGACGGCGTCTTTATGGATCTTCAGAGTTCTATCCGGGGCAATTGCGGTAACCAGACCGGCCGCGTCGGCGAACGGGCCGAACGGCCTGCTCTCGTTTACCGCGCATAAGGTTTGAATGAAAACGATTCCGTTTATTTGCGCGTGGTATCCGACTTCGCGGAGAAGGCGGGATTTTCCGATTCCCGTTTCGCCGGTGATGAACCAGACAGGTGGGGATTTAAAATCTTCCCTGAGCGAATCGATAAGAGCGCGGAACTTTGAAAGCTCGCCTTCCCGGCCGACGAATCCGCCGCCCAGAAGATATGCCATCGCGGTTTCCACGGTCTCTTCTTCCAGCGTAATGCCCATGGTGTGCGAAAGTGCGCGGTTGACTTCGTTTGCCGTGTAATAGCGCGAGTCGGCCTCGCGCTCCAGAAGCCGCAGGACGATGCGCTCCAGCTCGGGCGGCACGCTCCCGTCGAATTTCCTGGGCGGCTCCGGCTCGAGGGTCGCCTGCGCTCTCAGCACTTCGAAAACGGATTCGTCTTCGAACGGCCGTTTTCCCGCAAGGGCTTCGTAGAAAACGACGCCGAGCGAATAGAGGTCCGAGCGCGGGTCGCCGAGCTCGCCGCGCACGACTTCCGGGGCGGCGTAGCCTATCGTTCCGCGCATGGCGCCGGAGACGGGCGTCCCGGTCGTCGCAAGGCCGAAATCAATCAGCCTGGCCGTGCGGTCGGCAACGACTATAATGTTGCTCGGCTTGACGTCGTAGTGGATTATCCCGCGGGAATGTATGTGCTGGAGCGCGCGAAACACCTGCGCGAAAAGGCGGGCCTTGTCGGCGTAGTCAAGTTCGGCGCAGGCGTCTACGATGTTCCTGCCTTCAATGTATTCGGATGTGTAAAACCACAGGCCGGATTTCTCGTCGAACCCGAAATCATAAACCCGCGCGATGTTCGGATGCCGAATTTTCGTGAGTATTGTGAACTCGTGGCGCATGAGCTCGAGGTGGCGCGTTCCAGGCGTTTCCAGCAGCTTGAGCGCAGATTGTTCGCCTTTCTGCAGCTTATCCCGGACGAGATAGACTTTTCCCGCCGCGCCTTTCCCGAGGAGCTTTTTAATTTCATATCGGTTGGCGACAGGTTCAGGCATGAATCGAATCCATGGCAATCAATTATGCCGTGCGCATACAACATACATTCATGGTTATGCAGATTCAAGACATTAAAGGGACAAGGGGATAAGGGATACGGGATACGGGATAAGGGATAAGAAGAGAAAAAAAATAATATATTTAGCGGCGCCGCTTGCGGCGCGTTAATATTACATGACAATTGACAATCGTAAATCGAAAATAATAATCCATAAACCCTAGAAATATTGCCTTTCAGGGACGTACTGATATAATGTGTTCATGTCTGGCAGGGACAAAAAGCCGAATCGTCGCGGCGGGTCCGAGGCCTACAGGACGCCGGTATCACGCTTCATAGTCTCGTCGCACACTGCAAGGCGGGAGGACCTTCCCCGGTTCGAGCCGGGCGATGTGATTTCGAAGCGTTACCATGTGGAGCGCGAGATCGGCGCGGGCGGCATGTCCACCGTATACCTTGCGGCGGATTCGGGCCGGTCCGGCGAACCCGTCGCCGTGAAAGTCGTTACCGGCGAGACTAACCCGGTCAGGCTCGAGGCGTTCCGCAATGAGTTTCGAATACTCGCCCACCTTGAACATGAGAACCTTATCCGCGTTTCCGATTTCGGCCTGCTCCCGGAGTCCGACGGCTTCTTCTACACCGCGGAATACATCGAAGGTGGCGACCTCGGGGAAGCCGCGGCGGATGTTTCCGAAGACGAACTGGTGGACTACATAGTCCAGGTGTGCCGCGCGCTCGAGTACGTTCACGCGCGGGGATACATACACTTTGACGTAAAACCGACGAACATTCTTGTAACGCCGGAGGGCGTGGTTAAACTGATGGACTTCGGACTCACCGCGCTCGCCGGCCGCGCGCTCGGCAAGTGGATTCGCGGTACGCCCGCGTACACGTCTCCCGAGATTATTACCGGCGCGGAAGTCGATTTCAGAACAGACCTCTATTCGCTCGGCGTCACGCTTTTTGAAATCACGACAGGCACGCATCCGTTCGGCACCAGGGATCTGCACGACCTTTTCCACGCGCATGTTGTCGGGGAACCCGCGGCGCCGCGCTCCATCAAACCCGGTATCCCGGAATACCTGGAACAAGCAATCCTTCGCCTGCTTGCAAAGAACCCGGCCGACCGTTTTGAAAGCGCAAACGCGGTCATCGGGGCGCTTTCGAGGGGCCGCGGCGTGAAGATCGAGCTCCAGCCCCCGGCATCGACCGAGGGGTATCTTGGAAACCCGCCCCTGCTTGGACGCGCCGGGGAAATGGAAACATTGCGGGCGGCCCTGGCGAAAATTCGGGACGGGGAATCGATTCACGTAAACGTCGAGGGCCCGGCCGGGTCCGGGCGGACCCGCCTGCTCAGGGAAGTCTACTTCGAAGCCCAGCTCCAGGGTTATGCCGCCTGCCTGGGCGATGCCGGCGAAGAAGATCTTTTCGGCAGGTTGTTGAGAGACCTTGGCGCACACCCCGGCGTGGAGTTGCCCGAGCCGGAAAAACCTGATAGCAATCCGGCGGGCGGTTTTCAGGCGGAAGATACCGGCGCAACTCTTCCGGAAGCCGCCGCCGGCCTGATTGCGATTGCGGAGCAGGTGCCGGTGGTCGTGTGTATTGACGATATGCAGGATGCGTCCGCGGAGGTGCGCGGTGTACTTTCCCGCCTTGTACAGTTACTGACGGCGTCGAATGCGCCTGACATTTTTCTCCTGACCGCCTGGCGGTATACCGAGGGAAAAGAACCGGTTGAAGTTCCGAAGACGACCCGGCTGCGCCTTGAGCCTCTCAGCCGTGACGAAGTCGGAGAAATCGCGCAGCGGATGTTCGGCTCGTCCAAACCGCCCGAGTTGTTCGTAAAGAGGCTTGCCGATGCCACCGCCGGCATTCCGCTTGCCGTGGTTGAGTCGATTCGGATGCTTGTCGCGTCCGGCGGGATTGCGGTAATCGAGGGGAAATGGCGGTTCCGCGGCGGTACCCGCCCGTTTGCGATTCCAGAGTCGCTTGAACAGTTTTACGATTCGCAGGTCGGGGAGCTTTCCGGGCTTTCCCACCGGCTCGCGTTTACGCTCGCGCAGATGTGGCGCCCCGGAACGATGACGGAGATTACCGCCGTCCATAAGGAGACGCCGGCGCGGATTGCGGAGGCTTTCTCGAG
>SOJX01000005.1 GCA_004376375.1 Planctomycetota bacterium
CAACACTTCAACACTTCAACACTTCAACACTTCAACACTTCAACACTTCAGCACTCCAGCACTTATTTTTCTTCATCTTCCGGTTCGGGACGTGCAATCTTCCAGCCGTCGGACTCTTTTACCAGGTCAATGGACTGTTTGCGCGGGGGGGGTGGGGGATTATTATCGACAACCACCACCACGGCCTTCTTCCCGTCGTTTGAAATCTCGTTATACCCGATGCTCTCGATCTTCTTTGCAGAGAGCCTGCTGTCCTCGAGCACTTCCCTCGGGATGCGGATGCGGGCGGAATACTTTTCGACGGGCAGGTCTTTCAGCTCTTTCCAGAGCAGGCCGAAAGCGGGCAGGTACACGTTGTCCTGGTCGGAGGGAGTACCGTCCGCGATAGCTTTCCTGAACGCAATCTGCATGCGTACTTCCGCACGGGTTTCGGAATCCATGCACTTTTCAATCGCGACCGGGTCTATTGCCACCCGGGCCGACACGAACGTACGCACGGTGTCGACCGGCGTATCCAGCTTCACATCGACCCGCCCGGGCTTCACGAGGTCCGGCAGCTCCCATTCGGCGTCGGGCGGAGTTCCGCTCCCCTGCGAATGGAAGAACCAGCGCCCGCCTTCCTTCACGAACCAGAGATGCACGTCCAGCCCGCCGGGCGTTCGCACGTAGATATCGGTCCGCCAGCCGTCCTTCTCCACCGTTTCGGCAAGCCGGGTCAGGTTGTCCGCGTCCGTCAGAAACCCGCCCACCATGAACAGAAGCCCCGGCCTCATCATTACGCTCTGCCACTCACAGTCAAGAACGCCGTTCATGGCGTCGATAAGCAGCCGTGCAACCGGGTACGCCCCCAGCCCCTTTACCGAAGTCTTTTTGCCCAGGAAATCGATTCCACCGCCTTCAGCGTCCAGCATTTTACGGAACTTGAACGTCGCCGCTTCGACCGCAATGTCGCGCCGCGTCTCGGACGTGAGCAGCTTCCAGATCGCATCTTTATCTTTCGATTTCGCGGCCTCCCCAAGCGCTTTCAAAGCGGCGTCGCAGGTCTCGGCGCCGCCGCCGTCGATTATCCCGCGCCTCTGCGCGTCCGTTATCTCGTCTTCCTCATCATCCGGTTTCGGGGCCTCTTCAGGCTTTTCCGGTTCAGGCGGTTTTTTGATGGGAGTCTCCGGAGGAGATACCTCTTCTTCAGAACCTTCTTCGGGCGCGGGTTTATCCGGTTTTTCGGCGGGGGCGGGTTTTTCCGCAGCCGCACACGTTGTTGCAACGACAAGAGTCGCTGCCAGAATTAACGTCGAGAGTAAACGCATGTGGTCAACCTTATAATGCACCGCATGATTTAATTACTAACTACTAACGACTAACCACTAACGACTAACCACTAACGACATTTTATTGTCTGGGCGGGGGCATAAGGCACGGGCGCTCGAATTTCCACCCGTCGGGCGTTTTCACAAACCTGTATTCCACTTCCCCGTCCGGCACGCCGTATGTCACGGAAATCCTTGCGCTTTTCCCGTCCTTCGACCAGCGGGTTTTTCCGACAGCCGCGGACGCCATCCCCTTTCCATCCTTGCCCGTGATTTCCCTGAAAACCATCGCGAGGACTTCGTCCTCGGACATGTCCCTGGCTTTATCCTTAAGGAGGCTTCTCTGCCTCTGCACGCAAACCTGAATCTGCAGGACCGCCATCCTGCCCTCGTGGCACCTGCGCCACGTCAGCGCATCGCCTTTCCTGACGGCACCGATTCCGGTCCTGAAGCACGCTTCCGGCGTGCGGAATCCTTCGGAAAGCGAGGTATCCTCGGGCGGCGCAAGCCCTTCCTCCAATTTGTCGTCCGCGGACGCCCCGCTCGGCACCATCGGACCCGCCGGCCGCCAGGCCGGGAGGCGTCGGCCGGAGGGCGAGCCGCCGGTATCTTCCGCCGGCTCTTCGGTGCAGGAAAAAAGGGAAACGCACGCGAGAATTACGCAAAGAAATTTTATTATTTTCACCGTATATTCTCCCCTATCAATACATACTTATTTCATCACGCCCCGGGCAGGGCAGAACGGGTTGCAAAAGACGCGACGGCTACTTCCATTCACGCGTAGCCTGAACCACCGTTATTCCGAAACCCGGCGCGTCCTCGTTCTGCCTGCTTCGGTCGTCGCTGCTCACGTAGTTGTTCACATATCCCGTAACGCGATAATTGAAATTTGTAATCATGTTGTGAATTGAATCTATCCTCATGGACCCCTTGGTTTCAAACTGCCACCTGTATTTTTTTCCGTCAATCGTTACATCGCCGGTATGCGCGATCTCATGCGAGGTCGTGTATATTTTGAACTTTATGGGGTCGGCGCCTCCGTCGCAGGTGTAGTTGATTTCCTCGGGCATGTCCTTGACGGGAAATCCCGGGGTCGCCCAGCGCGGGAGGGCGGCGTAAGTTTCATCCATTTTCCGCCATTTCCGGAAGGACAGGTCGAGGCCGCAGGTGAGAAGGAAATCAGCGCGGACCGGGCAGTACTCCGGCAGGCCGGGTTTTTCATACGACCAATCGCCGCCCGGGCCCGAGCGCGTGGCGACAATCTTCATCGGCAGGACCGGTTTCTCCCCGGTTTTAATGCCTCTTACCGTGAACTTCGCAAGGTCTATTTCGAGCTTCGTCGGCACCCCGGCGCTCACATCCTTTACGGTGCATGTCCCCTCGATATAGATGGAGGAGTCGAGGTTGACGAACGCCATTTCGGACGCCTTCGCGGGAGGGATCACCTTCGCCCACTTCTCGGTAAAGGTAAAGGAATCCCCCGCCTTCCAGTCCGTCTTTTTCCCGACCTTCGTGCCGGCGGCAAAGCTTATGCAGACCACGACGGTGGCGATAACGGCCAGCGGTATCCCGACAATCGCAGCCACAAGCAATGCCTTTTTTTTCTTGGCGGCCATCTGCGCCACCAGTTCCTCGCGCGCTTCCTTGCGGGCGGCAATGCGTTCCGAGCGCGTCATGGGCCTGTCGCCCGCCTCATTCGCGTTATTCTGATCCATTTGACTGCTCCGATTAGGTTCGTAGGTTTGTAGGTTCGTAGGTTTGAAGGTTCTTACCTACATACCTACATACCTGCAAACCTACAATCCTGGAAAGAACCGCCCCGGAGGCTTACGTCTCCGGGGCGGGAATTACATATAAAGCGTGGGGAATTACCAGTTTCTCATGGCGCGCTCGCTCTCACTCAGCATGTCGTCGCCTCTCGGCCGCGAGGTTCCGCTCGGCTCGTTCAGCCAGTCATCTCCACCGCTGCTGGTGGGCGGGCCGTCAAACCGTCCCCGTGGAACTTCAAAGTAGTCGTCCGAGGTGGC
The DNA here is from genome assembly GCA_004376375.1 of Planctomycetota bacterium. Lineage (GTDB taxonomy): Bacteria > Planctomycetota > E44-bin39 > E44-bin39 > E44-bin39 > E44-bin39. The sequence goes on from SOJX01000005.1 coordinate 3,335, forward strand.
CCTGAGCAGCTGGTTTTTCAGGCTCGCGGGAAGGTGGACAAACCAGCCTCCGCCCAGCTTGATGAAAATAATCGTCTTGGTGCCGCCCTTGGCTGAAACCGTCACCGCTTTCTGATTGCCGGCTTCAAGTACACCGTCGATACTTTGTATAATCGGCGAGCCGGTAAGCCCCCTGGTCAGCCATGAAGGGTTCCTTATCAGCGCGGCCTTCTGCCTTGGGCCGAGCTCGGCAACCTGGTCCGGGTTGGCGAGACTGTTAACCGCATAATCGCCTTTGTTGGAATTCACGGCTGCAAACAGTTCGTAGGTCACATTCTCGACATCCGCGGTATCGCTCCCTAAAATGAGAAACGCACCGCCCAGAAGCAACACACCGCCGACCACGCAAAGCCCTATGATCAGAGGCGTATTGTTCTTCCGTGGAGCGAAATAAGGCTCATCATCCTCATAATCATCGTAATCGTCTCTGTCTCTGCCCCGTTTCCCTCCGCGGGCGTACCGCGATGTGCCTCCGCGCCCGCCTCGTCTCATGGCGCGCGTTCCGCCGCGGCGTCCGCCTCTGCCGCCTCTGCCGCCTCGACCGCCTCTGCCGCCTCGACCGCCTCGACCGCCTCTGCCCCCCCGGCCGCCTCTGCCCCGGCTTCGACGGGGCGCGACCGGCGGGTCGTCCATTACAGCGCTGTCGCCGGTGGCCCTCGGGCGCGGCAGTGTGT
>SOJX01000052.1 GCA_004376375.1 Planctomycetota bacterium
AGGATTATAGATGTAGGGCGAAGGCTGCAGAGGCTTTGGGAGAAATAAAAGATGTAAACTCCCTTGACGCGCTAAAGAAATCGGCCGTAGGTGACCCTAACCAATGGGTTAGAGAATGGGCAATTAACGCGATTAAAGAATTAAAGGTTAAAGAATCCGTCCCCATACTTATTAAAATTCTTCAAAAAGATAAGGATTATAGATGTAGGGCGAAGGCTGCAGAGGCTTTGGGAGAAATAAAAGATGTGAGCTCCCTTGACGCGCTAAAGAAGTCGGCCGTAGGTGACCCTGACCAATCTGTTAGAGATTCGGCAATTGCCGCGATTAAAGAATTAAGTCGAGGGAATAAATAGGGTGTGCTTTGTGGTTACCGATAATCCCGAGGCCGGAAGCCAGAAGACCTGCCGGGCTCCAACCCACCGGCCTTCGCGGGAAGGCAAAGGAGGATCTATGCGTCGCGTCTTATCCATTCTGATTATCCTGTCTCTCTGTGTGCCGGGCTTAATTGCGGCCGGTGTGGGTTGCAGTAAGTCCGACAGCAAGCTGCATGAAAAAACTGACTTCACGCCTCCAAGGGCGAATATCGCGGTATCCGGCGACCTTGTCACGGGCGGTGTCGTGCGCCTCGACGGCCGCGGTTCGGCGGACGACCGGGGATTCTGGGATACGGGAATCAGGGAATGGCGATGGGACGTCTACGGGGATGACGTCGCCGACGGTACCGGCCCGGTCCTCGACTGGACCTGGGACCGCCCCGGCACGTATATGGTTAATCTCGTAGTTACCGACTGGGGGGGCGTTGCCAGCCCCGCCGAATCGGTGATGGTGACTATCGGCCCTTCGGATACGCAATGGCCGGGCGTCGGCCGCGACTTCCACCATACGGGATTTGTCGACAGCGCGCTTACCGTTTCCGACAACTCCACGGTCTGGGTTTCGGATAACGTCGGCTTTTACCAGGGAACGACGCTGGCCGTCGCCGCGAGCATGGTTTTCGTAACATGCAACAACGGCTCCTGGTCCGGCATTACCGCATTGCAACTGGGCTCCGGCGACGTTGTCTGGCAGGCCGCGCTTGACAATATCGGTTACTGGGAATCGCGTGCGTCGTGTGCGTACCACGACGGCTGCCTTTACGTCGCCACCTACACCAATCTCGTGAAGCTCGACGCCGCGACGGGAACGATGCTCGATATTTACGACTTCGAAGAACTGCTGGTCAACTCCGACCTTATGATTGCGGAAGGCAAAGTCTTCCTCGGCAGCTTCGAGTTCATGGGGAACGGTTTTTTCGCAGCAGTCGACGCATCCGATTTCACGCTGCTCTGGAAAAAAGAATATCCCGGACTGAACTGCAACGCCGTGCCCGCGTACGACGCGGGCGTTCTTTACGTGGGAACGGCGCCCTCTTTCGGCTCGCCTGAAAACGCGGCCATGATGGCGCTCGACGCCGAAACCGGCGATGAAATCTGGAAGAAGGACAGCCCCAACGGCTTCAGTTATTACGCGCCCATGACCGTTCACGGCGATTTCGTTTACGGCGCGACATTTTCCTTCAACGAAGGTGACAACACGACTGTTACCAAACGCAATAAAACCGACGGGACTCTCGAGTGGGTCAGGGGGTGCGGCTCGGCTTCATCGCCGCCGGCGGTTACGGACGACCTGGTGGTGATTGCAGGCGGTTCACACGGCCCGACCGACGGCCGCACGACATGCTATGACCTTGACGGCAACTCCGAGTGGGACGAACCCGGCACGGGGAGTTGGACATGTCAGCCGGTTGTGTTCGGCTCCTGCGTTTTTACATCGGACTTCTATTATGATTCGATTAACTGGGTCGGCTGGAATACGACCTTTCATTGCCTTGATATCGCCAGCGGCACGAAACTCTGGTCGCACGACGGCTGCGGCGGCAGCCCGAGCGTGGTTGTCGTCGGGGGCGCGGTTTATATTATCGTCGGCTCACACGACGGCCAAATCTACTGCTTCGGCGGGTAGAACATAAATCAGAACATGTAGGGGCGCAGCATGCTGCGCCCCTACAATATTACCCCCCGCAAACTGAGGCGTTACATAATTCGCGTTTTGCTGCTCTCTTACTTGACATAAAAGAGTTTATGTTGTAACCTTTTAAGATAAGTAATTATTCAACCGGAATAAAGGTTACCGCCTTTTTGTATTGGAGGTTAATATGAATCCGCGTCCAGCATTTAACCTGCTTATAATGACCGTCATTGTGCTTGCCCTGAGCATCTATTCCATTGGATGCAGCAAAAAGAAGAGAAGCAAGAGTATATATATTCCGCCGTCGACGGGCACAAGTACCGGCACAGGCACCGGCACAGGCACAGGCACCGGAACAGGCACAGGCACCGGAACAGGCACAGGCACCGGAACAGACACGGGTACAGGAACCGGTACAGACACCGGGACCGGTACAGACACAGGGACCGGTACGGGCACGGGAACGCTGAATCCACAAATCGTCGGCTCGCATACGACGCTGCGCGATACATGGGGTATTTATGTCCGCTTGCCTTATGCGTTCATGGCTTATGGTTCTACCGCTGATAATGCAGGCGGCCTTGAAATCGTTGATGTTTCGGACCCGACGGATCCGACTTTTGTGGGTTCATGTGCCACGGTCCAACGGGCGATTGGCGTTTATGTAGACGGTTCATACGCGTATATGGCATGTCACTGGTCCGACCAGAATCTCGGCTGGATGCAAATAATCGACATTTCGAATGCTTCAAACCCGATGCCGCGCGGTCTTTTCGATACTCCCGCACAATGCATTAATGTCGTTACGGTAGGCTCAACTGCCTACGCAACAAGCGGCAGTCAGGCCGGTCCTACATTAAGCAGCCTCGAAGTTATTGATGTTTCAAATCCGGATAACCCGACTTCGCTTGGCTCTTGGCAAACGACGGCCGTTGCTTATGACGTTTGCGTGGCCGGATCTTTGGCATATGTATCACTATGGCAGTCCGGAACAGACCCGAGCGGTTTTGCCATAGTGGATATTACGAATTCGTCGAATATGACCAAGGTTGGTTCGCATTCCGCTTCAAACGGTTATTACCTGGATTTTGATTATCCCTATGTGTATTTAAGCAGACAACTCGACGGAATGGATATAGTCGATGTTTCAGACCCGGCAAATGCTTCTCTGGTTAAGACTTATACCGGTATTACCGATTATGTATATCTCGACGGCCCTTATGCATATGTACTGGATTGGACGGGTGGCCTTGCAGTTCTCGATGTCTCAGATCCTTCCACACCAACCGTCGTGGATTCCCTGGCCATTCCGGGCCAGGCGAACGAAATGCAGGTGATATATCCTTATGCATATATCTCGTCAGCCGCGGGCGGACTTCAAGTTGTGAAGCTGTTCGAATGAAGCTTTCGAAATGAACTGGCTGAAAATAATCGCCGACTACTGAGTTTCTAGTGCTTTGTTACGCCTCAAATGATATGTACAGGTCATTGCGAGGAGGAATCCTTTTAGGTTTCAGGTTTCAGGAATATATTATTAATATTATTTCCTGACACCTGACACCTGACACCTGACACCTTGATTGAGATTGCTTCGTCGCTTCGCTCCTCGCAATGACGGCCTACTTATTACATCAGGCGTAACAGAGTACTAGGGCTTTTCCTGTTGATCGCGCCGGTATTTCCCGGTTTTAAAATCTCTTCCGGTCTTCTGCTCGCGGAACGCCGTTTTTCTCTGCTCCTGGATTTCCATCCTGTGCAATACTGAAAAGGCGACTGCGACAAGCGCCAGGACGGTCGCGGCAACGGCAACCCGCCTGCGCGAGCCGCGCAGAAGCGCGCCTGCCGCAAGGCCGATTGCGATTGATGCGTATATAGCGGGCTGATACAGGTAGCGGCTCGTGTCGAGGTCGTAGCCGATGATGGAGGTGGGGACCAGGTACAGAAAAACGGCCAGGCCTGAAAAAATCAGTACGTTTCGGTTTGCTTTCGCCCATTGCCTGACGGGTTTTATCAGCGACAGGGCGATCAGTAAAACCGGGATAAATATTATTTCAGCCCATGCCGGCAGGATAAGAGACCCGAAAAACATTCTTGTAATCCGTCCGAAAATCCGCGCGACTGCAAATGGCACCATCAATGCGCCGCGCGTAGCGTATTGCTCCGTGAACAGCGGTGAATTCTTGATAAGCGAATAAACGACGATGGCAAGGGTCATCGCGCCGATTGCACCCAGAACGCCGTAGCGCAGACCGGGTCTTTTGGAATTAGTTTCGCTTCGGTTCCTGTGTACCGTCCGGTCCAGGATTAGAAGTATAAAAATTAACGGGTAGGCTTCTTCTTTTGAGAGCAGCGCAATGGCCGCGGTTGCGAAAACACCGCCCGCCGCCCACCGCGAGCCTTTGTCGCGTAGACGGTAATACAGAACGCAGCAGGCCAGCCCGGCAAGCGCGGCGAGCACTCCCGGCTGCGCGGATATCCACCACACCGCCTCGCCGTGGCCCGGGTTGATAACGAATGCAAACCCGGCAAGCACGGCTGCCGTCCGGTTGCCGGTCAGGCGGAACGTCAGCGCGAGCAGGAGGCCGATTATCCCCGCGTGCATGACAAGAGTCGCGATGCGGAACATTACGGGCGAAGGGCCGAACAGGGCATATTCAATTGTCATCAGGGAGAGGGCGGCGGGCCTGTAATACAGTTGGAATGGAAATTTGTATATGTAGTGCAGGTTTTCCGGCGCCTCGCGCGCGCCCCTGAGCCAGCCGTGGTCGTCCCTGTACAGGGGGTCGTTCAGGACGGGCAGCTCGATAAGCACGGCGAAGATTACGAGCACTACCCATGCCGACGCAAAGAACTTGAGCGTGTTTGTCTTGCTGTCTTTTGCCTCAGTATCATTATTCACTTTTCAATCTGAACTCCCTGCTTCTTTAATTGCTCCTTCTTTGCATGATACCACGCAGACACCGCAGTCGACGCAGATGCGCCGGTCGATGGTTACTTTTTCTTTCTTACCCGTCTGAACCAAAGCGGGGCATTCGAACTTCTTCACGCACACGCCGCAGGCGTTGCAGGCTTCCGCGTCGATCTCGACCCTGTGCTCGCGCTTTGGCGGGTATTTGATAATGCACGGGTGGCGGCTGATAATCACGGCGACGCCGCCGTCGGGTTGCTTTGTGTGTTCGTACGCCTCTTTCACCAGCGCAATAAGATTTTCAACGTCGTAGGGGTCGTGAATTTTTATCCAGTCGATTCCGCAGCCCTCGACGGCCCGCTCCAGCGGAATCTTTTTGCCCATGCTCCCGTCCGCGCGGATGCCGAGCCCGGGCGTCGGCTGCATGCCGGTCATGGCCGTGATATCGTTGTCGAGCAGGACCAGGATGAAACGCGCGTCGTTGTATACCGCGTTCAGAAGCGACGGCAGCCCGGAGTGGTAAAACGTGGAATCGCCCATCGTGCCGATAATCGGTTTTTCCTGGTCGTCCTGGTTATAGGCCTGGAAAAAACCGGACGCCATCGTGATGCCGCTTCCCATGTCCAGGACCGTATCGACGGCCCCGAGGTTCATGCCGAGCGTGTAGCAGCCGATATCTGACGTGAAAATCGCTTTCGGAAACGCCTTGCGTATCGCGTAAAACGATGCACGGTGCGGGCAGCCCGGGCAGAGCGTCGGCTTGCGCGTCGGCAGATTCATATCGGCGACCGCGGCCGCGACTTTCTCGCCCTCCAGTACCGGCAGCTGGTAAACGCCTGTCGCCGAGAGCGCTTCTCTCATTATATTATAGATGATTTCCGGAACAAGCTCGCCCTCGGACGGCACGTGGCCCGAGATCCGCCCCCTCACGTTTTCGCGGTTCTGAAGGAAAAGCTCGATTACGGTATCGGTTTCCTCGAGGACGAGGATGTTTCTGCACCTCTTGCGGAAATCCTCGACCAGGGAAAGCGGAAACGGGAACGCCGCGCCCACGTGGCACACCGGCACGTCGCCGATGCCGAACTCGTCCAGTATGTCGAGCGCGTTCGCAAGAGGAACGCCGCCTGCGATTATGCCGAGCGGGTAGTCGTTTCCCGTCGCGTCGTGGTGGTTGTATTCGCCCGGCTCGGCCGATGCCAGCGCCATCCGCGCGTGTTTTTCGTTCAGCTCCTTGTGCAGCACGTACCGGTATCGCGGCGTCGCCGCCCAGCGCTCGACGTCTTTTATGAAATTCGCCGTGCGGCCGAGGCGTTTCGGCTCGCGAAGCTCGATGGCCTGCCGGGCGTGGCAGACGCGGATTCCGGGCCGGATAATAAACGGTGTTCTGAATTCTTCCGATATCTCGAAAGCTCTTATTACCATGTCGCGCGCCATCTCCGGCGTGGACGGGTCGAAGACCGGGACCTTGGCGAAATGCGCGAAAAGGCGCGTATCCTGCTCGGTCTGCGACGAGTGCGGGCCCGGGTCGTCGCACGAGATTACCACGAGCCCGCCCACGACTCCCTGGTATGCCGCGCTCATCAAACTGTCGGCCGCGACGTTCAGGCCCACCTGCTTCATGCAGACGGCCGCCCGTTTGCCCGTCAGGCACGCCGCAAACGCGTTGTCGAACGCGACCTTTTCGTTCGCCGACCACTCAATATATATAGGCAGGTTCTCCGCCTTCTTGAAGCGGACCGCCTCCGGCACGATCTCGCTCGACGGCGTGCCGGGGTAGGAGCAGAGCACGTCGCACCCGGCCTCGATAAGTCCGCGGGCGATCGCGCCGTTGCCGAGCAGGATTTCAACGCGTGCTTCCGTTATGGTCATGTCCCTTTCCTTTCCCGGGTCGCTATCGGGCGCTTTTCGCCGCGCAGGTCGTAGATCAAATAGGATTCGGTCTCGGCGTCCAGCGGATAATTGTCTTCGAGAAAACGCTGCAGCTTCGGCTGTAATTTATACTGGTGGAAGTAGGTCACGATAAAGAATTCGGGTTTCAGGTGCGCGAATTCCTTCTCGAAGACGTAGTCCGCGTCTTCGACGATATAGTCGTACGTGGCCGGCCACGACTTGCCCCACAGCCAGCCGTGGTATATCAGCCGGTGACCGTAGGTTGAATCCAGGAAAACCGTCCTCACGGAATGCTCGACGCGGTCCCCTATTTCGGCTGCGGCCTTGACGTCTTTACCCGCATTTCCCCAGTGCCAGTGTTTCTCGCCGATCGTTCCGACAAGGGCAACAAGGCATATCAGGCCGACCATGGCGCGCGGGAAGGCGCGCCCCGAGGCGTTGTACGCGGCGGTTATAATCGCGGCGGCCATAAGCCCGAACGAGAACCCCGCTATTGGAATGAGCGGCAGGTGGTAATAGCGGTGCGTGGGGATGTGGTGCGGAAACATGACGCAGTAGAGCGCGTAGCCGGCCCACAGCCCCGCAAGCATGGAGCGCGCAGCGCCCTTCGGGACAAAGTAAAGCCCGAGTAAAACCGCAACCAGCGCGGGAATCCCTATAACCAGGCGAAGCATCTGGAACAGGCCTTTGAGAAAGGAGAAGCTGAAAAGCTCGGAGGCCCGGAAGGTGAGCCCGGCCTGTTGCGCCATTCTCTGCGAAACCGCGATGCTGACGGCGTAATACGAGAGTCCCACCACCACCAGCACGGCGAAGAATACGGCGGTTCGGCGGTTGAGCAGACCGCCGCGCCACCCGCGGTTGTGGACCGCAAGCGCGATGAAGGCCGTGGTGACGAAGATAACCGCGGGCGCCTTGACGAATACCGCAACGGCCGAGACAAGCGCCGCAGTCAACAGCCACCCAACGCCCGGCCGGGCATGGCAGCGCCATATGAAGAACAGGCTCCAGAGGATCAGCGAAACCATGAGCGAGTCGGGCTGGAAGCTGCTGCCCGCGACCAGGCCGAAGGGCAGGAAGAAGAAGAACGCCAGTGCGCAAATCGCCGCGAGTCGCGGCAACATCTCCGCGGCGAGGAGGTAAAGCGCGGCGCCCCCGGCAAGCCATAGCATGATATTCAGCATTCGGGGAATCCATGTGCGCTCGGCGCCGGCGATTCCGTAAAAGCTCGAGACGACGTACTCGATAACAGGCGGCTCGAGCCGTCTGAATTCCTGGGCCGCGAGCGCGCGCTTTTGCCAGTCGGTCAGGCCGGCGGTGTTGTTCCTGTACAGCATTTCGCGCGCAATGAGCGCAGACCTGTACTCGCGCGTGGGGTGGGAAATGAAGCCGGGCGCGGTGATCCGCGGCAAGCGGGCCGCAAAGGCCGCGATAAAAATGAACACGAGCAATGCAATTCGCGCCCCGCGATTCTCAAGTAATCGCATGCCCTGCAGGTCCCGCATTACGGCTTCCTCAGCTTTGCCGTTTCAGCTTCATCGACTTCAAGAGTTCCCGGGTCAACGACGACGCCGTAGGCCTCGCGTGCGGCTTCAACCGAAACCTTTTCATTTCGAACGTCGTCGACCACATGCTGAACGGGCCGCTCCTTCGGGTTGCCGCAGCCGGCGCCTCCGCCCGCCTCCTGGTAGTAAATCGTTCCCGCGGGGACGTCGTTCACGAGGTCTTTTGTCGTGGGGTGATAAACCTCGCCGCCGGGATAGTGCAGCTCGATTTTATTAAGCGAACCCGGTTTTCCGCCGTGATGGCCGAGCGGCGGCTCCACGTCGCCCTCACCGAAGGTGATAAATTTATTTCCCTCGCCGCCTAACTCGATCTCGGTCGTGACCCCGAGCCCGCCGCGCCACTTGCCCGCGCCCGCCGAATCTTTCCACAGTTCGTGGCGGATAAGCCTGTGCGGTGTCTGCTGCTCGAACATTTCATAGTCCTGGTCGAGTACGCCGCCGGAGGCGTCTATCATGCCGATGTGGTCGTAACCGTCGCAGCCCTGTATCCCGCCCGAGCCGCCCTTGAGGCCCATGAAACAGATATCGACGTACGGCTCGCCTTTGCGCGGGTCCATGCCCGTCGAGAGCGAGCAGAGGAGCGAGTTCCATTCCGCGGTAACGCGCTCCGGGATAACCGGCGCGAGCGCGCGCTGGATCGCGCTCGCCGTTATCGGGCAGAGGTGGTTGCCGTACGTCGTCGCGGCCGGGTAGGACGCGTTTATCACCGTGCCTTCGGGGATGTTGATATGGACCGGGCGCACCATGCCGTCGTTGTGCGGGATGTCGGGATTCACCATCTGAAGGAAAGTCAGCATGACGGCCGACGCGGACGAAGTAAACGTCCCGTTCACGAAGCCCGGCGTCTGCGGGTCCGTGCCGGTGAAGTCGAAGTGGATGTCCTCGTCCTCGACCGTAATCTTCACGCGGATAGTGTATTTGGAGCCGGGGTTCTTGCCGTCGTAATAACCGGTCGCCTCGCCTTCGTAGACTCCGTTCGGGATCTGGCGGATTTCGGAACGCATCATCTTCTCGGTCGCGTCGAAAAGATATTGCTTGTGCGAGTCGAAGACGCCGAGGCCGTAGCGCTCGATAAGCGCCTGTACGCCGCGCTCGCCGACCGTGCACGAGCCCATCTGCGCGGTCATGTCTTCCTCGACCATCTTGAGGCGGATGTTGGCGAAGATAAGGCCCCAGACGTCTTTCTTTTTCTTGCCTTTCTCGTAAACCTTCACCGGCGGTATGCGGAGCGCTTCCTGCCAGACCTCGGTCGCCTGCGGGTTGTAACCGCCGCGGACCGCGCCCCCAATGTCGGCCTGGTGTCCCTTGGCCGCCGCCCAGCCGACGAGGGTGTCGCCGTGGAAGATCGGCTTGTAGACCGCGACGTCGTTGTTCTGGTTCCCCATCGAGAAGACGTCGTTGTGGAAAATCACGTCGCCGGCGTGGATGTCGTCGCCGAAAAAGTCCACGATGTACTCGCAGACCGGCCCGAGCGAGAACGAGAGTATCGGCAAATTCTCTTTCTGCTCAAGCATTTTGCCGTGCGCGTCGTAAAGCCCGGTCACGAAGTCCTGCGCCTCACACAGAATCGGGCTCCGCGTCGTCATCGTTATCGCGATAGACATTTCTTCCACGATACTCTTGAATCGCCGCTGAAGGATTGAAACGAGTATCTTATCGATTTTGTTTTTCGCCATTTTATTTCTCCGTTGCTATCTCAACGCGGCGAGCTTGCTCGCCGTGTTGTAGGGGCAAGGCATGCCTTGCCCCTACATTTTATGATTCAATCCGTTTCCTGATTGCTTTTTCCTTTTCCTTCAGATACACCGTGTACGAGCCGTACCTGTCGACGAGGACGTTGTACTCGGGCGTGACGAACGTTGTCGTATTCACCTGTTCGAGAATCGCCGGGCCTTCGAGGCGGTTGCCGTTCCTTAGCGCGAACGCGTCGTAGACCTGGACATCCGCGAACTCTTTCTGCTTCGGCAGCCACGCGCGGCGCTCGCCTTTTTTCGCGTGCTCGGGCGACTCGCCGTGGAATTCCTGCTCGAGGAACGACGGTTTTTTCGTCCGCCCGACCGCGACGAGGCGGATATTGATAAGCTCGACGCCTGTGCCCTCTTCCTCAAGCGAATAGCCGTACAGCCTGTTGTGTTTCGGATGGAACTCCTTCGCCATCGCCGCGAAGTCGGCTTTCTCAACCAGCCGGGCCGGTATCTCGACCGAGACTTCGTGGTACTGGTTGAGGTATCGCAGGTCGAGCGAATAGATGAACTCCACGTTTTCTTCTGAAATATTTTCCGATTTCAGGAGCCGAATCCCCCCGGTTTTCATCTCCTCAAAAATCGATTTGAATTTATTTACGTCCGCGTCCCTCAGCATTGTCGCGTAGGTGCGGACGAAGTTGTGCTTGAGGTCGCTCATCAGCATCCCGGCCGCGCAGAAAATCGACGACTCGCGCGGGATAATCATGACCGGGATCTCGAGCTCGAGCGCGATCATGCAGGCGTGGTTCGGTCCCGCGCCGCCCGCGACTACGAGCGGGAAGTCGCGCGGGTCCTGGCCGTGCTTTACCGCGACCTCGCGCACGGCCGCGGCCATGTTGGTGTTGATGACGTTGTACATTCCCGCCGCGGCCTCCTCGACCGTCATTCCGATTTTGTCGGCAACGTGAGTTTTGATCGCAGCTTCGGCTTTCGACTTGTCGAGTTTAATCCTGCCGCCTGCAAAAAACTCGGGGTCGAGATATCCCAGGACGAGGTCGGCGTCGGTGCAGGCCGGGAGCTCGCCGCCGAGGCCGTAGCATGCCGGGCCCGGTTTCGCGCCCGCGGATTTCGGACCCATGCGCAGAAGCCCGCCCTCGTCTATCCAGCCGATAGAGCCGCCGCCGGCGCCGATTGTGACGACGTTCAGCATCGGAAGCGCGAGGCGCAGGCGGTTGATCTCGCCGACGGTCGTAACGAACGGTTCCCTGTTTTTCACGAGCGCGGTGTCGAACGACGTACCGCCCATGTCCATCGTGATGGAATCGGAATAACCCTGGATGTCGCAGTAGGCGATACCCGCGACCGGTCCGCCCGCCGGGCCGGAGAGGAGCGTGACCGCAGCGTTGTCGGACGCTATTTCCGGCGCGATAACACCGCCGTTGGATTGCATGATTAACAGCACGCCGCCGAACTTTACTTCACCAAGCCGTTTAATCAGCGCGTCGAGGTAGTGCTTGAGAATCGGGCCGACGTAGGAATTGAGCACGGTAGTCGAAACGCGGTCGTAGAAACGGATGGACGGAAGGAACTCACTCGAGACCGTGAGATACGCGTCAGGCAGTTTCTCACGTACTACATTCGCGGCCATTTCCTCGTGTTCGCCGTTTGCGAAGGAGTTCATGAAGCAGACGGCAACCGCTTCGACGCCTTTTTTTTGAAAACGTTTTACCCCGTCCTCGACCGTCGAAATGTCGAGCGGGATTATCGTTTCGCCCGAGTAACCGAGACGCTCCTTGACGGGAATGCGCAGGTAACGCTCGACAAGCGGCTCGACGTTTTTGTAGAAGTTGTTGTACTGCTCCTCGCGGATGCCGCGTCGCATCTCGAGCGCGTCGCGGACGCCGTCGGTCGTGAGCAGCCCGGTCTTCGCGCCGCCGTAGGTGAGGACGGCGTTCGTCGTGACGGTTGTGCCGTGGACGATTACGTCGACGCCCCCCAGAAAATCGGCGACGTCTTTGCCGTGCTTTTCCGCCATCTCGCCGATGCCGCGCATGGTCGCGATGGACGGGTCGTCCGGCGTGGAGAGCGTCTTGTAAATCTCGCTCGTCCCGTCGTCGAGGGTCAGCAGGAAGTCGGTGAACGTTCCGCCTACGTCTATTCCGATTCGCATTTTCGGTTCTCCGGTTCTTCGGTTCGTCGGTTCCTCGGTTTTTCGTTTAGCGGGCGAGCTTGCTCGCCGCGTGTAGGGGCAAGGCATGCCTTGCCCCTACATTTTATTGCGCGCGCAGCAAACCACACCGGTTACGCTGCGCCGCTAAACGGGTGGGTCTGAGACCCGCCCCCACTAAATCACGCCTTTTTGGCGCAGAGAATTAATTTCCTCATCCGTGTATCCGCCGAGGGATTTCAGAGTTTCATCAGTATGTTCGCCAAGCATGGGCGGCGGGGAGAAAGTTTCCTCGTCGCCGAGGACTTTAATCGGGCGGCCGAGGGTTTTCATTTTGCCGTGACCGGGGACGTCGATCTCGACGATCATGTTGTCGTGCAGCACCTGCGGGTCTTCGGCGACCTGCGCGATAGTCTGAATCGGCGCGCAGGGAACGCCGACCCCGCGCAGTTTTTCTATCCAGAATGCAGCCGGTTTTTCGAGAAACTTTTTCTCGATTGTCGGTGTCAGTTCGTCGCGGTTCTCAACGCGCAGCCGGTTGTTTTTGAAACGCTCATCGTCTGTCAGTTCGTCGATGCCGAGCACTTTGCAGAAGTTCGCCCAGAACTTGTCGACGAAAACCGCAATGACTATGTAATCGTCCTCACACTTGACGGCCTGATAGGGAACGACGGTTTGGTGCCCGGAGCCGAGCCTTCCGGGCTGACGGCCGTCGTAGAAATAGTACTGCGCCATGTATGTGAGCTGAGACACCATGGCGTCCAGCAGGTTGACTTCGACGCGCTCGCCTTCACCGGTTTTTTCGCGGCGGTAGAGCGCTGCGCAGATTCCCTGCGCGCAGAGCATCGCGCCGACCGTGTCGCCGACGGGCACGCCGAGGCGCGAAGGTGCGCGGCCCGGCTCGCCCGTTATCGACATCGCGCCGGAAAGGGCCTGGAATATCAGGTCGAAGGCCGGATGATCTTTATAAGGTCCGGCCTCGCCGAAGCCGGAAACGGAGGCGGAAATTATTCGCGGGTTTTTATGGCGGAGCGACTGGTAGTCGATGCCGAGGTTTTTCAAAACGCCGGCGCGGAAGTTGTCGAGCACAACGTCCGACTCGGCAACCAGGCGGTAGAAGACCTCTTTTCCTTCCGGCTTTTTCAGGTCGAGAGTGATTGATTTTTTGTTGCGGTTAATCGCGACGTAATACGCGGCCATCGTTTCGCCCATCACCGGCGGCATGATGCGCATCGGGTCGCCGGTGCCGGGCTGCTCGATCTTTATCATCTCCGCGCCGAGGTCGCCGAGCAGGATGCCGCAGTACGGGCCGGAGAGCATGCGCGTGATCTCGAGAATTCTTACGCCGTCGAGCAGTCGTGGCATTTTGAACAACCTTCCTTTTTTTGGGTTCTTGGTTATTGGTCTTTGGTTCTTGGTTATTTTTTTAGAGAGAATAATATTATATATTCCAAACGCGCAAAGCAAGCTGCGTTGTTAAATAAATCTTACCAATAACTAAAGACCAAAGACCAAAGACCTTATCCGCTACACGTTGTCTTCGGTATCTCCGACATCTTCATGCGGCTCAATGTCTACCGCTTCTTCTGCTTCGATTTCCGTTTCGACTTCCATTTCGACTTCTTCTTTTTGTGGCTGGATAGGCCTGCGCCTTGGGCGTCCTGCCTGGGGGCCGGCCCGGCGTTTGCGGACCTTGACCCTTATCGTTTCGACTTGTTTCAGCCGCTGCTCGATCTCGAAAAGGTTGGCCGCGACCATGTAACCGGCCGCGACGATCGCCGATGCAAGCATTCCGGCGCCGCACCAGATGATTACTTCTCCGATCTCGGGCTCTTCCGGAAGCGCGTATGCGATTATCGCGCCTGCAAGAAGCGGGATTATAAAGGTCATTACCCGTGCAAGAATTTTCGTCAGCCACCAGACTATCAGGCCGATGATAAAACCGCCGACGAACACGACCACCACCACAACAATCTGTACCGTTGACATAAAACCCCCGTCGGCGTTACGCCGCTAGAATTTTATCGGCTCTTTGAACTTGCCGTAAACATCGCGGAAAATGTCGGCTATTTCGCCGACGGTTGCGTAGGCGGCTACGGCGGACTTTACCGCGGGCATGACGTTTTCGCCGGACTGAGCCGCCGCCCTGACGCCGGCGAGAAGTTCTGTAACGTGCGTTTCGTCGCGCTCGGCGCGGATCCTGTTCAGCCGCTCGACCTGCTTTGCCGCCGACGCCTTGTCGAACTCGTGCAGCTCGACCTCGCGTTTTTCCTCTTCCATCCGGTACTTGTTTACGCCGACTTTTATGAATTCACCGGACTGGATTTTCTTTTCCATCTCG
>SOJX01000064.1 GCA_004376375.1 Planctomycetota bacterium
TGGAGTTGCCGAGGTTTTCGTAGAACTTTACGTAGTCTTCGCCCGCATCCGCGCCCGCACGGCCTGGCCGTCGACCGAAAAGGAAGGATATACGTCTGCAACACGGGCCGGTCCAAAATTGATATCTTTAATCCCGATGGAACCCATGACTTGAGCCATAGCGTATATCATGCCGAAAAGCGGCTCAGAGAGCCGGTGGGCGTGGCGATTGAGCCGCAGGGGCAGCGGGTGTTCGTGACCGATGCGAAACTCGGATGTGTTGCCCGCGCGATTTGATAAGACACCTGGGAATAATATGTTTTATACGATTGCGATAAACACGGCTGACCTTCTTACATGGATTGCGTTCGCAATCCTGCTCGCGGTACTCGTGGCCGCGGAACTGTATGTCCACCTCCGCGGCTTGAAGGGAACGCTTGTCGCCGTCGAGTCTGACAAACCGAGTTGCGTTTCAGGCGGTGCGGGAATCAGCATTCGCGTAAAACTTCCCGACGGAAAAGTCGTCGACGCGACTGCGAACCCGTGCGGTCTTTGCGCCGGCAACCTGAAAATCGGCGACAGGGTAACGCTTGTGCGCAGGCAGGATAATTACGTCCTCGCTTTGCCGCTGGTATCTAAAAAATAAATGTAGGGGCACGGCGCGCGCGCAAGGTCTGCCCCTACATGTCGCGCGAAGCTCAATATGACCGAAGAACCGAATAACCGAAAATAAGATGGAAATCCTTGGCACCATAACATTACTGATCTTTATCGTGACGCTGGTGGCGACGCTGCTCGGCTGGATAAAAATGCCGGTCCAGACCGTCCTCATCGGCATCACGCTTGTTAACATCGTGCTCGCGCTTATATTTTTCGGCCTCCAGGGCATGGCCGACGAGCTGCGACTCGTGCCCGCCGACGTTATCGGCCGGATTATCCTGCATCCTGTCACGGCGCTTCTCGGTGGATTATTCATGGGCGGGGTGCTGGGCGCGGCAGGCGGTTTCGAGGCGATAAAAGCCATCGTCAACCGGCTCCGCAAAACCCCGCTCGGCCTGGCCGGCACGCTTGTTATTCTGATAAATATTCCGCTTATAACGATGCTTCCGTGCGGGCGGATTATCGCGGCCGCGCTCCTTCCGCTGCTTTTCATGTTCGGTCCGGAAGGCTCGGGCACGCTCAGGAAAACGCAGCTTATCGTCTTTATCGCCGCGTTTGCGAGAAACTCGTTCGGCTCGTGCGGACCGAGCCCGGTCGGCGGCGTCGCGCAAATCGCGGAAGGCACGCTCGGCGGCGCGACGTTCCCGGATGCAGCGGCTGGAATCCTCCGAGGCCCGCAGGTCTTTTCGCTCATGATCGGGACCGCGTTCATGGCGCTCTTCATCCGCTTCGTCACGAAGCGCCTGTACCCGGAAGACACGGTACAGATAAAGGACCGGGAAGGCGGCGTCGAGCCCGAGATAAAAGTCAACTGGAAAGGCTACACCTCGCTTATTATCTTCGCGCTGGCGTTGCTGACCGCAACTTTTATCTCGTTCATTCCCTCGCTCAAGTTCATCACGGTGCAGGCGATATTCGTCGCCGCGTCGATCCTGATAATTATTGTCTGCCGCGTTTCGCTGGGCGATTTGATGACGGGAATAATTCTCATGCCCGCGACCGCGATGGTAGCGGGATTTCTCGCAGCCGGCTCGCTTTACCCGACCGGGGGTATGCAGGTATTGCAGTCAATCTTCAAGGGCCTGGCCGCGTTCCCGCTGCTTGGCGTCGTCGGTACGCTGGTGATACTTGTCCAGGCGCAGACGATTCTGCCGCTCTCGTGCAGCCGCATACTTACGGCCGTGTTCGTGCCGCTGATTTACGTTTTCGGTAAAGGCGTCGGACTGACCGACCTCCAGATCGGCATCGTGATGGCCGCGTACATTATAAACGCGACGACCTCCTGCGCACCGAGCCCGCTCGGCGGCGCAGGCATGATGGCCGAGGGGCAGCTCAGGGCGGAGACCGGTTACCTCAAGGGCGCGTTCAGCTTCACCTCGCTTGCGGTCATGGCGCCGCTTGCCGCCGTCTTCATGCGGTTTATTACGCTCGACGTTTTCGCCCGCAACCCGCAGACCGGGCAGATGATGTTTACCGCGACCTGGGGTCACCTCGGTCAGACCATTCTCTGGTCGCTCGTGATTATGGCCGCGGCCTACGGGCTGATTGTAGTTATGAGCCGGCTCATCACCGCAAGCCTCGGGCGAAACAGGAAAGTGCTTATCGCCTCGTTCGGCCTGGGCGGTGTGCTGTGCGGAATATCACTCGCTCTGGCGCTGAGACTGGGAGAGCCGGTTGCGGGAACTTCGCTTGGAGTAAGCCTTGTGCAGGGAATTATAGGCGGCATTATCGCGGCCGTGCTTATCGCGCTCATGATTCAGGTGAGTTTCGCAGGACCGCCTCTGAAGGAAAACGTCCAGGCTGTGGAAGGATAGAGGATGTTTACATTTATCGTTTTCATTATCGCCGGAGCGCTTACGGGTCTTATTACGACCTATGCGCTCGACATGAAGACGCGCAAAGAGCTTGCGCAGGGAACGCGCGGGGGTGTTATTAGGGCAAAAATCCGGGCGCTGCTGGGGCCAAAAAAAATGTCGGGGCGACGCGGCGCGTCGCCCGGTCGGGCGAGCCACCGGCTCGCCCCTACAAAAGAAATATGGCAGACGAAAAACAAAAAAAAGACGAGCAGAAGATAGGCCGGACGCGGCAGGTCGAGGACCAGCCGGTCGCGCTGCCGGGCATAAGGCGCTTCCAGTCGTTTACGAACGTGGAAGACCGGATGCTTACGAAAAACATCAACCGCGCGGCGATGTTCGGCGTCGCGGCGGCGATGGGTGTGGCCGTGCTCAAGCCGCTCTTCCACGGCATGCCGCAGACGACGTATTGCTACGAGTGCCGTGCATGTTATGCGACGCAGGATAAGTGCCCGGGCAGGATTACGGAGCAGGCCGAGCTTACGGTCGCAAGCCGCGTGCTCGATTACCGCAGGTTTATTCTGAAAGGCGGCATGAACTGCATCCGCTGCGGCAACTGCCAGACGTTCTGCGCCGCGCACCTCGACCTGCCGAAGATTTTCGGCACGATGCAGAAGCTTGTCGTCGCCGCCATCGAGGAAGGCTATGTGCCGACAGGTGTGCTTGCACAGGCGCTGGCAGAAGGAAAGATCGGCCGTGATTATCTTTTACCGGTCGTGAAGTATATGCAGAAGCTTAAGAAGGAAACGGAAAAACCGATTCCGGAACCGGAACTGATGTAGGGGCAAGGCATGCCTTGCCCCTACAAAACACGCGAAGCTCCGTATAACCGAAAAACTGACGAACCGAATAACTGAATAACTGAATAATGGAAACCGCCTGGTACAACCGCTGGCTTGAAGCATTCGCCGCGAAGGCGTCGCGGCCGTGGCGCCTTGCCGCGTTTACGTTCCTGATATCGCTGCTGTATCCGGGCACGCGCTTCTTCCTCCTTGCCGTGATTTTCATCGTGCTTGTCGTTAAATCGGTCGAATACGGCGTGAAAAACGGCAAATGGTGGGGCCTGAAAGCTCTTATCGGAGTATTCCTTTTCTCGTGCCTTGTGTACGCCGCGGCCGCGGCCGAGGCCTATCGCGTCGCAAGGTACCGCCGCGCGTTGGGTGATACAATACCTCTTGATTTGAAAACCGGTATTTATGAAGCCGAGGCGGACGGCGCACGCGGACCTGTCCACGTGCAGGTGGAGATTATTGAAACCGGCCTCTCTCCAACCGGTAACTTGATTCACAGAATAGATTCACCGCTGGAGCTTCATCGTGAAACCGGTTCCATCGGCGGCAATGCAATAAAGGAACTGAATTACCGGTATCGCCCCGGTACGGAAAAAATCAGGGCTTTGAATAAAGACCTTATCACGCGCCGGCTTGACCAGGCCATGGATTCAATCGACGGCATCACCGGCGCGACGCTGACCAGCCGCGCATACAGGAAGGCGGTCAAGACCGCCATCATCAAGGCGCACCGGACGCCGAAAAAGCTTTCGACGTTTACGCATTTCGTTTACTTCTTCCTGAAGAACGAGATTTCGAAAATCTCCTTCAACACGCTTGCGATAATTTTTATCCTTATCGTGTTTTTCGATTACACGCTCCAGGGTCTGCTCGTGCGCGGGACGGGTCAGGCAGTCTCGTGCATGAACTGCCAGACCTGCGTCGGCGCGTGCCCGGTCAAGCGGGTGGAGCTTGACGGCAAAGAATACGCCTTCCCGATGGACATGGTGCTTGCGGCGCGGCTCGGCGATTACGAGCTTGTGAAGAAGCTGTCATGGTTCTGCGTCGGGTGCGCAAAGTGCTCGGGCAAATGCCCGATAGGTATTTCCGCGCCCAGCGTCGCCTCGGCCGGAGTCCGGTTCTTAAAGGCGCGTGAAGCGGAAAAAGAAAAGGCAGACGCGGGAGGAGGGCGGCATGGATAAAAAAAGAAAAGCCCTCATCCTCGCGCTTGTAATAGTTGTCGTTTTCATAGGCGTAAGCCTCGGCGCGATGAGCTACACGAGCAGGGACGATTTCTGCGGCAACTGCCATCCGATACTGATAAAAGAGTTTGAGAAAACACTGCACCATGCGCCGAAGCAGGAAGACAAAGACCGCGCAGGCTGCATCGACTGCCACGCGGAGCCGGGCCTGCTGAGCCTGATGTACGTGAAAGTCAAGGGCCTGCGCGACCTCGAAGAAACGATGATGCTGTCGCCCGACGATCCCAAGACGCCGCGGCCCGCGCACGTTACCGATGCGGTTTGCGCCGAGTGCCATGAAGATATTATCGAATCGATGCACGGCAGCGCGATGGACCCGGCCACGGGCGATATCAAATCCGGTGTCCTGCCTCCGAAGACGCGGCTTGCGCAAATCGGCATGAACATGAACGGCACGCTGCACCTTGATAAAGATCTGAAGCAGAAATGTTTCGAGTGTCATGACCGCGAAAAGAACTTTTCGAAGAGCGACCCGCTTTCATGCACGTCGTGCCACTGGAACGTGGCGCACAACCCGACGTCGACAAACATGTCGACGGGCAGGCGCAGTTACACCGACGGCTATGACAGGAACATTCCAGCGATGCTCCAGGTCTGCGGGCGCTGCCACAACGGCAAGACGCACGGTAACGGGCAATGGCCGTCGCCGGAAGCGCGTAAGGAATACGGCCGCGGCGTGATGGCAAACGTATTTCTGTTTGACCAGGTTCACGATGTGCTCACTAAACTCGAGAAGGAAAATCCGCAAAAGAGTTCAGTGGAACTGGCTGAACTGGTCGAAAAGAACCGGCCCGAGCTTGTGCACGTGGTGAAATTACATTGCGCAAGCTGCCACGCGAACCTGTGGGATTGGGAAACACCGAAGCGTGAGAAGAGGAAAAAGTTCCGGCTCGACAGATACTTCACGCCGGGAGGCAAGCGCGCTAAATAAGGTCAGGCTTTGTGAGGGAGAATGGTGCGAAATTTACGACTCATCCGGTTTAGTTCAGACAAGGAGACAAGGAGACAGGGAGACAAGGAGACAGAGAGACAAGGAGACAGGGAGACAGGGAGACAGGGAGACAAGGAGACAAGGAGACAGGGAGACAGGGAGACATGGAGACATGGAGAAATAAGTTATATATATTTCGCCGAGTCGCCGTGTCACCTTGTCGCCTTGTCTGCCCGGTAAGGTGTGCGGTTTCGAAATCGGAAAAATCGTTCTGAAAGAAAAATAGTCCCGTGGAGGACAAAATGGCGCAGATTTACGAACAGGACAAGACGCGGATGCGCGATACGCTCGACGAGGTGCTCGAGCGGGCATACCCGCCGGTGGCCGTGTGCCGGCTGCTCTCGAGCGGCATCGAGGCGTACCACCGCCTCAACACGGGCGAGGTTGACGTCACGGGCGACCAGGCCTGCATCGCATGCGGCGCATGCATCGACGCCTGCCCGGTGCTGCGAAGGGAACAGAACAGGCTCGAGCTGACCGATGCCCGCACCTCGTTCGCGCTCGAGACCATGGTCGACGAGGACTGCGAGAAATGTTTTTCCTGCGTGCTCTCGTGCCCGCAGGTCGGGACCTACATCAAGGACGTAATCGTCGACGAAAAACTTCCTGAAACGATACGGCAGAACCCGAAGCTGAAGTTCCTCGACGCCGGTTATCTTTCGGGAATCATCTGGTTTATTATCGGATTAATTATCGGCATGGTCATTATGTTATAGGTGATAAGTGATAAGTGGTAGGAGATAAGGAAACAAGGAAACAAGAAGAATTATGAATGATGAATTATGAAAAGGAGACTGAATAATAATATTCGTTTAGCGGGCGAGCTTGCTCGCCGCGTAATAAAGGGGAACAAGGTAACAAGAAAACAAGGGAATAAGGGAACCAGGAAACAAGGAATAAAAAAACATATATATAATTAGCCGGCGAGCTTGCTCGCCGAGTAAATGTTTGATATCGCAGATTGCGATCTCAAAATGGATGCTGGAAACATGAATCTTGAGGTGCCAATCTGGCACCTCAAGTTTGAGGTCACAAATTGTGACCTCAAAGGAAATATTTTTCGTGGTATGGACCTTGTTTCCTTGTTGCCTTATCAACTTATTACCTTCTTACCGGAGGATAAAGATGTCTGCTGAAGCGAAGACGAAGGAAAAAGAGGAAAAGGTCGGGCTCGACCTGTCGAAGGCGAACTTTATCGACATCTACATTATGGGCAAGCGGTACTCCGTGCCGGACACGCTGCCGATAATGAAGGCGCTCGAGTTTTGCGGATATAAACTCATCCGCGGGGTCGGGTGCCGCGGCGGGGTCTGCGGCGCGTGCGCGACGGTGTATCGCACCAAGGGCGATCCTGCGCTCAAGGTCGCGCTTGCATGCCAGAAAGTCGTCGAGCCTGAAATGTACCTCGCGCAGATACCGTTTTTCCCCGCGGGCCGGGCCGTGTACGACGACATCGAGAAGATGGAGCCGACGGCGGCGACGGTGCGTGGGATGTATCCTGAAATCGCGAAATGCATGGGCTGCAACACGTGCACAAAGTCGTGCCCGCAGGATTTGAAGGTTATGGAATACATTTCGGCGGCGCTGCGCGGTGATATCGAGAAAGCGGCACGCCTCTCTTTCGAGTGCGTCATGTGCGGGCTCTGCACGACCCGCTGTCCGGCCAATATCGTCCAGCCGAACGTGGGTATATTGTGCCGCCGCCTTTACGGCAGCCGGATGGCGATAAAGTCGCCCGAGCTCGCGCGGAGGGTAAGGGAAATAAAAGAAGGCAAACACGATAAACCGATGGACGAGGTCGTGGCCGTCGCGAAAAAGGGCGTCGACAAGCTGCGCCCGCTTTACGAGGAAGTGCAGAAAGACAAGGAACCGGATTCGACCCCGAGGTTTGGTGAAGACTAAAAACGTCAGAACGTTCCAACGTTCGAACGTTCCAACGTTCCAACGCGAAAGGATGAGAGATGGGTTATACGCCTGAAATGCTGGAGATGATAAAAAAGGTCGAGGCCACCCGCGCGGCGCGCGTGGAAAAAAAGGCGCGCGGCGAGGAATTCGCGGCAATGGGCATCGACGAGCGAAACGAGCTGAAAAAGAAGTTCCATCCCGACTACAAGTCGGACGCGCTGCGCAAGGTCAAGATAGGCCCGAACGCCGGCGACGAGATGGTCAACAAGTTCGTCGACGTGCTCGAGACGCCGTCGTCGCTGGAGCTTGACAAGGTCGACCTGAACAAGGTCGATTATGAAACCGACGTGCTCATAATCGGCGGCGGTGGCGCCGGGTGCGCGGCCGCCATCATGGCCGCGGAAGAGGGCGCGAACGTCCTTCTCATGACCAAGCTCCGCCTCGGCGACGCCAACACGATGATGGCCGAGGGCGGCATCCAGGCCGCGGTCCGGGCGAAGGATTCGCCGCGGACGCATTTCCTGGACACGATAGGCGGCGGGCACTTCAAGAACGAGCCCGAGCTTGTCCGCGCGCTCGTGTTTGATGCGCCTGTCGTCATCGACTGGCTGGACAGGCTGGGCACGATGTTTACGAAGAACGAAAAAGGCGTGATGATGACGATTCACGGCGGCGGCACGTCGAAGAAGCGGATGCATTCGGCTGCCGACATGTCGGGCGCGGAGATTATGCGGACTCTTCGCGACGCGGCGCGGGGCAAGCCGAACGTGACGGTGGTGGAGTTCGAGCCGGCGGTCGAGCTTATTCTCGACGACAAGGGCCAGTGCTTCGGCGCGGTCGTGAAGAACCTCGAGACCAACCAGTACAAGGTCGTCAGGGCGAAGGCGACGATTGTCTCGACCGGCGGCTCCGGCAGGCTGCACTACCAGGATTTCGATACGACGAACCATTACGGCGCGACGGGCGACGGGCTCGTCATGGCCTACCACGCGGGCTGCAAACTGTGCTTCATGCACCCGGTCCAGTACCACCCGACCGGCGTGGTTTACCCGGCGCAGAATATCGGACTGCTTATCACGGAAAAGGTGCGCGGACTCGGCGCGCAGCCGATAAACGCGGAGGGCGAGCAGTTCGTCTTCCCGAAGGAGCCGCGCGACATCGAGTCGTCGGCCTTCATCCGGGAATGCCACGATCGGGGGAAAGGCGTCCCGACTCCGACGGGCCGCGTCGGCGTCTGGCTCGATTCGCCGATGATAGACATGCTGCACGGGGAGGGGACTGTCCGGCGCGAGCTGCCGGCGAAGTTCCGCCAGTTCATGAACCACGGGATAGATATCTCCAGGCTGCCGATGCTCGTCTATCCGACGCTGCACTACCAGAACGGCGGCGTAGAGATGGAGTCGGACGCGCACTCGAAGCAGATACCCAACCTGTATTTCGCGGGCGAGGTCGCGGGCGGAATCCACGGCGAGAACAGGCTCATGGGCAACTCGCTTCTCGACATCAACGTGTTCGGCCGCCGCGCGGGAGGCAGCGCTGCAAAAGCTTCGAGAAGTGTCGAACTGGGCTCTCCGAGCTTGACACATGTGGTAGAATATAACCGGGAAGCCGGGAAGAAAGGTCTTACCGGCCGCGTTGCGGCTCCGATCCTGCTTCCCGATTACGTTGGCAAGATCAAGTAAAGAAATTCAGAGGTCTCGTTGTGACGGCTCGCGATGAAAAGGCAGACCTTGAGCAGACTGAGGACGGGCAGGACCGGCCCGCGGCCGAGACGGCGCCGTCTGAAGGCCAGAAGCCCAAGAGGGAATACCGCATTGTATTGTTCGATAACTGGTGCAAGCGGTGCGGAATCTGCGTCGAGTTCTGCCGGAAGAAAGTATATACGCAGGAATTCGAAATGCATCCCGTGCCGGAGTTTTCCGAAAGATGCGTTGGTTGCCAGTCCTGCGTACGGCGTTGCCCTGATTTCGCCATAATGGTTACGGAAAAACGCGATGACGAAAGCCAGACAGAAGAAGACGAGCCCTAAGTCCGGGGACGGTCGGAAGGCCGACCCCATGCGCCTTGTAAGCGGCAATAAAATGATCGCCGAGGGCGCGCTCGCGGCGGGGTGCAGGTTTTTCGCCGGCTACCCCATCACGCCGTCGAGCGAGATAATGGAGTACCTGGCGCAGAAAATGCCGCGCATCGGGGGTAAGTTCATCCAGATGGAAGACGAGATCGCTTCGATGGGCGCGGTTATCGGCGCCTCGCTTGCGGGTGCGAAGGCCATGACCGCCACGTCCGGTCCCGGTTTTTCGCTGATGCAGGAGCACATCGGCTACGCGGCGATGGCGGAGGTCCCGTGCGTTATCGCAAACGTGATGCGCAGCGGCCCCTCGACGGGGCTGCCGACGAAGACGTCGCAGGGCGATTTCATGCAGGCGCGTTTCGGCTCTCACGGGGATATCCCGGCAATCGCGCTCGTTCCCGAGAGCCCTATCGAGTGCTTCCACCTTACGGTGCGGGCGTTCAATCTCGCCGAGGAATACCGGACTCCCGTCGTCCTGCTTTCGGACGAGGTGAACGCGCACATGCGCGAGAACGTTCCGATGAAAATCGAGCTCGAGGCCGAGATACGCGAGCGCCGCGAGCCGGAAGTTCCGCCTTCGTGGTACAAGCATTATCCCGAGGAGGTGATGGTCCGCGACCGGCCCATGGCGGTCTTCGGAGAGGGCTACCGCTTCCACGTTACCGGCCTTACCCACGATCACGAGGGATTTCCCTCGAGCAAGAGAGACCAGATAATTGACTGTCATACTCACCTTGTAGACAAGGTTCGGCGCAACGCGCACAGGATCGCGGCGGCGGAGAAGTACAGGATGCGTGAGGCGAAGATTGTGATTGTAGCGGCGGGTTCGGCCGCGCGTTCGGCTAAGGAAGCGGTCAAAATGCTTCGGAACATGCGAATAAAGATCGGCCTTTTCAGGCCGATAACCATGTGGCCGTTCCCGAAGAAACAGCTTCAGGAAGCCGTCGGGCGGAAAGCCAAAGCCGTCCTCGTTGTCGAGCAGAACTTCGGGCAGATGGCGGTCATCGTCAGGTACTATATGCCGAGGCGCATGCCCGTCGTCCATCTGAACCAGGTCGACGGCGAACTGATCGAGCCCGAAAAGATAATCGCAAAGGTTACGGAGCTTTATTAGGTTCGAAGGTTCGAAGGTTCGAAGGTTCGAAGGTTCGTAGGTTCGTAGGTTCGAAGGTTCGAAGGTTTGTAGGTTTGTAGGTTTTTTGTTTCTGGTTTCTTACCTACATACCTACGAACCTACAGACCTACAGACCTACAGACCTACATACCTACACACCTGTTAGAGGGCGAAATGATAACCGAGACCGTTATACACAAATACCTTCGGCCGAAGAAAGAGTTTCCGCACGTGTGGTGTGCGGGTTGCGGAATAGGGATCGTGCTCGGCTCCATCATCCGCGCGATCGACAAGCTCTCGATACCGAAGGACGATATCGTCATGGTCTCCGGCATCGGGTGCACGGGCAGGATGCCGGTATACGTCGATTTCAACACCCTCCACACCACGCACGGACGCGCGCTTACCTTTGCGACCGGGATAAAGCACTACAAGCCGCGGCTGAAGGTCATCGCGGTGATGGGGGACGGCGACGGCGTCGCCATCGGAGGGAACCACTTCATCCACGCCTGCCGCCGCAACCTCAATATTACGACCATCATCGTCAACAACTTCATCTACGGCATGACCGGCGGGCAGAGGTCGCCGACCACGCCTCCGGGCCACGTATCCACGACGTCGCCGTTCGGCAGCGAGGCCGAGCCGTTCGATATCTGCGATCTCGCGGCCGCCGGGGGTGCGTCCTTCGTCGCGCGCTCCACCGTTTACCATTCCGCGCTCCTGGACAGGCTGGTGAAAAAGGCGCTCACGCACGACGGTTTCTCGGTCGTGGAGGCTTTATCTCCGTGCTATACGGCTTACGGGCGGCGCAATGATTTCAGAAACGCCGTTGAAATGATGGCCGACCTGCGCGACAGGGCAGTGCATATAAAGAAGCAGGATACCAGCCTGCCGCCTCTGCCCGACAGAAAATTCTATATCGGAATTTACAAGGATGAAGACAAGCCGGAATTTACGGCAGCCTACAAAAGACTTATGAAGCGGGTCCGGGAAATCGACTCGCCGCCCGGGGAGGAGAAGGAACAGTGATTCAGGCCAGATTCGCCGGCAGCGGCGGGCAGGGAATCCAGTTCGCGGGCAGCGTGCTCGCCGAGGCGGCCGCGGTGTACGAGGGGCACAACACCGTCCAGGTCTCCTCTTTCGGCCCCGAAGCCCGCGGCGGCTCGACCAAGTGCGACGTGCTGATTTCGTCCAGAACGATTTATTATCCGCGTGCACGCAGCCTGGACGTGTTCCTTGCGATGAACCAGAAATCCTCGGACAGGTATTACGCCGACCTCAAGGAGCACGGCTGTTTTGTAATAGACTCCGGGAGTGTATCAGCCGCGGCGGAGCTTGACGCGATCGGTTTTCCGATAACCCAGGTCGCCCTGGAAGAGATCAAGAACGTAATTACCGCCAGCATGATTGGGCTCGGCATCGTCGTGGGGCTTACGAAAATCGTATCCGACGAGGCGGTGATTAAGGCTTTAATGGACCGCACACCTCCCCGCGTTGCTGAAATAAACCGCCAGGCGCTGGAGAGGGGGCTCAAGATGGGTTCCCGCGCCCGCCGTTCGGTCAGGCCGCATGTACTGCACGCCTAAAAGAAGTCAAAAGTCAAAAGTCAAAAGTTAAAAGTTAAAAGTTAAAAGTTAAGAATTAAGAGGGAGAGTTTGCGCGGCTGAACACTCAAGTCTCAAGCCTTTTTCTGCTTACCGGGTGTGCCTTTTCTGAAGAAGATGATGAGGAAGACAACGGAAAGAAAGGCGATTCCCAACAGCGATATCATAATAATATTGCGCTTGCGGGAAACCGGACTTGAAGTTGCGCCGGGCTGCTGTTCCCGGGCGCCGGATGCGTTACTGCGGCCTTTTCTGGTTAAAAGAGTCGGCCTGATAGAGGGGGGGGGGCGGTAAGGAGTCCGGTTGTAACCGGAGGGGGGCGTTGGACGGCCGGCCGCGGGCCTTCCTGCCTTTTTGGGCTTGCCTCTTTTTCCTTCAGCCTTATACCATTCGTTCCATATCGCATGAATTTTTTCGAAGCGCTTGCCGGTAATATTGCGTAATGCTCGCCACGCGGCATCGGAAACGTCCTTATTTTTTTCCTTGAGCGCCTCGATGAGGGCGGGGAGAGCTTTCCAGTCGCCCAGCCGCCCGAGAGCCACAGCGGCCCATTTCTGCTGCTCCGCAATCATCGAGGTTTCCAGAAATCTGCTGAGGAGCGGGACCGACATTTCTCTGGTCTCCTCGTCCGCAAACCGGCCAAGCGAGCGTATGATTTCGGTTATGGTTGCATCGTCCAGGAAATAGACCAATTCCGTGAGACGCTTAACGATTTTCAGATCGTTGAACGAGAACAGAAGCTGGACTATTTCCGGCTTTACCTCAATGGGAGTGGAGGGGTTGTTCAGCAACTCCATAATCGGAGACGACAGTTTCGGGTCGGGTTTGCCCTCATGCATCCCGGTAATCTTTGCAGCCGCAATTCCCCGGAGCCTGACGTCCTTGCTTGTGAGCGTTTTCAGCAGAACGGCGGTTGCTTCCTCGAAGTCGATGTTGATAAGGGTGTCGAGCGCCAATTCTTTATGGCTGTTTTTGGCCCTTTTGTCGTTTATTATCCCTTTCAGCAGCTTATTGGTTTCTTCGCCCGGAAGGAAGGCGTAGACCGAGAGGGTGGCGCTTCGCAAGTGGTTCAGGAGGTTTTTGCGGCTCGCGCCGTCCATCCTGACCAGCAGGGGCGACAGAGGAAGCCTGTCATAAAAGAATTCGATGTATTTTACCGGTTTGATTTTCAGTTCCTCGAGCGTGATCGCCGTTTTCCTGAATGTGTCTTCATCGGTGTCGATTCTCCTGCCCGGTGCGACGACGGCGGGGGAGGAGAGATTTAGCAAAATCCGGCAGACTTCAAGCAGTTTTTCAAGGTTCAGATCCCCGGGAATTTTTGTCTTCCCGAAAATGGTCTTCAGAAGCACGTCAGGCCTTCTTACCAGCTGCTTTGCGTCTCTTGCCTTTTTTCTTTCCCTGATGCTGACACGGGTTTTTTCCCATTTAGCATGGTTCTCCCAGGCCGGCCCGAAAGCCTCTTGCATGGATTGCCTGAAGCCCTTGGAAAGCTCTTTTGCCCTTGCCTGGCTTATGGTGGGTGCGGGCAGCAGGGATAAGCCCCCGGGAGACAGTGTTATCGTGTATTCCCGAATCTGGAGAAGGATTACACATTCAAGGTTTGAGCCGTTTTTAAGGATGACGGAATCCGCCCACGCAGGCTGGCCCGATAGGAGGATTATAAGCGACAGAACCAAGCTCAGACCGGTCGATAAACGATTTGACGTCATCTGGTATTTTCTCTCAATCAGCATTCGAACGCGGTAATTTACGGGAAAGAATTATAACATGCGCACGCAGGGAGAGGCAATAAAAAAAGGGACAAAGGGAATAAGGGGGAAGGGATAAGGGATAAGGGATAAGGGATAAGGGATAAGGGATAAGGGATAAGGGA
>SOJX01000137.1 GCA_004376375.1 Planctomycetota bacterium
CGCCCGGGTCGGGCGTGACGGCCAGAGGCGGAAGCGGCGTTACGCGGAAAGACCAGACGGTGCTCGTACTGTTACCGAAATTGCCGGTGGCCTCGATTTTCCAGTAGTACGTCACTCCCAGCGACAAGGTGTCAGTATCGTAAGCAGTGGTAACCAGCCACCCCTGATAGGTTCCCGTCGAATTGGTCAAGTCTTCATTCAGCACTTCGGTCTGGTTGTCTCCAAAGAACACGTTAAATCCCAGAGTATAAGCGCCGCCGCAGTCCCAATCGAGATTTACGGTAGTAACGCTCACCCACGGATTGGCGTCCGCCGGAGTCTGCAGGATAGGCGCAGGCGGGATCGGTTCTGTCCTAAAGGACCATGTGACACCGTTATTGTTGTCAATACCGTTAATAGCCTTGACACGCCAGTAATAACTCGTGTCTGCGGGGAGGTCGGGCGATGCCAACCAGAACTTACTCGTTCCAGCGTATTCCAGCACGCTGGAGTTAAACGTATCCACGTCATTCTGTGTGGCGCTGAAATAAAGCTCGAAGAAATCGGTTATCGCACCGCCGCAGTCCCACTGGATCGTGGGAGCGGGAGTGTCTACCATTGAAGTATCAGAGGGAGAAAGCATGGTCGCCGCCGCCGGCGGGTCAGTCACGCGGAATTCCCATACCGTTCCCGCGGTGTTGCCGAAGTTATTTTCGGCGTCAATCCGCCAGTAATATGAAGTCGATGCGCTGAGCGCGACCGGTGAATAATTGGTTACCGCATATATGCCCTGATATGCCAGAGCATCGCCTGAAGCAACCTGCGTCTGGTTATCTCCGAAATAAACTCTGAACTGAGTCGTTACATCGCCGCCGCAATTCCACGTCATATTCGGGCTGAGGGTGTTCAGATCGGTTTCAAGGTCAGCGGGATAAGGAGTCGTAACCTGCGGCGGGAGCGCAATCGTGCTGAGCGCCCACACGTCGCCTTTTGTGGTTCCGAGTCCGTTTACGGTATCGATGCGCCAGAAATAAGACGTATCAGGGGCAAGTCCGCCCGGGTCGAAAGTCGTTCCGCTCTGGTTGCCGAAATAAACATTGCTGGTGTTGGCGGTGGTCTCACCCAAAACGGTGGCGTAATCGGTTCCGAAATACACGCTGAAGGTGTCGGTAACGGCGCCGCCGCACTGCCAGTCAAGCTGCTGCGAGGGCGTTGTAACCAGTGCATTGTTGCCCGGAGCCGGTGAAACAGCTTTCGGCGGCAGGGCGATTACCGTGAACGACCATACCGCCCCGGCGGTTGTGCCGAAATTGCCGACAGGATCAATTCGCCAGTAATAAGTGACCCCGACCGTCAAGGGGACGGTCGGATAATCCGAGGTTGTCTGGTTGCCCTTGAAAGTACCGAAGATATTGGAGGAGTTATCGTTCAGCACTTCGGTTGAGTTGTCTCCGAAATATACGTCGAAGCTATCGGTATAGGCGCCGCCGCAGTCCCAGTCGAGAGTCACGCTCGGACCGGTCTGCCCCGTGTCTGGAGGGGCAACAAGAGCGGCCTGGGCCGGCATCGGCTCGGTCTTGAAACTCCATGTAACGGCGCTGCTGTTATCGACGCCGTTTTCCGCCACCACCCGCCAGTAGTAACTCGTATCGGCGGACAGCGTAAAGGTGGTCCACTGGATGTTTGTTCCGGTGTAGGAAAGGACCGAGTTGTCCTCGCCGTCGACAAGCGTCTGGTTATCGCCGAAGTAAAGGTAGAACTGGTCGGTAATCGCGCCGCCGCAGTCCCACTGAAGCGATGCATCCGGCGTGTCCAGGGCCGGCGTGGCATCCGCCGGTGCAACAATCGTCGCCGCGGGCGGCGGGTCGGTTACGCGGAATTCCCAGACAAGGCCGGCCGTATTGCCGAAATCGTTTTCCGCGGCAATCCGCCAATAATACGAAGTCGATGCGCTGAGCACCGCCGGTGAATAATTGGTTACCCCGTATATGCCCTGATATGCCAGAACATCGCCTGAAGCAACCTGCGTCTGGTTATCTCCGAAATATACTCTGAACTGCGTCGTGACATCGCCGCCGCAGCCCCACGTAAGAGTGGGTAAAAGCGTATTTAGGTCAGTTACCTGGTGTGCGGGACCTGGTGTAACCGCCTGTGGCGGAAGAGCGATTGTAGTAAACACATAAACATCGCCCGGCGTAGCGCCTACAAGGTTCCGCGAATCAATGCGCCAGTAATATGTCATACCGGGAAGCAGGCCGGCGGGAGCGTAATTCGTTCCAGGCTGGTTGCCCATGAACGTGC
This sequence comes from Planctomycetota bacterium, assembly GCA_004376375.1. GTDB lineage: Bacteria > Planctomycetota > E44-bin39 > E44-bin39 > E44-bin39 > E44-bin39. The sequence goes on from SOJX01000137.1 coordinate 2,281, forward strand.
CGGTTGAGTTGCCCGTATCCTCACTCTGAACGTTTGACAGGTTAGCTCCGAAATAAACGTCGAACGAATCGGTGATGGCGCCGCCGCAGCTCCAGGAGAGCGCCTGTGACGGAGTCGTAACTACCGAGCCGTTTAAGGGAGCCGAGATAACAGCCGCAGGCGGGTAATTCGCCGTTGAGAATTCCCAGACAGTTCCGCTCACCCGGCCTATCGCATTTTCCGTATCGACCCGCCAGTAGTAAGACGAAAACGAATTAAGCGTGCCGGAGGCCATGGTGGTCCCGGCGGTGTTACCCAGATAAACGGACGGGTCGCCGGAAACAACAAGCGCCTGGTTGTCACCGAGATATACATGCGAGGTGGCGGCAACCGCATTCCAGCTTAACGCGAGTGATGTCGCCTGGCCGACTGCACCGTCCGCCGGGACGGGCGTATCCGCCGCTTGTGGCAGAAGGCCGGTCCGGAAACTCCACGTGACGCCCTTCACCGTTCCCACATTATTTTTGGAATCGATTCGCCAGTAATAGCTCAAATCCTCGGCAAGCGTCGCCGTGGTCCAGGAGTTTGTAAACACCTCGCCGCGGTAAATTACCGGCGTCGCCGTCGTAGCGGCATCGACTTCAGCCATGTTATCGCCGAAATATACGTCATAACTCGTCGCGCCAAGCGCAACCGCCCAGACAAGAGTCTGGTCGACTTCCTCGTCAGGCCCCGTATCCGGAGGGTCGATAACTGTCGCAATGGCGGGCAACTGCCCCGTAGTAAACTGCCAGACCAGGCCCCCGGTCGTGCCATAACTATTAACGGTATCGATACGCCAGTAGTATGTCGTATCCTCGCCCAGAAACGCAGGCGGGGTCCAGTTCGTCACGCCGCTGGTGTTGCCCATGTATGTATTATTCGTGTTGCCTAAATCGTCAGTCTGGACATCGGTGAAGTCTGTTCCAAAATACACGTCATAGGTGTCGGCAAGGTATGCATTATCCCACGACAACGTTATATCAAGCGGCTGGCCGGTTGCTCCGTTGGTCGGGCTCGGGTTCGACGCCTGGTCAGCCAGCTGCTGCAGCGTTTGAAACGACCATACCGCGCTCGGCGTCGCTCCCCCCAGGTTGACGGCGTCGATACGCCAGTAATACGTGGTGCCCTGTGCAAGCGGGCCCGGCTGCGTAAAAATCGGCGACGTTACGTTGTCCTGATATTCGGGCGAAGCCGTGCCGGCGGCGGCAACAGCAGCCTGACTGGTTCCCATATACACGTCGTAGCTGTCGGCATCGGCGGATGGTGACCACGAGAGAGTCTGCGTCAGGCTTACATCCTGCGTGCCGTTGGGCGGGTTCGGGTTGGTCACGGCAGCGGGAGGGTCGGGCAGGCGGGTGCGGAAGCTCCAGGGCGTCGCCATTTTGGACTTGCCCGCATCGTTAACGGAATCCACCCGCCAGTAATAAGATGTAAACCAGCTCAGCGCGGGAAGGCCAAAATAGTTGGTGGTAATGTTACCGCGAAACTCACTCGAGCCCGTCGTCGCGGTTTCCACGGCCGTCCTGTCCGCACCGAAATAAAGGTCGAAGCTGGTCGTGTTTGCCGGAAAATCCCATCCGAGCGTGACTATAACGTCAACGTTGCCGAGACCGTCGGCGGGTATAGGGTTGGTGGCAAGTTGCGGCTGGACGTTTGTATCGATAATCGGGCCGAAAAGCGCGAATTTACCCATCTTGTCCCACGTGGCGGTGACCGTGTTAGCGTCGATATCCTGGCTGACTTTCGGTATTGATACCCATGATCTGGCCGCATCATCATACCAGTAGGGCATGAGAAGAACCTCGGGGCACCCGGTTTCATCTTCCAGGCCGTCGTTATTCTCGTCATTATAGGGCAGGATAATCGTAAACGAACCTGAAGGCGGCGTGCTGCTGGTTACCTTGATAATCTCCGAGGCGAGCTGCATCCCCGGCGGAGGCGCAATGTTCCCGAGATATATCGAAATCTTGATTTTCGAGTCCTGGCCGAACGTGCCGGGAGGGAAACTGACACCTGCGCCGTTGATCGGGCTTGTAGGGTCATTAATATTGAGAGCACCGCCTCCCGTCCCGATTGTCGCGCTCCCCACAACCTTTTCGGTGGGCACGAAAAACTTATCTTTCTTCTTCGGTTTGCAGCCGCTGCCTGCGATCAAAGCGACAACGAGGGCAAAAGAAATAAGGGCAAACCCGCGCATCCGTTTCATTGTAAAACCTCCGAAGGGTCGTCCGGGATGGGGACGTAAGGTTTATTCATCTTTTGCGGAAATACCAGATGCAATGCATTAATCCTGAGCGGCACTTAAAATAACTTCCCAAATGGAAGGACAAGAATTCATATTATACGTGTGCGGTAGGACGGCGTCAACGATTGTTTGAGCTTTCTTTTCAATTCTTCTGCATTGCGCACAATTGGTCTTGCCGCAGAGGGTTACAACAGGAAAGGGCCCGGCGGGCTTATTTGTTTTCATCGCCAGTGGTTTCGGCGTCTTCTTCCAGTTTTTTTTCTTCTTCGGCCGCGCGGACGGCGGCATCCAACTTCTCTTGCAGTGCTTTCAGATCAGGATCGCCGGGAAATGCTTCTTCAAGGATTTTAAGGTCATAATGGGCATCTTCAAAATTGCGGCGGCGGATATTAATAAGCGCGCGGAACCGGCGGGCCGTAAAAGACTCCCCGGTCCGGTGCGTAATCCTGAGGATCCATCCGTACACCTCAAGCGCCTCGTCGTCGCGGCCGAGTTTGTAGTACGCTTCCGCGAGCCAGACAAGGTATTCGGGCGTCCGGGCCATCCCGTGGAATTCGAGCGCGGCCCTGAAGTCCTCAACCGCGGCTTCCAGGTCCCCTTTTCTCATTTTGACGATGCCCTCAAGCCAGACAAAAGTCGAATCGAGGGGGTATTTTTGTTTTGCCTCTCGAAGAAAGGCCAGCGCTTCGCCGTACCTGCCCGCACCGGCAAGCGCCTGGGCAAACAGGCCGTAAGACCGGCGCGGATTCAAAGCCAGGCCAAGCGCCTCCTGCAGCAACGGCAAAGCCTCCTCAAAGCGCTCCTTGGCAACCAGGAGTGCCCCGTATTCAAGATTGGCAATATTATCGGGAACCGGAAGGCTTATTGCACACTGGAATTCAGCCTCGGCATTGCGGTATCTTTCCCTGCGTAAATCCTCGTCTGCTTCAAAAATCGCCAGGCGCACATACGCCATACCCAGAGTAGTATGCGCCGGCGCAAACAGGGGTTCCCGCGCTACAGCTAAGCGTGCGGCATTTATTGCGCTGTCGATTTCATTCCTTTTGAGCAGCGCCGCGGCCAGGTTATCCCAGAGGCGCGCACTTTTCGGCTCAGCCGAGACGGCGCGTTTCCACAGATCGAAATCATTTCTATACGAGCTTGCGGCCGACCACGTCGGCGCCGCGCCCACTATCACTATCGTTATGAACGCGATTACCGCGGCGGAACCTATCGCCCGGCGCCGGGGTTCTCTCGACGTTCCCCACTGTTTATGAAGCTCCGCGGTCGCGAAAGCGAGCGCGCCAAGGAAGAAAATCGAGGGAACATAGAGCGAGCGCTCCGAAAGGATAACGCCTATCGGTATTACCTGCGACACCGGGATAAGGAATATTGCGGCTGCAAGAAGCATCCAGCCGATTACCGGGCGCCGCCTGCCCGCGAATACGGACAACACGACGACACCTGCCGCAAGCAGCCAGCCGAGGATTTCCAGATGACTTCCATATGAAAAAACCGGATTTCCCAGGTGCGAATAATCGACGGAAAGGTGTATCGGCGCAACAAGCAGGCGCAGCCACTCTATGAAAACCTTACCCATGAACAGCATCCGCTCGGGCAGCGAAAGAAATATGAGGGGAACGAGGCGCCGCTCGAGTGAGAAATCGCCGATGGCGCGATGCCTTAGTAAAAGAAAAATCACGACGCCGGCGGCAACGGCTGCGTAAACCGGCAGGCTGCGGAAAAGACGCCTGCTGCGCTTTTCCTCCCCGGGAAGCAGAAGGTCAAATCCGATCAGAACCACAAGAAAAATAAGGCCCGTCTCTTTGGAAAGAACCGCTCCCAGGTTCAACAGGAATATCGGGGCGATGTACCACCAGCTCGGGCCCTTCCGAAAGGAGAGGAAAAGATGGAAAGTCAGCAGCATGAATACCGTGCACAGGACCTCGGGGCGGCCGGAAATCCATGCAACGGCATCCACATGAACGGCCGTCGAGGCAAACGCAAGACCGCCGAGAAACGCAAAAGGCCCGGGGGGAAACAGCCTCAGAAACAAAACGAAAACCAGGATGCTTGCGAGCGCGTGAAGCGCGATATTCGTAATCTGAAAACCGCGGGTGTCTTTTCCCGATATCGCGTAATTCAGGGCATAAGTAACAGTCGTAAGCGGGCGGTAAGCCCCGGTGGCGTCGCGGAACTTGGGGAAATAAGCATTCTGGAAAATAGCTGGGATATTCCGCAGATCGCGGACAAGCTCGTTATTTTCTATAAGCAGCTCGTCGTCGGACACGAATGCGCCGCCGACAACGCCGGACATAAGCGCCGCCGCGACCGCGGCAACGATAACGGCCTCTATCAGCCGGCGAAAGGCAACCGGTAAAGCCCGGTCCGGGTTTCCGGCCGGGACGGGCGGCGAATCCAAAATTTGCGGTTGAGGAAGCTGCATAAGAATTATGAATTATGAAGCATGAAGCATGAAATATAAAGTATAAAATAAGCAGGGGCGCAACATAACTGCGCCTTTATTTATTTTACATAAGTTTAATTCCCATTCACATAAGTTTAATTTCTATTTTCCCCGGATTTGTCCTAAGTCTGATTTGAGTCCTGTCTGAGTCCTGTTTGAGCCCTGTCTGAGCTGTAATATTTTTGTAATTTTTTGCGGAAAATACCGTCTTTTTTCGGCTCTGACACCCCGTTTTTGTTCCGTTTTCATACCTCAATCAACCCGAATTGCGCCTGAAGCAACCTGGGTTGGTGTGTTTTCCGTGACAAAAGTCGTGAAACTGTAACGCTGATTTTCAGCGGCATGAAATTTGCGGACGGCGCCGGTTGTTCGGTTCGTCGGTTTTTCGGTTTATATTTAACCGCAGAGTCGCGGAGAGCGCGAAGGGAAATTCTGGTTAAGAAAAACTCTGCGCTCTCAGCGGCGCGACGGTTAACCGCGGTCACGGATTTTGCACGAATTTTATTTAACGCCGCGCAAGCGCGGCGGCTAACACTTCATCCTTTTTATTTCTTCTCGACGCTCGACTCTTGACCCTCGACGCCCGACGCTTTCAACTCCTCCCCCGTCATTTCAATTTTCGATTGCCGATTTCCGATTGTCGATTTATTCTTCCCTTGTTTCCTTGTTTTCCTGTTCCCTTATTTCCTTTCCGGTCTTACCGCCGTGGGCGCGGAGGAGAGATCTGATTTCTTCTGATTTGGCACAATCAAGTGGGGTTTTCACGTCCCCATTATAGGGGCTATTAAAAAGGTTAATATTATCTGACTCGCTATCCAGAAGAACTTTCATAATTTCGAGATTATCATTTGCCGCAGCCAGATGGAATGGAGTTGTTCCTGTCCAGTTATAATCGGTCGGATAAAAATCGCTTTTTTCCATTTCATTTATAAGTAATTTGACCATTTCTGTCCGGTTGTATTTTACAGCAAGCTGTAAAGGAAACATTCCCTGCTCCCCAATAGAGTTCATGCATATAGCACCCTGTCCGAAAAGGTCGGCGCCATTTCTAATTAGAAGTGCTGCTATGCGGACATCTCCATACATCGCAGCTAATTGTAATGGTTTAAATTCTCCCTCACCGTCACATTCAATATCAGCGTCATTTAGGATAAAAAGGGATGCTGCTTCTTGATAATCCTTAATTATTGATAAGTGAAGTGGCGAAAAATCGGACGGTACTTGTCCTCTATGAATATAAGCATCGTAAGGTTCAGATTTGTCTGCGTCTTGGCGGAACCATACATTAAACTCCGTTTCTCTTTCTTCATCCTCCAAAGGGCTATTAACGTTTTTCCAGTACCGCGCGACAAACTCTATCTCTTTCTTATCACAATCGAAAATTTCCTGGAGCGCTTTATTGCCCTTATTACCTATTTTCAATAGATCTGATATTGCTGAAATACGTATCTTAGGATCATCTGATTCCAGCTTCGCCGTATAATATCGAACCTTCACCGGCGTCCACAGCAGGCAGGTGGCGATTACTGCTGAGAAGAGCAGTACTACAAAGAGGGTGAGTTTGAGGGGCAGGTGTTTCATGGTTAACTACATTGTACCCTGAAACGCGGAGAGTGCAAGCGGGCAAAAGACGGGATAAGGGGTACGGGATAAGGGATAAGGGATAAGTAAGAAATTGGAAATCGAAAATCAAAAAACGCGCCGCAAGCGGCGCGGCTAAATATATTTTTTTAATAATATGACGTTCGACGCTTGACGTTCGACATTTGACGCAAATTAACGCGCAGCAGACCACACCGGCCACGCTGCGCCGCTAAACGGGCTTTTAACTTTTAACTTTTAACTTTAAACTTTTAACTTTTAACTTTCGACGCTCGACGCTCGACGCATTTCCCTTGACCGTTCTTGAGATTGTGAGATAATGCCGCCATGCAATCCCGACGGAAAACTTTTTTCCTGCTTATTGCGGCCTTTTGCGCGGGTTGTTCAAGCCCGGTGTTCCTGACCGATGACGAACACGTGCGGCTGACAAGGGTTACGCTGTCCTCGGCGCCCGCCTATGAAAAAACGCTGCAACTGTTCGTAATTCCGGATTCGGCCGCCAACGGAACATCAGAATTCACCGACCCGCGGGGAACTCATTTTGCCGTAAACCTCGCGGACTGGAGCGAGATACTCGCCGGGCGGCTAAGCGAGGAGTTGGAATACCGCGGCGCGCTGATTACGGAAGCTGCCCCGAACCGGGTGCAATTCCGCATAACCGGGGTAAAGTCGGTCTTTTCCGGCCTGCGCGTCGAGGTAAGCGCAATCGCGAGCCTCAGCCTTGCGGGAAAGACCTGGACCAGGGAATACGTCGGCAGCGATAAAGTCGCATATTCCGCCGTGCTGGCTTTCCAGGGCGCGGTTGAAAACCTGCTGAAAAAGATTCTGAAAGACCGGGATTTTCTGCGTGTAATTGAAAAGGACTGAAGAAAGTATGAAGTATGAAGGCTGAAGTATGAATTAAGAATATTTATTTTATAATCCGTCCTTCATCCTTCACCCTTAAAGAACGCGCCGGGCAAACCGGTCTGGTTACGCCCGGCGGCTAATTATTATATTATTAATATATTCTTCTTTTCATACTTCATCCTTCATACTTTCTTCTTACTTGTATTTGTGAATTGTAACCTCCAGTTTGCGGATGCGGAGCGTACCGTCGCCCTCAAACCTGAAGGCCACGGTCCCGGAATGCGAATGCTCTTCGGGCAGCGTGGCGGAATCTTTTTCGGCGCCATCCACGCTCATCGACCATTGATCTCCGGATACTTTCAACTCAAACGACACATACTGCCCGTGTGGAAGGATCTCTTCGTCAATCGTCTTCCACGCGCCCTCGAAGCCGCGCTCGCCCTGCCGCCTGGTCTCGATGCCGCGGACCATGAACTGCGGGTTCCCCGAGCCGACATTTATTTCCATCGTAACCGTATAATCGAGCCACTCTTCACTTCGGGGCAGCTCGGACCAGACGGCGCCCGGTCCTTCTCCCAGGATTTCCCCGTTAGTTACGTACCAGCTCGCAATTCCCAGAAACGATCCGTCGAAACCCGAGAAAGCCGGTATGGCCTGTCCGGTCAGCTTCGGCAGGGCTTTGCCCGCATCGCGGAATCCCTTGGCGGCGTTGCTGAGAAAATAGTTTTCGAGGTTCGCCTTGCCGAACTCAGCATATTCCTTCATCGCTCCGACGTAATCCTTCTCAAATACTTTTTTCCGCGCCCGCTTGTCGAAGGGCTCGAACAAGTCCCAGTCCGCCTTGATCTTGACAAGGTCCTCATGCATGCCGCGCGCGTCACGGGCCGCGCTCGTACCGGACCATTTGTTCATAAAGGCGTTCAGCTTGGCCAGCGCTTTGCCGTACTCGTTGCGGGCCTTGAGCTTCTCAATTTCATTCTGCAGCCTGTTCCATTCGCTGTTCGCCTGATCCGTCCGGCTGGGGCCGCGGTCGACCGGCTGCGTATCCCGTACAACTACCTCCTCAAACTCTTCGTAGGCCTGTTCTTCATCGCCGCCGGACATTACTACGGCCACTACAATTATAATAAGCAGAACCAGCCCGCCGCCGCCGAGGCCCAGTATCAACGGCAGATTGCTTTTCTTCTCTTCGTCGAAGTATTCGTCCTCGTACTCATCTTCTTCTTCCCGCCTACTGCGCCTTACGCCGGTTTTAGGTCTTTTCCGGGCGCCGGTCCTCGTCCTTCTTGCCGTGCCGGGTCTTCCCCCGCGAGCCGGGGCGCCGGCCCGGCGCGCGGCTTTCGGCCCCGCGCCTGCGGACGCTCCGGCAGCAGTCGCGGCCCTCTCGGCCTGTTTCTGCCGGATTCTTTCCGCACAATCGCCGCAATAAATCTGGTCACGAATCTTTACGGGTCCACCGTCTATAATATCTTCATCAGTTATATCAGCCCCACAGCCTGCACAAGCATGGACTCCCATGACAACCTCCCCGTTCAGCGGGCACCGAGAAACCTGGTTATCTTGTCTACGCTCGCCCTGGATATCTTGGTAAACGCAAGGCCCATCTGCGGTTTCCCTTTGACGTTGGACAGGTAAACCAGGCTCGCGGACGCCTTCAGGCCTTTCAGCGCGCCTGATTCCAGGCTGAGCTTGACGGTAAAGTTTTCGAGCGGTATACACTTTTTCCCGAGTTTTATTTTCGAGAGGAGCACGCCTTCCGGGGTAAGGTTCGAGCACACGGCGGTTCCTTCATCGAAATCCTTGCCCTTTGAATCAACGATTTTAAGGGCAGTTTTGAAACTGGTTCTTCGGCGCTCATACTTGCGTCTGTAGAAATTCGTATCCGCGATGAAGGCCTGTATGACTTCGATGTCCTGCAACGCCTTCTCGATGCTTGACGCGGGCGACTTCGCCGATTTCGCGGCCATTTACTGCCTCCTTTTCAATAGTCGTTAGTCGTTAGTGAAGAAAAACCACCAACCACTAACCACCAACCACCAACCACTAACCACCAACCACTAACCACTAACCACTAACCACTAATTATGGTTATCTCTGTTCGCACCACACCGGGTTCGCAATGGCGAGGTCGGTGGTGGCAAGGTTTACATGCGTAGGATCTTCAAGCACGGTGCCCCGTGCATCCTGGAGAATCTCAATCATCGGGTATCTCGGGTCATCGCTATTGGTGGCGACAATCCTTGCGATCTCGCCGGTCTTAAGCTTGGCGAAACTGCCGAGCGGGTAAAGCCCGACCGAACTCAGCAGGCCGCGCAGCAGGACGTTGTCGAATTCCTGGCTTTCAGTTATAAGGATCAACTCTTTCATGGCCATCGCAGGCAACAGCGGCTCCACCCCGGGCATCGGATGGACAAGGTTGACAAACCGGTCGACAATCGCAATTATTTTCGCGAAGTCGTGGATTGCGCTGCCCGAAAGCCCGGTCGGGAAGCCCGAGCCGTTCAGTAATTCGTGATGCTCCCCGATGCCGCGAAGCACATCTTCCGAAAAATCGCCGAGTTTCCCGGCTTCCTCAACCCCGCGTTTCGGGTGCTGGAGGTAAGACCTCCTGTCCTCCGGCGAACGGAAACGCCCGTAAAGATCACCGGGCCCTATAACGCCGCTGCCGATATCATGAAGCAGTGCGGCAACACCGACTTCAAGAACCTTGTTGCCCGGAAACCCCTGCGTCTGCGCCAGCATCATCGCCAGTATCGATACCCTGTAAGCGTGCAGCGCGGGCCGTCCGAACGCGCGGTCGCCCAACGCTTCGAGCGGTTTGGACTCCATAGTCTCACGAATGGCGGAAACCATGCTGCTCAGCGTATCGGTTCCGAGTTCGGGGAAGGCCTGCCCGGGCTCAAAGAAAAGCGCCAGGTGCTCGAAGAAAACCTCATCGACAGGCAGGTTGGTAAGCTTGGCAACCAGCGTCCTGCCGAAGTCGATACTCTCTACCATATCCTCCGGCCTGTCGTCGAACTTGGAGACAATTGCCTCGAGGTTTGCCAGCTTCGCAGCCGTCTTTTCGCGTTCGCTCCTGGACCTGCTGCTCTGCTCCGTAAGTACTTCTTCAAGCTGCGCGACGAGGCCTGCCTTTTCCTTTTCAAGCCTTGCCTTGTCCTCGAGAAGACCTTTTTCGCGGTCAGTTCCATCCCCCTGGAACTGACCGAGCTGCCCGTCAAGCTCCGAGATTCGCCCCTCGAGCTCGGTTTTCTCCGCCTGCCATTCGGCGCGGGCTGCTTCAAGGCTCGCCTCATATTCCTTTGCCAGCGCCATGGCTTTTTCGGCCGCCTGCACGCCAATCCGGGCTGATTCATCTTTCTCGACCGCGCTGTCAAGCTGCGCGTTCAACTCGGCGATCCTGATTTCGCGCTCCTTCAGTTCGCCGCTCAAATTCTCGCGGCTTTCGGTCAGTGCCTCCACCTGTTCGTCCAAAGCAGCAATACGCTTATCATCTTCGCGTTTCCTTGCGCTGGTATCCGTTTCATCCCGTATCGCGCTCCGGGCATCGCGGAGTTCCGTTTTCAGCGACTTAATGTTCTTTCTTGCCTCATCATACTCTCTCACCTGAGCTTCGACTTCGGCCTCGGCACGGACGCGCTCCACCTTCTCACTGTCGAGCGCGGCCCTGGTCTCCTTCAACTCGAGTTCTTCTTTCGCCAGGCTGTTCTGAAGCCCGCTCCTCTCCTCGTAAAGCATTTCAACCTCCACCTTGAGGTTCTTTACGACCGCGTGGGTCACGTCGAGCTCCTTGCGGATATTCTTCCAGTCCGCCTCTTCCTTCTCGAAGCTCTCTTTCGCATCTTCGAAATCGGACGTGACGAAATTTAATTTTCTCCTCGTCTGCTCCAGTTCCTTGAGGAGCTGTTCTTTCTCGTTTGAAAGACTCTCCGCTTCTACCGTCTTGCGGGCAACCGCGCTCTCGACTTCGCCCATCCGCTCATGCAGGAGCCGTTCCATTTCATTTGCATCGCGTCGTACTTCGCTTGCCTCGCGCGTGCGCTCCTCCAGCTCGGAGCTCATTGTTTTCATCTGCGAGCTGCGGTCCTCCAGGACGCGCTCAAGGCTTATTACCTGCGCGCTGAGAGTATCACGCTCCTCCTCGATCTCCGCCGCGCGCAGCTCCCCGGTCGTAACCTTCTGGTGCAGGAGTTCAATTTCATCCCTTGTCGAGCTCTCAATCTCTTTTCGCGCGCTCGCTTCCTCGGAAACCTGTTTCTCCAGTTCCGCGGTCTGGCGCTGGTAGACTTCGCGCTCCACCTCGACCTCGGCAAGCTTGACCTGCAGCTTCTCCGCCTGTGCGGTCAGGTCGGACACCCGCGCCTCATACTCGCGGATGCTTTCTTTTCCCAAATCGATTTCTTTTTTAAGATGGGCGATCTCTCCGTGCAGGTCGCGGAGCGACCCCTCCTGCGCGGAGCGTTCTTCCTCGAGCTTCTTGAGCTCCCCCTTTATGGAGTCGCATTCGCGCTCGAGAGCCTCCTTGCGCAGGCGGATCTTCTCATGGACCTGCTTTTCCTGCTGCAGGGAGTGAAGTTCCTGCTCGAGCGCGGCCTTCTGCCCCTCCAGTTGAGAGGTATGCTCCCGCACGCGGCGCAAATCGGACTTGACCTGCTCGACTTCCTCGGTCAGGCGTTCGCGGCTCTGGTTGGTCCGCTCGAGCCCGCTCTCGGTATTTACGAGGTCGCGTTTGACCTTTATGGCTTCCTTGCGTGTTTCCTCGTAGTCCTTGCGAAGCGAAGTGAGCTGGTCGACAACGTCCTGTTTTTCGGCGATAAGCATGTCTCTTGCATGCTCGGTGCTCTTAAAGCGGTCTTCCAACGAGACTTCGCGGCGCTGGAGTTTATCGGCCTCGCGGGTGCGGTTCTCAAGCTGCTTCTTGAAGTCACGCACGTCGGCCTTGAGCCCGTCGACGCTTCGAAGCAGCTTGGCCTTCTGCTTCTCGAGCTTGTCGGCCTCCGCACTCGTCTGACGCAACTCGGCCTGGGCCGCAACGAGCTTTTCCTTGTCGCGCTTGGCCGATTCGAGCCGCGCCTCCAGGAGCTGGACCTGCCGCCTGAGCTCCCGGTTGGCCTCCTCCCTCTTGCGGGCGTCCTGCTGGATGCCAAAGGTATCAGAGAGCGCGGACTTAATATCCTCAATCTGGCCGAGGATTTCGCGCTTCTCGCGTTTTGCATCGTCAAGTGCCACCGCAATCACTCCCTTCCATGCGATTTGCGATTTGCGATTTGCGATTTTCGATTTACGATTTTCTTTCAATCGTAAATCGACAATCGGAAATCGGAAAACACGGCGAGCAAGCTCGCCCGCTAAATATCAAACCTGCACAAGCATATCATAGAGCCCATCAACTTTCCAGCGTATCTTCAATTTCGCTGATTATGGTCCTGGCCTCTTCAATCTCAACGTGAAGATTTGAAACCTCGTCTTCAAGCTCTTTTACGCGCCCCCGGAGCCATTCTTTTTCCTCGTCAGTACCGGATGCCCCGGGCTCCGAAGACTCGGCGATACTGCTGCGCGCCCTGGCGAGCGTTAGCGAAAGCTCGTCGCGGTCAACCTCGATTCGTTCAAGCCTGGCCGTGAGCCTCCGCTTCTCGGCCTCAAGCGACATCCTGTCCGATTTCTCCCGTTCCAGCCGGTTCTGAGCCTCGTCGAGTTCGGCGCGCAGCATCCCGGCGTCCGCATCGTCGCCGCCGTACTTGACGGCCGCAAGCTCCGCGGTCAGTTTTGTATTCTTTTCCCTGGCAGTGGCGAGTTGTGTGCTCAACTCGTCGAGTTCGGCGCGTAACATCCTGGCGTCCGCATCGTCGCCGCCGTACTTGGCCGCTGCAAGCCCTGCGGTCAGTTTTGTATTCTTTTCTCTGGCCGTGACCAGTTGCCTGTTCAGCTCGTCGAGTTCGGCACGCAGCATGCCGGCGTCAGTATCGTCACCCCCGTACTTGGCAGCCGCAAGCTGCGCGGTCAGTTTCGTATTCTCCTCCTTGAGTCGGTCCATGCGCGCCGTCAATGCCTCTCTCTCGGCATCAAAGCTGTCGCCTCCCGACCTGGCCTCCTCGAGCTGATTGCTAAGCGCCTTATACTCGGCGCGTATCTTCCTGGTGCCGGCATCTTCACGACTGAGTTTGGCGTTTGCGACTTCAAGTTCGGCGACAAATCTTGAACTCTCTCCTCTGGCCTCCTCGAGCTGCCTGCGAAGTTCCTTGTACTCCGCGCGTATCTTCCTTGCGCCCGCGTCGTCACGGCCGAACCTGGCGGCCGCAAGCTCCTCGGCAAGCTGCGAATTCTCTTCTCTGGCCTCCTCGAGCTGCTTGAGCAGCTCCTTGTACTCGGCCTGTATCTTCGTTGTGCCCGTATCACCACGGCTGAACCTGGCGGTCGCAAGCTCCGCGGCAAGTTTCGAATTCTCGTCCCTGGATTCCTCGAGCTGCTTGAGCAACTCCTTGTACTCGGCCTGTATCTTCGTCGCGCCCACATCACCACGGCTGAGTTTGACGGCCGCAAGCTCCGTGGCAAGCCTGGAATTCTCTTCCTCGAGGCGCCCCATGCGCTCCAACATCGCAGCTTTTTGCGCCTCGACTGCGCTGTAATCCGCTTCAATCCGTGCCGTTTTGGTCTTGATCTTCCGATGTTCCGACTCCAGCGCCGTCTGATCCGACTTGGCCCTGGATAACCGGCCTGTAAGCTCCTCCAACTCGGACCGATCCGCCTTGAGCTGTTCAAGCTCGGCCGAGAGCCTTCGGCTCTCAACCTCCAGGGTCATCTTTTCACTTCTCTCGACCGCAAGCTGACTGCTGAACTCTTCAAGCTTGGCGCGTATCACTTTACTGCCTGCATCGTCACCATCGTGCCGCGTGGAGGCAAGAGAAACGGCCAGCCGGGAGTTCTCCTCCTGCAGCCGCCGAATCTGTTCGCCAAGGCTGTTCCTCTCAGCCTCGAAGGAAGCGCGCTCAGCCTTTGCCGTCACGAGCTGACCGTGCAGGTCATCCAGCTCGGACCTTGAATAGCGGCCGCCGTGGTCGAATTCGCTGTGCCGTGCGCTTGCGATTGAAGTCGCCAGGCGGGCGTTTTCCTCCTCGAGACTTCGAACGCGCTCCATGAGGCGGGCTTTCTCGGCTTCGAAAATGGCATTATCGGGACCGGCCGTGGCGAGCCGGCGGCGGAGATCTTCCACTTCGGCCTTCAGGATACGGTTTTCCGCCGCACTGCCCGGGTCGCCATATCCGGCGGCGGCCTGAGAGCTGGCAAGCTGAGTAGCTCTTTCCTCAAAATGGCGAACCAGCTCTTTCAATCGTTGGTTCTCAGCCTCAAGCGCAGCGGAATCAGGTTTGGATGCGACAAGGCGCCGTCGAAGCTCATCCACCTCTGCGCGTAATATTTTGTTATCCACAGCCATTTCAGGATCTACCGCGCCCATAGAGGCGGGAAGCTGTATGCTTCTTTCTTCGAGCTGCCTGACAAGTCCAAAGAGCCTGTTCTTCTCGGCTTCAAGCGAATCGCGCTCGGACTTGACCTGTGCCAGTTTGCCGCGGAGTGTATTAATACTTTCAAGCGCGGCTGCGCTCCCCGCACCGATATCGCCGTGGCGCGCCGCCGCCAGCGCAGCCGCCATATGCCGGTTTTCCTCTTCGAGCTGCGCGACACGGGCGGCAAAGGCCTGGTCGCCCGCTCCGGGAAGCGTCTGCGCCTGCGCAAGCCGCCTCTCGAGCAGGTCCCGCTCCTGGCGCAGGTTGCGGATAAAGAGTTCAACCGATCCCGCGTCGCCCGCACCGGCGCCGGCCAGCTCGACAACCGAATCGAGCTGTTCTTTAAGGCTGTTTCGCTCGCGGGTCAGAGATCCAATCTGGCTGATAAATTTTTCATTCTCTTTCGCCGCGGTGGATATCTCAGGCGCCATGTCCGCGATTTCCCGTCGCGCCATTTCAAGCGCTTCCCGGTAGCGGGTGATCTCTTCTTCGGTTTCTCTCCGGCTTGCCGCCGCCGCCACCGCGGACTCAGCGGCAGCCTGCATCAGCTCGGAATGGGTTTCCTCGAGATCATGGCGCAGCTGCTTGTTGGATGATTCAAGCTCTCTGATCCGTTTTCGGAGTCGGATTGCATCGGCCTTGTTTGCATCACTTCCGCGTGAAATACCCTTTAATTCCTCTTCGAGTATCCTGGCCTGCATGCCGAACTGTTCACGGTCCTCGGCGACCTCCTGAAGTTGATCGGTTTTCATTCTGAGGGCGGTCCCCAGTTCGTCCCGCTCGATTGAAACGGCGGCGAGCTCGGTATCTCTATCGGAGAGTTTTTTCTCCAGCGCCGCGTGCTCTTCCTGCAACGCGTTGCGCTTTTCCTGCAACGCGTCGCGCTCCTCGACCATCCGGTCGCGGCTGACGTCTACAGCTTCCAGTTCCAAGACAGCATTCTTCGCTTCTTTGCGGGCAGATTCCAGTTCTGACCTGATTCCCTCCACCTCAGCGTTGGAGATTTCCAGCCTGGCTTTGGTTTCTTCCACATATGTTCGAACAGCTTTCAATTCGGATTTTGTTTTTTCGGCCTCTTGACGCGCAGCATCCCGCTCGGCCTTCGCCGTTGCGACATCAGACTGAACCCGCTCCGCCGCCTCGAGCGCCTCGCGAACCTGGGCGCCTTCGGCACGCGCGGCTTCCAGCTCTTTTTGCAGCGAATCGGTTTCCTTCTTCGCCTCTTCCAGCTTCTTCAGGTTTTCGTCCCGTCCGGCGATCGCAGTATCGTCGTCCTCCACCTGTTTTTTCTTTCGCGACTTCAGGTCCGCATAGGCCACCTTCAGGCGGGTATGTTCTTCTTCGAGCTTCGCAATCTTGTGTTCATACTTCTGAATCTCTTCTATTGCCGCGCCTATCTCACCTGTGGCATGCTCGGTATCATCTCTTGCAGCCTCGAGCTCTCCCTCGAGCTTAACCACCCGCTCATCCGGATGTAAAACTTCCTCCGGCGGCGAAAGCTGCGAGGCCCGACGAACGTGCGCGCGCTCAACCGCCAGGATAAGCTGCGCCGAGCTCAGCGGCTTTGCGACGTACTCCAGGACGCCGACCTGGAGCGCTTTATCCATGGAAACGGTTTCCAGGTTTCGCGCGACAATGCAGATCGATACGTCGGGATAGGCGTCGTGGACTTTCCGGAGAAACCCGGTTGCGGGCTCCCCTTCAACCGCGGACTCGGAAACGAGAACCTGGT
The DNA here is from genome assembly GCA_004376375.1 of Planctomycetota bacterium. Taxonomy (GTDB): domain Bacteria; phylum Planctomycetota; class E44-bin39; order E44-bin39; family E44-bin39; genus E44-bin39. The sequence continues at coordinate 18,678 of SOJX01000137.1, forward strand.
ACTTTTCCTCACCGAGCTTTTCGAGCGCCTCATCGGCAGTCGCCACCCCGTCCGCCGTGAAACCGGCCTCGGCCAGGAACCCGACGGCGCCTTCGCGGAACGGATCTTCTCCGTCAACCATCAGGACGCGAACGGCGCGCCTTGCTTCCTCGTCGAGGAAATGTTGAATGTGTTTTTTGGGCGCCTGCGCGATTGATGATTTTGAAACCATCTTTGTCTTTGGGAGCGGAACCTTTGAAGCCGCCTCTTTCTTTTTTTTCGACAGTTTTTTCGACAGTTTTTTCGAGGATTTTTTCTTGACAGGCTCCGTTTTCGCGGCCTTCTCCGTCTTCTTGTCGGACGATTCTATTTCACCGGTATCCTCGGAGGATTTCGCCTCCGGAGCCCCAACGATTTTCGTTCGAGTCGGTTTCTTTTTCGATATTTTCTTTTTCGCCCTGGTTTTTTTTGCCTTCTTTTTCGACGCAGGAGCGCCGTCCGCTTTCCCGGCGACAACGCCCGTATCAACCTCTGAAATGTCTTCTTCAGGCTCGGGAGCGAGGTCGCCGACAGCGGTTGTCCCGCGAATGGGAGCATCTTCCGCAACGATGTGCGGCAGAGCCTCACGCCTTTCCTCGGGCAGTATGCCCTTGAGTTTATCAAGCAGATCCTGCACACTGAAAGGTTTCGGCATCAGGGCGCCCGCACGGTATGCCAGCGCAAGATTGACATCGTTTTTACTGACGCGGCGGGGGACGCTGAGTATGACGGGCAGATTCGAGGCGCCGGAGTCGCCGTTGCGCAGGTTCCGAAGCAGTTCCATATTTTCCATTCCTGGAAACAGCAGGTCGAGAAGCGCAGCGTCGACGTTTTCAGAGTCAAGCAAGCGGGTAACACCGTGGGCGTTGTCGGCGATGAGCAGGTTGACTCCGGAATCACGCAGGGCGCGCACGAGTGGATCGCGGAAGTGAAGGTCGTGATCTGCGATGAGGATTTTTAGAGGTACAGCCATAATGATTTCAGATTGCTGATTGCAGATTACGGATTGAAGATTAAAGATTCCGGAATGCGGATTTTCTTTTTCAATCCGAAATCCGAAATCCGAAATCCGAAATCGAGAGAATCCGAAATCGGATGAATCCGGCGTTATAGCGCCTCGTCAATTTCACGAAGCGCCCTTCGCGCCTGTTCCAGTTCTTCTGCAAGCGCGGATTTTGTCTTCAGGGCGTATTCAAGCTCTCCAATGCGCTTCATCGCCCGGTTCCGCTCGTCGCGGGTAGTTTCAAGCTCGCGTTCGACGCGTTCGCGGCGCTGCTTATCCTCCGAGGCCCGGTCTTCCGCGCGCTCAACGCGCCGCTTGAACTCCCTCTGCTGCTTCTCGGTCTTGTCAACCTCGGCGCGGGCACGCTCGAGGTCTCGCTTCAGGCGAACCTTTTCCGAAGTCAGCTCAGTGAGGTCGCCCTGGAATTCTTCCCGCTCGCGTGAGAGTCCGCTTGCGCCGCGCTGGGCCGAATCAAGCTCGGCCTTGAGCGCGGCGATCTCAGCCTCCAGCTGCCGCCGCTCTTCGCGCTGGCGCATAAGCTCGGACTGAAGATCCCTGATCTTGTTGAGTACGCCTCGTTTTTCCTTCGTCACCGGGGGCCGGCGCCTGGGGCGGTTTGTCGGTTGAACTTCATCCATAGGGTGTGCTCAACGGGAATGAGTCGTGTGTCGAGTGTCGTGTGTCATGAGTCATTTTACGGCGAAACGTCAAGTTTTTCAAAATCGAATGTCATAACGTCTCCGATTCCCGTCGTAAGATAACGTTACACGAATCTCCCAGGGTACGCCATTTCCCACACACGACACGACTCACCACACACGACAATCAAGATTGGAACTTGCGCCTTGCGGCCCGGGCCTGGAGTTCCGCCAACGACATGTGGAGGTCTTCCAGTTCCTTGGATTTGACTGCGAGTTCCTCGGACAGTCGCGCCCGTTCCTGCTCTATATCGGCGAACTGACGTTTCAGGTAGTTTATCTCGGTTTCCATGGCGCCGATTTCGCCTTCTCGCTCGACCAGGGTTATTTCGAGGCGTTTGACGGTATTGCGCGCATCGGAGAGCTCCAGCTTCGCTCCCTCGTGGCGCTGAATCTCCCCGTCGCGCTCCTCGGTCAGCAGGGCAACCTCGTGACGCAGGTTCTCTATCTGTATCGTCTTGTCCTCGACCTCCTTGACGCGGGCCTCGAGGTCTGACCTTGCGGTGATGAGCTGGTGGTTGAGCTTTTCAATCGAGGTACGCAGCTGCGCGAGCGAGCTCTTTGCCGTGGTCATATCCTGCTCTAACGCTTCCTTTATCTGCATAACGCTGGCGAGCTCATTCGCCAGTTTTTCCTTGCTGAGCTCAAGTGTTTTAATCTCGGCCTTGGATCGCTCGAGTTCGTTTTCGAAGTTGCGGATTTCGCCTTCAAGCTCGGCGCGGTTCGCCTCGAAGCCCTCTTCCTTCCGCATCATCTCGAGGCGCTGGCGGTCCAGCGAGTCGTTCAATTCTTCAACCTGGGCGTTCGACCTGCCGAGGTCGTCCTTCAGGCGGTCGCGTGTCTGGGTGGTGGTTGCGAGCTCGGCCTCTGCGGCGGCAATCTTATCGGCAAGGTCGGCGACCTCGCCCTTGAGGTTCGCGTTCTCCTCGTCGAGCATTTCCTTTGCGCCCTGAAGCACGATAAGCTGCCGCTCGAGGCTCTGGGCCTTTTCGCTTGCGATCGTGCGTTCGTTTTCGGTAAAGGCGAGTTCTTCCTCGAGTTCGTCGGCTTCGCGGCTGCGCTCCTCGAGCACGGCCAGGCGTGCGCGAATGTCGCGCAGTTCTCGCTCCAGCTCACGGCGCGCATCCTCGCTGTCGGAGAGGTCGCGCTCCAGCGCCTCTTTCATCGCGTAGGCCGCATCGAGTTGAACTTCCAGGTTTTTCACGATGTCGAAAACGGAACCGGCGCCTCTGCCGCTGAGCTTTGCTCCCGGCGAAGGTTCTGCCGGGACGTCGACGGCGGTCGCCTTTTCCTTGGGCGGGTCCGCAGCGGCGGGCGTATCACCGGGCCCCGGGTTGCCCTCTTTCGGGTTTTTTTTCTCGGCACCCTTGGCCTGGTTTTTCTTTTCTTCATCCATCAGGGATTCTCCTTCGCATCCGGCTCGGAGCCCGGTTTCGCTGAAGCATCGGGTTTTGCCGGCGGGGCTTTCTTCTTTGTCTTTTTCTGCGTCTTGCGCCGTTTCCCTTCGGCGGTTTTTTGGGAACGGCGCTTATCAGACGGAATATGTTTCCTGTTATACCAGTCCTTCCAGAACGCGACCAGCGTACCACCGCTGACGCGTTCCGGCGGTTTTTCACCTGTAACGTTCTGCAGCGCTTTGAGCACGCGGTCGACAAAGAGCCTGTCCGAATCATCGATCGCGTGCATCAGCGCGGGCAGCGCCCCGGGGTCGCCGACGTGCCCGAGGGCATCTGCGGCTGCGCGGCGGACCGACGGGTCCGAATCGGTCAGCGCCTTCGTCAGGCCGGGCACGGTTTCCGAATTGCGAAGCCAGCCGAGGCAGGTCGTAGCGCGCCTTCGTACGGTGGGCGCCTCGTCGTCGATAGCCTTCAGTATGAAATCCATATCTTTTCCGCGGCCGACCTGATAATGCGCGCGGACAGCGGCCAGCCTTACACGATGCGACTTGTCGCTGGCGTAAACCTCGGTAAGAAGCGGGAGGATGCTTTCGCCGCTGATGCGGGCAAGCGCATCCACGGCCTCGACCCGCACCTTTTCGGGCCCGATTTTCGCAAGCTCCCGAAGCAGGTCAACCGATGAAGAATGGGAAAGCCTGCCAAGGCCGTGCGCCGCCGCGGCCGCGGCGTTTTCGTCGCCGGTCTGCACTTCGCGAAGACTTTCAAGGAACAACGCCGCGTCGTGCTCGCGCATCGATTCCGCCTGGCGGACGTATTCGGCATAACGGCCTTCTGGCAGAATCTTCTCACCCGCGGGCTTCGGGCTGCTTACGGGCGCAAAAGCCCGTTTCCCGGCGGAAGACTTCGCGGGCAGGATAACGGGCGCGTTACCGGCCGGTGTAAGGTATTCCTTTTCCCGCCTGATTGCATTGCGGAGGTTATCGTCGGTGACCGAACGGCTCCGGATTGCATCGGCCGTATCTTTTGCCACGCGGATAATCTCGAATGCGCCTTCGACCCGAGCGAGGTAGAACTTCGCCTCCTTGTCCGACAGCGGATCGGGATGGCCGTTCTGAAGCAGCGTATAAACCCTCTCGCCAAAACGGGCGTACAACTCCTGAAGCCGGACGCGCTGGTCCGCCGCCTCGCGCTCCAGCTCACGTATTCGACGCCTCTGCTCCACCGCCAGCGGATTGACAGTGCTTCCCAGCATCATCATATGAGGTGACTTGGGGCGTCTCGGAGTCCCGCTATTGTCTTTTTTTGCCAATCCGCACCTCAACAGGTTATGCTTCAACTCCGTCACGGCCGGGCTGTGGCGTGTGCACGGAACCTTTGTATACCAAAGGCGTTAAAGCAACCCTTGCATAAATTCCTATCTAAGTCGTGGATTGTAAACCGTGCAATATTAGCTGTCAATACAAAAATTCTTTTTTTCAAACCAAGTCGCTGTAACAGGTTGTCTACCGGGCCCCGGGGGCCGGACAGGGCAGGTTTATTCGGGTTCGTCAGGCTTGCTTTCTTCTTTCGGGTCGGTGGGACCCGGCGTCGAATCAGGTTCTTTGGAGTCTTCCATATCCTTTTTCAAAAGCTCGACGGGAATATCTGCGGAAGAGTCCTTCAAAAGCATCGCAGGATCATCTTCCTCTCCATCGGCCTGATTCTCTTTCTGCTCCGCATTTTCCTCAGAGCTTTCGCCCGCTTCTTCAACTTCCTTTTTCAGCAGCTCGACCGGAATGCTGGCGCTGGAATCCCTCAGCAACAGGGCGGGATCGGGAACCGCGTCACCGGCATCCCTGGGCGCGATGCTGGCCGTGTACCGCTGGATTTCTTCGCCGGCCGCCCGTTTTGCCTCACCGGCAATATCAGAGCGCACCTCCCGGAGTTCGGCCCACATCGAATCCATATGCTCCCGCCTGGACGTTTCTTCGTTTTCGACCCGGCGCCTGAGGCGCTCCACCTCCTGCTGAAGTATGAGAGACCTTTCAATGTTTTCTTCGCCGCGGATAATGAAGCGAATCATGATACTGAGCTCAAACCCGATCCGCCCCGCCGCGATAACGCCGAAAACCGTTATCAGCCAGAAAAGCTGCTTGTGCAATTCATACCGACCCAGGAACAATGCAAAAACCAGCCCCCAGATGGCTGCAAAGTTTACGGAAAGGTAGACAATCCACCCGGAAAGAGTAAACATTTTGCGGCCGCCGCGGGCCCTGCGCAAAGGCGGTGCGAGGCTTACCAGATTGACTATCAGGAGAAGGACAAAACAGATTGGAGCAGCATATTTCAGCAATTGAGCGTTTCCTAAAAGAATCCGGCGGTTTCCAGGCTGATGTTTTCTCTATATCTCCTATTCCCGACTACCTTAAGTATCGAAATTATCCGCATTAAAATTGATACTTTATTTGCCGCTTTCTGCAACCCCTGCCCGGCAGGCGGCGGTTGACTTCATATCAATCGGCGAGAGGCCTGTTTTTTGTCTTCCTCCGATACCGAGAGCGAGGAGGACCAGCCCGCCGAGCACAAGCACCGCGCCGAGAACACCGAATGCGACCATCGCCAGAAATATCACGGGCGCAAAACGGGTCTTGGGGTTTTTCTTCATTGCCTTTCCGAGCAGGACCATTATCAGGAACGCGAGGCCGAACGAAATGGCGCCGCCGGTAACGCTGAGCCTGCCGATCTGCCATTTCGTATCGGCGACGGTTTTTCCCGTTTCCCCGGGTTTCATCCCGGTTCTTACAGTAACTTGCGTTAACCTCATTTCCTTCATTCTCGATGGAATCTGATCGTAGTTATTCTAGCCTTTCCATTGGCAAATATGAAGAAGAAAAAAAGATCAAACAAGTAGTAACACGGCAAGCAGACCGAAGCTGAGCCGGAATGTCCAGGCTGCAACGACTTTCATTATCGGCAAACGCAGATAAATAATGCCGATAAAACTGGATACAACCACGATTGGAAACCCGAACAATGCCAGCAAACCGATTGATTCATAACCCAATGCAGCGACGCTCCCGACAGACCAGATTAAGACCAGTGATCCGCAGATAAAATAAATACATATTATCACCGGCCGGGGAAAATTCTCTTTCTCCCTGGGCGTATGTTCTCTTCTCAGCAGAATAAAAGTCACCCGCACGGCATAGTAAATCCAGTAAAGAGTGCAGGATACGGCGGAAAGAGAAAGCAGACCCCCAACGATGTATTCCCGGAATACAGCCATATTATATCTCGAGCAGCTGAACCGGTTTTTGAAATATACTCTTTATAAACTACAAATCCTTAAACGACCCTCCGGTCGCCTGGGCAAGCGAAACGAGGATGGCGCGGCCGCGGCCGCGGAGGTAGAAGCCGAAGGCGTGAATCCGCACTTTCTTTTTGCGTTTCGCAATAAGTTCAAGTACCGCGGCCACGAATGCATCGGCAGCCGCGGTCCTTCCGAACCTTCCGGTGGTGGGCTCGCCGTCGGTGAGGATATAAAGCGTATCGACCTCTTTATCGGACAGCGCGGCCTCGATGACGCCGAAAAGGTTGGTCAGGCCGCGGGGCTCCATGTCCTTGGCAAAATCGATCGCGTCCGCCTTGTTTTTCCGGGTCGCGGGATGCAGCTTCGTCTTCCACGGCGAAATCGCCGTGCTGAAGCTGAAAACGTTGAACTTGATGTCTTTGGTCAGGGTCTTGATGCAGCGGGTAAGCTCCTTCTTCGCCACTTCGATCTTCATGGCTTTGCCGGAAAGCTTGTCCAGGTCCGCGGTGGTGCGGCCCGTTATCTTTTTGCCGGTCGATTTTTCATACACCTCGCTCATCGACTGCGAGGTGTCGATAATGAAAATAATCTTGTTCGAATCGATCCCGGTGCCGAAAAAAGTCAGGGTGCCAGCGCCGCTGTAGGTCGGGGAAATCTCAATGGACGCGTAGCGGAAATCCTCTTTCGCTTTCTCCCACCACTCCTTCCACTTCGCAATATCGGTGCCGTGGTCCACGCCGCTGACCGCGGCCAGGACGCCCGCCACCGCAAGCTTTTCCTTGTCGGTCGCGTTCTTGAGCATCGAAAGCAGCCTGTCCACGAAGGTGTAGTCGTCGGAAGCGGCGATAATCGCGGCAACGTAGTGGCGGATTTCCGCGTTTTCCGATTTGGCCAGCGGCAGCACTTCCCTGGCGACCTTTTTGTCGGCCATGCCGGCGAGCAGGTCGAGGCAGCGGAGTTTTATCTTGTCGCCGGATGATTTCAGGGCGGCAAGGATTTCCCGCCTGTATTTTTCGGGGTTGTTGCTGGCGGCAAGGATATCGGCTGCGAGCATGGCGACTTCGGGGTCGGGGTCCGACAACAGTTTCGCGATGGCCGCGATTCCGCGGGGCACCTGAAGCAACTCGAGCGCCTCGGCGGCCGCCATCCTGACCTCCGGGTTTTTGTCTTTCAGCGCTTTTTCCAGGAGAGGCGCAATCCGCTTGGCCGACTTGACGCGCTGCATCGCCGAGATGAGCAGCACCTTGCCGACCGCGCTCGACTTGCTCCTGAGAGCGAACGCGCTTTTGGCTATCGCGGGCAGTTGTTTCTCCATCGCGATGAACTTGCCCTTGATGAGGGACTGCAGCCCCTCATCGGCCGCGTATGCGATTTCGACAAGCGCCACACCGGCCTTGGCGCTCCCGATCTTTGCAAGCGCTTCAACAATTATCGTCTGCAGATAATTGCCATCCTTGTCGTCACCCAGGGCCTGGAATTCGCGCGCAAGGAATGTTGCGCTGCCTTTCGGTTTTTCATCGCCGAACTTGCGCAGCACGGTCGCCCGCTCGGACATGCCCGTGGCGCTGCGGTATTCCCTGACAAGCGAATTCAGGTCAGCCGACGCAAACGAGGCCGTCAAAGCCACGAGCAAGGAAATCAACAGCAACTTTTTCATTGAACCATTACCCCAATAGTGGTTAGTGGTTAGTGGTTAGTGGTTAGTCGTTAGTCGTTAGTCAGTTTCTTTATATTTACTAACGCCTAACCACTAACGACTATTCTATATCCGACTTGTCCGCTTCGCAACGGGAAAAGCGGAACAACCGACATATTGCATAAGGGCAAAAAAGCCTTGCGGCGCACTGGTGGCCGTGCTAGCATGATTTACCGGGCCATTACAAACCGGGAAAGGAGTAAAGGAAATAATGTCAGGACGGCTATTAATAATCCTTTTCTGCCTGGGCGCGGCCGCGCTTGGGTTGGTGCTCTGGCGGATTGCGGATATATCCTCGACCTCGAAAAACGAGCGCGCAGAAACGGAGAACCGGCTCGCCAGGCTCGAGAGCAATGCCGGGCTCCCCTCCCCCGAACCCGACCCCGATGAAATCACTTTCGACAGGGCTGTCAAAGAAGCCGCGACGATAAGACGGCTTTCACGCCTCAGCAAACGCGTGAAAAAAAACGAGGAAGACATCCGGGCCCTGATACAAAGGCCGGCCGTAACGCAATCGAAAGGCAACGCCTCAGACACCGAGACGGACCTCGCCGCGCTTCTCAAATCAGTCGACAGAAAAAAACCCGACACGGATGAAATCATGTTCACGCCGGAGCAGTTGAAAACCGTCCGCGGGCTGCTCGAAAAGATGCGGGAAGAGGACCGCAAGAGGCGGATATCGAACTTCACGAACAACATCAAGCTGCGGATGCGCGACGAGTACCTGAAATGGAAGGACGAGCTGCGCCTGACCCCGGAGCAGGAACGCGAGGTCGACGAATACCTCGACGAGACCCTGAAACGCGCCGTCGTGGCGTGGGACAGCTACCTCGAGAACGGAAACATCGAAGCGCTCCGGAAAGAGATTCGCGAAGTCCGCAAATCCATGGACGAGAAAGCGCAGACCGTGCTCGACCCGACGCAGATTGAAAAGCTCAAGGAGCTCGACCCGCGCGGTTTCGGCGCAAGGACGAGAGACAGGTAAGATTTCGGATTGCGGATTTCGGATTTCAGATTTCGGATTTTATCAATATGAAATCTGCAATCTGCAATCTGCAATCTGCAATCTGCAATCTGAAATCTGAAATCTGAAATCAAAATGACAAACGACAAACGACAATTTGACGTAATAACAATCGGGAGCGCGACGCAGGACGTTTTCGTAAGGAGCGAACTCGGGCAGGTAATCTCCATCCGCGACGCGCTGCACGAAAAAGAGCTGCTCGGTTTCGAGTACGGCGGCAAGATCAACGTCGACCGCATCGAGTTCGCGACCGGCGGCGGTTCGTCGAACGTTGCGTGTGCGCTGGCAAAACTCGGGCTTTCCATCGCTTTTCTCGGCAAGATCGGGAAAGACGAGGCCGGGAAAAACGTGCTTCTGGAAATGGAAGGCCTCGGGGTCGATATTTCAAACCACCTCACAAGCGAAACGCACCGCACGGGTTATTCCGTGGTTATAAACTCCTTCGAAGGCGACCGTACGGTCCTCACCTACCGCGGCGCAAACGCCGAGATAACTGAAAGGGAATTTCCATGGGAAATTATTAAAAACACGCGCTGGGCTTACCTGACCAGCCTTCGCGGGATTTCGGTCACGATAATCGCCCGGCTGTTCAAGGAATGCAAAAAACACAGAGTCAAAATCGCATGGAACCCGGGCAGCCAGCAGCTCGCGCAGGGGCACGAAGCGCTCAGGAAATACCTGAGACAGGCGGAGATTGTTTTCCTGAACAAAAACGAGGCGGCCCGGCTGACCGGCGTCGAGCCGGAACGCCGTTATATAGACCACGATAAATGCAATCTCTGTGAGGATTGCATCAAGGCCTGCCCGCAATCCATTTTCAGGCGCGACGAAGACCGCATCCGCACAATCCACGAGGATACGTGTACCCGCTGCGGCGACTGCCTCCCCGCGTGCCCGGAAAACGCGATAATCATGGAGCCGTGGGCGTGGAACGTCTCGGGCGCGTTTGAAAAACTCTCCGACACCGGCCTTACCGTAATAACCGACGGCGCGGGCGGCGTCCAGGCCTCCGACGGGAAAACGATTTATTCCTTCCCCGCGTTCGGCGCAAACGTTGTCGACACACTCGGCGCGGGCGACGGCTTCGGCGCCGGGTTCCTCGCCGGCTACATCTCCTCCGACGGCGATATCGAAAAAGCCATCCGCCTCGGCGCAGCCAACGGCACGTCCGTCGCCGAGCACATCGGCGCGAAGAAAGGGCAGCTTACAAAAAATTCTGTCAAAGAATTTATCGTCGAACGGACAAAAGATTATCACTTTATCAGATAGTATGGATTGAGCGGGTGTTCAAGAGAGAAAACCCGAGACAGGCCTTGACGCATTGGCAGGATTGGCGATGCTCATTTTCTCAGTTTGCGCGGACGTTCAACCCCAAGTTTTTTCGCAATTAACTCGAAACCGTTCTCATTCCTGTATCGCTCAATCCTTCTTCCAAGCCCCCGCAACGTTACTTTTTGCCATCCGCCGGAAACCTGATGGTGCCTTCTCAGGAACTTGGGCGTGAAGGTAAAGAACGCAGGCTCCTGGGCTCCCGTAAGGCCGCCGTCTTTACCTTGAAACTTGCCAATGTTGAGAAATACTCCTATCAGGAAATCGAATGCGTCCAGAGATTCCAGCTTGAGCGGGAATCCAGGACCGCAATCGGTAGCATATCGGCTTTTTACCTGTATGCGAACTTGCGCCTTTTGGCCTTTACGCCGCTTATGGCGCGGGTCGGGGTGAATACATATCAGGTCATAGCCTTCGTTTCCAGGCGGGGCCTTATACGTAAGTATATTGCGCCTCATAAGGTGGCCCATGACCAGGTATTCCGCGCTTGCAGAAACTACGGGAAGGCGAAGAATGGACATCTTTTTCACTCAGCCCCCTTTCAGCCCCCTTTCAATTGCATGAGATAATATTTAATTTCCGAAATACCGGCAAGCGGCGCACATTCTCTGGACAAAACTTTATTCCATTAATTCTCTTGCCATCCCGATTGCGGAATCGCGGTCGGAAATCTCGCCGTTGAGTTGTGCATCGTAGACTTCGGAAAGGACTTTTGAAAACTCCGGGCCGGGTTTGTGGCCCATGGCGATAAGGTCTTCGCCGGTGAGCAGCGGTTCGGGTTTCAGACCTTCGGCTTCCAGTTCTTCGTATTTCTTTATAAAATTAACTAATAATTCATGCGGCGGGATTGTAGGGGCAGGCCCCTGCGCCTGCCCGTTTTGCCGCGCCTGCCCGTTATCCGGGCGGCCGCGGGGGGCCGCCCCTACATCGCGTGGTGATTGCGATGCGGTAATATCGCATTCGAAAACCTGAAACAGCATTTGGATAAAAGGCGATGCAAATATCTTCTTCAACCCGGCCTTTGATTTTGAATCATAAACAAATCCCAGGTCGTGGTGCCGGATCAGCCACACGACCGCGTCCCGCTCCGCATTCGAACACTTCAGGCGGCTGCAAATCTTCTTCGCAAGCTCTGCGCCTTTTTCGTCATGGCCGTCGAAACGCGACTCAACTTCCCCGGTCCACGTGGGCGCCTTGCCGACATCGTGAAGCAGGACGGCGAGAGCGAGTTCGTTTGACGGATTCTCAGGCAGCGCGGAAACGGCCGCGACGGTATGAACGAACGCATCGCCTTCGGGGTGCTCGCCCGGCTTGTGCGTCACGCCGTGGAGCGCATGAACCTCGGGCAGGACATGCTCGAGCAACCCGGTTTCATCCAGCATCGTCAGCGCGCGGCCGGGATTCGGGCCCTCGAACATCTTTACTATCTCTTCGCGGATGCGCTCGGCGCTGACTTTCGTAATACTTGCGGCAAGCTCGCGGATAGCGTCGGCTGTTTTTTCGTCGAGGGTGAAATCGAACCGCGCCGCGAAACGGGGCGCGCGGAGCATCCGAAGAAAGTCTTCCCCGAACCTGTCACGCGGCTCGCCGATCGTGCGAAGGACTTTCGCTTTCAGGTCCTCCTGCCCGCCCACGTAATCGATAACCTTGTCGTCGATCGGGTCGTACAGCATGCCGTTTATTGTGAAGTCGCGGCGCAGCACGTCCTCCTTCGCCGAGGTGAACGCGACGGAGTCCGGGTGGCGGCCGTCGCTGTAGGTGGTCTCGGAGCGGAAGGTGGCGACTTCGACGTTTACTTCACCTTCGCGCACTATAATCACGCCGAACTTCGCGCCTACCGGAATGGATTTCTGGAACAGCTTCCGGACTTCATCGGGCAACGCGGACGTGGCGACGTCGTAATCGGAGGACCCGCTCCCCATCAGCATGTCGCGCACGCACCCGCCGGCAAAATACGCCTCATGCCCGGCATCCCGCAGACGCCGGACCACTCCAACCGCAACTTCGCGTGCGCTTTTCTCGCTCACGAGTCCTGCACCTTTCCCGTCTCATCATCCGGGTCAATCCCGAGCCTCGCCCGGACCTCGGCGCATTTATCGTATTTACCTACGTTGGTGTTGAAACGTTCGCAGATAAGGCCGCCGAACTTGTAGCACTGTTCCTCGGGGCCCGGGAAGCGGGCGTGTTTACAGCGGATGCAGATTAAAGTCTGTTCATGCGTCATGCGTCATTCAATTTACAATTGTAAATTTTCAATTGACAATTGAACGACGCTTGACGCTTGACGCTACTTGCGCTGGCGCGTTACGCGGCCGGAGATACCGGCTTTCTTGAATTTGTCGAGCGCGGCGTCGGCCTCGTCCTTGGATACGCCCTTTAGCACCTTGATGAAGGAGCCGTCGAGCATGTCTATGGCGTCGTCTTTCGAAATGCTTTTCAACTTGGAAATGATGCCTGCAGCCTTGTTGCGTTTCTTGTTGCCCGAGATTTTTGAAAGAATGCAGGAATAACTGCCGCTCTTGGCTGCACCCTTCTTCTTGGTCGCGCCCGTGGCCTTCTTGGATTTCGGCCCCTTGGCGGCCGCTTTCTTCGCAGCCTTTTTTTCAGGCGCACCGGTTTCCGGCACAGGCGCGAGAACGGGCGTTTCATCATCAACGGGCATAAGCACGGGCGGCTCTTCTTCAACCGGCGTCAGCACCGGCGGCTCCTCAATGGGAACATGGTCCGCGACGGGCGGAAGAACCGGGACGTCTCCCTCCACCGTCGGCTCATCATCGGGAACCGAAGCTTCCAGCTCCAGCGGCATCATCTCATCGTCATCATCCAGCACAGGCAGTCTGTCGCTGTCGAGCTTGACCGCTTTCGATCCCTTCCGCTCCTGGATACGCTTCGTTTCGTGTTTTTTCTTGGTTTTCACAAGCAGGTTGAGCGCATCGTTCGGGTCAAGGCCCGATTTCCCTTCGGCGTCTTTCGCACCGACGGCCTCAAGCTCGACAAGGCCATCCACCTCCGTCGCCTTGGCGGTCGCCACAATGTCCACCATGTCCGAGGGGTCGCCTTCCATGGAATCAAGCATTATGGGCTCGCTGACTTCGAAGGCTTCGGCATCCCCGGATTCGATGGTAACGACTTCAACGTCCTCCACGCGGGCGCCCATCGGTTCTTCGGCGGGCGGCGTCGCTTCGGGCAGGGCCTCGAGTTCTACGAAAAGCTGCTCCCCCGCCTCCTCTTCCCCGCCGGCCGGGGCCGGCTCGGGTTCCGGTACGTATTCGACCTCATCGCTTTCGATGGAATGTGATTCCTTGTAATCGTCGAGCCGCCCCTCGAACTCGCTCATGTTCATGGCGCCTTCCCCGGCCTCGGTCGGCTCGGGCGAAGACGCAGGGGTGAATTCCACCGCGGACGACGAGTCCGCCATGAACTCGAAATCCTTGTCCACGCCCTCATCGACACCGCCGGTCACCTTGCCCGAAGCGGTGCGCGGGCTGGGCCTTCGCTGCTCGAGGATTCTCGCGATTTCACGCTGTGAAAAGGCCTCGTCCTTTTCCTCCGGCGTAAGCGGCGTGAGGCGCCATGCGGCGCCGCAGTCCGGGCAGAGGAAAATATGCTCGGTGTTGACGACGAAATTGAATTTCGTCATCGTTATCTGCTCGTGCCCTTCGTCGTCCCCTGAAGCTCTCTTGACTCTCTGCGACGAGCTTCTCGCAATGGCTGGGAGCTCGGGCCAGGTAAGCTTCGGCGTATGCTGCAGGGGCTCGTCGGTTACGTCAAACTTCGCGCCGGTCGCCGCCACATCGGCCAGCCGGTCCACAATCTCCTCACCGTGATCGCGGGATGGAAGTTGGTCGAGCAGGATGATCGGAATATGGTTGACGATGTCGTTTGCCTGACCCTGGCCTATCTGCAGCGCATGCTGCAGGGAGTCGCGGGCGTCGGCAATCCGTCTTTTGTCAACCTGGGTCAGAACGAGCTTCCATGACGAGGCAGGCATGCGCGTCTCCTTCCTGAGCATTCAAGCAGACTGCACGTGAACTTTTAGCTTAACCTAATTACCCCCTTCAGGTCAAAGTTAATCTTCCAAGTCGGGAAAAATATTCATCTCCGGCAACGCTCCATCAGTCTTCCCATGGAGGTTTTTTTCTCAGTTTCGGGGCCAAGGCGTTATTCGCCCTGTGCCATCCCTGTTTGGCTTTTTCCGAACCCGGGAAAAGCTTAACGGCGTCGCCGTATGTTTCGCGCGCCTTCAGGTTGCGCTTTAGCTTCTCGTTTGCCTCGCCGAGCAACAGGTACGCAGGCTCCGCTCTGCGGAATTGCCCCCATTGATTACCGATCTCGATCGCACGTTCCAGATGCATTACAGCTTCGGAGGCGTTTCCGATCACTAACTCCACCATTCCGAGCCTGGCGTGGACGTACGAAATATTACCAAAATAATCCATTGCCGCCGCCCGCACGAGCAAATCCCTGGCCTTGGATTTCCTATCCAGTTTCCAACTGTTCTCGGCTGCGTCAACGAGAAGCTCGGCCCGATTCCGCTCGTTCATGGAACCGGCGCCGGTCAGGGCATGATCAAATACAATCGATGCGCGCTCACGGTAAAGCCTTTTTCTCTCGGGGTTGCGCTCCAGCTTGGCGTAGCCGACGAGACGCCGTGCAGTCCGCTGGGCCGTAAGCGGGTTAGCCGTACCCAGCCGGGTAAGGATTTCGGCGGCATTATCATCCACCGTCTTATAGGCCAGAGCAACGGCCAATAGATCGACAACCACGGAGCTGCCGGGAAGCAGGGCCGCCGCCCTTCCGAACTCCTTTGCGGCTTTTTCTATCCTGCCCTTGCGAAGGTGCTTCCAGGCTACCAGAACGGGCGGAAAATACTCTCTCTCCAACTTCGGCAGTTTCTCATTTGCTGCAAACCATATCTGCGCCGCCATGGTGTTCATGGGCTCGACCACAAGCGCGCGTCCAGCCGTATCGCGGGCCACAGCATAGTTTTCAAGCCTGAGATAGCAGATTCCAAGGTTGATAAGACCGTGGGCCTGCGAGCCGGTCCCCCAGTCGCTGTTAAGCGCAATCGCCTTTTTGAAATCCCCGGCGGCCTCCCTGTATTTGAAAAGATTCATCTTCGCAAGGCCGATTGAGAAGTGAAGAAAAGACTGGCTTCCGAAATGGACGGCCGCGTCGGCGAGGTGTTTCAGCTCCACCTCGTATCTCTTGAGCTCATGCGCTATGCGGGGAATCTCCAGCATCAGCTCCCGCGCCTGGTTTTCCGAGCTCCACCCCTTGTTGAGTTCGAGCGCGCGGGTAAACGCATGATACGCCGCGATGCGAAGCTTCTTCGCCTCGGGTTCCGGCATGTCCGTCTCGATTGCCTGAAGGATTCTCTGCCCGATTTCCAGTCCGACCAATGAATCAAGAACAGCGGCTTTGTAGAGATTTCCAGTATTTGCTTCGCCTATTCCGCGTTTACCCATATCAATGAGCGCATCAATGAGTTCCCGTGCTTTCGAATCGAGCGCGGCCGCCTCACCGAAAGCCTTAGCGCCGCGGCCGATGTCTCCCTCTTTATAACGCCCGCGTCCATACTCGAGCAGTTCCGTAAGGCTCTTTTCAGTTTCCTTTACCGGTATCTCTGTACCTCGTTCAGGTTTTCGGGAAAACGCGAATCCGATAGCCCCGACGGTGATCGCGCAGATAATAAGAATGATTGAAATCAGGAGCGCGCCGCGGCCGGAGCTTCCCCCGCCTTCGGAGGAGCCGTTGGATTCCGGAGCGCTGAATACGCTGGGGGCGCCGATGACGCCGCCGTTCGCCGGTTCCACTTCGTAGGCGATTTCCTCTTCGGGGACCAGAACATCTTTATAGCCCTTTTCCTGGAGCTTGTGGGCGAACGTCACGCACTGCCCGAGGTCGCCGTGCACGAGAAAAACGCCCCGCAACCGCTCGCGCAGCGGCTCATAGAAATCCAGCATTTCCCGGTAATCCGCGTGGGCGGAGAACCCGTTCATGGTCTCGACCATGGCGCTGAGGGGATAGAGGTCGCCGAAAATCCTGACGTCCCGCTTGCCTTCGACGATTCTCCGTCCGAGCGTGTGCTCCGCCTGAAACCCGACGATGCAGATCGTGTTTCGTCTTTCGGAGACCGTGTTTTTCAGATGGTGGAGGATGCGTCCGGCCTCGCACATCCCGCTTGCCGAAATAACGACGCTGGAACCTTCGACTTCGTTTATCGCCTTCGATTCTTTTACCGAACGGGTATACTTGAGTCCTCTAAAGGCAAGAGGGTCGTCGCCGCCCTCAAGCAGCGAAAGGGTCTCCCCGTCGAAACACTCGGGATGTTTTCGGCAAATCTCGGTAGCGTTTATCGCGAGCGGGCTGTCGACGAACACGGGCAGCCGTTTCAGTTCGCCGCTTTCGACAAGCTCGTTGAGGAAATAGATGAGGTTCTGAGTCCGGCCGACGGAAAACGCGGGGATAACCACCCGCCCGCCGCGCTTCACGGCCTTCTCGATAATTTTTTCAAGCCGGTTTTTCATGTCGGCGGACGACTCGTGCAGCCGGTCGCCGTAGGTGGTCTCGGTGATAAGGTAATCGGCCTCGGGCAGCGGCTGCGGGTCGCGCAGGATAGGCATGCCCGGCCGGCCGAGGTCGCCGGAGAAAATGACACGCGTGCCTTCGAGTTCCAGGGTGACCGTCGCGCTTCCGAGGATATGGCCCGCATCGCGGAGGACCGCCCTGACACCGGGGAGCGGCTCAAACGATTCCTCGTAACCGACGCGGCGGAAACGCGGCATTACCGCATCCGCGTCTTCCTGGGTATATACGGGCTCTATCAGGGGTTTGCCCTTTTTTCTCAACCGCTTGTTGAGGTAATGCGCGTCCTGTTCCTGGATGTAGGCGGAATCGCGGAGGAGTATTTCGCAGAGGTCAACGGTTGCAGAATGCGTAAAGATCGGCCCTTCAAAGCCCTCGCGGACCAGAACGGGCAGCGAGCCGGAATGGTCTATATGCGCGTGGCTGAGTACGACCGCGTCAATGCTTTTCGGGTCGAACAGGAAGGCGCGGTTGCGCTCGTTTGCGACCTTGCGCTTTCCCTGGACCATGCCGCAGTCCAGAAGCAGGCGTTTCCCGTCGGTCTCGATTATATGGCGTGAACCGGTGACGTTTCGGACGGCTCCGTGGAAGTAGAATTTCATTTTCAGGCGCTCGGCTTCCTGCGGTCGTAGCTAACTATAATATCAGAGAGTAACAATCAGCACGATAAGTTTCAGTTTATATTTATAACTTGCATGAAACCCGAAGTCAATCGGATTTTAAATACATGGATAATGCGAAGATGTAGGGGCAAGGCATGCCTTGCCCCTACATTCGACGCCGTTATTTCGCAGGTTTCGCAGGTTTTTCTTCGTCCTTCAGCGGCTGCCACTCCGTCGATGTCCGGACGCCGACGCGGGCTTCCTCCGGCTCCACGTTGGCAAGCCGGGCAATGTACGTCCACTTCACGTAGTCTGAATTGCCGCCGCCGATTGTCGTGATAACGGCCCTGTCGTCGACGTATCCGATAAAGTCCGCGAGTTGCGCGCCGTATCGAATCCTGACGCTCGGCTCGACCGCGACCCAGCCGTAGGGTGGAATATAAACCTCGGGCCAGCGGTGGTAAGTCGAATCTATCGACGCCTTGTCGCCCCGCATGAGCGTTCCGCCGACGTACCGCGCGGGCAGACCCCACGAGCGGGCCATCGCGATAAAAACGTAAGTAAACTCCGAACAGGAACCGTGCCCCTGCCTGAGCACCTGCGAGGCGTTGTTCCACCGGCCGTCGAGGTTGAAGGTGATCTTGTCGCTCAGGTACTTGACGAGGGTCCGCGTCCCCAGGAAAAGGTTGGTTTCGTTACCGAAGCATTCCTTCACGGCCTTCTTGAGTATCGGGTGCTCGATCTGGTACATCTTGTCGTCCGAGAGGTAAAGCTTTTTGACGTCCTCGGGAATTTCGCTGCGGTTGCCGACCGACTCGGGGAGGATGACTATCCGCACGCTGCGGATCGCCGCGCGAATCGTCATCGTCGCCGCCTTCACCGATTCCTTCCCGATATCCGTGAGGCTAAGCCGTGCAACGCGCTGGCCCCACTGGTCCGTGAGTATCTCGGCAGGCTGCGGGTCAAACGTCACATTTCCGAGAATTCTCTGCCCCGGCATGTCGACCGGAATGGGGTAAAACACGTCCGCGGACTTCACCGCCACCCTGCCCCTGTTTACGACATGGGCATAGTATTCAACCTCGACTTTCTGCTCTTTCCCAAGACGTATCGGGTTGCCGCCGTTGATGCAGAGTTTGTAGATTTTATCCGTCTCATAGTCGGCAACCCACAAATGATCGCCGTCAAATGCTAGCCCGGTCGGGTGCGGACCCGGGGAAGGGATCTCGCACAACACCTCGCCGTCCCGCGTTATAAGCGAAATCCGGTCGCGGATGCGGTCGGAACACCAGAAATATTCACCCATCACCGCGAGCCCGCCGAGCTGGATGGTCGGACCGGGTATGCGCACGTGCGGCCACCCGCTCTGACGGTAGCCCGTTATGGCGTCGGCCCTCGAGTCGCTTATCCACGCCATGTTATCGAGCCATGCCAGCCCGAAAGGCGAAGGCCCGCTGGAAAACGGCGTTATCTGCGTCTCGACCTTTCCCTTTTCCGTATCGACGATGCCGAGCTGCCTAGTAAACGAATCGATCACCCACAGGTATTCTCCGTCCCATGCGAGGCCCGTCGGCTCAATCAGGGGAACTTCGAACGACTTGAGAACTTTTCCCGTTTCGGGGTCCAGGCAATAGAGTTTCCGCGTCTTCTTCTCCGCGAGCCAGAGGGCCTTCCCGTCCCACGCAAGACCGGTCGGACGCGGGCCCGGCGACGGGAAAGAAGTCATGACGTCGCCGATGCAGACGTTGGCGCCGATGGCCACCTGTATTGGTTTTGCGGGCGGGAGTGTTCCCTTTTTTGCGCCGCTTTTCTCCGGTTTTAAAGGCGCGTTCTTCTTCGGCTCGGCCGAATAAGAAAAAGTCACAAAAGAACCAACAGTAAATAAAATAAATACAACCAACCAGATTTTTTTCATTCTTCCTCCGATTAATAAATTACCCTCAGCGCGGTATCCCAATTTAGCGGGCGAGCTTGCTCGCCGTTATTCTTTTATTTATTAACGCGCAGCAAGCTGCGCCGCTAAATATATATTATTATTCCCTTATTCCCTTATTCCCTTATTCCCTTATTCCCTTATTCCCTTGTTTCCTTGTTTCCTTGTTTCCTTGTTCCCTTATCCCTTATCCCTTATCCCGTATCCCGTATCCGGTATCCCTTACTTTTCTTTCTTCGCTTTTTCGGCAAGCGACTTGAAATGCAGCTTCCACGCGTTTTCAAGCGCCGCGTCGGAGCCGAAAATCCTTTTCATCATACGGTCGACGGCCTTTTCGGGTTCCTGCCCGCGGCGGATGCCCGAAAGCATTTTATCGAACGCGGACGAATGTTCCGTCTTAAGAAGATGCACCAGGACCCACGACTGGGCATAGTAAATGGAATCGCGCGAGTCGAAAAACCTTTCGCGGTCCGAATCCAGCATCTGACGCATAGTCAGCATCTTCTTTTCCACGATATGTTTATTAATCGTTTTAATATGCGCCGGATGAACGCCCGGCCGGGACGCCCGGCCGTCGGCGCCGACGGTGAGGCGCTCGTAACACTCGGCAAGCCCCTCCGCGAGCCAGCCCGGCAGGTTCCTGTGAAAGGCGAGGTACGTTGCGAGGTGAAGGGCCTCGTGCTGAAGCACTTCGCGGGTCCCGTCGGGCAGAATGCCGCGTTTCCGATAAAGGGCAATTATCCTGCGCTTCGGGTCGAAAAGCCCGGCGGCGCCGGACAATTTCGGCGCGGTTTCGCTGCAGAACCGGCGGTAATCTTCCCGCCGGCTGAAAACATAAACCCGGGTGATTCCCTTGTCAGTATCAACGCGGATATCGAACTCCTTGATATACAACTTCATTACGCGCTCGAGTATTTCCAGGTATTCCTCGCAGAGCTCGGGAGTCGTGTTCGACCTGACTTTGAAACGCTTCCCGCTGGCGATCCAGGCCTTGCTCCAGAGGCGGCCCTGTTCGAGCTCCTCTTTTTTCACGGGGCCGGCTTTTCGCCGCTCGAGCCGTTTCCCGGTGATTGCGATAAGAGTTTCAAGCTCGGGCGTGCCGCCGAGCGCTTTTACATACTTCAACTCACTGAGCGCGCCGCTGAAATTGCCGAGGTCGGAAAGTACGTTTGCGAGGTCGATAAGCGTCTTCCGGTCGCCCTGCTCGAGGCTGACGGCCTTTCTGAAGGCCTCTTCGGCCTCGAGAAGCCTGTCCTGCTCGTATCGCACACTGCCGATGCCGCGCCAGGGTGAGGGATCATCCCGCATGCTGGCGGCAGCGGCAGCCGTTTCATACATATCGAGCGCCTTTTTCAATTCATTCTTGAACCTGTACAACTCCCCGAGGTTGTAATAGGCCCGGCCGTAAGAGGGGCTTTCAAATATCGCCCTTTTGTAGGCCTTTATCGCATCGTCGTATTTCTTCAGATCAACGTAAGCATTTCCGATCTTATGATAAACTTCCGCGGGTTTATCGTAATTCAGCTCTATCGCGATATTCAGATGTTTAATCGCTTCATTCGGCTTGCCGAGGGAAAGGGTAACGGCTCCGAGTAGGTAATATATTTCCGGATTCTGTGGATGAGCCTTTACCGCCTTATCGAGAATCGCGGCGGCCTCAGCGTACTTTTTGCCGTTGTAATACAATATGGCAAGGCTCTTTTTCACAGTCAGCGCGATTCCGCGCAGTTTCTTCAGCTCACTGCCATCGCTGTTCTTCTTCGCCAACGAAATTGCTTTACCGATTCGAGAAAGAACGTTCTTGTATTCGGCCTCCGCCCTGGTCGTATCCCTGGCATTATCCAGTACAAGCGCAAGGTTGTACCGGCAGACAATATCGTCGGGGTCTAAACTCAACACCTTGTTATATGTTTCAATAGCCTTGTCGAACTTCCTCTGCTTCGCGTAGGCGTGGGCGAGATGCCGGTAGTATTTCGGATTATTGGGATCGAACTCTATAGCTTTTCTGAAAGCTTTGGCGGCAGCGTTGTATTCTTTCAAATAAAGATGGCAGAGTCCGATTCCTTCGTACGGCTCCGGTCTCCGGCTCCTGGCGGCGGCTGCTTTCTTGAACCATTCGATCGCTTTAATATATTTCTTCTGCTGATACGCCTCTACGCCCCTGTCATAGTATCTATCGAACTTGCCGGCCGCCAGGGCGGCGGGCGCGAGGCACAAAACGGTTATAACAACGATACAGGAAGTGAAAATACGGGCCATTCCAGTCTCTTTCCCAGAATCAGGCGCTGCCGGGCATTACCGAATATAGTATATCCTGAGTCACGACACATGTCAAAAGGATAAGGTTTACGCGAAAGAGCATCCCGGCATCCGCAAATTAGCTTGACACCTATTTGACGTTTTCATATACTTTTTCTTCTCTCTAAAACTGCAAACTTTTTTCAAAGGAGGCCCCAATGCCATACGAGTTCGCAGGGCTGACCTACCACCAGTTCGAAGAAGGCCAGAAATTCACCAGCGCGTCGTTTACCGTCACGGAAGCGCATATCGTCCAGTTCGCGGGGCTGGCCGGCGATTTCAACCCGCTCCACGTGAACGAGGAATCCGCAAAAAAGGGCATGTTCAAAACACGCATCGCCCACGGAATGCTCGTCGTTTCCATGGCGACCGGGCTCGCAAACCAGCTCAGAATCTTTGAGGGAACGACCTTCGCCCTTGTCGAGCAGAGAATAAAGTACACCGCGCCCGTCTTCCCCGGCGACACGATAACGCTTGAAATCACCGTCAACAAAATGCACGAGTTCAAGGAAAAGCGGGATTTCGGAAAAATCACATACGGCTGCAACGTCGTGAAGCAGGACGGCACGGTCTGCGTCGATTCCGAGTGGGACTGCCTCATGCTCGGAACGAAGCCGGAAACGGGATAAGGGATACGGGATACGGGATAAGGAAGAGGAGAAGAGGAGAAAAGAAATCGGAAATTCGTTTAGCGGTCGAGCTTGCTCGGCGCTGAATAAAAATGTTTTACTACGAGAAACGAGACACGAGAAACGAGAACACGAAAACATAAGGAGGTTCCCATGACTTGCTGCGATTTGAAGGACAAGGTCGCCATTATCACCGGCGTCTCGCACGAGAAAGGCATCGGCGCCGCCGAGGCAAGAATGTTCGCCGCGCACGGCGCAAAGGTCGCATGCTGCGACGTCGCTATCGAGGGCACGCAGAAAGTTGTCGAAGAAATCAAGAGCGCGGGCGGCACCGCAATCGCCGTCGAGTGCAACGTCGCCGACCCCGACAGCGTAAAAGCGATGGTCGAGAAAACAGTCTCCGAGTTCGGCACGGTCGACATACTCGTCAACAACGCCGGCATCACGCGCGACGCGATTTCAAAGAAAATGGACGTCGAAAAGTGGGACATGGTCCTGAACGTCAACCTCAAGGGCGCGTTCCTCTGCTGCCAGGCCGTCGCCTCCATCATGACCGACAGGAAGTCCGGCCGCATTATCAACACCGGCTCAATCGCCATCGTAGGCAACGTCGGCCAGGCGAACTACGCCTCGTCGAAGGCCGGCCTCATCGGCCTCACCCGCACGCTCGCCCTCGAGTACGGCCGCAAGGGCGTCACCGTCAACATGATCTCGCCCGGCGCCACCGACACGCAGATGCTCGAAGGCGTGCCGGAAAAGATTTACGACTTCATCAAGAGCGAGGTCGCGCTCAACCGTATCGGCACACCGAAAGAGATCGCCGCGGCCGCGCTGTTCCTGGCGTCCGACGAGGCCAGCTTCATCACCGGCCAGAACCTCTTCGTCGACGGCGGAATGTCGATAGGTTTGTAGGTTCGCGGGTCTGCAGGTATGTAGGGGCGGACCTGTGTGTCCGCCCTTTTCTGATAGAATCATACGTGGGCACGGCATGCCGTGCCCCCGCATGATAATATAGAACTCGATTTCTACCTATCTATTTCCCATTATTGGGAGTAATCAGATGATTATTATTATGGCTGTGGCTAATGATTCATCAACATCTACCAATTGGATCGGATGGGGAGCTCTTATACTCGCTTTTTTAGGCGTAATCGAATTTTGGTTTGCAGTAATATGGAGAAGATATTTTCGAAAAGGCGAAATAGAATTCTACGTTAATCCCAGAATTGAGATTAGCTATAATAATTTTGGCCCTACTTTAGCGCTTAGAGGAACTTTTAGAGCAATACGCAAAGATGTATTTATAGAAAGAATAAATTTAAAAGTAATTTCTAAGGAAGACAATTCTGAACATTCATTTGAATGGTTATTTTTTCGCCCAAATGTAATCTTTCTTTCGAAAACACATAGAAGTGATTTGGAGTTAGAACTGGCTTCTGGGTTTATTGTAACAACGAATAATCCAAAAGTAATGAATGTCTTTTTCGGGGATTCAAGCACTCAAAAAAAGATTGAGAAGGTTTTGAAACCGGCATACGATCGCTTTATTGAACTTTTAAAAGAAAAGCAGAAAGATAGCTCACATGTAATTTATATCGATAAGAAAGATACCGAAATGGAAGCAATGGAGATTTTGGAAAAATATGAAAAAGATCAAACTCAAGTAGATGCTTGGTCAAAATTAGGAAGAATAAA
The DNA here is from genome assembly GCA_004376375.1 of Planctomycetota bacterium. Classification (GTDB taxonomy): domain Bacteria; phylum Planctomycetota; class E44-bin39; order E44-bin39; family E44-bin39; genus E44-bin39. The sequence continues at coordinate 42,877 of SOJX01000137.1, forward strand.
TTATTGGAAGGAAGGCTCTTATAAAATTTTATTGGAAATCCATGCTAAAGAACCCGACAGGGTTTTGCCATTTAAATACGAGTTTGAATTACCAAAAGAAAACGCTGAAACATTAGAGTTAAACACATTAAAAATTGTGTCGTTGCCTACTATGGAAATTGGCGTTAAGGAACCTACTTGGTGGTATGTTTTCCCAGAAATTGTATAGCTATTGGGAATTTTCCGGAGAATAAACATGATTGAAAAACCCATCCGCGTGCTGGTCGCAAAACCGGGTCTCGACGGCCACGACGTCGGCGCGAAAGTAGTTTCGCACGCCCTCAAAGAGGCGGGCTTCGAGGTCATCTACACCGGCCTCCACCAGTCGATCGACGCCATAATAAACGCCGCGGTCGAGGAGGACGTCGATATCATCGGCCTCTCAATCCTCTCCGGCGCCCACGTTCCGCTGACCGAAAAGCTTTTCGCGAAGATGAAGGAATACGGCACTGAAAAAACGGTTGTCGTCGGCGGCAACGTTCCCGAGCGCGACCACATGAAACTGAAAGAGATGGGCGTCGCAGCCGTCCTCAACACCGGCACGCGGTTTGAAACAATCACCGAAACCCTCCGGGGGCTCGCGTCATGAGCGATAAAAAACCGAAAAAAGAAATCAAAATCAGGCCCTGCACGTGGGAATCGGGCATCGAGGTCAGGCCGGTCTACGGGCCGGACGACCTCAAGGACTGGGACCCGGCCGAGAAGATCGGCGAGCCCGGCGCATACCCGTTCACCCGCGGAATCCACAAGTGGATGTACCGCGCACGCCCGTTCACCATGCGCCAGTACGCCGGCTTCGGCACGTGCGAGGAAACCAACGAGCGCTTCAAGTTCCTTATCGACCAGGGCCAGACCGGGCTGAACGTCGCCTTCGACCTGCCGACGCAGAACGGTTACGACTCCGACCACGACATGGCGACCGGCGAGGTCGGCCGCGTCGGAATGGCGGTCGACTCCCTCGCAGACTTCGAAGTCGCCTTCGCCGACATCCCGCTGGATAAAATCACGGTTTCGCTCACTATAAACAGCATGGCGACGGTCATGATCGCCATGTACGCCGCGATGGCCGAGAAGCGCGGCTATGACCTGAAAGAATTAAGGGGTACGGCACAGAACGATATCCTGAAAGAATTCGTCGGACGCGGCACATGGATTTATCCGGTCGAGCCGTCCGTGAAACTCGTCATCGACACGATCGAATACTGCGCGAACGAATTGCCGAAATACTCGCCCGTCTCAGTCTGCGGCTACCACATCCGCGAGTCCGGCGCCACGCCCGCGCAGGAAATGGCTTACGGCCTCGCAATCGCCGCCGCGTACATCGAGGAAACGCTGGCGCGCGGAATCGACATCGACCACTTCGCTTCGCGCCTCTCGTTCAACTTCGACATCTTCGGCAACATGTGGGAGCAGATCGCGAAGTTCCGAGCCGGACGCCGCATGTATGCAAAAATGCTCAAGGAAAAATACGGCGCGAAAAATCCGAAGTCGATGCTCGTCCGAATGATCGCGGGCGGCGGCGGCGGCGGACTCACCATCGAGCAGCCGGAAAACAACATCGTCCGCTCGGCATATTACGCGCTTGCATCGGCGCTCTCGGGCACGCAGACGATGGCGCTCTGCTCGTACGACGAGGCATACACCATCCCGACCGAAAAGGCGGCGACGATTTCGCTCCGCACGATGCAGCTCCTCGTCGATGAAATCGGCGCAGCCGACACCGTCGACCCGCTTGCCGGAAGTTACTTCGTCGAGTCGATGACGGACGCGATGGAGGAAAAAATCGCAGAAGAGCTCGCCGAGATCGAAAAGCAGGGCGGCATGATAAAAGCCGTCGCGGAAGGGCTAGTGCAGTCGAAAGTCGGGCGGCAGGCATACGAG
>SOJX01000039.1 GCA_004376375.1 Planctomycetota bacterium
CGAAATACCTATTGACCGAAAGACCGAATGACCGAATGACCGAATGACCGAATGACCAAAGGACCGGTAAACTGATGCATGATCAGATCACCTCACCTGCGCTTGAGATGCTTATGAAGCAGGATGTCGCCTTCCTCGAGCAGGCTACCTCCGAGGGTTTCCTGACCGTCGATGAGGCGACAAGGTGTCGTGAGATACAGCAGGAAGTCCTGAATTCCTCGTCCCGCTATGAGCGCGTAAGCCGGATAGTGATGATGGAGGGGTTTCTTTCGTCCGAAGAGACCAGGATCATCGAGCAGAAGCTTCTTGCCGCCGAGATTGATATCGATTCTGCTCCGCAGGATGTCGCGGGAGCCAAAAAAGAAGTACTTGCCGATAAGCCGGAAGACCTTGGCGTGATGATTGTCATCGAAGAAGGACCGTTCGTCGCCCGGACTTTTGCCTCCCCTGAAGGCGAGCGGACCGAGACGATTCATGTCAGGTTTTATGCTGTCGATAGATTTCCCGTGACTAATAAGGAATTCGAACAGTTCCTGCATCAAACGGGCGGTCTTATTCCTCAACACTGGGTTGAAGGCAAAATCCCTCCCGGTAAGGAATACCACCCGGTTACAGGCATATCGTGGCACGATGCGGCCAGATATGCGGACTGGTGCGGCAAGCGCCTGCCGACGAAATGGGAATGGGAAAAAGCCGCCGGCGGGCCTGACGGCCTTATCTATTCCTGGGGAAATGCCTTCAAGGCTGAAGCGTGCCATTCGCTGCTTTCACCCCTGCGCGACACAACGCCGGTTCACGCACATCCCGAAGGGGTCAGCCCATACGGGTGCCTCGATATGTGCGGAAACATATGGGAATGGACCGCCGACACCATTACGCGCATTGAGGAAGAGACCATAGAGTCTTTCCGTATAGTAAAAGGCGGTTCCTTTTATTGCGGCCCGCTGGGTCTGCGGGTAGGCGCATACTCCAAGGCCTATGACCGCATGAAAGACGCTGACCTGGGTTTCAGATGCGTGATGGATGTCGCTGAAGGCGTTGGGCCCGTTATCATGCCGACAAAACCGGGAGACGCAATAACCGAGGCGGAAGCCGCCCGCAGGGCCGAGGCGTTGCGCCTGCCGCAGCAGGTGCCCACCCCTGTTCCCGTACAGTCCGATAGTGGAACCCTTGCGGGGACTGCGGCGTATCCGCCAACCCAGCCCCCGGTGTCCGGTTCCAGCCGCCGGACTGTCGTTGCCACCGATTCAGGCAGGTTAGGCGAATTCGCTGACAGCAGTTCTGACATCCACTCGTCGCCCACTGTTGCGATGTCGCCGTCGGAATCGGGCGGAAGCAGCGGAAGCAGCCAGACCGCCGCTATCTCCGATATGGATACGATTGCTATGTCACCTCAGGAGGTCGCGGGAGATTCCGACCTGGTCGGTACCCACGAAGCGATGGGAATATTCAACGGCGTAGATCAGCAGGAAGCTCCACCAACCGCCCCGCCTCCCCCGGAACCGCTGCCGCCCGATGCCGCGGAGCAGGATATCTACGGCGCCGAAACCATGGCTATACCCCCCGCCGAAGCGCAGCTCGGCATGCAGCAGGAGTCGACCCCTGACAGGGAGGTTGTTGATTTACAGCTCGGTGCAGGTGCGGATGCCACCCAGGCGCAGCCGCAACCGGAGTATGATGAGTATCAACAGCCCCAACCGGGATACGAAGGTTACCAGCAGCCCCAGCCGGCTTATGAAGATTATCATGAGCGGCAGGCGGTTTATGATGCGTAGGATGAGCCTCAGCACCAGCAGCCCGAGGATTACTTTGAGCAGCAGCAACCCCAGCCGGGCCAGGAAGACTTTCAGCAGCAACCCCAGCCGGGCCAGGAAGACTTTCAGCAGCAACCCCAGCCGGGTTACGAAGCCGGTCAGCAACCTGAGGCCGGTGCCGATATCTTCGGTGATGAGACTATGGCTATTCCTTCCCCGGGCGAGACACCCGACCAGGGCCCCATGGATGCCTGGGATCAGCCGCAACTAAGTGAGAGCGATACGCAGGAAATTCCGGTAGAGCCTGACGGAGTTGTGGACATGACTGCCGCCCAGATTTCGGAAAGCGATACTCAGGAAATGCCGAAGGTGCAGGAAGGGGCGTTGGATGCACCCCCGCCCGGTGAGACCGATATTTACGGCAGTGAGACGATGGCAATACCGCCGCGCCCCGATGACGGCAGCGGCGCTCCGATTGATATGCAGCCCAGCCAGCCCCCGGATGGATACGGGGCCGGGCAGTTTCCCGGAGAAGCTGTGCCGGGCGAAGCTATATCCGCAGAAGACGAAATTTTCGGCAGTGAAACGATGGCAATACCGCCGCGCCCGGATGACGGTAGCGGCGATCCGATTGATTTGCAGCCCAAACCACCGGAAGGTGAACAGGGAAACGAGGAGTCTCCCGGGTGGGATACGCAAACGGAACCCCCTCCGGGCTAGTGACAACCGGGGTTTAATTCTATGACGATTTCTTGGAATGGAAACCTGGATTTCGGCTATCTGGCGCGCCGGCCGGAGAGTCTTCCGATATATCTCGATGCCTTCAACGATGTGGCCGGGAAAGACCCGACCGAGGTCGTGCGTCCCCTGCTCATTCGGCTCGGAGAGGCCCGCCTTTTGCCTGTTGAGCCGGACCAGGTCGTTAACATGAGCCCGCGTGAGATGATGGACCTGCTTTATACCGTTCGCCGCTGGGGTGACGCACTGGGTGTTTTCGAGAACAGGCCCGACGAGCATCTGCCGCCTCTTTCGGCCGCGGGGTCGTGGTCGCTCCGCAACCCGAACGACCTGAAAAAGTTTTACCTGATGCAGCTTGCCAAATTCCAGATCCCGCATGGAATCGGCGGCGACATCTCGCAGGTCCAGGCGGCGATTAATGCCGGAGTGCTCGTAAAACCGTTCCTGTTCCTGCTGGACCTGATTAAGACCTTCGAGTCGATCGACCGGTACGAGAAGTATGTGAGCGGTGCTGAGCTCGAATCCTGGGTGTTCCCCAGTTACAACCAGGCCCAGATGCCGTCCGTCGCCTCCGCTATAATCGGCGCCAGGCGCGCGGGAAGAGAGCCGCCTTCTCCCATGGGCCCGATGGTTGAGGCTTTCCGGGAATTCCTCACCGTTGCATCGTACACCGAGCTGCTCGAGGTCAGGCGGTCATGGCTGGTGCACGAAGGGGCCGGGTTCCGCGTCCGCGAGGGTTTCTACCTGACCTCGCTGTCCGGGCGCGTGGAGGACTCACATCGTGCGCGCATGATAGATTATCTCCTGGGGCAGTACGGGCCGCGCTATTTCATATTCAACCCGAAGGTCTCTTATGAAGACCAGGTAATAGAGTGGACAAACTATTATACTTCTTTCGATTTCGGCTTCGAGCAGAGGTACTCGAGCCGGCAGAAAGTACAGCTGATTGCGCTTGAATCCCCGGATGTGCTTGAACCCCCGTTCTATCTTGCGCCTATCGATCTGGGCAGGAAAATCCGGATTGACGGCTTCGTCAAGTTCGTACTGGAAGACCGGGACCCTGTGGATTTTCCGGAAAAACTCCGCTGGATATACCGGGTGATCGAACTTGGTACGCACCCTGAGAACGGGCGTTCGCGCGTGAGGTTGGAACGCTATCGCCGCCTGGCCCAGGCGGGAGAGTCTTACTGATGCCTGACCGGATACTCGATGAACTTGATCTCGAACGCGAGGATTTCATCCCCGCGGCGGAAGACATCGATGAGAATTACTCGCTCACGGAGTATTTCAAGGACATTCCGCTCCTGAAACCCGACGTCGAGGACAGGATAGAGAAGATTCAGGAACGCCTCGCAATTGACCGCGAAGTGATTCTTGATATCTTTACCGCGCTCCTGCACTCGCACGTCGTTCTTGAAGGCCCGCCCGGCACCGGTAAAACCGAGCTCGCCATTCTGATGGCCGAGATGTTTTTCAATTGCAATGTCCACGTCGTAACGGCTAACGAGGACTGGTCGACCTTCGACGTGATAGGCGGCCTTAATGTCGGCGTCGAGGACGGGCACGAGGTCGTGCGCCCCAACAACGGCCATTTCTCACATTCCGTTATCGAGTGCTGCAAACAGATAGCACGGAAGATATATTCCAAAGAAGGGCACGAGGAAATAGAGGGGGAACCCCAGGGCCTGTGGCTTGTGATCGACGAGATATCCCGCGGACGGCCCGACCGGTATTTCGGCGAGCTTTTCACCATCCTCGGCAACCCCGACAAGGCCGACTTCTACCTCGGCTTCCAGGACAAACCGCAGAACAAGGTGATGTATCTTCCGCGCAAGTACCGCATTCTCGGCACCCTGAACTCCGTGGACAAGGAGTTCGTCTTCGAGATGTCCCAGGCGCTGTCGCGCCGCTTCCAGTTTATCCACATCGGCGTTCCGCAGCGGGTGGGCGCGCAGATAACGTTCACCGAAGAGACCGCGCTCGTTACACGCAAGGCGCTGCGCGACGTCCGCATCAAGCGCCTCGTCCCCGACGAGATACCCGAGTCGATGCTGCTTATCGAGTCGCGGGAGGGCGGGGTTGCGCCCAATGATACGACGCCGGCCGGGCGGACCGTCGCGGTCACGACGCGCCTCATCGAGTTCATCCGCTACGAGGAGGATTCCCCGGGCGAGCTGGCCGTCGGAATAGAGGTTGGAACGGCGACCTTTATCGACCTGATCCGCGCCTTCCTTACCCGCGCGTATATTGCATCGACCCAGGACGACCGCGTCTTTACAGGCGCCCTGGATTGGGCTATTGCAAGCAGGCTCGTGCCCCAGCTCGAAGGCGCCGACCCCAACAAGGTCGACCGGATAAGGAAGTTCCTGGCGGGCGAGCTGCTGCCCGAAGAGGGCACTAGAAACCCGTTCCCGAGAAGTTGCGTTAAGCTGGATTCGATCCTGCGCGGCGCAATATAGGATAGGCTTAAGGCTTGAGGCCTGAGGCTTGAGGTATATGGAATTTTATAAACTCAGGCCTCAGGTCTCAAGCCTCAAGCCTTCTTCAGGACTATGATTTATGCTCCTTAAAGAAGACATTGTTATTGCAAAGTTAGTTGTCGAAAAAGGCTACTCCGATATCGACACCCTCCAGAGTACACTTCGCGATTTCGTTAGTGAAGGAAATCCCGGAGAACTCGGCAGCTTTCTGGTTCAACGCGGCGTTATCAGCAAGGAGGATAAGGACGTCCTGGAAGGTGAAATGCTGATGGTTGCCGATACCATAATTCTGGAAAACCTCCCCAGCTTCGATATGTTCCAGGACGCGACGCTCGGCGGCGACGCGGGAACGCCGGCGGACATTGCCGCCCAGGCGGCTGATGCCACCATCCAGCTTGTGCAGGACGCGATTGTTGCAGCGCATCCCGCCGTCGATTCCACTCCGTCAAGCGGCTCTTCCAGGCGGACGCAGGTCCCCGGTGTTGCCGGTTCCGAGCCGGCCGTACCGGGGGTGCCGGGGGGCCAGGATGACTCCAGAGAAACGGGCTCCGGCAGCAGGTCCACGCTGGAGACGATTAACATTCCGACGGTGGGCGCGGGGACCGGGTCGGCCACCGGTCCGACCATTGCCGGCACCAAGGGCCCTACGATGGGCGCGCCGCCTTCTTCGCGGACCACGCCCCTGCCGCCGAGCATCAGCGGTTCGATGCAGACCATGGGAGCCAAGGTCGGCCTGAGGCGCACCGCGTCCGGCGCAAAGCGGTTCGGGAAGTATGAAATAATAAAAGAGCTTTCCCGCGGCGGTATGGGAATCGTATACAAGGTCCGCCACCCCGATCTTGATATCCAGATGGCGCTCAAGGTTCTGCTTGCCGGTGAGAACGCGACGGAAGACCAGGTGCGCCGGTTCTACCTCGAGGCGTCCGCGTCGGCGAAGCTCAAGCATCCGAACATAGTCGGTATTCACGACGTCGGTATCGAGAACGGGGTCCATTATTTCACGCTCGACTTCATCGACGGTCCGGACCTTTCGCACATCATGAAGAAGGAGCGCTTACCGGTCCAGCGCTCGCTCGAAATTATCCGTGAAGTCTCCGATGCGATCGAGTACGCCCACCAGCACGGCATTCTTCACCGCGATATCAAGCCCTCGAATATAATGATAGACAAGAGCGACCGACCGATGGTGATGGACTTCGGCCTGGCCAAAGACCTCGGCGACGAGCAGGCGCGCACGGTCGCGGGAATGGTGCTCGGTACGCCGAAATACATGCCGCCCGAACAGGCCGCGGGCAAGATTGCGGACCTCGGCCCGCAGGCCGACGTCTATTCACTCGGCGCCGTCCTCTACGAGCTGGTGACCGGCTATCCGCCCTTCGAAGGGAAGACCGCCTTCGAGGTCCTGCGAAACGTCATGGATACCGACGTCATCCCGCCGCGAAAAAGGAACGCCAAAGTCGCCGAGGATGTCGAGACCATCATCCTCATGGCGATGGAAAAGGAAATCTCGCGCCGCTACCAGACCGCGCAGGCTCTTGGGGACGATATCGAGCGATACATCAAGGGCGAGCCGATTGAGGCAAGGGCCGCGACTTTCTGGTATCGGACCGGCAAGTATGTCAAACGCCACAAGCTGCTTGTTTCAATCGTCACGGTTTCAACGTTCGTTATCCTGTTTCTCCTCGGTTTTGCGGGCCATACCCTGTGGAAAAAACAGTCTCTGGAGCTGGAAACATTAAGAAAAGGTGAAGCCCAAAAAGCGCAGTACCGTTCATATCTCGAAAAAGGCAAGAAGCTTGCCTTGCAGGGAAAAGCCAAGGAAGCGATGGAGCAACTGGCGAAAATACCTGAAGGCCCGTCCGAGTATTTCGAGGCCGGGGAGCAGATTAAAGAAATCAAGGCCAGGGAAAAGAGGATGGAGATTGAGGGCTATCAGCATGAGGCCAATATGGCGCTCCAGGACGGCGAGCTCGAGAAAGCACTGAGTCTTTACGACAGAATACTCTACATTAATCCTTTCGACAAACGTACAGAGGATCAAAGAGATAAACTGAAGGACCGAATTGATGAGCTGGAAGAGATTGAAAATAAAAAGGCTCTTTCGGGAAAGAAGCTCCGGGAGGGGCATGAACGCAGGCACATCTACAAAAGCGAGTATGCCAGGGTTAAACCGCTTCAGATCGATCTCGACGAAAAGATGCGTACGATCAAGACTTACGCCATGGAGACTATGCGCGAGGAAATATGGGATTTGAAAGAAGCCATAAGCGAGCAGTGGGAAAACGCTGGAAAGTATTTCCAGGACGCGTATGACAAATACCGCGAAGCGCTCGACCTGGACAACGGCAACGCGGATGCCCGTCACGCGCTTCTTGACTTTATAAAAATTCAGTACGGGGATGCGCTGAGGCAGAACAACGAAACTCTTATGCGGTTTCGTATGAAACAGATCAATGAACTCGTCAAAGGTCTTCCGGCCGAGGAATGGGAATACCTGGTCCTGGCCACGTTTTCGATAACCACCGAGCCGGGGAACGCGGCGGTTTTTCTGTATCCGATTGACAACCGCGGCATGCGCTGGCTGCCGATTTATGACGAAAAACAGGGCAAAAAAGTGGGGCATACGCCGATTGTGGGCGAAAGACGCAAGCCGGGGAATTATCTTATCGAAATAAAGCTCGACGGTTACAGGGAAGTGAATCTTTCTCTCAATTTAGAGCCGGGTTGCAGCAGTTCATTTGTTGTGCCGCTCTTTACGGATAAAGAGATCGGCGATGATTTCGTGTACGTACCCGCCGGTATTGCGATAATCGGCGGCGGGCATGAAAGCGCCAGCTCGAAGCCGTGGAAGCAGGTCTTCGTAGACGGTTTCTTTATCGGCGAGCATGAAGTGACGACGCGGGATTATCGCGACTTCCTCAACGGCATAGCCGAGAGGGCTGGCCCCGAAGAAGTCTGGAAGTATATCCCTCGCGAGAAGAACGGTGACCTTTATAAAAACTGGAATGTTAATCCGAGTAATTCGGTTATAGTCGGCGCGGGGAGCTGGGGTCTGAAAAATCCCATTACCAGCATAAGGCGTACTGACGCGGAAGCATACTGCATGTGGCGGTCACAACTGGAATATGGAGTAACTTACGTTTACAGGCTGCCGGAAGAAGACGAATGGGAAAAAGCCGCGCGCGGCGCCGACGGGCGCCTGTTTCCATGGGGCAACCGTTTCGACCCCGGTTTCTGCCTTATGGTTAAATCACTGGAAAAGCCGGATATCAGGCCGTTCGGCAATAAAGACATGGATGTATCGCCTTACCTGGTTCATGACATGGCCGGAAGCGTCTCGGAAATGTGCAGAGGATATTACGACGATGTGGCGAAGCTTGGAGTAGTCCGCGGCGGAAGCTTTGCCACCGATGAGATATATTGTCTGCTGCCTAACCGAATCGGCATTCACGAATCGGGAATTACCGGTGATTCCGGAGCCCGGGATGACGTCGGCTTCAGGCTTGTGAAAGACCTGTCCGCGGCGCGCATGTTAAAGTTGAGAAAACCGAAACCGGAAGAAACCGATGAAAGCAGTGCCCCCGACAAATCGAAACCGGAAGGGGCCGGCGAAAGCGGCGTCCCCAACGAATCGAAACCTCCGGGCGGTTCAGGCAAGTAATAAGTCAAGTTGACTGCGTTTTGACCGGAATGCGCAAAAGCTGTCAGCGTTCGGCTGTCAGCTTTCAGCTTAAGACAGAATACCATAGGGAAATAAGACATCTCTTTTATTCTGAAAGCTGATAGCTGATTGCTGAATGCTGAACGCTGACAGACATTCCCGCCCGCCCATGCTCAAGCCTGAAGCCTTTTTTCCTTGCTTTTTCCTGCTTTTGAAAATAAAATTAGTTCTGCGCGCCCGTAGCTCAGATGGATAGAGCGTCTGCCTCCGGAGCAGAAGGCCGCAGGTTCGAATCCTGCCGGGCGTACAACTGAAATAGAGTGCAGCCCTGTGCAAAATAGTGCATGGGGCTGTACTTATGTTAACTTAGTAAAACTTATTGCCAAGTATGGTGCAACTGGGAGGTGTCGAAAACACATCTTTCCGGCAAAGGACATATTATGGATTGTTTGGGATATAGCCTCGCAGGCGGCGGAGGATCAGAAGTGCGTCGAAAACATCCTGTGCATCACGACAGCGCAGCAGACTTGCCCGTCTATATACCTTACGTCGCCGGTTCCTGTTCCGCTTCCAACGCGGGCGCGACGATAAAACACTTGCCGGAAAAAAGGCTGACGGAAAGCTCAGCAAGCGTAGTGCCCTCGAGCAGGTTAACGAAATCGGCCATTATCCTCTGCCACGTGTTGTGGAGCGGGCAGGGAACCTCGAGCGTGCAATAGGTGTGCCCGAGCAGGCACGCTTCCCGCTGTGTTACGCGGTCAATAGGTTCAACAATTTCAAGCAGGTTAATCTCGTCGGCAGGCCGTGCAAGACGGAAACCGCCTGACCGCCCCCTCTGGCTTTTCAGGATTTTTTCAGTCGTAAGCTTGCGGAGAATTCTGGCAAGGAAGTGGGGAGGCAGACCCAGATTTTTCGCAATTTCGTGGTTGAGCATCCATGGTTGGTCATCTTCGGATGCCAAATAACCAAGTGCTCGAAGTGCATATTCAGCGCTTGCCGAGAGCATATAATAGCCTCTTTCCCTGTCTCAGGTCGGTTAAGGATGCGAGCCATGTCTCGCTTGTCAATGCCGTGGCGCCGTGTTGTAATCGGCGAATTATGCGATTTCTGGATTTCATTATATTGATATCCGCATTGATTGTCAACCAAAAAAATATCAGCAAAATCTTTTTCTATTTGTCGGGTGATTTCATGGCGATCCAGTGTTTAGGTTTGTAGGTTTGTGGGTTTGTGGGTTTGTGGGTTTGTGGGTTTGTGGGTTTGTAGGTTTGTAGGTTCCTGGCTTATTAGGTTATTAGGTTCCTACCTGCGGACCTACGCACCTAAAAACCTTTTTTTCTTCGTCGCTTCGCTCCTCGCATTGACGGCTTACTTATCATATCAGGCGTAACAAAGCACTACGCACATCCGGGTGGCTTTGGGAGTCCGGCGAGTCTGTAAGCGCCCTTGACCAGGCCGCAGGGAAACAGGTTGCATATCTCCTCCAGAGAAAGGCTGGTATGCCTGGCAACCTTGACAATGGCCGGGCTCCTCTTATATTCCCTGTAGTAGTCTCTGACGAAATGAATAACTTTCCAATGATCGGAGGAAAGCTTGTGTTCCCCTATATTTTGTGCTCTCGCAAAGTATTCGGCTACATCAGTGGACCAAAAGGCTTCATCGGCGAGGAAACCATCGCAGTCAAGCTTCTCTTCAATCTGTTTTTTCACTTGATCAGGTTCCGTCATGGATCCTCCCTGTGCGGTATCTCGCGGTCACGATTGTGAATAATGCGACATTCAGTTTTCAATCCTCGTGGTCAAGAATGCAATGCTCCAACTTCCTGGCCGTGAGCGGCTTTTTTACGCGTTTGAAGACCCGGGAGTCGTTCTTTAAGATTGATTGTGGAGAGTCGGCGACCAATATGATTTTGGCGTGAGGAATCCTCGGGTCCTTCAATATGTGGTTGCATAACTCCTCGAACCCATCCTTCTCAAAGCAGCTGTCATCGAGCACAACATAGTCCGGTCGAAACTTGTCCACCAGACTGGAGCATTCGTATTCGCAACTGGCGAAATGGGCGATAAATCCTGAATCTTCGCCTTGATCCGATAAGGTCGATTTGAGCCTCCTGTTGTCTGTCACTATTATGATGTTGAACGGTCGGCTTATTTGGTTCTTGCGATAGGGGCAGTCTTCGCAGGATGACTTGCAGTAAATCCCGGCAAATCCGTGCTTGGATGAAAGGTCGCTAATCTCCCAGCAATGAATGCTTTTTGTCCGGTAGACAACGCATTTCAGGCAATTCTTGTCCATCTCGCCTTGTCCGGCGAAGTACTCCCAGCAGAAATGGAAGCGTCTACGACGTTTTTGTGATGACGAGACTTGTGCGATCAGCTCTTCCTGTGTGCATACCAATCTGGCTATTGCATCCCGCTGTACCCGATAATGACCGCCAACCGTGCGCGTGGCATCTATCTTGCCGCTCTTGATCCATTTGAGTACAGTATCGGGTGAAACCGAACATAGCTTGGCCACCTGACCGGTAGTCAAAATGGAGTTGTCCTGCCCGGCCATTGCTTGTCCCTTTTCGTCTGTAAGCGCGGACTTTGTGAAATTGCGTACTATTTTTTTTTGTTCTTGACTTATACTTCAAAGCCTTATATAGTTATACCTTATTGTATAGATATAGATATGTAAATCCACATATATTTTTATTTATTACGTAAATTAATCAACGATATATGGATTTACAGGTATTTAAGTATATTTATCCACAGCTTGAAACGGGAGAATAATCGCCATGAGTTTTCTAATCGGGTATATACTACCTTTTCTCACCATTATCGTTTTTACAGCCGGAGTGACTTATCGAATATATGTATGGAAGAAACGACCCAGCCCCACGATGACTCTGTTTCCTGCTCCGGAATCACATGGGGAAAGGTTCGTTGAAATCTTGAAGGAAACGCTCCTTTTCAAAAGGCTGTTTTACGGTAATTTAAGCCTGTGGGTACTGGGCGGGTTGTTCCACGTTATGCTGCTTATCACCATAATTGATCATTACGATAGAATACTTGCTTTTATGGGGCTAACCGGCGGGTCCATCTTCAGGATACCGTTTGTGTCAGGAGGCCCCACGGGAATAGTTCTTCTAATCGTAGTAATCGCCCTCATCCTCAGGCGAATTGCCTTAAAACAGGCGGCACAGGTATCCTCCCCTTCCGATTACCTGGTTATGATTCTTATTCTGGCGATTATTCTTACAGGTGACGGTCTGCGCTTCATGTCCAGCTACGATGTAGTGCAAACCCGCGAGTACTTCTCCGGGATTCTCAGGTTCTCATACAAAGGGATGCCTGATAACAACTGGTTTATTATCCATTACCTTCTTGCGCAAATATTAATTATTTGTATTCCGTTCAGTAAAATCCTCCATTTCGGCGGCATATTTTTTACTCAGACATTAGTCCACAAGCGTTAACAGCGGTGGGGAGAAAACACTATGGCGGTGCAGCTGAATAGCAATCTGGAATTCATTGTCATGATAGCCCTGGCCGTGATTCTACTGATTCCACTTGGATATGGTGTCATAAGTTCTGCGGCTTCAAATGACACTCAGCCCTTTCTGGAAAAACCCGATGAAAAATATGACAAATGCGTCAGAGACACAGAGTATATGCGCTTGAATCATATGGATCTTCTAAAAAGCATCAGAGATGAAGTTATACATGAGGGGAAAAAAGCGGAAGTGAAACTGAAAGACTGCAGGGAATGTCACATGAGCAGAGAGCGGTTCTGTGATAAATGCCATAATGTTGTGAATCTTCAGCCTAATTGTTTTGGTTGTCATTATTACCCGTAGTTCTAGAAACCGGCTGCCGGGAATACAGGAAACAGATAAACGGAAGAAAGTACCCGGAATCGAAAGGGAAATGAACGATGGATGAAAGCAGGCGAAGCTTCTTGAAGGGAATCGGCATTGCGACTGCTGCTGCAGGACTGGGGTGTACTTTCCCGATTCTGCGGGTTCTTGCATCTTCCAACGTGGCATCTCATGCGCAGGGCGAAGCCTCTTCCAGGCAGATGGGCATGGTCGTCGATATAAAGAAATGCTTTGATGAGAATGTGCGTCGTGCCTGTGCCAGGGCCTGCCACGAGGAGCACAATGTTCCGGATATGCCGGATCCAGCGGAAGAGATCAAGTGGATCTGGAGCGAGAGCTACGAACACGTTTTCCCTGATCAGGCTCACGCCCGTACCGCCGACATGTATAAGGATAAGCCGGTCCTCGTGCTGTGCAACCAGTGCACCAGCCCCGCTTGCGCGAAGGTCTGCATCACCGGGGCCACGTTCAAAAGGGAGTCGGATGGAATCGTGATGATAGATATGCACAGGTGCGTCGGCTGCCGTTTCTGCATCGCCGCATGCCCTTACGGCGCGAGGAGTTTCAACTTCCGTGATCCGCGGCCTGTCCTCGAGGAGATGGGAACGCTCCGGGAGGACTACCCCTCCAGGGTTAAAGGCGCGGTGGAGAAATGTACCTTCTGTGTGGAGCGTCTCAGAGAGGGCCGTGAGCCCGCCTGCGTGGAAGCGGTAAAACAGGTTCCGGGAGGGGAAGGAGCGTTGACGTTCGGAGACCTGTCGGACCCGGACTCGGACGTCTCCCGGCTTCTTCGCGAGAAACATACCATCTGCAGAAGAATCAGTCTCGGTTTCGGACCTAACGTATTTTACATCGCGTAAGGGCGGCTATCATGCTTGAGAACGTGACAAGAGGAAGCAAACGATACTGGGGCCTGCTCGGATTCCTGGGGCTTGTCATTGTTGCCGGGCTGGCCGCTTACAGTCGGCAGTGGACCAAGGGCCTGACCATTACCGGGATGAGCCGCGACGTCACGTGGGGCCTGTACATCGCTCAGTTTACTTTTCTGGTGGGAGTGGCGGCTTCGGCCGTGATGGTGGTCCTGCCTTACTACCTGCACCACTGCAAGTCGTTCGGCAAGATGGTTATCCTGGGCGAGTTCCTGGCTGTATCAGCCGTGCTCATGTGCATGCTCTTCATTCTGGTCGACCTCGGCCAGCCGATGCGCGTGTATAATTCGCTCCTGTACCCGTCCCCCAAGTCCCCGATGTTCTGGGACATGTTGGTGATGTCAAGCTACCTCACGCTGAACCTGGTGATCGGCTTTGTCTCTTTGAACGCCGAGCGCAAGGGTGCGCTGGCGCCCGGGTGGGTCAAGCCGTTGATTTACCTTTCCATCCCGTTGGCGGTCAGCATCCATACGGTCACCGCGTTCATCTATTCGGGGCTGGCGGCCAGGCCCTTCTGGTTAACGGCTGTTCT
>SOJX01000103.1 GCA_004376375.1 Planctomycetota bacterium
GATGCCTTCGCTGATAAGTTTCAGGAATTCGGGGCCTTTCGTCTCGACGCCGAAAAGAAGGAGCGGCTCGTAGGTCCCAAAACCCACAAGCGCGATAAATCCCTTGCGGCCGAGCAGCTCGGGAAGCTCTTTTTTCGCGTTTCTTCCCGTAACCTTTGTCGCGGTTTCGAGCATCTTATCCAGATTATCCCATATATCACTTGGAAGCATTTCCGAGAACGTCTTAATAGTAACCTTTGCGAAACGGGTCAGGTCGATATCAACCGCAAGGCAACCCCAGAGCCCTTCCTCGGGCACGTACTTCGCCGCGGTCCACGCGTTGTTTCCGAACGCGCCTTTCAAATCATCGTTGGAATAGCCGAGCCTGAACGAGCCGGTGAAAGTATCTCCCTCGCCGTGAAAACCGCCGCCGATAAAACCGATCAGGTTCTTGATTTTCGGAGGTTTCTCCCTGCCCCCGAAAATAACGAGCTCGTTTCTTATCATCGTCAGTATCAGGTCCGGGCGGCACCACACCAGGAAATTATCCTTCGGGTCCATCTTGCCGGCGCTTGTAGAAAAAATATCATCTTTTGCGAGGCTTGGAATCTTTCCCTGCGACGCATCGGCGATTTTCTTTAGCACGGCCAGAGTATCCTCCCTCTTCGTACCGTAACCCGGTCTCGCGGACACAATGGTGTCGTTTATGACCATAACGGCCCGGGCGAACCGGGACATGCCGCTCGTTGCAATGCGTATTTCAACGCCGTTATGATTTATTACCTCGAGCGTACCTTTTTCCGGCTCTTCCGTTGTCCACTCGCCTTTCCCATCGGGGGTAATCCTCCAAACCCGCCTCCCCTGACTGGCTTTTTGCTCCGATAGATTTTTCAGCCTCAGGTCGACCAGCTTTTTCATCTTTTCAAAATCCTTTGGCTTGAAAAAGTCTATTCTTACCGGACTGGAAGGCTCCATGTCTTCATCAGGACCGAAATCTTCATCATTATCCTCAGACGGTGGTTTCTCAACTTCGCTTTCGTTGTCGGATTTGTCCGGCCGCGGCGGCAGCATCCAGACACACGCCCACGTCCCGTGCATAACGCTCGAGCTTCTAAAACGTTCAGCACACCCTTCCCCAACAAACGGCGACTCAAACGTCGTACGCGCTTCGCTGAAAAGCTCTATGAAATCGTCTTTAACGTCCTCCTGGATATCGAGCGAGGGAACGCGCGCGAAAAGCTCATCGAGGTCGGAAAGCAGCTTGTCGATGTCGCGTACCGCAACTGCGGCAAAGGTGGAATCGGCGGGCAGCAGTCCGGCAAACGGCATAACCGCCTTCGGCGCCGGCGGCTTTTCGTCGTCCGCGAACACGAGCGGGATTGAAATTGCGGCTGCAAGGAACGAAGCGATAAGCAGTCCGGTGAAAAATCGCATAACTACCCCCATTCGATACTGCGTGCGGGAATAAAACATAATTGTAGCGGTTACGGGTGATAAATTCCAAGAAAAATCGGTTAGTCGTTAGGGGTTAGTCGTTGGTCGTTGGTTGTTAGCGAAGCATTGCTTCGCCCCTGCAGCGCGCCGCAAGCTGCGCCGCTATATATATTTTCTTCCTTATCCCGTATCCCTTATCCCTTATTCCCTTGTTCCCTTGTTTTCCCGCCCCGGCGGCGGATGAGGGTAACGAACAGCCAGATAACGACGATAGCGGTAATGAGCACACACAGGGGCGCGAGGTACCTGTCGAGCGGGAGGCTGCCTTTTTCCACCAGCTTGACGCGGCCGGCCATGATTTCACCCTGGCCGGGGAAAGGGGCG
The DNA here is from genome assembly GCA_004376375.1 of Planctomycetota bacterium. Classification (GTDB taxonomy): domain Bacteria; phylum Planctomycetota; class E44-bin39; order E44-bin39; family E44-bin39; genus E44-bin39. The sequence continues at coordinate 1,798 of SOJX01000103.1, forward strand.
GATGCAACAACGTTTCCTCCGGAATCCACGTGCTGAGAAATTCCGGAGCTGCACAGGCGGTAGATCGGGACGCCGTACTCAGCGGCGCGCACGGGCGCGATGCGGGCGTGCAGCTCGTGCTGGTACCGGCCCCACCTGATTGCGTCCATGGTCGGCACGATTATCGCCTGCGCGCCCATCCGTACAAGCCTGTCAATCACAAGCGAGTACGACATGTCGTAGCACACGCAGAATCCGATTCTGCCCCACGGCGACTCCCAGAGCTTCTGCTCCTTCGCGGGCAGGCCGTCTGCAAAAAACTGTATCGGCACGCACTTGACCTGTCTGAAAACTGTTTCGCCGTCCGGCCCGATTACGAACGCGGTGTTGTAAAACTCTTTTTTGTTTTCATCGATCCAGTCAATCGCGCCCACGACAAGGTATTCCCCGTTTTCTTTGCACCACTTCTTAACGGGTTCGGGAACCGGACTGAAAAACGTGTATTCGCTCAGAACGAAAAGGTCGGCATCAGGATGCTCGCGGCGGGCCCTCTCAAGGCCCATGACTACCAGTTCCGTAGACGAAACCTCCATCTGGACGCCGACGACCAGCGGCCCGCCTTCCCTGCCGCCGCTTTTTGAAGGCGCGCCGATGTTGGATATGATAAGGAAAATCGCAAGCAGCGCTCCGCCCGCCGGCGCGGCTTTTTTCCAGCCAAGGACCGATACGCCCGCCGCGAGCGCCATCAGAATAAAACCGGCCCCGTAGACTCCGATATAATTGAAAGCGGCAATCCACGGAGCTTCGGAAAATGCAAAACCCGCATTCACCCACGCGAAGCGCAGGGGATAAAGCTCGCTTCTGAAATACTCCAACCCCGTCCAGAGGAAAGGTACAAGCAAAGCCACCCAATATTTGCCGTGTTTTTCGTAAACCGTCCGGGCCAACAGCGCGAACACACCGGTCCAGAATGCGAGGACGAACCAGAGAAATACTGCAAAGATAGAGAAAATTCCGAGGAAAAAAGCCAGCTGCAGGCCGAATATCGCCATTCCGGCCGCAATGCCCGTATAGAAGGCGATCCGGCTGGAAGGAGCGCGCGACAGCATCAGCAGGCAGAAAAGCGCGACTCCGACGAGACCGGCCAGCGGCTGGAAAAAGTAAGCAAGATGGAATGCAACTACAGCGCCGAGCGGCCAGACAAGGAACAGGATGATGGAAAGTTTATTCGGCTTCATTAGTATATAGAGTACTACTAAGTACTTGGTACTTGGTACTTGGTACTTGGTACTTGGTACTTGGTACTTGGTACTTCTTCAGCGCGGCATGGTCGGCTCGGCCGGTTTTCTGCGCTCTTCGATGCGTTTATTGTATTTTTCGATTTCGGCCTTGAGCTTCGCGTCGGCCTCGCGCTTCGGAAGGGCGGTATCGATAACAAAAAGGTTTTTCTTTTCATCCCACATGAGCCGCTCGCCGTCCTCCTGGAGCCATGCCCGCCACTGAAGGATCGCCCGCATCGATTCGAGCCGCTCGACCACCGGGTCTGCAATATAGCCGAAGTTTTTCCCGGTAAGTTTTCTAAGTATCTCAATAGCGCGGATCTGGTCGACAATCGGCTGCGTGTTGATAAAACCGCAGACCTGAGACGAGTTTAGCTGGTCCACAAGCACGTTCAGCACTTCGCGGTGGTGAATCTCTTCGAGGACGTCGATTGCGGCGTACCGCCGGTAACCGAGCGTGTAATCCACGACGCTGCGGTGCGTAAGCGTCATTGCGGGCACGGGATTGGAAAGCACCACGGCCAGGTCTTCGAGCGCCTCCCCGCCGCCCGTGCGGGCAAGCGCAAGGGCAAGCGCCTCGTAGGCCGCGAGGTCCGCATCCGGCCTCGGCTTCCAGAGTCTGGAGATATCCGCTTCCCTGCGGAACGCGTCGCGGATTCTGTCAAAGCCGTATTTTCTACCGAATGCGGCAAGCGTCGCGGCAGCCGCCCGCCTCACCTCGGCGTCATCATACGAAAGCGCGGCAAGCAGCTTTTCCTCCGTCTCGTCGCTTTCGAACTTCACAAGAAGCCGCGCAGCCTCCGCCGCCGCGCCGGCGTCGTCCGATGCGAGCGCCGCAAGCAGCGCCGGACGAATAAGCGCACAATTATCAATACTGCGCAAAACTTCTTCCGCGGCGAACGCTTGAAGATTTATAAGCCAGCCCTGCTCCGCCTCCCGCGCGTTGTCGAAAGATTCCCGCGAAGCCGCTATCTTCAAGAGCTCGGAGACGGGTACTCCCTTATAGTCTTTCTTCAACTCAACGAGCGCTGCGTCCATCGCATAGGGCCAGAATTCCCTGCCCGGCCTCTGCACGTGAAAATGCTCCACGACCATCACGACCTTGCCGCGCTTGCTGTGATCAATGCTGATTACCCGGTGGAAAACGCGGTAAATCGGAAACTTCTCGAGTTCAGTCCTCGACTTGTTTCCCTTTCCCGAACTGCTTACCGACGCCACGGACAGATGAAACCTGGCCATGCTGTTGTCGTAAGCGTTGAAACAGCCGTCGCAGAAATAATTTGCAACAATCCGTTTCGGCTTCGAGAGCTTACCATATCCGTCAACCGTCTCCCGGTGGACATACGGACGCACCCAGCGTGCCTGCGCCAGGCTGCCTGAGCCCAGAAGCATAATAATTGCAATCAGACTCATCAGGCAGAGATGTAATACGTTGCGGCCTTCATCTTTCATACTTCATCCTTTATCCTTCATCCTTTCTTCCCAAGCCTTATGGTATTTCACAAGTTACGGCAATTTTCGCCAAAAAGGGCGTCGAAAAAGTTAGCTTAATTTCAGCCATAGTTTACGAATCTATACAGGCAAAAACAACAGGCTTTTTGCTTTGAAATAAAAAGTTTTATTCATGGCTCTGGTCTTTTTTCAGATATTGCACATACCGTGGGGAATAATCCCAATCTCATATCACGAACCGAATTATGAAATACAAATCCGTTTTCTTCACAGAATGTTCACAATTTTTCCACAAATGTCTCATTATGCGAATTCACTATATGTGCTGTTTTTTTTCTTGAACACCCCAATATATTGTGTATCATCTCCCTGCGGTCAGACAAGAGTGAGAGGGGGATGGCCTTGGGATTATTCTCGCTTTGATTAGCTCTGCCAATCAGATTTGTCTTGACTGACACCCTTACATTATGCTAATATCTTCAATTGCCGAGACTGTTCGGCCAGGGAAAAGGAGTCGCCCGATGCAGGAGTTTCATAAAAAGAAAAACACGGTTGAAACGAATAAATCAACCGATGTTTCCGTTTCGCCAGAAACAGGTGCCGACGTTCCTGAATGGCAGAGACGTTTTCATTATTACCCGCTCAACGGGCACTACCTTTCCCTGAATTCATACAAGGTTCTCAAGGAGCGCTACCTCAAAAAGGAGGGCGAAGACCGCAAGCCCGTTGAGAAGCCCGAGGAGATGTTCAGGCGCGTGGCGCACAACATCGCATCGGCCGAAAAGCAGTTCAAGAACGCCGAACCGCCGGTCGAAGTGGAAGAGCGCTTCTACAAGCTCATGACGTCGCTCGAGTTCATGCCCAACTCCCCGACGCTGATGAACGCCGGGCGCGACCTCCAGCAGCTTTCAGCCTGCTTCGTGCTGCCCGTGAAGGACTCAATCGCCAGCATATTCGACGCGGTCCGAAACGCGGCGCTCATCCACAAGTCGGGCGGCGGCACCGGGTTCTCATTCTCGAGGCTCCGCCCGATGAACGACATCGTCTCAACTTCCCACGGCCTTTCCTCCGGCCCCATATCCTTCATGCGCGTTTTCAACGAGGCGACCGCCTCGATAAACCAGGGCGGCTTCCGCCGCGGCGCCAACATGGGAATACTCCGCGTCGACCACCCGGACATACTCGACTTCATCGTGCTGAAAGACAACCTGTCGGAGATGACCAATTTCAACATTTCGGTCGCCCTCACCGAAGACTTCATGAAGGCGGTGCAGCACGGCGAGGAATACGACCTCATCAACCCGAAGAGCGGCAAGTCGGTCAAGCGCCTGAAGGCGAGCGACGTTTTCGACAAGATCGTGCACATGGCATGGAAGAACGGCGAGCCGGGTATAATCTTCCTCGACCGTATCAACCGCGACAACCCGACCCCGAACCTGGGCGAGATCGAGTCGACGAACCCCTGCGGCGAACAGCCGCTCCTGCCCTACGAGGCCTGCAACCTCGGCTCCATCAACCTCAGCGTCTGCATCACGCCGGAGAGAAAAATCGACTGGCCGAGGCTGAACCGGATCGTCCGCACCGCCGTGCATTTCCTCGACAACGTCATCGAGGTCTCACAGTTCCCGCTTCCCGAGATAGGGGTCATGGTACGCGGCAACCGCAAGATCGGGCTCGGAATCATGGGCTTTGCCGACATGCTCGTCAGGCTCGGCATCCCGTACAATTCGGAAGAAGCCGTCGAGACCGCCGAGGCCGTGATGAAGTATGTAAACGACATCTCCAAGGCGGCCTCGGCCGAGCTGGCGGAGAAACGCGGCACATTCACCAACTTCACAGGCTCAATCTACGACGTGGCCGGCGGCACGCCGATGCGCAACGCCACGACGACCACGATCGCGCCGACCGGCACAATCAGCATCATCTCCGGTTGCTCGTCGGGCATCGAGCCGCACTTCGCGCTCAGCTACATCCGCACGGTCATGGACGGCCAGCAGCTCGTCGAGACGAATCCCCTCTTCGAGCAGGTGGCGCGCGACCGCGGCTTCTACAGCGAAGAGCTGATGGAGCACATCGCCGAGAGCGGAAGCTGCCAGGACATCGACGAGGTGCCCGAGGACGTCAAGCGCGTCTTTATCACCTCGCACGACGTAACGCCCGAGTGGCACGTGCGCATACAGGCCGCGTTCCAGAAATACACCGACAACGCGGTCTCGAAAACCGTCAACTTCCCGAAATCGGCGAAAGAAAGCGAAATCCGCGAAGCTTACGATCTGGCGTACAACCTCGGCTGCAAGGGCGCAACAGTCTACCGCGACGGCTGCCGCGAGAACCAGGTGCTTGCAACAAAGAAAACAAAAGAACCGGACGTCGAAACCGAGGCCGCGAAAGCTCCGCCCGTTGAAAGGCAGCCCCGCAGGCGCCCGGACGAACTCCCCGGCTGGACCTACAAAATGAAGACCGGGTGCGGCTCCCTCTACGTCACGATAAACGAGGACGAGGAAGGAGACCCGTTCGAAGTCTTCGCGCAGGTGGGAAAAGCGGGCGGGTGCGCCGCAAGCCAGTGCGAGGGCATGGGCCGCATGGTGTCTCTCTCGCTCAGAAGCGGAATCACGGTTGATACCATCACGCAACAGCTCATGGGGATCTCCTGCCAGTCGCCGCACGGCATCGGGCCGAAGAAGATTTTTTCCTGTGCGGACGCGCTCTCGAAGGCGCTTATCCTGCACGTGCAGCACGCCTCCAACCGCACCCGCGCCACGGGGGTCGCGGAAAAATACAAGAAGCAGTCCGACGCGATCGAGACCCACATGAAAAAGATCCGCAGCGTCGCGATGGGCGCGTGCCCAATCTGCGGCGCGTCGCTCACGCACGAGTCCGGCTGTTACATGTGTTACGTCTGCGGCTATTCGAAGTGCTGATAACCCACCTTCCCCCCTCGAACGAAGGTGGAAAAAACCGCGGCCCCGGAGCAGAACTCCGGGGCCGCTTGTGTCTGGGGCAGTACCTGTAACTTCTTTTATTTCTTCACCGGCTCAGCGTCCTTGTTTTCTTTCTTCGCGCTTTCCTCCCTGGCCGGCTCCTTGTTCTTCTCAGGCTCCCTGCCGATTTCATCTACTTTAGAAGGTTCTTCCTTTACGTTTTCCTTCTTCTCGACAGGCGCTTTTTCCTCCTCTGTTTTTTCACTTTCCTTCTTCTCCGCAGGAGCCTTTTCACCTTCCTTCTCTTCCTTGCCCGGATCCTTCTTCGCGTCTTTGGCAGGCTTGTCCGTCTTCTTTTTCAAAAACCCTTTCCCGGTCCAGATCTGGTCTTCATCGAGGTTCTTTATCACCCTTACCGTCGCACGTTTGAGAAACAGGAGCGCGAAACAGGCCTGGCACAGATCCAGAGGCCGTTTCGCCCGGTTTTTTGCACCTCCCTGAACGGCTCCACCATACTTTTCCCAGCTCCCGTCGGGCTTCTGGATCGGCAGAAGCTGGTCGACGCCCTCATAATACCAGTCGCGGGTGCCGAACTTCCGGACGCCGGCGAGCGAGCCGGCCCGCTCGAGGCCGTACATGAAGTAATAGTACCAGCCACCGGACGGGGCAAGGTTCATCTTGGCGGCGAACCATGCGCACCCGTCTTCGATGCTGACGTTCGTCTTTTCCCGCAGTTTTTTTCCGAATACCTTTTTCCCGATAAGCTCGCTCTTGCAGATTATGACCGCGGTCAGACCGGCGGTGGTCATCGAGCCGGTTCCCTTGGCCGTTCCGCCGGTTCCGGCCCTATGGACGTAACTCCAGCCGCGGGCGACGTATTCGTCGCGCGTTTCCTCGCCCCAGTCGCTCGAGTCCGAGCTTGTTCTGGACGTTGAGCCTTTCTTTTTCTTTCCCCCGAATGATTTGAGGCGGGCGGCGGGGATGGTGAACCGCTTGACCTTGCCTTCATCTTCGCCCTGGCACTCCAGAATATAGCTCAGGTTTTTCAGGAACGTGTTGGCCGGCACTCTCGCGCCAAGGCGGCACCCGGCCTTGAGGCCGAGGACGGCGTACTGCATGTTGGAGTTGTCGCCGCGAACGGGATTTCCGGAACGCGTGCCCGTCGACTTGCTGTAGGTCCAGCACCCGTTCGGAAGCTGCGCCTCGACGAGCCAGTTGACCAGATCCTGTGCCAGCGCCCGGTCGGCGGGATGGATTTTGGGCCTGAACGTCTCCTCGTCGATTTCCTGCTCATCGGCCGAGGTGGAATACTTCTTTTTCTTCTTCTTCTTTCTCATATCGATAATCTTCTGCATCATCTTCTTGTTATAGTACTTCGCCTCGAGCGCCATGAGGTACAGGCCGACGGAATAGGTCCTGTTCCGGTCCTGTTTTGCGAGAAACCCGTACGCCTTTCCAATCGCGGGGTTCTTGAGGGAAACGCCGCACTTGACGAGAGTCAGCGTACAAAGGGCGTTGTAGCCGAGAGGATAGCCTCTCGAATAGTTGCCCTCGAAAGAGCCGTCCGGCTGCTGCTTGGAGATAAGGAATTTCGCGCCTTTCTCGATCGCCGCGTTCACCTTCTTCTCGATCGCGCTCAGCTGTTTCGGGTCGAGCTCCTCTTTCTCCTTCTGGGCGACGCCGGACGCGTTGCCCGCGGAGGCGGCGGTGGGGATAAACTCCGTTTTTTCGAACGTGATCTTGAAGGGCGTTTTTTCAAACTCGAGCTCGGCCGTCAGTTTTTTGCCGACCATCTCCACCGAAGGCCTCCAGGTGACCGAATAGAGCCACGTGCCGCCGATGCGCGCTTCCTCGCGCGCGACTTCATTCCCTTTTTCATCCTTTACGACAATAAACGGAGTCTGTTGCTCGCCCTTGATTTTTTTCAGCCCCGCGATGCTGCCCATGCTGCTGCAAAGCAAGGGGGAAAGGCTTACGTAACCCTTTGCCGGGCGGGCGCTGATTGTCGCCTTCAGCGGCTCCGGCTGGGAGAGCTCCGTGCCCTTTTCCGCCACAACGAGGGAGCTCACACGCGCGTTCAGGCTCCATGTGTCGCCTTTATACTCTTTTTCAAAAGTCGCCGAGCGCCCGCTGTAATTGCCCGGCTCGAGAAATATATACCCCCTGTTCGGCAGACAGATGATATTCATGCGGGTCGGCTGCGTCGCAGTCGTATAGAAAGTTTTTATATATTTCGTCGACTTGACGGGCACAACCTTCCTGTTTTTCTGAATCTTGTATTTCAGGCGGACCTTGTCTTTGGAGATTTTCAGGTTGTTCATCGAAAGGCGGATCTGCTTCCTGCCTGAGTAAACATGGTTCGCGGTTTCGGAACCGTTCACAAGCTGCATGACCGGCTCGCCGCCGGGAACCCAGATGACCTCCCAGTCCATTTTGAAAGCCTGGGTATTTCCCTTGTAAACGCTGAGTATATAAACATAGAAAAGTTTTCTATTCCCGTAATCATAGTGCGTCAGGCGGACATTGGCCTTCAGCTTCAGTTTTGACCTGCCGGTCTTGAATTCAAGCGGCAGGTTTTCCACGTTAAAGTCGAACATAAGAGGGTTTTTCTTGTTACTTGCCGTCAGAATGACGGGTTTCTCTTCTCTCAGGTTTCTGTCGCGGTCGGTGTCAACATACAGGCCTGCGGTGGTCGTCTCCGCGGCGTTGTCGGACTTGGAGACAACGCAGACCAGAAACGTATTTTCCCTGATCTTCACCTCGGCCCAGGCGGAAACGTCGTCCCTGGGAGCCTTTACGCTCCTCGGCGCCTCCTTCAGGAGAGTGCAGGTAGCTTCCGGGATCCTGGACCATTTGGAAATATTTTTCGAGCCCGGCTGCTCTTCGAGGATTACTTCTTCAGCAAAAGCAGATGCGGCAAGAAGAGTCAGAACCAGGAAAACGGTGACAGCGTTTCTCATTTTCAACTCCATAATGCGCGAAGCTCATTATGACCGACGAACCGAACAACCGAATAACTGAATAACTGAATAACTGAATAACTGAATAACCTATCCCTTCCACTCCTGGAACTTCTCGTGCGCTTCCTCGGGCGATATATTATGATGCACAATCGCGTGTATCGTGCGGATCATCGCGACCGCGTTGGGGTTCTGCCAGATGTTGCGCCCGAAATCGACGCCGATGGCGCCCTGGCCGATGGCCTCTGCCGCCATCTTGAAGACGTCCATTTCCGTTTCCATTTTCTTGCCGCCGGCGATAACGCACGGTACGGGGCAGCTGCCGGTCACATTCTCAAAATCGTCGCAGTAGTAGGTCTTCACGTATGCCGCGCCCAGCTCGGCCGCGATGCGGCATGCGAGGCCGAGATAGCGCGAGTCGCGCGCCATGTCCTTGCCTACCGCCGTCACGGCGAGGACGGGAATCCCGTACTCTTCGCACTCGTCGACGAGGGTCGAAAGGTTCGTCAGCGTCTGCTTTTCGTACTTGCTGCCGACGAAAATCGAGAGCGCGACCGCGGCCACGTTCATCCGTATCGCTTCCTTGACCGAGGTCGTTATCGACTCGTTCGAAAGGTCTTCCCCGATTATCGACGACCCGCCGGACACGCGCAGCACGATCGGGACGTTCCACTTGGGGTCCACGCAGTTGCGCAGGACGCCGCGGGTCGGCATGAGCGCGTCGGCATAAGGCAAAAGCGGCGTTACCGTTTTCTCCGGTTCCTCGAGCATGCGGGTCGGTCCGAGAAAGTAGCCGTGGTCGACGGCAAGCATAACGGTCCTGCCCGTCTCGGGCTTGATTATGCGTGCAAGCCTGTTCTGTTTTCCCCAGTCCATTTTTTCCTCCTTCGTCGGAAAGACTTCTATTTCTGCGGTTTGATTATAACCTTGATTGATTCATCCCCTTCGGCGACGAGGGGGAAGGCTTCGACCGACTCTTCAAGCGGGAAGCGGTGCGTGACCATGTCGCGCACCTTGACGCGTTCGCGGCGGATAAGCTCGAGCGCAGCCACGTGGTCATGGCGGTTGCCGGCGTATGACGACGTCAGCGTAACCTCGTTTTTCCAGAAGATTTCATTAATGCTTTTCAGCAGCAGCGAGCCTTCGGCCGCGGCCGCGAAAATCAGTATCGTTCCGCCGCGCTCGACGGAATCGAGCGCCTGCACAACCGCCGCCGGTGCGCCCGCGCAGAGGATTACGAGGTCTGCGCCGTAGCCGTCGTTGAGTTTCCTGAATTCTGCCGGAATGTCTTCACCGGCGTCGAATGCGGCGTCGGCGCCGAATTTGAGCGCGGCCTCACGGCGGTATTTGCTGATATCGGTTCCGGCCACCAGCGCCGCGCCGGACGCCGCCGCAAGATTGATGTGCAGGATTCCCGAAATCCCGCTGCCGATAACGAGCACGCTTTTACCCGGCTTCATCCCGGCAAGCCTCTGGCCGCGGTACGCGCAGGCAAGCGGCTCGACAAACGTAGCGTCCTCGTACGTTACTTCTTCCGGCAGGACGTAAACGCCGCGCTCGGTCTGGAGCGCGGGGAGGCGGAAGTATTCGCAGAAACCGCCGGGGTCGAAATTCGTGCTGCGGAGCGTATCGCACGTCGTCTCATGGCCCGAGAGGCAGCGCGGGCAGTTGTTGCACGGGACGTGGTGCGAGGCGGCGATGCGGTCGCCGATTGCCAGATGTTCGACGCCTTCCCCTATCTGCACGACTTCGCCGCCGACCTCGTGCCCGAGCACGAGCGGTACCTTGTCCCTGCGGTACCACTCCATTACGTCGGAGCCGCAGACGCCGGAGGCGTGTACGCGAACGAGAATCTCGCCCGATCCGATGTTGGGAGTCGGCATCTTCTCGATACGGATATCGTTGTTTGCATAATACATTGCGACGCGCATTATTGACCTTTCGCGGCCCGCATGGTACGATACCGGAGTTCACAACCGCCGGGCGGCTATTATATCCAGCCGCAGCGTGGCCGTCAAAACAAAACCGACTCACCGGGATAAAGGCACCATGGAAGACATAATCAGATACGGCAGGAAAATGGTCGAACAGGGATTGACCTACGCGTCGATGGGCAATATATCGAGGCGCGCGGGCAAGGACATAACAATCTCGCGCAAGGGCGCGATGCTCGACGAGTTGGGCGGCGCCCTGATCCTGGTTGCCCTCGACGGACCCGTGAATCCGGACGCCTCGAGCGATTATCCCATCCACAGGGCGATTTACCTCGAGACCGACGCGCGGGCCGTCCTCCACGGCCATTCGCCGTACGCCGTCGCCGTAAGCCTTACCGGGCGGGCGCGCACGATAAAGCCGCTGGAATACGAGAGCAGGATGCTGCTGCCGGAAATTCCCGTCATAAAATCGAATGAAAACAAGGAAGAGCTGGGCGCGAAAGTCGCAAAGGCGATGTCCGAAAGTCTCGGCTGCATCGTCCGGGGTCACGGGCCCTACGCGAGGGGGAAAACGGCTGCCGATGCTTTCACAGTGCTCGCCATTATCGAACACGCCTGCCGGGTCAAATATCTTGTGGACTTAAAGAAGTGTTGAAGTGCTGAAGTGTTGAAGTGCTGGAGTGTTGAAGTTAAGAAGTGTTGAAGTTAAGAAGTTGAAATATTGAGAAATCGAAAATCGCAAATCGAAAATTGTTAACCGGCCGTCTGGAGCCGCCCGCTCGGCCGGGGAGCTTCGGATAATTCTTCCTGCGGCTCTGATTCCCATTCCCCTTCACCATCCGGCTGCATCGTCTTTTTAAGCTCTTCCTGGTACATCATCCCGAGGACGGCGACCGCGATGGTCACAAGAAGCGTGGAGAGGCTGTAGTTGGCGCGGATGCGCAGGAAAATCGCCGGGTCGGCCTGGTTGATAAACGAGCACGCGCCGACGACGAACAGCAGTGCGCCCGCGAGCGACGAGCAGAAAATCACTATCGTATTGAACCGCCGCCAGGTCACAAAACCGACGATTATGAGGCAGGCAAGGGCGAAGACATAGCTCGTCATCTCGCCGACGAGCGCGCCGAGCTTGAATCCTCCCCAGAGCGCGAGGCAGTCCACGATAATAACGAACGCGAGCCGTGCGCGGGGAAGCGCGATAAGTCCGCCGCCCAGCGCGCCGACGAAGGGCAGAACGTACATCGAGGTCCTTCCATAGCCCGCGTAATTTCCGAGCGAATAGGCGACGAACGCGCCGAGCAGAGTCCCGACGAGAACGACAAAGTATTTCGCCAGCCGCACGCCGTAGAAAAGCAGACCGAACCCCATGAGAATGCACAGCAATCCGGCAACGGGCTGCTCGAATATGAGCGGCTCGAAAAAGCCGAAGACCTGGTCGAAATTAATATCAGGCGGCATATGCTACTCCCCGGTATTAATATCGTAATACCGGAGGCCATACTTGAGCAACCGCCCATTACCACTGTGTGACCTTTCTGTGAAGCATGGGGTCCCGGGTCCCGCGTCCCGAGTCCGGCGTCATATATTAAATTTATTAAGGATTTCGGATTGCAGATTGGGGCCGTCTTCGATATTATCTCTGGGGAATTCACGTTAGCGGATAACAGATACCCCTACCGAACCTGGAATGGAGAGCCTGACATGAAACCGCTCAAATCTTTCATACGGATCATCGATCTTCATATGATTATCGTCGTGGCGCTTTGCGTTCTGACGACAACGGCTGCGCTATTATTGAAATTTACGGCGAACATGCCGACGACGCTTATCAGCTTCGCGATAATATTCCCGGTCGTTTTCGCCATCAACGCGTCATACAGGCGCCGGGAACAGGCGCTCGGTCATTTCGGCGATATCAAGGGCCAGGCCATGTCGCTTTTCTACGCGCACCGCGACTGGATGCCGGGCGATAAAAGCTTTATCGAAGAATCCCGGAGCCGCATTGTGAAATTATTCGAAGCGATGCGCGATCATCTCTCGAACAGGGACACCGACCCGAACAAGGACCTCGAGAAAGTTTACGGCAGCATCTCCGAGCTTTCACAGTTCCACGAAAAGCTGCGCGAAGGCGGGATGCCGACCGGCGAGATGTCGAGGATGAACCAGTATGTGAAAGGAATAATTTCCAGCTTCGAGAAAATGCGCAATATCCGGACGTACCGCACTCCGTTAACGCTTCGGGCCTTCAACCAGATTTTTCTCAATATTTTTCCAATACTGTTTGCGCCTTATTTCGCCTACCTTATCATAGGGAAAGATCCCAACCCTCCGCTTACGAACTACATTATCGGATACGGGATAGGCATTCTCTACAGCATTGTGCTCGTAGCGCTCGACAACATCCAGGAAGACCTCGAGAATCCGTACGACTCGATTGGGGAAGATGACCTGCGCCTCGATATCGTCGATATTTATTCACCGTTTATGGGGGAGCAGAAGGCGTAAGAGGCCCGGGTTTCAGGCCAGAGTGCTTTCTTTTCTCGATAGAAACCATATTCCCGCAAAGAGGAGTGCCACGCCGGCCCCCTGCATGACCGTTACTTTCTCGCCCAGGATCAGAAAGCCGAGGACCGCGGCAAAGAACGGGCTCGTAAGCTCGAGGGCCGCGGCCTGCGCGGCCTTGATGCGTTTAATGCCTTCATAGTAAAGAACGTAACCCACTCCGACCACGACGCCCACAAGAATCTGCCAGACGTTGGAAACCATTAAGGACGAAGTCGCAAGCAGGTAAACGGCAAGGCACAAACCCGCAATCGAAAACCGGTAAAATACCAGGACGCCCGAGTGGATCGACGTAAGGTATTTTCTGCTAATTATTCCGCAGCTTGCCCACCCGATGGTCGCAAACAGAATTATCAACTCGCCGCGCGTCCCGATTCTGAGTTTCAGCAGGTTCTCTACCGTCTGCGTCGACACGAGGAGCGCCGCGATAATCATCACGGCAATGCCTGCATAGTCATATCGCGTCAACCGGTCGGAGCGGAGAAAGAAATAACCCATGATCACGATAAACACGGGCTGGATATGCGCTATCAGCGTAGCGTTCAAAACGGGGGTATTAATCCAGAGCGCGTAAAGGTAGCAGAGGTCGGCGAAAACGGTCCCGATAAGCGCAACATAAACTATCCATGGAATGCCGGACGCCTTGACCCTGAAGCCGCCGCGGTTCGAGATCAGCACGTAAACGAAAGCAATAAGCGCAACCACGAGCGTTCGGATGCCCGTGGTCTGTACAAAATCGGAGTTTATGAAGGCTTTCTTTGCAAGTATCGGCTCGATTGCCCACATGAGGCTGCAGCCGATAACCGCCAGAACGCCGACTGTCTTTCTGTCCATGCCGAGTGCAACTCCCGTGTATGAATGAAGACAGAATATAACAGCCGGGCCGCGTTCGTGCAAGGGAGTTGTAGGGGCAAGGCATGCCTTGCCCCTACAAACGCGCCGGGTTATTCATCTTTCACTATTGGCGATAGAACCTTCGGCAGGTTCAGGCGCATCTTTTCGCCCTTAAAATCAAAGTATGCAAAATCCCTGTCCAGTTTCACGAGCTCAAGGCCGGCCTGGCCGAAAATCATACTGCCGGGCCCGTATACCCTGTTATTGATTATCACCGACCGCGGCCGAATCCGCTCGCGGTAATATTCAATTCGGCCTGCAAGCTTGTCGACCTCTTTCTGAGAACAGCCGGGCCGTTTCCCGGTTTCTTCCAGCTCCCGCTCCAGTTTTCCAAGCTTTTCCAGGTACCGGGCCTGTCGCCCCGGCTCGGGCAGGATGACGCCGGTAATCTTCAAATCGAGGCTGGAAAACTCTTCGCGCAGCTTTGCCTTCGCGGACAACACATCGCCCTGCCCGGTAAGCCATTTGGAGACATCCTTGAAGTCGGCGCCCCGGCTTCCCCGGACATGTCTGTCCAGCGCCCCGCGCAGAGCATAGACATTCTTATACGCCCCCTCATCCAGGTGCGAATTCATCCTGCGGAGAATATCCTCACCTTCCTTGATGAAGCGCTTACGAATAATCCTCCGGGAAACATCGCTGGATTCAAACGTCGCCACCTGTCTTTTTATTTCGCGCAGCTCGCCGGCAAGGTCGCTGAACCCGTTCTCTTTCGCGATTATCTCCCTCAGCCTGTTATACTTTTCTTCAAGCTCGGGCAGCTCCTCCCGGCCGCGTTCGAACTTGTCCATAAGAATTCCAAGCTCATTGAGGAGGCGCCTGCCTTCATCAACGAGCCTTTCCTGCTCTTCCGGCGAAAGTTTTTCACTTTCCACTTCCTTCGTTACACTTGTGTTTTCCAGCGGACACGCAAACGGGTCGTGGCGGAGGCTTTTGAATTCAAACTTCTCTTTTTCGAACACCTCCAGCACGAACGCGGTGTCTTTCGCGAGCCCTGAGAGCGTTTTTTCGCCGCTGTTCTCTGCAAACCCGATAACGTCGAAACCGAGTTCGGCCGCGGACAGCAGGTCGGCGCGCACCCGGTGGCGCAGGCCGATTTTCGCATGCACGACCGCGCGGTAAGCATACGCCTCGGCGTACTCGGGATTGAGCCTGGTGATTACGCGCGTAAGGTAACTACCGGCCTCGGCGAGGTTACCGAGCTTCAGATGGGAAACGCCCATTCTCAGCGCGATCTCGTCCGTCAGGCCGATTTCCGGGACCGGCCATGTCTCGAGACATCTCTGCGAAAGGTCGATGCAGTCCTGCCAGCGGCCTGCCTCGAAAGCGCGCTCCGCCTGCCTTTTCAGTTCGGCGCGAATCACCTCCGGATCGACCGAAGACTTGCGGCGCTGCCCGCCTAACGAGCTTCCGGCGGCCAGCAAGACTATCAGAATAGTTGAGATAACGTTACGCATATGTTTCTCCTTTCCTGCGGTACGGTTTTACTTGAACGCATATGTGCTGAATGTCACCACGCAATGCCTCTGTGGAGGCAACTTCCTGCGCGCTTCCGGCTTTACGCTTTTTATCGCGAAGCCGTCGATTTTGAAGAGACGGCCGCTGCTTTCGATCGCGTTCAGGAATTTCACAATGCTTTCGAAGCTGCCGGTCACTTCAGCGCGATTGCGGAAGCGGAGCAGTTCGCCCTCGCCTTCGGGAGCGCCCGCGGACTGGAGGCCGCTGCTCTTTACTCCGGACCGTGTTACGAATTCACCGTAAAGCGCGAGGAAATCGGACGCTGTGGATTCTTTATCCGCCGGTATAATCGCGGTTGCGTGGAGATTGAACTCCTCCAGATCTTCGATCTGCCGGTTCTTCAGCGCCACATCTTCCTCCAGTCGAGCCATATCCGCCTGCCTTGCGCGGGCGGCGGCCACCTCCTCGCCGAACTTCCTGTTTCCCGTGTAGATCTCGAAAACAATGTACGCAAGGAGCAGAATAAGAATAATATTCAGGGCGGCGAGCGCCCTCTTTTGCGTTCCGGTATTTTTTATCATTGCCCGCCTCCATTCCGCTTCAAATGCGGTAAAGCGTCAGCCGCGGTGACTTCAAACGGTTTCAAATAAAAAGTCAGAGCGTAAGAGAGCATGTCACCCTCCATCAGCTTGAAACCGGGAGGACTCATCGACGCAAAATCCCGCCAGAATATTCTGTCGCCCCGGATCGCAACGCGGTATTCTTCCATCACCGCCATGTCCGAGCCCTTCTGGAGGCATTCGACGGTGAGCGAACCGGGAACCGGCGCAGTGTCAACCTGGTCCATTCTCAGAGTCCGCCACCAGATCGAACTTTCCGGCGTTTTTCGCGCAAGCCTGTCAAGTTTCTTCGCCCAGAGGATGCGTTTCTTCCGGATGCGGAGAATCGAGTCTCTTCGGGCGCCCGACAGCCTGAGAGTTACGTCGAGATCGTTTCGCTGCCGGGTCAATTCGTCAATGCGGTGCTGCATTTTTCTGAACGCAGCCCGTTCTTTCAGGATCGCTCGCGCCTGGGAACCCGTCCACAGGAACGCGGTAACACAGATTACGCCGAGACCGAGCGCAGACATAAGCATCAGGGCTACCGAAATCGGCGTCCCCACAGCCTGTCTGCACGCGGGCGGCAGCATGTTTATTCTGAGCATAAACCTGCACCTCCACGAGATGGTTATGGATTGACTGATTTTGAATTGTTACAACTGGAAGTTCTGTGTTAGAGAAAATGCGCCGGGCGGGTGAAAATGCGTTTTGAAATCGTAATTATCCGCCGGGCCGGCGGCAGAAGCGGAAACGCGAGAAGCAGTACCAGTAAAAGAAAAGCGGTAAGGCCTGCAAACGCGCCGAAAAGGTTGGCGATTATGAGCGCGGCGCCGAGAACCGCCGCCGCGATAAACGCCATCGACGCCCGTACGCGGCTGTAATCCGCAAGAAGGTTGATCTGCAGGGAAGACGCGCGCTGCTTCCGGTAGCCGGACAGGAGATCAATCCTGCTAGCCGCGGGCCGCTCTACGCTGTAATCCGCAAGCAGATTGATTCTCCCAATCAGCGATGGGCGTCTCGAGTATTTCGACAGAAGGTTGAATTTCATTTCTTTCTCAGACCCCCGGTTGCCCGCTACGCCATCGTCGCCGGCAGACCCTTTTCCCTATACAGTATACAATATTAAACAGCACAATTTCCAATTCAGGCAAATATTTTGCATGCCCCGGAAGCCCGTTGAACAGGAAATTAATGTTGAATAAGAGAAGTCAGACGGTTACCATTTTAGGCAACGATATAATCAAGTCCAATCTCCGGAAGGAGTTGCCATGAAAGTTTATCTATTGTTCGGTCTCTGCGCCCTCGTCCTGCTTATATCCACCGGATGCGTGACCATCTCGCATATGGACGCGGAATTATACAAGGAAATAGTGAGCCTGCGTTTGCCGCTGGACCAAGGCGAGCAGCTCAGCCCCGGCCTCGCAGGCTGTCTCAATATTCTCCCCGGTTTCGGCAACTTCTATCTCGCCATTAATACCGACTACAGCAGCCAGTGGGGTTACGGTATTATCAACTTACTCTTATGGTGGGTTCCATCGATGGCGTGGGGTATCCCGCAGGCAGCGATTGACGCCGACACTATCAACAAGATCAACACGGTCGCGTATTACCGCTACGACCCCGAGGGGCAGGCCATGCTCCGCGAGGCCCGCGGCGAGGCTGCCGAAACCGAACCCCCGGAAGAGATAACGCCCGAAAAACCGGAGAAGCCCGAAGAGGCAGAACCGTATCCGCCCGACCTTACCAAAAAACCGAAGGACTTTGAACCGATCCCGAAAGAGAAGCGGCCCAAGGTCGCGGTGTTTAATTTTGAAGACAAGACGCCGGTCGCCAAGACGAACTACGGCGATATTGTCGCGGAGTTTTTCCACACCGCGCTGTTTCATACCGAGTGCTTCCGCTTGATCGAACGCGAGCAGATAAGCAAAATACTTCAGGAGCAGAACTTCGCCGCAAGCGACATGGTCGACCAGACAAAGGCTATAGAAATCGGCAAGCTCCTCAAGGTGGAGTACATTCTCGTCGGCTCCGTGGCGAAGATGGGAACGGTCTATAACATTAGCGCGCGCATGATAAGCGTAAAAACCGGTGAAACCGACGCCGCCGCCCCGACGGGCAAGGCGCAGCGCGAGGAAGATATTGACAAGACTGTAACATCAATGGCCAACTACCTCGGCTCGCAGTTCAGATAACTGCATCCAATCTTATATCACATCATACGACTTCCGCGCCGTGCGGAGTGCGGAACAGGCTTGCGACTGGATTCCCGCCCGCCTGTTGAAAATGTCAACAAAATACCACGTGTTGAGATAATCAACGTTATTTTCCTCCAATTTCCATTGTAAAATCGTGAGAATCTTAGCTGCAACCGATTGCAGCTAAAGTGGTTATACAAACCCCGCCGGATATTCTCCGCCTTGGCATGAATATTGATGTTATATATATAAAAGGCTCCGGGTCAAACCGCTATAAACAGGCGGAGCAGAAAAATGATTCAGAACAGAAAAGCCGGACTCGCCATTTTCCTGGTAATGATAATTGCTCTTGCCGTCGCATCGAGCTCGTGCAGCAGTACAAAATCCGGTACTGATATCAGAACCGCATCCGGGCCCGGATCAGGTTCCGGATCAGGAACCGGACCCAACGGAACAACGCCCGGCGGAACAGGCGAGTTGAACTCGGCGCTCGTCGTCTCGCCGGATAGCGGGGCATGGGTAAAGACCCTTCTCGAAAACCACGGCGTTTCAGTAACGGTCGTCGGCTGGAGCGCGGCCACTGTCGAATATGCCCGCGGTTTCGACCTCGTTATTGTCACAGGCTCGGGCAGGACAATCAATGAAGGCGAAGTCGTCAAAGGCTACGACCGCCCGGTCCTCGGGCTCGGCCCGTATGGGCACGTGTACTTTGGCATATTGGACCTGAAAAACGGCTCGCCTTATTCGTGACAGTGCCTCTATAACACTGCACACGATGTGCAGTCAGGGCACGAAATCCTCAGCAATCCGAATGCAGTATTCAACACCGGCGTTATAACCGTCCTGAAACAAAAAGAGTCGACCCAATCGCTAATGGGCGAAGCGATTACCCTTGATTCGATTTTCAATTCCATAGACGGGGAAATCGTCGCCAAGGGCGACAGTGCAAAGGGGCCCAACCGCGGCTCCATCACGCGCCACGGCAATTACACGCTGTGGGGTTTTGCCGGCGACAGCAGCAAGATGACCGATACCGGCTGCTCGCTTTTCGTAAACGCCGCATTTTACGCCGCCAAATTCCTCGACACGCCTGTGCTCGAACTACGGCTGAACCAGACCCGCGACGGGCTTTATACGTACCTGAAACTCGCGAAGGGCAACATCGGGTTTCTGAACACGATGAAACAATACCTGCCTGCGAGCATGTCCGGCGCCACGCTCTCCGAGGTGGAGCAATGGCTGAACGAGAACCGGCCGTACCTGCGAATAAACAAGGCGGACGGCCGCCGTTTCGAGGTCGACGAGGTCGCAAAAGCGCTCGGCATCCCCAACCACAAGCGCGCACTGCTCGAGACCCTTATGCAGAACCTGCCGGACAGCGCTTCCCAACAGACCCTCGTCAGGTACACGGGCAACTCTTCGTTCGGAGCGGACGCGGCCGCATGGCAGAACTGGTACGACGAGAACAAGAACTATCTCTTCTTTTCCGACTGTGAAGGGTCCGTCTTCAAGATCGACGAAGGAGCGAAGGCCCAGGGAATTCCATCTGAAACGCTTCGCGGCTGGTCAAGCGAGGAAATAAACTACAGGACGGATTCATAACCTTGTAAGGGAAACCTGAACGGGAGAAACTTATGCGCAGGCTATCTTTACCGCTTCTGGTAATCGCAATCATATCGCTCGCCTGCTGCTCGATTGCCTGCAGCAAAAAGGGTAAAAGCAGCAAAGGCGGCGGGACAGGCTCAGGAACCACCGGCCCTAACGGGACCGGGACCGGAACCGGTTCCGGCACCGGCACCGGCGACCCGGGAAACGCGAAAGCCAAGGACCTTGTTTGGGGAGTACAGCCGGATGCTCCCTCCTCGTGGCTCGAAGCCACGGCTAACCAGATTCGGACCGAGTTCGCCACCGGCGTGTGGAAGTCCACCGAGGGGCAGATGTACCTCAGGACCCAGGTTCTCAAGAACAACGTCGACAGAGGCTCATTGTGGTCGAACCCTCAGCTCTACGAGGCGGATTTCGACGTCGTCTTCACGAACCTCGACAGTTATTTCATCACCGGAAGCAATACGATAAACGCCTGCAGCCGCCCGACTTCCCGCGGATGGCTGATGGGACTGCCGGGTAAGGTTCCGTTCGACCTTTTCCTGCACGAATTCTGCCACGGAGAGTTCAAAAAACTCCCGGAAGAATACAGCTGCGATGTCTGCGCGATGAGCGACGTTGTCTGGGACCGCCCGGCACCGCTCAACCGCTACTGCGACAATGCTGATTGCGAGCTGCCGGGTACCGCGGCGGCCGGTTGCTGGGAAAACTTCATACTGAAAAGATACCCGAACTGGACGCACACGCGCCGCGACCCGGGAAACCATCCCACCTGCACGGTGGAGATACAGCAGTAACTTCGGGACGTAATAATCGTCGTCATACCCGCCTGACCGTGCGGGAGAAAACTGTAGGAGGAATTCATGAGTAGACTATCTTTACCACTTCTGGTAATTGCAATCATATCGCTCGCCTGCTGCTCCATTGCCTGCGCCGGGAACAGTAAAAGCAGTAATGCCCCGGTAATACCGGCAGGGTCCGGTTCAGGTGCGGGTTCGGGCACCGGCTCGGGAACCGGTACGACCGGCATTACCGGGACAGGCATGGGAACCGGAACCGCTACGACCGGCATTACCGGGACAGGTTTGGGAACCGGCACGACCGGTACGACCGGGGACGGCAACACACTGCCAGGCGCCTACGGGGAGTATGCCACCGGATACATCAAGGACGATACCAAGCTGGACGGAGAAATCTTCCAGTGGACTGCCGAGGGACAATACGGATTCGCCAAGATCGACCTGACGAGCGTTGACACCGAAAGGGAAGTCGATACGGCAACGCTGCATTATACTGTTATCTCGTGCGAAGTGATTGCAAGTGCGATTTACCTGTGCAACGTAGACCCGCAGTCATCTGCAACGGATCTCAACGTCGATCCCGTCCTGATCGACTCGCCCGAGCACCTTGCAGGCCAACAGACCTTAGCCATAACGGGAGACGCACTGGCTTCACTGCTTGCAGCCATTGAATCGGAACAGGGGTTCATAACGGTCCTGTTCATAGGAGGCGCAGGCACCGGCTTTCTCCGTGCCGCCGGGCATGATACGGGCGACGCGCCGTACCTGGTTATAACCTACAAGTAACAGGGCGATAAATGCCGGAGCGCGGTATGCGTGAAGCGGAATGAGGCGTTACCCCGGAGGCGCCGACGGCGTAAGCATGTAGAAGAGGATAAAAGAATATATCAGATTAATAATCCAGAAGACGAAAAGCAGTATGCACCCGCCTTTTCTTCCCTGTAGTATTGCAGCTATTGGAAACGCCACTCCCGCGAAGGGGACTATCGCGCTAGCCACGAACCAGGTCCAGGAGACTTCCTCGATGCCCGGCGCGACAAAATTGAGCCCGCAATGCCAGCACACCCGGGCCGGATTCTGGACGGTCTCGGCGCATCGCGGGCAGATTTTCAGGGGTGCGCACCCTATGCAGAACGTTTGCCCGCTGATACTGATGGCTTTTCCCATGCCGAAGAAATGATCCGGTATCTGCCTCGAGCATATACTGCATAACGAATGGCCTTTCATCGGCTTCGGGTTCTTGTCTATTTCGGCTTCCCATATCGTTTCGGCCGCGCTCCGGCGTTCTTCCTTGACAGCCTCTTCCTGTTTTTTCATGAGATCAATCTTCTGCTCTTCTTCCAGGATTTTCAGGCGCTCTGAATTGCTGATCGCAGGAAATTTCGCCTTGCAGGCGGGGCACCGTATCTTCTGCTTATACATATCGCCCGGAACGGTCAGGGGCCTCCCGCAATCGGGGCACGTACACTTGATTGATTTTTTCTTTTGAGCTTCAAGCCGGTCGGAATCGCTTACGACTCTGAACTTTTTCTTGCATTCGGTGCACGTGACTTTCTTCTGGTTCATTCTGTCGGGAAAGGAATAAGTCTTCCCGCATGCGATACACGTGCTTTTGATTACCATGAAGTTATCCTTTATTTTATAATCTTACGGAATGAAACAAGTCCGGTCAAGACAATATGCCCAATCCGCAAATTCATTTTCTACTTCCGTCCTTTTTCCAACTCCTTCCCCGTCCTGGCGCCGCGGGAGCGGAGGAATTTGGCGACTCGGTCGTGTTTATACCGGTGCGCGATGTCAAGCGGGGTTTCGTCGGACCGAGTTCTGGAATTTAAATCTGCTCCCAGATTAATAAGAAATCTGGCGAAGTCTTTTCTGTCATAATGTGCGGCGAAATGGAGGGGCGTCCATCCCGTAGCCTTGGCATCCATATTAATCGACGTATTATTAATTATCATTTTTCCCGTCGGGACGTGGCCTGATATCGCCGCGAAATGAAGAACATTTCTTCCCATGGGGGTTACGGAGTCAGCGGCTTTCTTGTCCTTCAGAATAATTTCGACGATCTTTGTATTCCCCGCAAGCGCAGCAATATGCAGGGGGTTGGCGGTTACGCCGATGCTAAATCGCTGGTCTGGATTGGGAAAAATACTGGATTCCCACAACTCCACGGGTGAACAGCCGTCCTCCAGCAGTATCTTCGTCAGGGTAACGTAGTTCTTCCATGCCGCAAGGTGTAGAATTCTGAAATTAGAGTCTCTTTCTGAATGCGCCCGGTTGTCTATATCAAGTATTACACCAAGTATCATATCGGCGATTCCCAGAATCGCTTCATTGTCGCAGACCTCCCCCTCCAGGTCGTCCCAGTTTTCGATAAGCAACTGTGCCGCTTTTTTTCCATCGGGGAATTCTTCAAGCAGGATTTGCTTCCCCTTGTCCCCGATATTTATAAGCCCTTTAACTCCTTCAATAATGGCCTTCGGATCCTCGAGATTGATTTTGGAAACGTACGTTTTGGTGCCCTCAGGTTCAGCAGTCTTCTCTTTGCCGAGGCGCTTGAGCTCGAACTCCGCGTATTCGTATTCGTTGAGTTTTACTATACCCATGGCGATGCATTTATTAAACAGATCGATAGCACCTTCCTTGTCGCCGTTAGCAAGGCGCATCTGGGCTGCCTGGAAATATGCCTGGCAAAGCTGTCTGGCGGCGACTTTTTTATCGCTGTTATCAGCGGCATCTACCAGCAACTCTTTTTCCGCAATCTGGCCGGCGAAAAACCATATTATCGGCATGGGCCAGTCTTCGCTTTCCATTTTCTTCAGGTACTTTTCGGCATCTTTTTTTGCCTCTCCGATTTTCCCCATCCTTGCCTTCCAGGCGCAGGAATAAATTACGGCGACATGTGAGCGCGGATCTTTAGCCTCGTCATGATCGATAAGTCTGGATATGTCGGCTACGGCTCCTTCCAGCCGGCCCATGAAGTAATACGTCAGCGAACGGTAGAAAATGGCCGTCTGGTTGTCAGGCACGTGCCTGAGCACCTCGTTGAGGTCTTTCAGTGAGCGCCGATATTTACCCATCCGGCGATAGGTGCCTCCCCGGTTGCAGCGTATCGTATGGAACTGGGGCGAAAGCCTGAGCGCGACGCTGAAATCCTTGACTGCCAGGGCATACTTGCCTTTCTTTACGTAGGCGACTCCCCTTTCGTTATAGTAAAGCGGCGTCCCGGGTTTCATCCTTATCAGCTTCGAATAGTCCTTTATCGCGCCGTCGTAGTCGCCTTTGGCGACTTTCGTCGCGGCGCGGCTGAAATATGCCCCGGTTTCTCCGGATTTGACATCCATGGCCAAGGTGAAATCTTCAATCGCCAGGTCATATTCTTTCAGATAGCGTCTCTGCGTGCCGCGGTTGCAGTATGCCCTGTACATCCTGTCATTATCCAGTTCCAGCTTGAGCAGGTCCGTAAGGGCCTTCACCGCCCCCTTCCTGTCGCCTTCCCCTCCCCTGGAGTTGCCGAGGTTTTCGTAGAACTTTACGTAGTCTTCGCCCGCATCCGCGCCTCTCGCGATGAGGATTTCCTCTATGAAATCATAGTCCCTTCTTGCGGCCTCATGCAGCGGCGGACGGAATTTTCCGTCGTCCCACTGGATTACGCCGTTTACTTTATTCCATACGCTTAAGAGAAACACGACGCCGTCTCTTCCTTCCGGAAGGAGCTCGGCGAGCTTCTCCGCGCCGCCCCTGCCCAGTGACAGGAGCCCGTCGATTCCGGCCACGCGGCGCTTCATGTTTCTCGAATTGAATTTCAGGACATTGCTCTCTATCTTTTGCGCAATCTTCGGGGTTATCTTTTTTCTTCCCAGTTCTTCGAACGGGTCGGCGGTTTCACTGCCGCCGTGGTCGCGGAGGAGTTTTTCAATAGCTGCCTCGCCGGTTTTCTTCGCCACATCCAGGGGTGTTTCTCCAAACGTTCCAAGTTTTGCGTTCACGTCTGCGCCCTTCTCGAGCAGCAGCTTCACGGCTTCCCTGTCGTGCAAGCGGACGGCCCGGTGGAGCGGCGTGCGTCCTTCTTTACACTTCTTGTTGATATCAGCGCCTTTGTTTAAAAGGAGCTCTGTAATTTCCGGTGCGTAAGAGCAGATCGCCCAGTGAAGCGCGGTCCTGCCGTCCCCGGGTTTCTCGATGTCGGCGCCTTTCTCAATCAGGAGCTTAACAGTGCCGTATTTCTGCCTCTGTATCGCGTAATGCAGGGGCGTGAGATCGTGCCCGCTCTTCACATCTATGTCAGTCCCGATTTCGATAAACAGCAGCACAACGTCCATACGCCCCGACGACGCCGCATAATGCAGCGGCATCTTGCCGCTGGTGTCTTTTGCGTTAACACCGGCGCCTTTTGCAATCAAAAGCGCAGCCGCGTCCACCATGCCCTTGTCGGCCGCGATGTGCAGGGGATAACATCCATTCCTGTCTTTCTTTACCCGCTTGTTTACCTTTTCCCCGTGCTCTGCAATAAAGTCTTTTTCCTCCCCATCAGGCTCGAGCTCTTTCTGAAGCGCTTCCTTTCCCTCTTTCCCCATCCCGAGCAGGGCGGCCATGGCTTCTATTCTGGTTTTTTTATCAGCAGAATGAATCCTTGAAACATGCCAGGATATATCCCGGGGAGTCGGCGGTTTTTCCACAACCGGTTTTTCAGGCGGCGTAACGGGGGTGGTTTTTTCCGGGCGCTCACCAACTGCAAGCTCTTTTGCGCCTTTTTTTGTGAGAAAAGAGACGATTTCTTCCCTGTTATCATCCGCCGCGACGTCGAGCGGCGTGCAGGCGATATCGTCTCTGGCGTTTACGCCGGCGCCGGCGGCGACAAGGAGTTTTACAATTTTGATATCGCCGGAGGCGGCTTCGTGCAGCGGCGTCCAGCCATGCCTGTCCCTTGCATTTACATCGACGCCCATGTCAATCAGGAACTCGCAGAACTCCTTTTGTTTCTCCATTACCGCGCGGTAAAGCGGTGTCCGGCCTTTTTCGTTTTTCGCCTCGATATCCGCGTCTTTGCTTATGAGGAAATCGGCAATGTCGACCATGCCGGTCCGCGCCGCGCAGAAGAGCGGCGTATCGCCGCTGGTCAGTTTCGCATCCACGGTCGCGCCGTTACTGACGAGCACCTCTGCGACGTTTCTGTGGCCCCACCGCGCGGCCGAGTGCAACGGCGTCCATTCGTACCGGCCTTTAGCATCAACCTTCGCGCCCTTTGAAATGAAAAGCCCGGCGACGGCCGAGTATCCTTTTTCCGCCGCCACGCGGAGCGGGTAGTGCCTGCCCGCCTCCCCTTTTACCGGCCTGTCAGCCTGCGCCCAATGCACGGACAGGAATTTCGCCGCGCCCATACCGCCGTCGAGCTCGCCTGCAAGAACCACGAGCCCTTCCTCGCCGATAGAGAGCAGCGCATTCACGACTACGACGCGGCGAATGTCGGGGGAGTTCTGAAACTCGTGTTTTACAAGTTTCTGGAGCTCGCTCAGGCCTTTTCCGCCGAAGGACAACAGGCCTCTGCAACCGGTCGCGCTCTGACGGACGTCGCCTGAGAAATACTTCGCGCGGTAGTAGCGCATCCGCAGCGGCGTCCAGAGAAACAGCCCGGACAGCAGCACGGCAAGGAGCACGACACCGGCGATACTGAGCTTTACTGGCAGAGATAGTTTCACGTCTCGATATTCTCCGACAGAATCATATCAGGGCAGGACTGCGCGGCGCTGTTGGCGAATGGCTTCGGATATGATTATTGTACTCTGCACATATTACATTTCAAGACTTTTACCACTCAACCCGCTTTTTGAATTCAATTGAACTGTTCCAGACAGGATATAATTCCCAGCTTACTCATACTCTATGGTTGCAGGAGGCTTGTGGCTTATATCATAGGCGACCTTTGTTGCTCCGGAATGCCCGGCAATCTGCTTTCCCATCTCCAGAAGGCTGGCCTGCTCGAAGCGGACCGGTCGGGCCTCTTTGGCAGCCGCGCTCTCGACGACCCTTATGCCCACCACATAATTGTTTTCAGATTCCGGATTTTCATAAAGCTGGAGCAGGATTCTGGGCAGCTCCAGCTGCTTCCAGGCTTCCTGGCACAGTTCATCGAGCTTATCGTAATCGATTTCTCCCTTTACCGTTACCCATGAAACAGGCTTGTAAATGGGGATCTCAGGCCGTGTTCCCTCTTCGGGCACCACCGTAGTCCGGCTGGACATCCTGAAGCACGCCGTATCAGTTCCCAGAATTCCGTTCGCCAGTTTCGTGAGCTCGGCGTCCGGTTCCATTCCCGGATCAAGCGCCATGCCGAAATACTGAAAGGGCGTCCGGATGCCGGTGGCCTCATCATAAAGGTAGGGCTTGCCCTGCTTTTCCTCGTAGTATTTCTCAACCAGTTGTTCTATAAGGTCCGTGGCATGCTGGGAGACATTGAGCTTTTCTTCCGTAAACTCTCCGACGGTCCTGACAATCTGGGCGGGGCCGGGACAGGGTATCCTGTGTACGAACGACGCGGGAAGGCCCAGGTGCTGGCCCACCTTCCTGACCTGCGGCTTGGCCAGAGAGGCAAGGGGTTCCAGTTTCCTGACAGTGTAGTCCCAGCCGACGTTGTGCTGGCTCTTGAAGCCCCCCTCTGTCTCGCTGATGTCGGGAGCGATTGTGCCGTCCGCAATCCAGTTCGCGCCGATCTCCCCGATGTATTTATCAGAGACCTTTTTATAGTTGGAAATAAAGGCCTTCCTCTTTTCCTCTCCGTCTGAAAGGCCGACCAGCGGCGGCAATACTTTTTCCTTTACTTCGAGGACTGTAAAATTGGGAAGTTCGCTGAATATCTTCCGTGTAACCTCTCCCTCCGGTTTTCCACCGATAAGCCGCCTGCAGCCGTCCTCGATAAAGAACGCGAACAGGTCAGCCCCGATAATCCGGTTTAAAAGAAAGGCCGCCACCGTGCTGTCGACACCGCCGGAAGCAGAAAGGGCTATCTTCTCCCCCGGCTCCACCAGGCCTTTCACCCAGGCAACAGCCTTCCCCGTAAAGTCTGCGGGGTCAAAATCGGCGGGATTGTCGGGGATTGAATACTCAAATCTGTGTGTCTGGATTTCACTGGCCCGGGCTGACATGTCATCTCCTTTACAAAAATTTGACGACGTATATTAAGACACCGCATAAACGTTGTCAAGCCTATTAAAATCGGGGGGCACGTCCCGATTTCACTTTGTGAAATTTGGGAACATGTCCCCCGATTTCATTCAACACGTTGTTTTCGCGTTCAGGAAAGCTCTTTTGGCTCCCTGGCTCTTAATTCTTCGATGTGTTTTGTAAGCGCCGCCTTTGCGGATTTGCCTGGAGCGATGGCCAGCGCCTCCTCGTACTGTTTTATCACGCGCCCGTACGGCGTCTTCTTCCTGCCGCCGACTGAAAGCATTTTCTTCTTTGGTTTTTCGGTTTCTTTTCTGAGCTTTTTATCTACTTTCAATTCGTTCCTGATTGCGCTTTTTATTTTCTTTCTATATTTGATTTCGTCCTGCAGTTCCGGCAAGGCTTTTTTATAACCTTTTTCTTTTTTCAGCTCGGAGTGGATAGTCTTGAATTCCTTCGCCAGTCTGGAGCGGGCGAAATCTCTCTGGCCGAAATATGCGAGGCGGACGGCTGTTTGCATATCCTTATTTTCCATTGCCTTCCTAATTGCTTCGAGCGAGCTTTTCGCGGCTTTTTCATATGCGGCAAGAATGCTGTCGCGTTTCTCAATAATTTCCTTAAGTGCATCCAACTCCTTTTGCATTTTAATCCCGGCGATTTTTTTCATGCTGGGCAACGCTTCCAGGCAGCCGAGATCCGAGCACAGTTTATATCTGTCCAGCGCTTTACTTATTTCTTTGTACTCTTTCATGTGGCGGATGGGGAAATTCTTCGAAACCGGTCTGTCACCCGTCTTTGGTATGCCGTCGCCGGGAACGTCGGCGAATTTTGCGGGAATGGGTTTTCCGCGGGAACATCCTTTGCATATCGCAAAATGCAGGTGCGGTGAGCCCGAGCTGCCGGTGTTGCCCGAAAGTGCGACCAGGTCGCCGGCCATGACTTTCTGGCCGACTTCGACCAGGGCGCCGTTATGCTTTATATGGCAATAGAAGCTGGAATTGCCGCTTGCGTGTCTTATCAGGACGTAATTGTTGTCGCGCCAGCTGCCGGTCGGGCCGGCCGCGTCCTCCTTTATTGCGACCACTTCCCCGCTTGCGACCGCGACGAGATGCGTACCTTCCGGCATCGCGAAATCCCACGCGTACCTGTTCCTGTCGTTTTTGTGCGAGGGGGCCTGGTTATTGCCCTGTCCGCACAGGAATTTCTGGCCGTACTCATATGGAAGATAATATTCAACATCCTCCGCTTTCGCATCGGGTTTCGAGTACGCCTTTACGGGCAGGAAAATTATTGAAACCGCCGCGGCGATGAACAGTGCAGTTTTGATCTTATGCCGATGCATGAATATTCCCTTTGCCAATTACTTGCTCCGCAGGATCAGGCCGCCGGTGCCGCATACCCAGACGTGGGCCGCATCAACAACGCTTACCGACATCAGCGTGTGCGAGGTTGTACCGGAATCCATCGCGGTCCAGGTCGCTCCGCCGTCGGTCGTACGGAGGATAGTGCCGCCCCCGCCCACGCACCAGCCGGTGTTGGCATCGGCGAAATCGATGTCCCGCAGCTTCACGCTTACGCCGCTGTCGAGGACCGACCACGAAGCGCCGCCATCGGTCGTCTTTATGATTTTCCCGCCCGCGCCGCAGGCAAAGGCTGTGTTTGAGTCAACGGCATCTACACCGTAAAGCTGGTTGACGCCGGAAGGTTTGGTCTGCTCGTTCCAGGAAGAACCGCCGTTGGTCGAGCGCATGATGTCTGCGCCTACCGTCCAGCCGTAGCTCGCATCGCCGAAAGAGATTGCATAGAGCCCGGCCCAGCGCAGGAGAATCCTCTCCCTGCAGACGCCGCCTTTCATGACGTAGACGTCGGAGTCCGGGTGGTCGGCGGCGCCGATGGTGCAGATTGCTGCGTCCTGCCCGTTGAAGGCGTGGACTCCCCATATCTGGAAGTTGGTCGCCGCTGCGAGGCGCGTCCAGCTCGATCCGCCGTCGTTTGTAAGAAGGCACGGGGTGCGGCCGTGTGACGATCCGTAATCTTCGAGTCCAAGGCAGGGGTTGAAACAGGTCACCCAGGCGGCGGTGGGACTTGCCGCGTCAACGGCGAGAAAATACGCCGAGCCGTCGGGTGTGTTTTCGTATGGTGAGACGATGTGCGATTGCCCGGAGATGTTGTAGTTTACTATACTTCCGGTGATGTTTGAAAACTGGCTGGCCCAGGTATCGCCGCCGTCGCTCGTACGGAGCAGAGTATCGTGCTCGCCCACGGCCCAGCCGGCGGTTGCACTTGCGAAGCTTACACTGTTAAGATTATTCGACGTGCCTGAATTCACCGTTTCCCAATTATCCGTCGGCGGCAGGTTGGGACTGGTTCCGGTGCCCGTACCTGTTCCCGTTCCCGTTCCTGTTCCCGTACCACCTGGACCGGAAACAGTATTTGATTTGCCACTGCTTCCGCAACCGGGCGCCGTTATGGTTAGGCCGATAATTATTGACAGGATTGCAAGGATTGCTGCCTTATTCATTTGAAACCTCCCGGTATTCTCCTGTTATTTTTTTAGCTTCCGCCGAGCGTGTAAAGGTTGCCCATATCGAGGTTCAGTATCAGGACGTAGAGGCCGGTCCTGTATGTGGGGCCGGCGGCGCCGTCGAATTCGCCGGGGCCGTACTTGCCTTCGCCGTCGAAGGCCTGAAAAGAACCGTCGCCGTTCTGGTGCGAGATTATATTTTCAAAAAAGTTTGAGACGAACTTGTCCCACTGGTCCTGGCCGATGGCGGCCGAGCCGAGTGCGCCGTTAAGATACCCCATGGCCGCGGAAGAATGTCCTTCCGGAATCTCGGCGAACCTTTCCTTGAAATATGAAGCGAAGCCGCTGTACTTGCTGCTTCCGCTCTTGCCCGCATAGAGGAACGCCGACATCGAGCCGCCGGTGCGGTGCACGTTTGTCTTGGTAGCTTCGAGTGAGTAGTATACGCCGCCGTTGTACGGGCTGGTGCACTGCTCCACCCAGCCGCAGGCTGAATCGAGTTTGCTCACGCTGATGCCGGCCTTCTGCGCGCCGGCCATGGCGTGTATGGCCCAGATGGAGATTATGACAAGCTCGGTGTAACCCAGCGCGTTAGCCCATGGGGTCGCAACTCCTTGCGTAGCCATGGGTTAGGTGTTGCTGGGCGCTACTGGCCACGTGTCGGCGACGTGTGCGCCCGTGTGGCGCTGTGTGCGCGACGCGTCGCCGTGATGGCCTGATATGGGCTAAACGCCAATGAGAACGCCTGAGAGGCCTATTCTGGCCTTGGTACCGCGTCCTGTTATTTCAGGAATTGACTTGCTTCCTGGCGCGTTTCATGCGTAATTGCTGTCAACTACTCCATTTATGCCATCGGGAAGGAGGTCGACAAATGGGCAAACGCGCCTTAACGGCTGGGCGGCCGCCTTTGACGTCGTCCGAGAGTTTTCGCGGACCCGAGCCTGAAAATGGCAACCAGGCAAACAACCCTCGTGTCGGGGGCTACGTTCGAGTTTCACAGGAGCGCCAGGTAAAAAATGGCTATGGTTTGGATTCCCAGGTCACGGACGTTCAGCGATATGCAAAGTTTCGTGGTTGGGAAACTGCAAAAATCTACATGGAGAAAGGTGTCTCCGGCTACAAAAAGGCGCGCCCCGCACTCGACCAACTGCTTGCGGACGCTCGGGCAGGAAAACTCGATGTTGTGATTTTCCCCTCAATCGACCGTGCCGCGCGCTCGGTGCGTGACATGATCGAGATCGACACCGGACTCCGCGAGTCGAATGTCATTGTCATATTCGCCCGAGAAGGTGTCGATACTTCAAAACCTATAGGTCAGTTCTTCAGAAACATCTGCGCCTCGCTCGCGCAGTTCGAGGGGAAGCTCATTTACGAACGCCTCACGAAAGGCAGGGAACGGAAAGCAGCAAAAGGAGGTTACACTGGAGGTTGGCTTCCTTACGGTTACCGCCTCCACAAACACCGAGTTGAAGTGGTCAAGGAGGAGGCGAGCGCGGTACGGCTCATCTACACCCTGCGGCTTCAGGGCAGATCGTTTCGCGAGATTGTTGACGAACTCAACCGTCGCGAGCTGAAGACTGCTAAGGGAGGCCCTTGGAGGTTCAGTACAGTCCAAAACATTGTCCATAATATTTTCTACGCAGGATATACCAGGCTGGGAGATGAGTACGTGCGTGGTTCTCACCAACCCATCATCAGCGTGGAAAGGTTTAATAAGACTCAGGAGGTTCTTCAGGCATGGCGGACCCCAGGAAGAATTAAGCCGCGCGCGCCCGCCTGCCGGAGCACGCTCCAGAAAGTGATTCGGCTTCCAGGAAAGAGTAGAACATGATCGGACAGCGAGAGACACCCAACGGCAGAATCCGCGCCGCCGGTTACATCCGCGTGAGCCAGGAGCGGAATGTCGACCGTCACGGCCTCGATGCGCAGGAGATCGATGTCCATCGCTACATCGAGTATATGCAGTGGGAGCTTTCCGAAGTCTACCGCGAGGAAGGCGTATCCGGCTACAAGCGCGAGCGGCCGGCCCTTGATAGGATGCTCGCGGATGCGAAAACCCGCCGTTTCGATGTCGCTGTTTTCCCTTCAATCGACCGCATCGCGCGCTCGGTCAAGGATACCATTGCAATCGAGGAGAAGCTCCGAGAGTGCGGAATCAGCGTGGTGTTTGTACGTGAAGGAATCGACACTGCAACCCCGGTGGGCGAGTTCTTCCGCAACGTGATGTCTTCTATCGCGGAATTCGAAGGCCACTTAATACATGAGCGAATGCTAAAAGGCCTGCGCGCCAAAGCTTCGCAGGGCGGCTACACCGGAACATGGCTGCCCTACGGCTACAGGGCGGTCGACGGCGAAGTGGTCGTGGCCAAGAAGGAGGCGACCATCGTCAGGCGAATATTCCGCTGGCGGGCGAGTGGGAAATCGCTCCGCTGGATGGCGCAAAAACTCAACGAGGACGGAGTGCCCACGCTGCACAACAAGAAGTGGTACCCGTCGACCATCTGGGATCTCTACCGAAACCGCTTCTATACAGGCAAGTCGAAATTCAACGATGGCTGGATCGAAGGCCAGCACGAAGCCATCGTACCCGAAGAACTCTTCCGAGATTCAAATGCGGAATAGACCATTACCCGATGCGAAACTGAAACAACAAGTTTGCAAATTATATCGCGCCGCCTGAAAAATCCATTACATTGCCAACTGTAATGTTAGACGTACTAAATGATGAGATATTGCCTGGTTTGTATTACAGCGCTGGCGTTTTTCTCGGCAGCATATATGAGAAGGGAAAACATATTAGCCGAATTATAGTGGTAAATTTGGTCATCTGTAATGACGGAAAGACTCAAGCTGAAGAAATACAGGTACAACTTTCATTGCCTGACAATTTAACTCCCATTACGGATCTGGCGCTACTAAAAAACTGATCCAGTTCTAATCTCGTTTCCAAATTACTGCAGATCCGTCTGTAGACATTGTAGTGATATGACTGCCATCTGGACTTATTGCAACATTTCGTATTTCTTTATGGCTATTCAATTCCATTGAGGATCCATTTCTTAATTCGTGCAATACTGCATTGCCCAACCCCAAGCTTACCATTAAGTCTTTTTTCATGCTGTATTTATTGAATCTTCCATCCTGCTCAAGACAAATATTCCAGGTATTAATGTCCCATATGCATATACCGTAATCGGAGGTTGCTGCAATAAAGAACTTATTATCTGGACTGAAAGCTAGCCTAAGATCAGGATCATAACACGGGTAGTCCAAGCATTTTGTTTGCTTGCCACTCTTCTGGTCCCATATCATGATTGTCCCATCGTCCGATGATGATGCCAAGAATCTTCCGTTCGGGCTGAATACCAAGCAGTTTATATTGTCAGAATGCCCTTCGAATGAATGTACAGGTTTTCCTGATTGAGAATCAAATCGGACCAACTTTCCGTCCATATCGCCAGCAATTATATATCTTCCACTTTTACTGAAAATTGCCGCGCTGCAATAGCTTTCTTCTGATTTGAAACAACATGTTTCATTCCCGTTTTTCGCGTCCCATATTCTGATTGTGCCATCCTGTGAGATTGTAAGGAGGCGCTCTGAACTATGGTCGAATATTGCACTATCAATGCTGCCTGTATGACCTTCAAGGTAGTGTAATTCTCTACCGGTTCCAGCATCCCATATACGCGCCGTATTATCGAAAGAAGCTGTAGCAATTAATTTCGAATCTGTACTAAGTACAGCTGTATTAACGTGTTCCCAATGACCTTCCAGTTTTAACTCTTTACCGTTGGGAAGCGTTACTTCAGTATAATCCCCTAAGTGTATAAAATCGAGCAAGCCTGGAAAGCAGGTGCTGACAGATAGTTCTTTCCCTATTTTATAATCCCATATACTGATACTTGACAACTGGCCACGCATGGAATAAATAATGGTCGCAAACCTACTATCTTTGCTGAAGCAAAGGCTCTCAATATTGATTAATGCTGACGGGTCTTTTTGATTGAAAATCAGTTCATAAATCTGACTTCCCGTCATGGCGTCCACAATAAAAGGAACTAGGGACTCAAATGTTCTGGATGCAGCAATTACCATCTTCCCATCGTGGCTAAAATTTATACCTGCATCATTAGAAATATCGTATTGAGGTCTTATGCAGCACATTTCCTGGCCAGTTTCAGCATCCCATATGCGAATGGTTCCATCGTAAGATGCACTTGCAACACAGGTCCCATCTGGGCCAAAAACCGCATGAGATAATGCGGCTTCATGTCCGCTGAACCGGCAAATCTCTTTCCCATCGGCTACATTCCAAATGCATGCAGTTTCAGCAGTGCATTCGGTAATCGCGTACCTGCCGTCTGGGCCAAAGCAACCTCCCATAATAGAAGCTGAATGCCCCTTGAGCATGTGCATCTGCGAGAAAGAAATCACAGGTTCGTTATTATGCTCAATATGAGGGTGTTCAGTGGAAAGCAATTCTTCATGTGCTTCCTCATCAAACTGCTCAGTATTATTATGTTCTTCAGCGACTGGCAAAATGATTTTTGGTAAACAGGTTCTTCCCTCGGGAAGGTCATCATTCAAGAGAAGGGTTTCAGTAAAAAGACAATCTTCATCGCAGGGTGTACTCGCAAACGGTTCTTTTCTCAAAGCTTTCTCAAGCAAGTCGCTTACTTCGGTTGCTTGCGGATGCAGTGGTTCTATTTCGAGGAATTTTCGATAATCTTTTATTGCCCCTTCAAAATCTCCAACAGCATCGAGAACGCAGCCGCGATTCCAATAGGCCATAGCAAGCTGAGGGTTAAGTTCAATTGCATGATTGCAGTCTTTTAAAGCTTCATTATAACAACTTTTTTTGAGGAGAGCGTCGCTTCGATTGACATAAACCTCTGGGATACCAGGATCAATTTCAATTGCACGATCAAAGTCTTCGATTGCGCTCTCAATATTACCCAAAAAAGTGAGAGCAGCACCTCGGTTTATTAATGGCAAAGCGTAAAATGGATGACATTCAATTGATTTACTCCATTGCCTGATTGCGCCTTCCAAATCTCCAATCTCTTGGCTGCGAACTCCAGCGTTATAATGTTTTTGGGCAAGTTCTGGGTCGATCATAATTATCTCCACCCGTATTGCATCAACATAAGAGTTTCACCCCGTAATTGCAGCAGGGATTAAACTAATCCGATTCCACGAAATATATCATTCCATTAGGCTTATTTTCTATTACATTACCCTTTATCATTTTCCTTATCACTTTGCCAATTTTGTTGCTTGTGTTGTCGTGAACTGCATGAAAACCAAACAGCTTGGCGGTTCTGTTTATTAAATCTTCGCGTGCTGTCGAGAACTGATATTTCAGTACCAGCCTTACTGCTTCAGCAATCTCCTGGTCACAGATCAACTCTATCTTCGGTGATGGGTCGTTATATCGCCTTCTTACTCTGCATTTACCTTGGTTCCTAGGCCAAAGGAACTTGCCTTTTGTGCTGATCATTTTATCCTTGATTGCGACTTTAATAGCATTATAGATTGCGTCTTTTACTCTCTTCCCGGCCCTTCCCAGTCCCCAGAGCACCCTTATTCTTCTAATTAACTCATCTTCACAAATCGGGCCTTCAGCTTCTACTACTTTTGTAACTGCTTTTGCCAACTGCCAAGGCGAAACTCTGTGAATAGGCTCGTAAGAGGGTATATTAAGCGACATACAAGTATCATATTCGTCTATCTCATCTTCAATACAATCGCCCGATTTGGAACGCTTTTTTCTCTTCATTCTTTCTATTTTGCGGGTGGGTGCTTTAACCGGGGAGTTTTTTTTTGAGTGGTGCGTTCCAGTTCCCTGGTCTATTAGATTGCGGATGTAAGAATACAACTTGTCCCGGCATTCCTTCCTGTTCCTGTACCAGTCGGTTGACCAGATTCTGTAGATATGCCATCCCAGATTTTCCAAAACCTGCTGCCGCAGCCTGTCCCGATCCCGTGCTACTCTAGAACTGTGATATTTTGCTCCATCGCACTCGACGGCAAGCAGGTATCTTCCCGGGTTTCCGGGATCAACTATAGCCAGATCTATGCGAAAACCGGCGCATCCGACCTGCTTCCTTACCTCGAAACCGCTGTCTCTCAGAAACTCATATACTGAATCCTCGAATGGAGAATCAGTATCCTGGCCGGTCTCGATATAGCTTTTAAGGTTCCGGTTCTCAGCGTAATCCAGAAACACTTTGAATGACCTCACACCGAACGGAGAGGTCGCGTCAACCGCAAGATCGCTTGCACGGAAATTCGAGAACACGACGGTTTTTTCCCTGGCCCTCGTTATCAATACGTTCAGCCTGCGCTCCCCGCCAGCGTGGTTTACAGGTCCGAAATTCCTTGAAAACCTGCCCTGATCGTCGAACCCGTAGCATACGCTGATAAAGATGACGTCTCGTTCATCTCCTTGTATAGTCTCCAGATTTTTTACAAAACAGTATTCATATTTTTTCCTCTCGAAATAATCCCCGAGCTCCGGGTTGTTCATTAACTGCAGTTCTATTTCTTCTTCGATTGCTTTCTGCTGTTTTACATTAAAAGTACCAATCCCCAAGCTCTTGTCAGGGAAATTCGTATAGTGCTCCATCGCCGCCTTCGCCACTTCCCGGGCTTCGTACCGATTTATGGAACTGCGTCCCCTATCGTATTTTGCTTCAGGTAGGTAAACGAACTTCAATCCCAGCGCGTCCGACTTGTCAAGCGAGGACGGGTAAATAAGAAGCCTGTTATCGTAGAATTCCTGGTTGGAAACCGCAATCAAGGACTCGTGTCTGCTCCTGTAATGCCAACTGAGCACCTTGGTCGGGAAACTCCTTTTGCACAGATGCAGAATACTTTCCACGTCCGAAACAGGTGCGGACTCGTCAAATTCTTCATCTTCCTCTTGAGCCTCGATGACATGGTCGAAGAACCTGGTCGGCGGTAGCTGCCTCGTATCTCCCAGCACGACAACCTGTGTTCCTCTAAGAAGCGCTCCAAGCGCATCCTGTGGCCGGACCTGGCTTGCCTCATCGAATATAATCACATCGAAACTGGCGGCCCGCGGATCCAGGAATTGTGCTATCGACAGGGGACTCATCATGAAACAGGGTTTGATCTTCTGGATAAGCCTGCCTGTCTTTGTAATCAGTTTCCGAATCGGCATATGGCCGCGTTTCCTGGAAAACTCACCCAATAATATCCCGGCTTCGGAACCGCGTGAAGCTCCACCAGAGATAGCCGGTCTGTCATGAAATAACTTGTGGGCAAGCCTCTGCCTATTGCATGCAATAATTTCGCGGTCTATTACGGAGAAACGATGTATCTTCTTTTCGTGCAACTCTCCTACAAAGCTTGCCAGGATCGGGTAGTCATT
Organism: Planctomycetota bacterium; assembly: GCA_004376375.1. Classification (GTDB taxonomy): domain Bacteria; phylum Planctomycetota; class E44-bin39; order E44-bin39; family E44-bin39; genus E44-bin39. The sequence goes on from SOJX01000103.1 coordinate 39,521, forward strand.
GAACGTATCCTTCAATATCTGGTCTGAAACATTTGAGTGAAAACATTGTAATATATCTTCCGAAACCACTTCATCTTTGTAAATGGCCGGGATCATCGGTTCGGCAACCGTTTCCTTGCACTTGTTTAGCAAGAACAGGAATTGCCCCCATCTCTGCAGACGGTTTATCGAACCTGACCACTTATTTATCAGGCTGGAAAATTCATTTAGGCTTACATCAGAAGCCTTCTTGTTGAGAAGTTTCTGAAAATTCGTTCCAAGCTTCTTTAGCAACTCGTTTCTTTTCTCAATTAAACCTTTGGCTTTTGCCACTACTGAGCTAATCAGACTTTTCAATTCATCTTTGTTGAATCCTTCGCTGATAACTTCGGCTGTTCCATCCGTTGCGATACCGGCACGGAGGAATTGATGGAACTTGACAATCCATTCAACCAGCGGACGCATTTTATCTGGATTGCTCCGCTCCAAATCCCAGTAACTCCCGAACAGTTTTTCGCCCTGGGATGCCGAATCTCTAATATCATTCCTTTCCTTTATATATTTCTGCAGGCGCGAGAGGTCTTTTCTAATAAGATGACGCTGTCTGGGTGGATCTGTTTTATAAAGCTCAAAGATTTCCCGTTTCAGCGCCCTGTATCGACCGCTAAAAATTCTGAACAGCTTCACAGAACGAACTTTGTATTCTGATAAAAGACTTTTTATGTCCTCATCAAGAGCTTCCTCTTTAAACCTGGAAAGGACATCTTCGCCAAGTGCCTGGTTCTTTTCAATAACCTCGATAAGTTGGTTTGCTTTCTTTTGTTCCGATGGCCAATCGTTTCCGGTTATAACCTTCACGCCTATAGGACTGGATAATAACATTGTGTTTGCAACTGAAAGGCATTTAGACAGATCGGCCAAAGTCTCTGGTGCTTTCAGTTGCGTGAACCGGATCAAACCGTCTATCGCGCTCTTAAGATCCTCTAGCCCGGACTTGCATGCCGCCAACAGTTCCTCGACTTCTTCCTGATCGGACGGCAGCACAGTACCCGGATAACATCCTTTCCAGGGATTCACTTTTATTGGTGCAACAAGCTCAAGTGCTTCTGAAACATTTTTTAGCGATATTTCGGCATCTGTTAGCTGGCTTTGGGTCCAGTTCTTAGGGTCTTTGAACGAAATCCTGCACGCTTTTCTGTTGTTATCAATAAAGTGCTTTACAGCATCCTCCTTGCTGCAGAACAATGAGAATGGTGTACGTGCAATCTTGCCATATGGTACGCGGAGCGCTTTCGCATATGCATTGAGATTGCTTTTCAGGTTCTCCAGTTCCTTGAAGTGCTTAGCAAGCTCGATACCTTTTGGAGGGTAATTTTCAATGGAACGTTGCATTTCCTTCAGGAATTCTTTCTTTTTTGACTTTCGACTGTGCAGTTCAAGGCAAAATTCGCCAAGTCCAATATGATCTAGACGGCTTTTAACTACTTCCAACGCAGCCATTTTCTCACTTACGAAAAGTACACTTTTCCCCGCCGATAGAAGCTCGGCGATCATATTCGATATGGTTTGTGACTTGCCCGTACCTGGTGGACCTTCCACGACAAGATTCATGCCGCTTTTCACATCCTCTATAGTAGCAATTTGGGAGGGGTCCGCGTCCATAACGTGAAACAACTCGCTTGCGTGTAGCTTTTCATCAATTTCGTTTTCGTCAAAGCCTTTTTGCCTTAACGAATCAGGAGATGGGTCAAATATTTCTTTTATCAGCGGGTGATCTGCAGGCGACGTTTCATCCGGCCAGGTTTCGGGGTCCAAATCCATATACATTACGAATTTTGTAAAACTGAAGAATCCCAAATGTACTTCTGAAAGAACCTGCCAATCAGGATGCGATTTCATTGCGTTTACAACGGACTGAAAATAGCTGTCGATGCCGGTTTTTTCTTCCGGCATTTCGAATTCAGGCAACAATACTCCTTGTTCTTTCAGTTTCTCCGCCAGAGATATGTTTGTAATGAAATCTTCGCCGCTCCAACTGAGTCCAAACGAGGCACCGACTTTTTTGCGTGATAGTTCTACCGGAACAAGGACTAGCGGAGCCAGAGCCTTTTTATCCCGATTCCTGGCGTCCGCCCATTCAAGAAAGCCCAAGGCCAAGTATAGGACAGTATAGCCTTGCTCCTCCAGGATCGATTCTGCCCCCTTATAAATGTAAAAGAGGCGTTTCTGAAGAGCCTCTTTTGTCAATTCGGTTTGCAGATACTTGTCCGTATGGCGCTCGGAAACTTCGATCTCCACATCGGGCAGTTTCCAAAGCTTCTTGGTCTCTTCCTTCGTCAACCCGGATGAAACTTCGATCTGCCCGTTTTCATTTACATGGACCTCTTCTTTTCTTTTTTTTCCAAGAAAGCGCATTGTCTTCTGATCGATTGCAAGGATTTGGTAAACTTCGGAAGGGATCTCATCAATAATACGGATAGAGCGCCTCGATGAGGGGCGAAAATTTAGAAGCTGGTTTCTAAGCGTAAGGTCCAGCAGGCTTTGCCTAGCAAGGTGTAACTGTCTTTCGATTTCAGTCATGTTTGTTTCATCTAATGAGATATTAGGGTAAATATACTAATCTCGCATAAGATAATATTATACATTTGGAGATGTGTTTTACCAGTAACTATGGAAATTTTTGAATTTCCCGAGATACGGTAAACGCTCGGCCCCTTCGAACCGTGCTACCCATTGCGGGCGGTAGGTTTCAGGACGGCTGCGCTCCGAAGGTTTCATACGCGTCTGCGGCGGTCTCGACAATATCGGAAATTAAAACAATGGCATGAATCCGTATATGTTTCCTATCAGGAACATGAATGGGTTTTTTGTTTTTATCTCGTATTTGATTGTCTGAGCGGATTGCTTTTATTGCGCCAGTCAATTGCCTAAATCCCTTTATTACATCTTTTCGTATATTTGAGATTCGCCTAGTGGTGGGTCTGTTTAAATCTGTATTGAATATACTTAGAGCTTTTGTCTCAAAAATACATATGCTGTGTTGGGAAGCAGTAAGTATATCAGTGAGTTCTCTTTCCGAACCGCTTTTATCAATTAGTGGATTACGATAGTTGGAGTTTGGGTATATTGTTTCTATTAACGAAGCCCGTCCGAAAGAAGACCGTGGCGGCAGCGGCAGCGGCGGCGGAAGGCGCGGCGGTGGCTATGGTGGCGGCGGCTATGGTGGCGGCTATGGTGGTGGTGGCCAGCGTGGCGGCGGCGGCCAGCGTAGCGGCGGCGGTGGCCAGCGTGGCGGCGGCGGTGGCGGCAGGCGCTGGTAAGTTGATGCTCTACCAAAATTCACCCGACAAGTTCCCGCTAAGGGGCCGCTAAGGAAGTTTGTGTCCGAAATCACAGAATGACTCCAAATGTTTTCTTGATACCATCTTGTGCGGATGATTTACCCTGAGGTGCGCTGCCTCCGGAGCAGAAGGCCGCAGGTTCGAATCCTGCCGGGCGTACTGATCACCTTTTTTTTCTTCATCGTGCAAATCAGTGAAACCCAGTGCAGAATTGTGCGAAGGTGTGTCAACATCGCGAGTTACATTAATCTCACCGTCGGTTGTAGCATCAACACCATTGGGTTCATCAGTGCAACCGAGTGCAGACTTTTGTGGTTCAGGGAGCAAGAGCTGCCCGCATCTCTTGCAGGAAACGCGGTCGAAACCGTGGCGAGAGTCACCGGGTCCGAAATATGGAAACGCGCCGCTGCGTGTGAAAAGCGCTTCATCGAAGTTCCGTACCAGGTGCCGGATAAGAAGAATCCGAACAAAATCGAGCGCGGCGTGATAGACCTCGCCTTCAGGGAAAACGGCGGCTGGGTAATCGTGGATTATAAGACCGACAGCGTCATGGAAGAAAGCGCCTCCCACCGCGCCGAGGAATACGCCCCCCAACTCGCCGCCTACGCCGAAGCCTGGCGGAAAGCGCTCGGCGAGCCCGTCTCCGAAATCGGCCTATATTTCACCATTGTAGACAAGTACATCAAACTGAAATAAGGTATGCATCACAGCCGCATTCCACAGGCCTCATGCATCGCAGACATTGTTTACCGTTACTTCACGTATAAGAATCTTCCCGTTCTGGTTGCGCTGCCGCTGGTGGCGTCCCAGGCTTTGGCGCGGATGACGACTGTGTATGTTCCGAATGAAACAATATCAAAGTCCGCGTCCCAGTCGTTTCTTACAATATGGTGGCATTCCAGTTGAGAGGCTTATTGTCTTTATCACCATCAATGCCATTCCTCACGGTGAATATTTCGCGATGAAGATGTCGCGGCCGCCGGCTGAGGAGAGAGGCGTTTCATTCACTTCCAACGCGCCGAAGGTAGCGGTGCTCTCGAAATACCCCGTCACAACCGCCGAGCCGTCGGGAAGCGCGGATATGCCGTAGCCTTCATCAGTGCTTAAGCTGCCCGCGTTTTTCGCCCAGGCAAGTGTGCCGTCCGGATTGTACTTTGCAATGAAAATATCATTGGCTCCTACCAGGGTAAGAACAGTCTCGTTTCCCTCGCTCGCGTTGCCGAATGTGGCGGTGGTGCCTTGGATCCACCCCGTCACAATCGCCGAGCCGTCGGAAAGCGTGGATATGCCCCAGCCGCGATCATCGACTGTGCCACCTGCGCTTTTCGCCCAGTCGAGCGTGCCATCCGGGTTGTATTTTGCTATAAAGATGTCATTGCTTCCGTCCGATGTAAGGTCGATCTCGTTTCCACCCTCGCTCGCGTTTCCGAAAGTTGCGGTGCTGGCATAATACCCCGTTACAATCGCCGAACCGTCAGAAAAAGTAGATATACCCTCGCCTACATCACCGTCTCCACCTCCCGCGCTTTTCGCCCAAGCGAGAGTCCCGGCCGGGTTGTATTTAGTAATGAAAATGTCTCTGGTTCCGGCGGCGGTAAGGACTGTCTCGTTTCCCTCGCTCGCGTTGCCGAATGTGGCAGTAGTCAGGAAAGACCCAATCACAATCGCTGAACCATCGGAAAGAGCGGATATGCCGTAGCCGTAATTATCGCCTCCGCTGCCGGCGCTTTTCGCCCAGGTGAGAGTGGCGTCGGGATTCTAATTTGAAATGAAAATAAAACAGCTTCGGTCAGATG
>SOJX01000091.1 GCA_004376375.1 Planctomycetota bacterium
AAATCACATCCTCGCAATAATCGCTATAACCTAAATTGTGGGGGCGCGGGGTTGGGGCGCCGTTTTATGTGTGAGGGCGACCCACCGGGTCGCCCCTACAATACAACCAACAGGTCCAACTCGAGGATCAATAGGCGCAATCATTGGTCAATTTAAATCCATCGTTACCAAACGTATTAACAAACTACATAGAAAAAAAGGTTCATCTATCTGGCAACGGAGTTATTACGACCACGTCATCCGCGACGAGGATGAGTTGAATCGTATCCGACAATATATAATCGACAACCCGGTCAACTGGGCCATCGACAGAGAAAATCCGGACGTCAAGAAGAAAAAATCAGACGGGGAAATCTGGGAAACATAAGTCAGATGAAGTATTGAGGGATGATTTCATGGAATACAATGCAAAAAACCGCTACACAGCCTGGGCGGAAATCGACCTTGGCGCGGTGCGGCATAACTATAAAGAAACGCTACGCATTGCAGGCGGGAAAGAAATCCTCGCCGTTGTCAAGTGCAACGCTTACGGCAACGGGGCCGTCGGCGTCGCACAGACGCTTGCCGAAGAAGGAGTCAAATTCTTCGGCGTGGCGGGTGTGGCCGAGGCGATTGATTTGCGTGAAGGCGGCATTGATGCAGATATTTTAAACCTTACCCCTTTCGCGCCGGGCGAGGCAAAATCCATCATAGAACAAAACCTCGTGCAGGCGGTTTTTCTTAAAAGTGAAGCCGAAATCCTGGATAAGGCAGCGGCAGGCACAAAAGCGCGCGTGCATGTGAAAGTCGATACAGGCCTCGGCCGCCTCGGCGTACACCACGACGAGGCAAACCGCTTCATCGACTACCTGGACGAGCTGGAAAATATATCCATGGAAGGCATCTTCAGCGTACTTGCCGAAGACCAGGAATTCGATCCCGTGCAGCTCGAGCGGCTGAAAACTGTTGTTACTCAAATCAAGTATAATCGAATTTCTCCAAAACACGTCCATCTTTCATCCAGCGCCGCGGTGATAGATTTCCCGGAAAGCCACCTCGACATGGTGCGCCCGGGCATCATGCTGCTCGGCATCTACCCGAACGAGCGCTCGAAAAAGAAGCGCGACGTCGAACTGATTCCCGCTCTATCTCTAAAAACACGGGTCGCCCGTGTAGCTCTCCTGCCGAAAGGCGGGAAAATTTCGTATCACAGAACGTACACGGCCGGGGAAGATATCTACATCGCCACGCTGCCGGTCGGTTATACGATCGGCTACCCGCGAAACGCCGCCGGGAAGGCCGAGGTTCTGATTAACGGAAAAAGGTTTCCGTTAATAGCGGATATACACGCTAATGCAGCGTTCGTAAATCTCGGGCAGGATAATTCCGTCACGGAAGGCGACGAAGTCGTCCTTATCGGCAAACAGGGAGACGAAACCATCACCGCCGACGACCTCGGAGCAGCGACCGGCATTTCTCCTTACCAGATCGTCGCATCACTCTCGCCAAAGCTGCCGAGGGTCTATCTTAACAGATGAATATTCCCGAGATTAACCCGCTCCAGCCCGGCGTCGGTCGCGGCAACGGCGCACTCTTCCGCCTGGCGTCGGCTGGTAACCGGCAGGTCGTTCATGCGGAAATCGGGGTGAAACGCAAGAAGAGAATAAGGTATCCGCGAATCTATTGAAGCGACGAACTCTGCAATACGCCCCACTTCTTCCGCTTCAACATAACCGGGCACAAGCAGAGTCGAAGCAACCGCAATCGGCACCTCAGGCCGCTCGTCAAAACGCCCCGCCACCGAGCGGAAATTCGCAAGCGTGTTTTCGTTGCTGATTCCGGTAATAGCCCTGTGCAGCCCGGGTGAAAACGCCTTCAGGTCGAACTTAATTATGCCGCCGCTGTCGAACGCGAGCCTGACGGCAAGCTCCAGAAACCGCGGCCGCATATTCCCGTTTGTTTCAAAACAGATGCGTACGGGCTTTTTGCCGAGCGCGATCCTGCTCGCCGCGAGCGCGTGCGGCATCTGGACCGACGGGTCGCCACCGAAGTAGCAGATGCAGTGCGTCCGGTCGTCAACCGCATCGGCAAGCTCCTGCGCCGAGACCGGAAAACCCTTATGCTGTATCTCCCGGAAATGCCAGTTCTGGCAGTAAAGGCAGTCGAACGAGCACGCGGTGTAAAAGACTGCGAGGTTTTTCTCGCCGCCGGCGTCGCTGCCCGGGCAGACCCATGACGCAACGCAGTTTGTCGGCAACCTGTCGAAATAGTATTGCAGCATCCCCCGGCTTCTGGTGCCGCCCAGATGGTGAAGTTTCCCGTCTTTGTTTTCACGCAACCCGCAGAACCCTTTGTCGTTTTCCGCAATAACACAGGTGTTGCCGCAAAGTTTACACGAAACCCCGCCTTCTGATTCTGGAACTTCAACCGGAAGATCAAAAGGTTTATGCGAAGGCTGATGCAGCTTGATAATCAAATCAGGATCAGATTTCTCGATACAACCTGAGCACAGATTATTGAGCGCTTTGCTCGTTTGAACGTCTCTTCCACATTCGCGGCAAGCCGTCATGCCTGTTTCCGAAAATAACGGGAGTTACCCGGGTGTGAGCTTTTCCAGGAGTTTCGCGGCTGCGTCGAGAACCTGCCCGGGCGTGGTGCGGGTCATGCACAGGTTTTCCGGAAGCGGGCAGCGTTTCTTATGGCACGGGCGGCAATCCAGATCGTCAGGCTGCAGGATAATCGTTTTTTCGAGATGCGCGTCCGTGTAGCGGCTGTCGGTCGGCCCCATCAGCACGACTACCGGCACGTCGAAAGCCACGGCGTAGTGACGCGGGCCCGTGTCGGTCGTAACGAGCAGATCGAGGCGTTTCACATGCGCCTTCAGGTCGTCAAGCGAAACGATTTCATCCGCAGTCGAAACTGCATCGCTTTTGCACAGGCCGGCGATTTCCCGCAGCAAATCCGCTTCGTCCGGCCCGCCGTAGAAAATGCATCCTGCGCCGTGTGCTTCCGCCAGTCCGTCGGCAACGGCCGCCCAGTTCTCCGAAGTCCAGAGCTTTGACGAGCCGTATGCTGCGCCGGGGTTTAATCCGACAACGGGCTTGTGACTTTCGAGCCCATGCTTTATCCAGAACTTATCTGCCCGCTTTTTCGATTCCTCCAAAACGGGAAGTTCAATTTTCCGCCGCTCACTCACATCGGCAACGCCGAGATATTCGGCAAAGCGCAGGTAATAATCGACCATCGGCTCGGGCTTGCGACGCTTGCCGGGCTCCTTTTCGTAAGGCAGCGAATCGGTAAGCAGCCAGCCCCGCGCGTTCAGAGGGTAACCGACCCGCTTCGGCACGCCCGCGACTTTCATCGCAAGCGCTGTCTGGAAAGAATTCGGCAGAATAAGCGCAAGGTCGAATCCGTGTTTTCGCAGCCCGAAACCCAGGCGCAATGCCCGGAACGGGCCTTTGAAAGTGTCCTCAATTATTTCATCGAAACAGGGCGCACCCTCGATAATCTTGCGGACATACGGGCGGCAGACGACGGTGATACGCGCGCCTGAAAAGTGCCCGCGGATAGCGCAAAGAAGCGGCATCGCCATTACGACGTCGCCAACCCAGTTCGGCAGGCGCACGACTATATTGCTGCATGTGTCATTTTCGGAAGTCATTACTCCAAAACCTGCTCTGCTTCCGCAAGAAAGTATTTCGAGTTCACTCCCATGAACCTGTTGTATTTTATCGCGTAATGTTCCAGCTCCTGCTCGATCATCCGTTTCGAAAGCTCTGCGTCGGCTTTTTCAAGAAGCGGTTGCATGTGCTCGAAATCGGCACGCGAAGTCTTCAGAAACGGTTCAGTCTTTTCGCGGTAAACGCTTCCTGCCGGCAGGTCGGTCTCGGCCATCACGAACCACTGGAACGCGGCGTTGAGTTTCTCAATCAGCAGGTTCTGCTCCTCCCCGAAATCGAGCGCGGACTCGGAAAAGAAATTCGTTATGCTTCCGAGTTTCTCTTCATCAATCTGCCCGGCCTTTTGCGCTATCTCCGCGGCACGCGTTCCGGGAAACGGGTAAAACACGCTCCAGCGAAACCTTCCCGGCCTGATGCGCCCGAGCAGCCGGACCGTGTCGAGAAGCTCTTCACGGGTCTCCGTCGGCAAACCTATCATGAGGAACGCTGACGTATGAAGGTCATGTTCATGCGCGACGGCAAACGCTTTTTCGATCCTCTCGTTCGACATCGGGCGGTTAAGAACTTCCTTCCTGACCCGCTCGTTTCCCGACTCGAGACCGAATTTTACTATTGCGCACCCCGCCTCCTTCAGGGCGGAGGCGACCTCCGGCGAGAAATGGCGGACATGTGCATTAACGACGAACGGAATCCCGAAGCCGCGTTTAACATATCCCTCGCAGAAACTTTCAACATACTCTCGCTTGAAAGTAAAAAGGTCGTCATCGAAAAGGAACATCTTTATCCGCTCATAGTTTTCGAGCAGGAAGGCGATCTCGTCGAGGAGGGACTCGACGGGGACGTGGCGGATATAATTCAGCTTTGCGGGAGGCAAACCAGTTTCATCGGAATAGCGGGCAACGATTTCATGGTTGAAGCAGTACGTGCACCTGAAGGGGCAGCCGCGCGAGGCCATCAGCCCGACCCAGCCGTTCAGGGTGTCAATCATGTGCTGAAAGTTGAAAATATCGTAAACCTTGCGGGGCAGCTTCGAAATACCGGGGAACGGGGCGACGGGGTTGCCGGCGACCGTTCCATCCCTGAGCGCCCGCACGCCTGGAATGCCGACCGCGTCCTCTCCCCGTTCGAGGCGCTCAATGAAAGGAACGATTATCTCATCGGCCTCGCCGACGACGGCATAGTCGAATGCGCCGGATGCCAGCACCTCCTGCGGCACCATCGAGACGTGGACCCCGCCCGCGAAAGTCGGCAATCCCAGTTTTTCTTTTACCAGCCGCGCAAGGCGCTCGCCGAGCCGGTACTGCGTCGTGACAAGTGAAAACCCGACGGCGTCCGCGCCCGAGTCGCGCACGCTTTCGACGAATTCATCATCGCCCGGCATCGGGGCGAGCTTGTCATTCAGATTGATAAGCGAGACCTCATGCCCTGCTTCGCGAAGCACGGCCGCAAGCGAGGCTACTCCGTAGTTGAATCCCACCTGGGAGTCGGCGTTAGGATAAACAAACAGTACGTTCAATTGTTCCGCTCCGTATCTCTGATATTTTTTCGGTCGCGGTCACAGAACACCGCCGGTCTCTTCCCGTTTCCCATAACTTCAGTCTAGCAACAGCATCTTTGCGATGCAAGGGGAAAGGTGCAACCCGGAATTCGCTTGACCGTTATATAAACGGCGTCTATACTCGTTATGAAGGCGCCGTACGGTCAAGACGGCACGCCGCCGACCTGTGAAAGGAATGCAGGCATATGCGCCACCTCGGCCTGATTCTATTGGGTGTAATACTGATTCTGGCTAACGCGGTTCTTGTTCTCGCGTACCGCTACGAACGGCGTCCGCGTAAAAGCGATTGCGTGGACAACCTGAAAAGGATAGTGGAAACCATTGCCGAATTTCCCGATGAAGCCTGGAATCTCGACCGCTCTAAAGAGGACTTTCCCGAGAAACTTCTGGAACTGAGAAAAGACAACCAGCGCCTTGCCGCCAGGCTGAAGAAGGCTTTTACCTGCCCGTTCTGCCGAAGCCGCGGCGCCGCGAACGAGTTCTCGTATGAAGGAATCAAGTGGCCGGCAAACTTGAGAAGGCCGGCCGAACGAGCCGCAGAATGGCCGATTTTGTGGGATAAACCCGACAACCATCCCGACGGCGTTCATGTTGTCTACTACCGCGACGGACCGGTTATCGAATTCCTCGACAAAGATGCATTTCGCGAACTGTGCGAAGAAGTAGATAAAAAAATCGCCAAATTCCCCAGGAAACGGTAGACCCGACTCTCCAGTCGGGCAAATGGAAATGCCCGGCAGGAGTGCCGGGCCTACAGGCTGCTCCCATGCCCGTTGTGCATCCCATCGCCGAACTCAGCCCGACACGAAAGCTGGAAAACACGCTCTATCACGCCTGCGGCAATGCGCTCTTCTACGCGGGCGAATCACTTAATGAAGATGACATCGAGACGTTGAAAAAAGCGGGAGTAAAACGCGTTTACGAGCTATCCGAGGGCGAAAGCGTCGCCGGTTTCCGGGATACGCGGCTTTACAGGGTTCTTGCCGTGAATGAACTCAAACTAGGCGCCGTGCTGAACCGTGAAAGCCTTACCGAAAGTGACGAGCTTTTCTCTCCGGCAAACACCAAGGTTACACCCGAAATGCTGAAAGATTTAAACTCGCGCGGCATAAAAGCGCTCCGCTTCAAACGCGAGCCAAAAGAACTCCGCATCGAGCAGTACAGATCGCTTCAGGAATACCTTAATTCAAAGCGGGCGAAATGGCGATTTCAGCGTATGCTGCGGGATGCGGCACCGGACCATGTTTTCACACTGCCGTTCGGGCGCACCGGCGACGGAATGTCGGATTCTACATTCAATGCCGTCATAGACGGCCTCACCGAACGCATTCCGCCTTTTGTCGAAGAAAAACCCCTTTTCCGCGAATTTGCCGGAGATATCGAGCCCGGGACTCTACGCGACGAACCCGTCAAACAGGGTTTCCTGAACCTGCGGCAATCGTGCCTCGAGCGTATCGGGCAGATGTATGAAACGGCCCGGGGCGATGAAGACCTTGATTTGGACACAGCAGTCGCGATTGCCAGAGACCTTGCCCGAGCCTGGTGCTGTGATTCGGCCCTTTTTTCCCTCTTCCCCCTGATCCCGACTCAGCCTTCCGATAAAACGGACAACACCCCGGCACCGGACGAATCCGGGATTGCAGCGCATGAGCATATCCTGAAAATCGCCGTCTGGGCGACTTTGCTGGCAGCCAACCGCGATTTCAGCGGGCCCCAGGTTATCGAGACCGTTACGGCCGCACTGGTGCATGACCTTGGAATGCTGAAAGTTGACAAAAAAATTCTCGAGAAAAAAGATGAACTGTCCAAAGCGGATATTGCAAACATACAGCGGCACCCGGTATTCACTCTGGAGATGCTGCGCAAGGCGGACAACCTGCCCGCAATAGTACCGTTTCTCATCTTCCAGGTTCACGAGCGTGAGGACGGGTCAGGATACCCGCTCAGGCTTGACGGCTCCCGCATACATATTATGTCCAAGGTGATCGCGGTCGCCGATGCGTATTCGGAATTGACCTCCGGGCGCACTCTTGTAGGGGCGGGTCTCAGACCCGCCCCTACGACCCCGCATGCCGCCATGCGGGAACTGATTGACGCTGGAAAGAATAAAAAGCTCGACGAAGAACTGGTCCAGCTTTTCGCCATCACCGCCGGGCTGTTCCCCATCGGAAGTTGGGTCAGCCTTTCTGCGGGAGATACCGCCCGAGTCCTGGGGAATACCTCAGATGACCTGATGCGGCCGGTAGTCTCGGTCCTGCTCGATGCAGATAACAACCCTGTCGAGCGAAAACCGCTTGACCTCTCTACTGATCCAGGGATAGAAATATCTAAAGCCGTCACGGTTGATGCATTTACGGGGGAGCCGTTCGCAGGCTTCTAGAGGCATCTGCATGCGTTCTGACTTTCGACACATTCTTGCCGCAGCATTTGCCGTAGCATTTCTTGCGCTCGGCTCGGGCTGCGTTGCCTCGGGCATGACCAGGGACGACGCCGTAGCGGAAACGGAAAACGCCAAAAAACTCCTTGCCGAAGGCCGCCCGGAAGACGCTTTCAGGCTGCTTGCGCCGGTGGTGGACGCATTTCCCACCGAACCGGTTCCGAATATCCTTTACCAGGATGCCGCCCGCCAGGCCGGTCACGCGGAATTGATATTAGAACGCTACGAAAACCTGGGCACGCTCCTGCCGCAGTCCGGCGGCGCCCAGCTTCTTTATGCACGAATTCTCCAATATGGCGAAAAGCGGCTCAAGATCGCCAGGCGCGCCGTCGACCTCGAGCCCGACATCCGGGAGGCCCGCGAAGTTCTCGTAGACACGATACGGGCGCTCGGAATTCTTGTAGAAGAACGCAAAGCCCTCAACGAAGCGGCCGACCACTTCGGGGACAACCCGGTTTTCACAGTCCTGGCCGCAAGAGCTGCAAGCGCAGCCGGCGACGTTCAGGATGCCCTTAAACGGTACAGCGTCGTTATGGCGCTTGCCCCTCGAGTTTTCATAGAGGAAGCGGTTTCCGACGTTGCAAGGCTCGGCCACAGACGCTTCAACCAGGGCGACATCAAAGGCGCACGAGCGTGTTTTGATTTTACAATTTCACGCGGCCGGACCGGCAACCCGGACATCCGACTCGCGCTCGCAAACTGCGACGTCGCGGAGAAGAAATACAAAAAGGCCCGCTCGATAATCGAGTCCGTGCTTGAAGATTTCGGGAACCACTCCGCCGCGATCGCCAACCTCGCCTCTCTCGATGCAATCGCGGGCAAATACGAATCAGCCCGCATCGGTTATGAAAAATCCCTTAATATCAATCCCAATGATTACGCCGCCCGTACAAATCTCGCCAACGTCCTGCTCAAGCTCAACCGGCCGGCCGATGCGGTCCGCGAGGCCGCCGCCGCACGCGCACGGAACCGACGGCACGCCGAAGTTTATCCAGTGCTTATCAAAGGTTATCTCGAGCTGGGCATGGTCGTCGAGGCCGAGTTCATGTTCAACGAGTTCCTCAAGCGCCGCCCCGACGCCGCAAAAAAAGACGCCGGCAAGTACCGAAAAATGATCGATGAAGCCAGGGAGAAAATAAAAGACCGGCGCGCGGGCGACCGTCAGCAGCTCGAGAAACAGCTTGAAGATCCCGACCCGAAAAAACGGGCGTCGGCGTTCGTGAAATTGAACCGCCTGATGCGCGCATCCGGCTTTCCGCATCTCGAGAAACTGCTTTCGAGCAAACATGCGGACATCCGCGCAAGAGCGGCGAAAAACCTCGGCCTGCTGGGCGATGCAACACGCGCGGCCGCGCTTCTACCTCTCCTGGACGACGCCGAAGAAATCGTCCGGCGCGAAGCCGTAACGGCGCTTCGCGCAATCTCGGGCAGGGAATTCGGATACGACCCGAAAAAACGTGCAGATGTTCAGCCGGAGGCGGTCGAGAATTGGCGAAAATGGTGCACGGAAAAATAACGTCCAGGAGATTCCGCACAAGAAACCTTTACCGCCCGCTTTTCCCTTGACACTGAACACGTGTAATCCTAGATTAGCGTATCCGCAACCGATGTTACTCATGAAGAAAAACTCTACCGTGACGGACGATAAAACCGCAAGCGCGCAGTCGGAATCCATTCCCGCCAGACGGACGCGGCATTTCCACAAGACCGCTGCAATCGGGTTCTGGGCCGTCGGGTGCGCGGCGGGGGCTGCCCTGGCCATAAGCACCATCGACGGCCTTGGCGCAATCTGGAAACTCGGGTATGCCTCCCCCGTGCTCTCGATTTCCGCATTGATACTGTTCGCAATTACAGGCATCTCGGTCGTAGCCGCCGTTTCTATTCTCGCATACCGGATGCCGGAAATAATCGCAGGCTGGGTGCTGGCCGGGCGGGCAATCCGCCTCAAGCCGGCCTGGATCTCCTACGCCCCGATATTTATGCCCGGCATAGCCGCCGCGCTTACGCTTTACGGAGTTATTGCATTTCTACCGTTGCTGAGCGTGAAGGCATTGCTGTACGGATGGTGGGTGCCCGCAATCGCAACCGTGGTTTTAATTGCAGTCGGCCTGCTGTTTTTTATCCCGTGGCGCCATAAAGTGATTCCAACCCGGATGTTCCTGCCGCCCTCATCCAGTGCGGTTGAGCGCCTGACGCGCCTCAGCCCCAACGCCGCGCCGTTGCCGCGCCTTGAAGAGATAGGCACGCCGCTGCTATGGTATCTTATGGGCTGCACACCGGTCGCCCGCGACGCAAGCAGAATTGTCTGGGCCTGCACCAAAGGGCTCGACCCCGGAGTAATACCGATAATCTCGCACTGCACCACATCGAACCCCCGCTTCATCATCGTACCGGATGACCTGGAACAGCGAAACGCGACCGAAGAAGCTGCAAAGCGATACGATCTCTGGCCTCGATTCCGCATTCCGGGTTTTGCATTTCATTCGGGCTGCCGCATGGAATACGCGGTCAAATTCCACGGAGATATCCCCAGCCCCGGCGTGCCGGAGGGGCGTGTACTTGTGGTAGGGCTGCGCGTATTCCATCGACTGCGGGACGTCAGAAACCTTTTTCCCGACGCTGTTTTCGGTACGCATTCAACTGACAAATCCTTTGCCGGCTTCGGCGGCGTATCAACGGATGAAACATTTCTGGAAGTGCATTCACGCCAGGGCAAGCCGCCTTCACCGCCTCCGGTATTTGGAATCATCCAGTTCCGCCAGGAAGGGCGGCAACACAGTTCGGGATTTCGCACGTTCCTTGAACTGCCGGGGCCGCTGAATTATACCGGTGTTTCAATCGACGGCGTCGACGGCAGCGGCGCGCTGCTGATAAGGTTGGGCGACCAATTGCATCGAGTTGCGCCCGGTATCACGGCGCCCCAGCTCTTTGAATGGCACGGCTATCTCATGCTTCGGGGGCACAGGTACGAGGAAATGATACGGTGCTGGGTGCAGGGCTTCTTCCTTTTACCGAAAGAAATGGTGCGCTGGAAGCTCGACTTGCCCGATGAGCCTGCGGAACCTTCGCCCGGTTTCACATTACTCCACGAGTTTTTCAAATTTCCCGATTTCTCAACACTGAAATAACCCGACCGGTTCACACATACTTTTCATGGAAAATCTTCGATATTAAAAACAAGCGGCGGCGCAATAACTGCGCCGCCGACCAATCCGCATCATGAATAAAACGAACCGGAACGTATTATCTACTTCCGGATAAAGTTCTGCGTCCAGAAATATCCCGGCATTGCAAGTCCCACGCCGATGTGCGTGAAGTTGGAATTAAGAATATTCGCCCGGTGGCCGGAAGAATTCATCCACGCGTTCATGACGGCCGCCGGCGAGGTCTGACCCCTGGCAACATTTTCACCCGCCGCGGAAAACGAAACTCCGCCGGCGCTCAGCCGGTCGGTCATCTTCATGCCGTGTCCATATGTACAGTCGTGAGTCATCTCGTTATGGTCGCGCTGGCACTCCGAATGGGCTCTCGCAACAGCAGCGACGGCAGGATCCCATATCAGTGAAGTTAGGCCCTGAGCGGCTCTTTCCTGATTCACAATGTCCAGCACGTCTGATTCGTACTGGGCTATATTGACCGTTCCAGTGCCGGTTCCCGTTCCCGTGCCGGTTCCTGTTCCGCCTCCTCCTCCTCCGCCTCCGTATTTTTTCTTTTTGCTGCTGGAGCAGGAGAATAGAGAAAGCGAGAGTATTACCAGGACAACGACAAGTAATTTTGTTCTCATTTTAGACTCCCCATCTGCGGTAATTCCCTGATAAAATGGTACTCTGCGGGGGAATAATAGTCAAGAAATATATTCAACAAAACTATCACCCTATCGCCCTGAAAAATCCCGAACGGTATTGTAATCGGATCAGGGTAGTGTTATACTTGACAGTTGAAGCCACGGCACCGGAAAACGAGGCAACAATGGAAATCCTCAAATACCCTGACCCGGCGCTCAATGGAAGAGCAGAACCTTTGACCGGGGACGAGTTAACAGAAAAATTAAAGAAAACTTTCCGCGAAATGTTCGCGATTATATACAAGGCCAAAGGCATCGGGCTTGCAGGGCCGCAGGTAGGCATTCCCAAGCGGTTTTTCGTGATAAACCCTACAGGCAAACCCGAAGACGAGCAGGTCTGCATTAATCCCGAGATAACCCGGAAGGAAGGCACACTGCATGAAGAAGAAGGCTGCCTGTCGTTTCCGGGACTTCTGGGCAAGGTTGTCCGGGCTGCAAAAGTTGAGATAAAGTATACGGATGCATCAGGAACGGAGCACAAGAAAACATTCGAAGGCTTCGGCGCCCGCGCAGTCCAGCACGAAATCGACCACCTCGACGGCGTGCTCTTTATCACGCACCTGAGTCCGGCGGCCCGCTCGGCTTTGAAGGCAAAGCTGAACGAACTCGAGCGGGAATTCGCCAAATCCGCCAAATAGAGCAGATACGCAGATGAAAATATTTTACGAACTCGACGCGATTACGCCGGGCCAATTCATAAGGCCGGTGCTCACATTGGGCATTTTCGACGGATTTCACCGCGGCCACCAGGCATTAATACATAAGCTGAACGAATGGGCCGCTAAAGTTGAAGGCGAAAGCGTCGTAATCACCTTTGACCGCATCCCGGAGCGGGTCCTGCAGAACAAGGAACCATTCCAGATCACCTCGCTTCCGCACAGGCTGCTTTTGTTCGAGAATTACGGCATTAACGCCGCAATAGTGGTCGAGTTCAACGAGAATTTCGCCCAAATAAACGCCGGAGACTTCATACGGTTACTGGCAGAGCGCATCTCCCCGCACGGCATCCTGATGGGCTTCGATTCGGCGTTCGGAAAGGGCAGGCAGGGCACCGCCGCCTTCGCAAGGAAGCACGGCGAATACTACGGCATCAAGGTACACGAAGTTCCCCCGCTTGAAGTAAGCGGCGAGACGGTATCCTCAACCCGGATTCGCGAAAGAATAATAGCCGGAGACCTTGAAGCAGCCACCGAAATGCTCGGCAGGCCTGTTTCAATTTACGGCCTTGTCATAAAAGGCGACAGTCGCGGGCGAAAACTGGGCTATCCAACCGCCAACATCGATCCTGAACACTACGTGCGCCTGCCAAACGGCGTCTATGGAGGTGAAGTTCAGGTCAACCGTAAAACTTACCCGACCCTGATAAACGTCGGCCGTCGCCCCACGTTTGAGACAAACGGCCGCGAGCTGATCGAGGCCCATTTGGTCGGCTTCAGCGGAAATCTGTATTCAGAAGAGCTGCTTGTGAGATTTTTCAAAAAACTCCGCGACGAAAAAGCATTCTCCTCCGCTGAAGAACTGGTGCGGCAAATCGATGCTGATAAAGAGGCCTTCCTAAAAGTCTACCACTCCCTCCGCACATCGATTTCATAATAACCCAAGAAGGTTGAAAAGTTCGAAGGTTCAAAAGTTCAAAAGTTATGACCTTTGAACCTTTGAACCTTTGAACCTTTTGAGTTAATTAAACGCCGCTTGACGGAGAAAGTAAATCCTGATATAATTGGAGTTGCACAGGGAGCATTGAATGACTCGTAGAAGCAACAAAGAATGCTGGCTGCTTGGCATCGGACTCGACGGAACCGATGGCCACAAGCGGCTGACAAAAGGCCGGCGCTTCCTGATTGCCGGGGGCTCCGAAGAGACCCACGAGCATATGACCGAAAAAGTGATCCGCCTTGACGGCAAGCTCCGTCGCAAGGGAAAAACTTTCGCCGAGCTGGAGCCCAACGAGTTTATCGAAGCATACCTGGAAGAAGATTAATACAGGACCAGCGTTTACCGGATATCAAACGGCGACCGCCGAGACGGTCGCCGTTTCTTTTCTTCACACACTGCCGCAACTTGACGGCTTATCGCCGTTTGCCGCCGCCTTTACCGCGATTACTCTCCCGAAACTTCCTGGACTTGACACGATTGGGAGCTTTGCCCGATTTTCCACCGGCCCGATCAAGCATGGATGATTTGCCGGTTTTGCCCCGATTGGATTTCCCTGTTTTCGGGTATTTGCCCGAGCTGGAGCCGGGGTAATCACCCCTGTTTTTGGGTTGTTTGAAACTTCTTGATTTATCAACCTTATCCCTTTTCGCTGCATGAGATACACCCATCGGGCCCCTGCGGGTAACTTGTGGGGTTTTCGGGCGATCGGCTGAATTTCC
>SOJX01000131.1 GCA_004376375.1 Planctomycetota bacterium
GAAGGCAGTCAGGAAGCTGGAGAAGGCAAATGCCGTGACAAAAGCCGCCCGGCTCCACGAAATGCTGATTTCGTGCCTGCCTGACGACGAAGAAGATTACTTCAGGGCCATCTCCAGGCTTGCGGCCCTGCAACGTAAAATGGGAAATTTCGAGACTGCTGAAAAACTTGCGCTGCATGCGGATTCGGATGCCGCGTGGCGCTATCCCGGCGTGGCCAGCTCGCTGGCGTCAATCCTTGCGTCCATCTACGCGACCACCGGTCGCATCTCCGAGGCGAGAGAACTACTGGACAGGTCGTATACCAAGCTCAAAGGGAAAGAAAGCGAATACTTCAGCAATATGCTTCTGATTGACTTGGCGGCACTCGAGGAAGCCACCGGCAACCTTGAAAAAGCCAGGAAACTCCTTATTCAGGCGGAATCGTTGGCGGCAGCCCACGAGGACGCGAAACAACTTTCGCTCATTCGCTACAGACAGGCAATCCTGAAATCTCAGCAAGGCCGGCATGACGAAGTGATTGCCTGGTGTAAGGAGGCGCTGAAAGATAAAAGCTACAGGGAGTGGCGCGCACCAATCCTAAACTTGCTGGGCATCGAGTTTCTAAGGAAGGGCAAGCTTGCGAAAGCGCTACAATACCTCAAACGATCTATGACCGTTTTTAAGAAAACAGATGATCTCGAAAAAGCCAACATTGTGAAGTTGAATATAGGTAATAGCTACATAGATCGTAAAGAATACAATAAAGCATTGGATTGCTACACTTCAGCTAAACGCTTTTTTGAGTCGATAGGCGACCGAAGCAACATGGGTGGTGTGCTTGCCAATATGGGCGATATAGATTTAACCCTGGGGGAGGTAAATGAGGCGATTGAGAAGTTTCGTGAATCAGTCATCATAGCGGAAAAGACCGGCAGTAAGCGTCTTATGACTTTTACACTGATGAGACTGGGAAAAGCATATTCCTATGCGGGACAGGTAAAAGAATTGTCAGATATATTCGAACGGGCGAAATCATTGTGTCAGGAATTCGGCGCTACGATGAGGTTAATCTCGGTGCTTCTGGATTATGCCAGGGCAATCCTGGAACTAATCGGCGATACCGAGAAGGCGCGCGGGTTGGCGATACAGGCCAACACCATTGCAAAAGAAAATAACCGCGCGAACCAGTCTATAGCTGCGCTGCAACTGCTTGCGCGAATCCAGGCTGCAGCGGGAGAGCACGAAGACGCGTTTCTATCGCTAAATGCAGCAAGGAAACTTTCACGCGAGCACTCACTTAAAATGGGACGCGGTATACGCCTGACCGAAATTCCGATTCTACAGGCCACAGGCAAGGCAAAGCGCGCTTCAAGAGCGCTGGCCGCACTCGTGAAAAACCTTGATAAACTTTCACTTCACTCGCAGGCGGAATTGTATCTATATACGCTGAAGCAGAGGGTTTTACTGCAGATAGACCACGGTAACGCGGGATCGGATATTCAGCCCCTGCTGAAGGCTGCGGCAAAGACTGCAAAGCGGTCGGGCGATAAAGTTTTACAGTGGCGGACGGCCGCCGCCGCAGCGGAATTGCTGCTTATGCTGCACCGGATTGAGGATGCGCGGGCAGAAGCGCAGGCGGCAGGCGAAATTGTGCACTCTATTTTCAAAACACTTCCCGAAAAAATAAACAAGGAACAGGTTATGGATTCACACGCGTACGAGGAAATCGTTCGAATTGTGCGGAAACTCGACGGCGTCGAACCGCCTGCTAAGGAAACCGAAGCCGCTGCCAGGCCGACGGACGAGGGCGGCACGGTTGCCGATACAACGATAAAGGAAAGCGGCTCTGAACAGTCCGATGACCTGACCGTAAACAAGACCTTCCTGGTCCAGGCAGGACTTGATTCAAGACTCATGACGCGTGAAGGCATTGCCCTGATGAGTATGACTTCCCGCCTGCTCAGTTCCGGCCTTGAAACTCAGAACATGTTGAACCTGATACTCGGAATGGTTATCGACGTAACCGGTGCTGAAAGAGGTTTTGTTATCCTCATCGATTCGGAAGCGCGGTTGCACCACAAGGCGGCACGTAACATCGAGGATGAGGAAATCTCTTCGCCGGAGTTTCAGACAAGTTACACGGTCGTGCAGGAAGTCATTTCCTCGGGCAATCCCCGGCTTGCGGAAGACGTTCATGCCGACCCCGGTCTCGCCGGCGCCAAGAGCGTCGTCGACCTCGGCCTGCGGTCGATCCTGTGCGTGCCTATAAAGACCGGCGACAGGACAATCGGCGCCGTCTACCTTGACAACATTACTCTTGAAAAGCGTTTCACTGACGAAGAAAAGATTCTGCTCGAAGCGTTCGCCGACAAAATCGCATCACCTCTCGAGCTCGCAGTGCGGCATGAAGAAGACAGGAGGAAGCTGGAGCGGCTCGGTGAGGAAGTAAAGACAAAGTACTCCTACGCCAATATTGTCGGGCGCTCCAAGCCGATGCGCGAGGTCTTCCAGCTTCTCGACAAGGTTACAGACACCGACCTAAGCGTCTACATCTACGGCGAAACCGGAACCGGCAAAGAGCTTATTGCAAAAGCGCTCCACTACAACGGCAAACGCAAAGACGGCCCATTCGTCTCCGTCAACTGCGGCGCTATTCCCGAGGCGCTGCTTGAAAGCGAACTGTTCGGTTACATGAAGGGAGCATTTACCGGAGCTGACGCCGATAAAAAGGGACTCCTCGAGTTGGCCAGCGGCGGTTCTCTTTTCTTCGACGAAATCGGCAACATGCCCGCCGAGATGCAGATGAAACTTCTGCGAACGCTGCAGGAAAACGAAGTATGGCCGATCGGCGCAAGGCAGCCGGTAAAGGTCGACGTGCACGTTATCTCCGCAAGCAACCGTAATCTGGAAGACATGGTTGGAGACGGTTCATTCCGCGACGACCTGTTTTACCGGTTGAACGTCGTGACAATCAACCTGCCGCCGCTGCGCGAGCGGCGCGAGGACATCCCGCTGCTGGTGGAGCATTTTATCGACCGTATCGCGGATGAGTCCAAAGAAAAACCAAAAAAGATTGCACCCGAAGCGCTGAACGCATTAGTAGCCGAGGGCTGGCCAGGCAACGTCCGCGAGCTCGAGAACCGGCTGCGGCAGGCGGTTGCGCTTGCCGCCGGCGACACAATTACAATTGAGCAGGTTGCAGGCGAACCCGCTTCCAGGCTGGCGCCGATACCTCTATTGCTCAGGCCGGGCGAAACCCTGAAAGAGGCGCGCGACAGAATTGAAAAAGATCTGATAATTACTGCGTTGGAAGAAGCCGGTTACAATTACTCGGCAGCAGCAAAACGGCTGGGCCTTGGTAGAACATGGTTCTATTCCCGCTGCAAACAACTCAAAATTGAGCGAAAATAAGGCTGTTCGTTATACCGAACACTGTTCGCTATCCCGAACAATACTTTTCCCTTCTCGCCAAAGTCTTGAATTCAACCTGCCTCATAATCCTTTGAAACGTATATAGTTACAGTATGCACCGACAATCCTGTTCCAAAGGTATGGCTCTTGCTTTAGTGTGGGGCAGAACGATGAAAACAATTATGAAAAAACCAGAAAATAAAATGGAAAGAAAGGGGAAAGCGATGAAAGCGATTAACTTTGTGCTGATTATTGCCCTGGTGCTTGGACTCTGGTTCCTGATTCCCGGCTGCGGCAGCAGCCACAAATCCAGCCGCGATTCGGCCGGCAGTACCGGCAGCGGCGGCACAGGCGGCGGTGGCGGTGGCGGCACGGGAACCGGTGGCGGAGGAGGAACTGGCGGAGGAAGCGGAACCGGCAGTGGCACAGGCAGTGGAACGGGCGGCGGCGGAGGCAATGGCGGCGTTACCGATTCACCCATTGCCTCAGTGCAGGACCTTTTCAATTATGTAAACGAAGAGCGTGGCTCTTACT
Organism: Planctomycetota bacterium; assembly: GCA_004376375.1. Lineage (GTDB taxonomy): Bacteria > Planctomycetota > E44-bin39 > E44-bin39 > E44-bin39 > E44-bin39. The sequence goes on from SOJX01000131.1 coordinate 3,926, forward strand.
CCAACCACGATCCGTATAAAGGTATTCCGTGGAAGGGCTCGTACCACAACAACAGAACGTTCCCGTTATCCTTCAGCTGGGACGATGCCCTTGCAGGCAGCGCGCAGGCGGAAGCTGAAAGCCTCGCGGCCGGCGGCTCGCCGCAAGGGACGAGAGTCAACGGCCAGGACAGTAGCCAGCAGAAGCCTTTCTGGGTCAGCGGCATCAACACCGGAAACTGGATGATAAGCTGCAAGGAAGACCCGGGCGACTGGGACAATTACAAGACGATGTCGAGCGATAAAAAATTCGCCCTCCATTCTTCCAACGGCTCTGCCCGGCTCGGACTCCACTACCATGACTTCGGCGGCGACGGCCCCCGCATCTCCAGGCTTGGAGTCGGCGGCGCAGCCGACGGCAGCGGATCGACCTGGTGGGTCCTCCAGTTCGGCGAGTAATCGACTCACCGTTACCGCGAAAGGCTTAAACTCATGAGCAACAAAAAACTAATCCTTGCATGCGGCGTCATAATCCTCGCAGTAATACTGTGGCTGCCCGGCTGCGGAAGCAGTCATAAATCCAGCCGCAGTTCTACACCGAGTACGGGCGGCGGCACCGGCGGCGTCGGCACTGGCACCGGCACGGGCACCGGCGGCGGAGGTGGTAGCGCCTCTAACGGCTCAGGCGGCCCGACCGGTGAGAGCACACAGAACCTGGGAGGAAGAAGCTGTCTGGTATATGTCCCGTCAGGCGTGAAAAGCCCTTCACCGCTCCTTTTGACGTGGCACGGCGCAGGCGGTTCGCCCAGCCAGATGATGCCGAAATGGAAATCGGTTTCAGATTCAAACGGATTCATCGTCATCGCGCCGCCGCATAACGGCTCCGGAAAAGACTATGACCACGCCACGGGAGTACGGAGCGATGTCTCCGGACTTTATAACGTTGACCTCGACGCCTGCTACGTGAACGGTTTCTCGGCAGGCGGGCAAACCGCGTTCGGCGCAGGCATCGGTACATCCGGATGGGCGGGGATTATGGCTTTCTCGGCAGGCGTCGCGCACACGCCGCCTATGCCGAACGCCTCGGGTCTTCTTCCCGTTTACTGGGTCTTCGGCGACGCGGACGGCACTTTCGGCGGCATCTCAACAATACGCCAGCAGGTTCAGTGGGTCGAGAGCGAAGGGCACAACGTGAACTTTGTCGAGGTGCCCGGCGGCGGTCACAGCCTAAGCATCAGCAACGCCGCCGAGGCATGGAGCTGGATTACCAATCCGGCTAACAGACCCTAATTCTAAATGAGTTGGAAAGAAGGAATATTATGCTCGGAAAAATTGGAAGCACTCTTGGCAAAAAACATATAGAACTCAAGTTCTCGGGCAAACTGACCGGCCACATGGCGTTGAATTGTTTCTCAATGCTCCGCGACCTGGCAAGGAAAAAGGAGTGGCCGATTGTGCTCGACCTGCGTGAATGTACTTCAATTGATTCGATCGGCGTTACTATTCTGGAGTGGGTTCGCACACAGAATGGCCGCCTTAACGTGCAAATACTCCACCCGGCTCTTGACTTGGGAGAAAAGGACTTTGTTTCGGTCAAACTTTGCCCGGACTGGTCAAAGAGCGGGCGCTCCGAATCCGAAAGGCGTCCCGCAGTCTAATACCTATGGAGGATGAAAGATGAGACATGCGTTTGCTTTTCTGGTTGTCGTGGCAGTTCTGGGTCTGGTTCTCGCCGCGCCCGGCTGCGGGTCGAGCAGTTCCGGAAAAACCATCACTCTGCCCGGAACCGGTGCTGGAACAGGCGGTGGTGGTGGAACCGGCACCGGCGGAACCGGCACGGGCACCGGCGGAACCGGCACAGGCACCGGCGGCACGGGTACGGGCACGGGAACTGGCACCGGGACGGGAACGGGATCCGGGACGGGAACGGGATCCGGCACGGGAACGGGCGGAGGCAGCGCCGTCCTCACGCCCGGATATATAACGATTGTTGACCTCGGCGACCCGAGGGGCAAAGGTGTTTCATACATTATATACACGCCTGACGACATGGACCTCGACGACCCGGCCGATGTCCGCCCGGTCATTATCGTTTCGCCCGAGATGTTCCACACCGAGTTCAACACCTACGAACGCCTGATAGGCTTTCACGGCGAGTTCTGGCAGATGCACGACCTGCCGAGCTGGATTCCGGACATCCCGAGCTATCCTCCCATGCAGGGTGGGCCGAAGGAGCTTTCATTCAGGCACTATGTCGAAGAGAAAGCGTTCCTCATTTACTGCATTTACCGGTACCAGAACCCGGTCGGGTACACGCAGACCGAAGTCAAGGCGCCCAACTTCCGCGATATTTACGCCGACGCAATGGCGCAGATCGACGGCCACCACAACGGCAAAGTCGGCGTCATCGGTTGCGGTTTCGGCTGCGCCGAGACGTACCGCGGCGCCATCCGCGACGCGCAGCCCGGCGAGTTCCTCGCGGTTTCGCTAATCACCGAAAACTGTCCCGACATCGGGACCGACATCGGCGCGGCGCCGGAGAAGGCGCAGCTCGGCCCCTGGCTCTCGTCGCTGAAGACCGCGCTCGAAGCGGCCGGCACGGAAGTCACCGAGGTCAGCGACTGGACGAACCTTGACCCGGCTATGGGCGAAATGGACTGGTACGCGATACCGAACTTTGAAAGAGTCATTGGATGGATGCTGCCGATTCTCACGGAGCATTAAACCGGAGGACAGACATTCCTGCCTGTCCATAATATATGGAATCAAGCCAACGAAATAGAAACGGGAGAACACGGATGAAGGGGAGAAAACCATGAAGCCCAGGTTACTCATCGTCATGCTGCTCATCATCGTCGGCCTGACCATGTGGTCGGCCGGCTGCAGCAAAAGTCATAAGTCGAGCCGCGATTCCGCGTCGGGCACTGGAACCGGCACCGGTGGAATCGGCACGGGCGGAACCGGCACGGGCGGAACCGGCACGGGTGGAACCGGCACCGGTGGAACCGGCACGGGAACCGGCGGCACAGGCACAGGCACCGGCGGAACCGGCACCGGCACGGGAACCGGAACCGGCACGGGAACCGGTGCCGGAACTGTTCCCGACGGCGGCCCGATTCCATCGGGCGCGCTCAAGTCTTCGTGGGCGGAGTACGCGGTAGAGGGGCATGCCTACGATTACCCGCGTTTCGGCCGCGGCCCGGCTGCGGCGCGTGGCTTCTTCGATTTCTATAACAAATCGCGCGCAAGCTACTACGGCGACGGAATACACGATTTCCAGCCGTGCACGCTTTCATGGGACGACGGCCTCGCCGCAGTCGCGCAGGCATACGCCGATGAACTGGCGGCGCAGGGATATAGCGCGCATCCGGCCGGGAGTAAGCACTCGAGTGCCGGTAGTGGGGTCGACCCGTTTTACGAGACCACTCGCAGCGGCAAACTCACCTGCATCGGGCTCGAGCACTGGGGTTCATGGTACTACTGTATGATGATTTCCGGCGACGTGCGTTTCGGCTGCCAGCTTAAGAACAGTGCCTGGCGCGCCGGTTTTCTCCGCTTCGACGATACCGGTGGCGGCGGCTACACCCGCCTCGGCGTCGGCGTCGCGGAGGTTGACGAAAACCAGCAGTGGGTCGTCCACACGTGGGGCAAATAGAGCAGCAGCAAAGAGCAGCCGCCTGTTTACGCAAGGAAAAAACGAGAAACACAGTGAAGCCCAGGTTGCTCATCGTCATGCCGTTCATCATCGTCGGCCTGACCATGTGGTCGGCCGGCTGCGGAGGCGGCAGCTCAAAGGACAAATTTGTTTACGAAACCGGCACCGGCACGGGTACCGGAACAGGCACCGGAACCGGAACCGGAACCGGAACCGGCACCGGCACTGGAACCGGCACCGGAACCGCGCCTGAACACACCTACACGTGCACTTTTTTCGTGGAGGCCAACTGGGGCGGGAACTCGACCCACATGATCCCGATGTCCGACGGTGTAAAGCTTAAAACATTCTTCTACTGGCCGGAAACTCCGGGACAGTATCCCACCTGCCTTATACGAACGCCTTACGAGCACAAGATGAGCCATGGATACCTGCCGAGCACTGATTACGTGGAGATCATACAGCATTGCCGCGGCCGCTTCGGCTCGGAAGGCGAGGATCGCGTGTTCCGGGCCGACGGCTGGGCTGACGGATGGGATGGATTCGACAGTGTCGAGTGGGTCGCCGCGCAGTCGTGGTCGGATGGTAAGGTCGGTATGTACGGCGGCTCGGCGTTCGGCATTACGAGTTTTTATTGCGCGGCCGCGGCGCCGCCGCACCTTGTCTGCGTCGCTCCCGGGGACGTCATCTTCAGCATGTACCACGACGTCGCCTACCAGGGCGGCGTTTTCCGCTTTCGCGATGTCCATACCTGGATGACAAATCAGGAATCTGCTCACATGGAGGATGAATTCCTCGCCCACCCCGCCTACGACGGGTTCTGGGACGGCTACAACGTGGCAACCCGCATTTCGAAGATAAAGGTGCCCGTGTGGCACCATACCGGATATTATGACATGTTTCTGGGCGGCGTGCTGCGCAACTTCGACCTGCTCCAGTCCCAGTGCGCTCCCGAGGCGGCCGGGAAGCACCGGTTAATAATCGGGCCCTGGTCACATTGCGGCTGTGAGACGCTCGAGCAGGGTGAGTTTACGCTGACCGATCCCAGCATCCTTCGCGACCTTGACAACGAAGCGGTGGCATGGTTCGACTATCATATGAGAGGAGTGCAAAACGGCGTCATGGACGGCGGGCCGATTTTCTACTACGTGATGGGCGAGTTTGAAAACACTTCCGAGGTCCCGGGCTGGGAGTGGCGCGAGGCCGCAACTTTTCCGCCGCCGGGATATGCGAACGAATCATACTTCCTCGGCGCCGGCGGCGCCCTGACTACGACCGCGCCGGCCGCGGGCACCGGAAACGACTGGTTCGATTACGATCCGAGCGACCCTTGTCCCGATATTGGCGGACACAACCTTTACGGAAACACCGGTCCGTACGACCAGTCGCCGATTGAGGGCCGCAGCGACGTAATCGTGTACACGACATCCGCCTTCACGGCTCCCGTCACCGTTATCGGGTTCCCCGAAGTCACGCTTTACGTTTCCGCCAACACGACCGAAATCGACATTGTCGTGAAAGTTACGGACGTGCATCCGTCCGGCAAGTCGGTCCTGCTCGCGGAGGGTGCGCTGACATCGCGATTCAGAAACGGTTTCACGGTCGAGGAAGACATGGTCCCGGGCACGGTTTACCCGCTAACCATTCAGTTCTCCCCTTTTGCCACCGTCTTCAATACCGGCCACAGCCTGCGGATTATTGTCTCGGCTTCAAGCCATGACCGGTTGCTGAGCAGCCCCGATGCGGCGCAAATCAGAATATACCGTAATAACGGCATGCCGTCCAGTATCGTCCTGCCCGTATTCTGATGATGACGGAGCGCGGCTGCCCGGCTGGGGAGACAGCCATAAGTCAAGCCGCGATTCAGGATCAACTTCCGGCGGAATAACAGGCACCGGCGGTACCGGCGGTGGTGGAACAGGCGGCAACGGCGCAACCGGAATGCAATTACCGGACAGAAGTTCTGCGGCTACGACGTCAGCAACTCGGGGTGGCGCGCCGGCTACATCCGCATGGATTACACCGGGAATACTGCGAATTGCAAACTTGGCGTCGGTATCGCTGATATCGATTCATACCAGCGCTGGGTAGTGTTCGTCTTTGGCGACAAGTAGCGCGTAACGCAGCTGCCTCCATGGCTGCGGTAACGTTATTGCGGGGCAGACAGCAGCTTTCCCCGGCCCCGTTCAATGTTCGAAAAGCCGGCATCACGCCGGCTTTTCTATTTCAGGTATAATCAATTCCAGTTCGAGTTCTTACTCGTACTCGACAACGAGATACGGGCTGTTTTCCGACGCGTACCCGGACACGTCGATATCGCCGTAGTCGCCTCAGCACGTATACCAGATGATGGCATACCAGCCGATACCCGAGTCGACCTGCTCCTGGAACTCGTTTACCGGATAGCCGTTATTGTAGGAATTGTCAGGCACAAGGGATTTCCAGCCTTTGGAAGACGTGGCCACCCGGTTTTTCAGAGTGCTCGCGTAATTGCCGTTGTCTCCACTGTATAATGTCTTTGCGTCAACCGTCTGTGGATCAACGGCCAGCCTTCTTATCTTTGTGCTGATACCGCTGAATCTCCTGCGAACGGTCTGAACGTAGTAATGGACCGTGAAGTTCGTGACAACCGCTCCCGGCGGGATAGCCGAGATATCGAACTTCATGAATCCTTTTCTGCTTGTTGTTCCAAGGTGATATACGTTGATCGTGCCGCTGACTTTACTGCTGGAGCTTGCGGCGTAACCGGTCGCGTATTCACCTTCGAAAGCTGGGCATGTAACGGTTCCGGGCTGAACAGGCCCCGTGTCTGTGCCAGTTCCGGTTCCGCCTGTCCCTGTGCCTGTACCGGTACCGGTTCCTGTTCCAGTCCCTGTTCCGGGGCTGACATTTATTACGAGATATGCTTCAGCTCCCGTCGAATCGAGCGCGCAGAGCCTGTCGGTGCTCGGCGCTATATCGCCTACCGCATACCAGCCTTCACCGCTGTTCGTATTAATGCTGCCCCTGGCGTCGGAATAAACCGGGTAGCTCTGGCAGTCCTCTGCCCGCATGAAGCCGAACTGGTACGGAGGCACGCCGCCGACAACCTGAAAATCGACCGTTTCATTTGCAGTAATGTCCGCCACATCGGGAACAAAGGCGAGTGGTTCGGCCAAACCGCTGCCGGTCGAGCTGCCGGAGCCGCCTGTCCCCGTGCCGGAATTCGTAATAATTCCCGGTCCGGTATCGGAACCATATCCTGTCAGCTGCTGGATTTTCGCCGCGCTTTTTTCCGCACAGCCGGACGTGGTAAGATGCAGGCTGAAAACCGAAATGACTATAAAGAGTATCGCAAACCGCTTCATGTTCTCTCCCCCAGGCAAATCCCAAATAGTTGTTAAACGAGATGTCCTATGCAGGTACCGACTGCCTGATATATTCAAGCTCTTCGTCGCTCACACCCTGAACGGGCAACACAACGGCGATTTTGAGGTTTCCGTTCTGTTTCCTGATCCAGTTGAAGATCGCAAGGCCAAGCGAATCAATGGAGGTGGTTTCACGGAGGTCGAACTTCAGTTTCCACCTGCCCGACTCCGCGGCCGAGCGGAGAATTTCCAGTCCCCTCCTTGCCGCGTGGCCGGTGAGCTTGCCGGCGACGCGCATCTGCATCAGCCCGTCCTCAGTAAATGCTACTGATAATGACGTATTCATCGCGTTACCCTCTTCAAAACCTGTTGCCTGTGACAGTGGACAGGCTTATTGCCTTGTCTTTCCTGAGAAAAAACTCAGCGCCTCGTGGAACTGGGTGATGCTGCCGTGCTGGCCGGCGCCGGGGCCGCTGTAGGGCGCATCGTCCGGAAGCCTGTAGCCGGCGTTTCTCATGCCGTCGACGATGGCGTTCGCGTCCGGATAATCGCCACCCGGGCCCGCGTTTCCCCACGGTGCAAATCCCAGTTCAGCCGCCGTCTGAGAAGGCGTGCCTGAAGCGTTTACATCGTTTGCCCAGTAGGCCGCAAAATACGACTGCCTGAGCTGAAAACCCAGTTCCAGTGCGGCCGTCGTGCCGGCAGACTCACCGAGCAGGCAGGTGCGGTCATTATCAATATTGAAATTGGCGCGGACGTCGTCAATCACATCTGCCCCGGCCTGGCCGTTCCCGCGATAGGTCGGCCCGTCGAGCACTGCGCAGATGAAACTGCCGATCTTGTCGCCGTTCTGCCTGAGGTTCGAGGTCATCGTACTCGCGCCCTCGGTACCGCTGAAGACAATCAAAAGCTCGTTCGGAGAGCTTTCACTGTAAGAACCGGGGACAATAAGGTTGTAACTCACACCACTGGGCGTCGTTCCGCTTGAACCACTCCCGCCCGAGCCGCCGGAAGAACCTCCAAAGGGAACGTCGGTCGGGCCGCCGCCGTTGCCGCCGCCGCCAGTTCCGGTGCCTGTGCTGCCTCCGCCACCGGTTGAGCCGCCTCCGCCTGAACCACTGCTCCGACCGGATTTATGACTGCCCCCGCAACCCGCCACGGCGAAAGTGAGGCTGAATGCGGCTACAATAATTATAAGAATCGAAATCCGTTTCATGTCTCTTCCTCCGTAATACATACTTGTAAAAGGTTTCTTCCCGTTGCTTATTCCCCGAAAATCAGGACCCACCATATCTCGTTGTCGGCAAGGTCGGCCTTGCCGACGCCGAGCATGGTCTTATGGCAGTATTCACCAGTCCCCGTCTGATAGGCGATTCCTTCCCTTGCCGTTCCGTTGGCTTTCGTGTGCCAGCGGCCGTGCATATTTCCGTCCAGCTCGTTGGTTGACTTGCCGGTAATCATGAACTTGGGCGAATCAAGCCCGCATGCCCAGAACGGCTCGTGCTCCTGGTGCTGGTTTGGGAAACGCTCACCTTTCGGCGAGCCGCCGGCCCTGACAGCTTCCGCTTCCGCCTGCGCTTCATCTGCAAGAGCGTCGTCCCACGTCATCGTGCGCGACCAGGTCATCTCATTGCGGAAATAACCCTGCCAGGGATATCCGTCGTAAGGGCTGTGGTCCGAGTATTCTCTTCTGAAATTGTTTATGTCGTTGAACATGTCCTGCACTGTAAAAAGTCCGGTGTTTGCATCATTTGTCGTATTGGCTGCAGCGCCGCTTCCGCCGGCACTGCCACCGTTACTTCCTCCGGTTCCGCCGGTGCCTGTACCGGTTCCGCCAGTGGAGCCGTAGCTGGGAGAACTTCCCCGGCCGGACTTATGGCTGCCACCGCAACCGGGGACTGCCAGAATCAATCCGAAAACAATGATGACGACGATACATACGATGTTCCGTTTCATTTTTTCTCCCCCGAGATAAAGTGAATAAACTGTTATCGTTAATATAGCAACACACATGCCGCTCGGGATTTTTCCGGCGGCGGCGGGCATATCTTATTGTGTTATTTGGCGTTAGGGCGCATGGACCTGGGCGGGCAGAGGATTATAATACGCCTGCATTGTTGCTGATAAGCAACAGTGTTGCTGGGAATATACGATTTCAGTCGTGAGACTTGAGACCTGAGACCTGAGGCCTGAGGCCTGGGTCGCGGGTCAGGGATTGCAGCATCCATATTTATTGCATATTATCTTGTGTCCTGTGGACAGGTATGATATCCAATTTAAAATGACTCCCGGGAAATTTCCCTGAGGAATAGTATGGATCTGGATACCGAAATGAAAATTAATATTATATTCTGCACGGTAATCAACTGCATTATTGCGCCATTCTGGGTCGGAAAATTCTATAAACTGCCTGCAAGTATCTGGTTTGTTGTGTTTATCGCATTATCCGCCTGCTTTTACATCGGCATTGTCAGCAGCCTTGAACTTCTGCATCCGTTATCCATAGAGCAATCTTCATTCGTGGTAAAAATACTCGGTATCTGTGCCATTGGATATCTGTTAGGCGTAATGGGATTTTCAGCAGCACTCTGGGCCGCCAGCCTGAAACAACAACCGGCAGACTTCCGCAAGCTGTTACTGGCCGGTATGATAGCCTCTTTTATTCTGCTTGTCCTTTTTGTATCAGGATTCTGGGTGTTAGTTTAGCCATAAATCTTTTTGTCGAAAGATATCCTGGATTCCGGCCTGCGCCGGAATGACGGCAAAATGGGCGACGCGACGCGTCGCCCCTACATTATTAACGCGCCGCAAGCGGCGCCGCTAACATATCAAATATCCCGTATCCTTACTTTCTTTCAATTCCCAGCTGGCGGCAGCGGCGGTAGAGCCAGGTCCTTTCTATCCCGATTCTTTTTGCAGCCTTGCTGTAATTGTAGTTCGTATTTTCCAGAACCGATATTATCAATTCCCTCTCAAACCTGTCCCTCGCATCTTTCATGGTCTCATCGGGCAGGAGCAGGACCTGGACCATTGCCGGTTTATCCGCCAGAGCTACTCCTTCCAGATGCTCCTTGAGAATCGGACCTTCCGCGGCGAGCGCGACTGCCCTGCGGATACGGTTCTCCAGCTCCCGGACGTTGCCGGGCCAGTCCTCGGCTATAAGCAGCTCCATCGCCGCGAGCGATACTTCTTTTTTCGAGGCTTTCATTTCCCCGGATATCAACTCCAGGAAATGCTCGACAAGGAGCACAACATCATCGCGCCGCTCGCGTAGCGGCGGCAGGTCGATGCGGACGACATTTATCCTGTAGAAAAGGTCTTCCCTGAAAAGGCCGTCTTCGACAAGGTCTTCCAGAGGAATATTTGTCGAGCACACGAGCCGTATATCGACGGGGACGGGGATCGCGGTCCCGATCCGCCTGATTTCGCGCTCCTCCAGGACGCGCAGCAGCTTGGCCTGCATCTCCAGGGACATGGAGCCGATTTCATCCAAGAAAAGCGTGCCCTTGTCGGCCGACTCGATAAGGCCCGTTTTGTCGGCATCCGCGCCGGTGAACGCGCCCTTCACATGCCCGAAAAGCTCGCTTTCGAGCAGTGACTCCGTGAGCGCTGCGCAGTTTATCGAGACAAACGGTTCTTCCTTGCGGCTGCTGTTGTAATGGAGAGCCTTCGCGACCAGCTCCTTGCCGGTCCCCGTCTCGCCGTATACGTAAACCGTAAGGTCCGTATCGGTAACCGAATCGAGGATGCGGAAAAGCTCGCGCATCGGTTTCGAGCGCCCGATAATATTCGTGTAGGCGTACCGCGTGCGCGTCTCCTCCTGCAGCGAGCGGAGCCTGGCCTGCATCTTCGCCTGCTCGACGGCGCGCGTGACGATGGGCGCGATACGCCCGGAAAACGCTTCCACGAGCTTGAGGTGAGTCTCGCTGAAAGTACGTGCAAGCGAAGTGGAGTCGAGGTAGACGACGCCGATGGTGTCCGCATTTTCGATTATCGGCACGCTCAGAACGGATTGCAGGCCCAGGTCGACGATGCTCTTTGCCTCGCGCAGGGATTCTTCGAGGCTGACGTCGGCGACGAGCCGCGATTTGCCGGACCGGATAACCTCCCGGACCATGGTGTAGCTGGTCTCGTATTCGGGAGAGGTAATCTCTTCGTCGAGGACGTTGCGCGCCGCCAGATGCTTATGATTGCCCTTGTCGTCGGTAAGAATAATAAAACCCCGCTCGGCCTGCGTGAGGTCGAGAACCATTCCGAGCGCAAGGTTGAGGATTTTTTCTACGTCAAGCTCCTCGGTGGCAAGGCGCGTCACCATCCTGAGGAGCGCAAGCTCCTCCGGCGCATGCGGCTGTCTGCCGGCGCCCGCAGTTTCAGAGAGCCCTGAATCCGAATCCGCCGAAGGCGACCCGGCCTCCGACAGCTTCATTTTACTGCCGCCCAGGTAGCTCTTGATAACATCGAGCGGCCTGTAAAACGGAGAAGCGCGGAGGCTCCGCCGGTCGTATCCTTCCGGGACCTCGGAAGCAATCTTCTCAAACGTCTCCTCCGCTTCCTTATGGAAATCCGCGGCCTTCCCGCTCTCACCCGCCTCCACGGCCGCTTCGGCGGCGAGAACGGCCGAAGTGTAAAGCATCACAATCCCATCGGTCCGGCGCGCGGCTTTGAGAGCGGCTTCAGCATGACCCAGCGCTCCCAGCGGGTCACCGGCGGCAAGCGCATGCCTTGCTTTCATCCTCGTGAAATGATGCTCCTCGGTGACGCTCAGTTTCTCACCCTCGAGCGACTCGAGCAGTTTCGCCGCCTCTTTAATCTTACCGGCCCCTAGCAATACTTCCGCCCTCGTAACGGTGAGCGACTTTCCCTCGGAAGCGGTCCGGCCGGGTTTACGATCCCCCCCGATCAAGGCGGCGGCCTCGTCGATTTCGCCTTTCTGCAGACACAGCCAGACCCCGAATTCGACCGCCTGGGAAATCATTTCCGAGTTATCCGCCTCATCGAGAGAGCGGATTCTTTTCAGGTCGGCGTCCGCCTTTTCGAAATCCCCGCAGAACACCGCGAAAATATACGCCCTGTTGTAGAGCGCAAAACTTTCCATGGACCCGGAGTCGATCTCCCGAGCCAGTTCGATCGCTTCGTTGCAGTCGGCAAGCGCTGAGCGCGCCTCGCCCCGCAGGCTCTTCGCGGCCCCGCGCAGCACAATTGCGTTCACCTTTAGGTGGTAATTCGAAGTTTTATCCGCGAGCTCGACGGCCATCTGGTACCAGTAGAGGGCTTCCCGGGCCTGGCATAAGATGTAATAAACATCGCCGATATTTATCAGCGCGATTCCATAACTGGCCTCGTCGCCGGAGACTTCAAGCAGGCGCTTGGCGGCCGTGAACGCGTCCAGAGATTTTTCGTATTCGGCAAGCTGCTTGTAGGCGGCGCCGATGTTCGCCTGCACGCAGCCTGCATCCAGAAGGCGGCCGGCCTTTTCATACTGCTCGAGCGCACGGCCGAACTCCACGAGGGCTTTTTCCCTGTTCCCCTTCTGCAGCAGCACCGCGCCCATCGCGTTGTGCATGTGCGCCCTGGCGGCTGCAGTGGTCTTCCGTTTCAGGACCGAATTTATGCGCCGCATCGCGTCACCGTACCGCCCGGCGCGCTCGTCAATCTGAATAATATGATAATCCAGCCTGTTCATTCCCTCGGTATCCTTGCGCGACGCGAACCGACGGCGCGCTTCCTTCCAATGCTTATGCGCTTCCTGCATCCGGCCTTTGAACGCCGCTATCTGGCCGGCGGCTTCCATTACCTCGGCATGAAAACGCTTGCGTGGATCAGCCAGAAGTTTTTTCCGCGCTTTCTTCAGGAATTTATCGGCTTCGCCGACTTTGCCGATGCGGCAATAGAGACTTGTACGAAGAGGGAGGACTCCAACCGCGATCCCGGGATATTTCCACAAATTCCTGTCGTCGAGCGCTTCGAAACACTCAAGAGCCTTTTGAAGCCCCGCATTCTGCCAGTAAAGCGAAGCCAGGCGCTGATAGACTTCAAACCATTCCCCGGTATGGGCCGGCAAATGCCTGCGCAGCGCCTCGTTCAGCAGGACGGCGTTTGAAGTCGCGGCCGTACTCTCGGCATGTTTTGCCGCCTTTTTCAACAGGACCAACAGGTCTTCCTTATTAATACCGGCCATTTCCGCCTGCAACGCCCGGTCTATAACGTTGCCGTCTGTTTTCTCGAGGTGTTTGTAAATTCGCTCATGCATAGTTCTGCGCTTTTCGGAGGCGATTTCTTTTAGCGACACCTCACCTAACGAACCGCTGGCGAGCGCATAATGCCCGTTATCATCAGAGACGACCAGGCGGCGGGACATAAGGCGGTTTATTGCTCCGACGCACGCATCAGCTTTTATTCCGGTAGCTTCGCATAACAGGTCAAAATTCGCCGCGCGTCCGGCGCACGCTATCGCCTCGACGACGGGACGCTCGACCTCCGAAAGCGCCTGAAGCCTGTGCTTCAGGACTTCTTCACCGCCGACGGGGAGCTGCATATCGGCAATCGCCGCACTTGCGCGCCACTTGCCTGCTTCGTAGAACAGAAGCCCCGACTCGAACAACTGCTGGACGGTCTGCTCGATTATAAGCGGATTACCGCCGGCCGCGTCGAGCAGGGCCTGAACCACCTGCCCGGGCAGCTCGGAACCGCCCAGCATGCAGGAGAGGAGCTTTTCGACCGATTCCCTGGAAATGGGTGCAAGGTTAATCCGCCCCCCGAGCCCGAGCGCCTCCAGCCGGTCGATGTTCGAGACAACGTCCTTCGCCGCGCCCGTTTTCGTATTGCAGGCAACCAGTATTAACAGGGGAACATGTTCATTCTGCTGCTGCTTGAGCCAGAGAAGTTTTGCCAGATGCTCCAGAAACGAAAGCGTATCTTCATCCGCATCCTCCGCGTCGTCGATGGAAATCAGGATCGGCCGCTGCCGCGCCGCGGACAGAAGCAGAAGCGTTGTTTCATGTATTATGCCGCCCGGCCCGGCGCCTGCCGCATCGGCGGGACCGTCCGAAAGCGCGCTTATCGTCGATGCGAACTGTTCGGCGAGGTCTTCCGGCAGAGTCCCGGCAATGCTTCGCACGACATCGGTAAACGGACCGAAAGGCTGTTTCACCGGGGACGAGCCGCTGCACCGGACAAGATAGATCCCGCTCAGCTGGGCATAGTATCCTGCTTCACTCAGCAGGCGGCTCTTTCCGATTCCGGTCTCGCCGGTGAGGAAGCACACCGGTGGCTCGGTGAAACGATTCCTGAGCGCATCGACAAGATTCTTCAGGCGCGCAAATTCCTTGTCCCGCCCGATAAACCCGCCGCCGCGGAGATAGGCCATCGCCGTCTCGGCCGTTTCCTCTTCCAGCGGGATATCCATCGCCTTGGACAGCGCACGGTTGACTTCGTTGGCGGAGAAATAGCGCGAGGCCGGGTCCCGCTCAAGCAGGCGCAGGATAACCCGCTCCAGCTCGACCGGGATTGTTCGGTCCAGGTTCCGAAGCGGCGCCGGGTTGAACGCCGCCTGCATCTGCAGTACGTCGAGAACGGTATCACCCTTAAACGGGATTCTCCCTGCAAGCGCTTCATAAAAGACAACGCCGAGCGAATACAGGTCGGAGCGCGGGTCGCCGAGCTCGCCGCGAACGACTTCCGGTGCGGCGTAGCCGATAGTGCCGCGCATGGCGCCCGACGCCGGCGTCTCCGTCATGGCGAGGCCGAAATCGATCAGCCGTGCGACGCCTTCTGAATCAACGATGATGTTGCTTGGCTTCACATCATAATGCACGATGCCCTGTGTATGTATATGCTGCAGCGCTCGCAGGATCTGCGTGAAAAGGCGGGACTTTCCCGGATGGCCGAGTTTTCCAGCGGCCTCGGTTATGTTTTCGCCTTCAAGGAAATCGGAAGTGTAATACCACAGGCCCGACTCCCTGTCGAAGCCGAAATCGTAGACGTGCGCGATATTGGGGTGCTTCAGCTTGGTAAGAATCGAGAACTCGTGCCGCAGGTGTTCGAGGTGCCCTGCCCCGCGCGCCTCGAGCAGCTTCAGAGCCAGCTCGCTGTCATCCTGATGCTTATCTTTTACAAGGTAAACTTTGCCGGCAGCGCCTTCGCCAAGCAACCGCTCGACGTTGTAACGGTTTGCAATAGTTCGGAGCATCAAATATTCTCCGCTGAATCGTCTTAATGACCCAACATACATTCAAACGTTATTAGATTCAAGGTAAATGATGGGGGCGACCCGCGCCACTGGGTGGCTGCTATAAGAAGGGATAAGGTAATAAGGGATACGGGATAAGGAAGAAGGGCGGGTCTCTGACCCGCCCCTGTAACGCGCCGCAAGCGGCGCCGCCAAATGTATTATTTGATAAAGAAACTATTGTCCCAGTTGTTGTTCCCGTTGTTTTTCCAGTTTTTTTGCTTCCTTTATTGCCCGCTTGATCTGTTTGGCGCGGTCCTTGTAGACGCGCTTCCACCTGTCGTAAACGTCGTCAAGAAGATCGTCATGGCCGTATTTCCAGGGCGCGAGAACCTCATAGGCTTTCACCATGTCTTCCTCGCCGATGAGGCCCACGACCACGTCCCCGTTGGTCTGGAATACTTCCAGGGCCAGCTTCCAGCATTCCTCCTTCGTCGCGCCGGCCACGAACCGGTCGTTGATTTCATAAAGCTGCTGGAAAAGCACCTCGCGGGCGTCCCTCACCTGCTGGGTCGTGCTCTCGTCCCAGCCGAGCTTTTGCGCGACCTTTCCGACCTCGGCATCGTACTTCTTATGTCTGTACTCATCACGGCGTTTCGCCCTTTCCTTCCTTTTCTGCGCGGCGTTCTCCTCGAGCATGGTTATTATCTTTTCCTTCATGTCGGGCGTGATCTCACCGGCAAGCGTCAAGGGCTGGCCGCCGCCGGCGCTTGCGAGCGGCTTCGGGCTCCCGCCGGACCGGGCTTCTTTTAATTCTTTTTCGAGCTGTACAATCCGCTCTTCGTGCCGCTTTACCGTCTGGAGAATTTTTTTCAGGTCCATTTCCTGAATGAGCGCCTTGTCACCGAAGCGGAGCTCACCGCCTTTACCGGCGTCGGGTTTGCCGCGGTCCGCGGTGGAAATGCCGGGCACGGCCTCGGCCTTTTCGGACACGGCGGGCTGAGCAAGCAGGAAGAAGGCGGCGACACCTATACCGCCGATGACCAGCGCTACAACCAAAAGTTTCATAAGAATACTCCTTTCCCTGATTATCCTTACGGGATACTAACCGTACTCTCTTTCCGCATAAGCGGTCTGGAAGAGCTGACGAACTTTGAAAACTCCTGTGCAGGTTTATAGCTGTTCAGTATCGCCCAAAGCCAGTCCGGAAGACCGTTCGCGCTTTTTGTCTCGAGGATCGCATCGGCCTCCCGGCTTATCGGACGACCGAGCTTTTCGAGAATAACCGGGGTCCGCTTGTAATTCCGCTTATAATAAGGAGTCAACGGGGCGCGGAAAAACCTTACGTTAGAATCCAGCGTCACCCGCAGGTCCAGTTTCTTCAGGCCGAAGACGTGCCGCGAATACGTGACCACCGTCGAAGGCGAAATCCCGCATTCACAGGCATACGCGCGAAAACACTCGTAATACCTGACCGCCTGGTCGACGTCAGCCCCGTTCTCTTTCGCGCTTTTTGCGACCGCGTCCGTCAGGTTGTCTTCACCGCAGAGTTCATGAACGTACTTTTTCGCCAGCGGGAATCGCCACTTCTTGGTAGTGGTTCCATACCGGGACTTGATTTCTATCCAGCAGAACTCGGACGTCTCCACCCCGTCGCACACCCGGTAGATGTATTCTTTCGCACGCAGCTTTATGGCGGGCAAGCCGGTGTTTTCGGCCTTCCGGGCAAATGCAAAATCAGGAGTATCGAAATACATGGTTGCGATATGTACGACCGGCCGGCCGGTAATGAATTCGTCCCGGATCAGATTCCTGGAAAGAGTATCCAGGAGCATGGGAACGTCCCGCGGCACAACCTTGAATTTTCGTTCCATTCGCGTGATGAAAAGTGGTGATGTCATATTTACCTCCGCTTTACTATCTGCCCGCAATTATAAGGATCAAAGATTAAGGGAAGATTAAAACGGAGAATAAATTTAAAATTCTTCTTAAGGCCTCCAGATGCCGGTTTAAGGGGCTTAGACGGCTCAAAGGGACCGATCGAAGGCGGGCTGTCATAGGGGTTCCTGTCGTAATCCACGGGCAGGTCGCTCATCGCCTTCCTGGAACACAGGGCTTGACGGGGAGCCGGAAGATTTTCGATTTACGATTTTCGATTGTCGAATTCACTTCTTTTTTTCTTTCTCGGTACCCGGTACTTGGTACTCGGTACTTCTTCCCAACTCCTTCCCCGTCTTTGCGCCGTGAGAGCGGAGTAACTCTTTAATCTCTTTCGATTTGGAAAAGTCCAGTGGTGTTTTACCATCAACAGCTTTCATGTTCACATCAGCGCCTTTAGTAATTAGTAACACGATTATGTCGTTATGGCCATTCATTACAGCCCAATGCAGCGGCGTCTGGTCAAAATGTTCTTTCGCATTCACGTCGGCGCCTTCCCCAATCAGCAAGGCGGTTATGTCTCCATAACCTTGCCCTGCTGCATGGTGTAGCGGCGTCCAGCCCCCAATTTCTTTCGCATTCACGTTAGCGCCCTTCTCGATCAACAATGCAACAACGTCTTTATGGCCCTCAACTGCTGCATTATACAGCGGTGTTGCACCGATGTCGTCTTTAGCATTAACTTTTGCTCCTTTTTCAATCAGCAATGTGATAGTGTCTTTATCTCCAAGCTCTGTTGCCATATGCAACGGCGTACTGTCACCATTATCTTTCGCATTTACTTTGGCGCCTTTCTCAATCAGCAAGGCGGTTGTGTCTCTATAACCTTGCCCTGCTGCTACGTGCAGCGGCGTCCAGCCTCTAGGGTCTTTCGCATGTACGTCTGCGCCTTTGAAGATGAAAAGCGAAGCAGCATCTTTCCATCCCCTCTCAGCCGCGAAGTGCAGGGGATACATACCGTTCGTAAAGTTTTTCATAGGCTCGTTGCAGCTGACCCAGTGAGATGCCAGAAATTCAATCTCCATTTCGCTACAATTGTAATACTCGATAAGAGATGCCCTGCCTCTCGCACCCATCCCTAACAGGCCATCAACTCCCGCCACTCGCACTTTCGGGTTATCCGCCTTCAACTTCCCCACATAATATCGCACCTTCATCGGCGTCCACAGCAGGCAGGTGGCGATCACCAGCGCGAAAAGGATAAGAACGAAAATGCCGAGTTTCAGGTAGAGTTTCATTTCTTTTCTTCTTTCCCGGTACTCGGTACTCGTTACTCGTTACTCGTTACTCGTTACTCGTTACCTGGTACTTAGTGCTCGGTACTTCTTCTATATTGTACATCCAAACGCGGATTGTGCAAGCGGGGAGAATGAGTCGTGAGTCGTGAGTCGTGAGTCGTGAGTCGTGAGTCTTTTTATAATGAGCTTCGCGCGGTATTTATCCTGGATTCCCGCCTTCGCGGGAATGACGGAAGATGGATTCCCGCCTTCGCGGGAATGACGGAAGATGGATTCCCGCCTGCGCGGGAATGACGGAAGATGGATTCCCGCCTTCGCGGGAATGACGGAAGATGGATTCCCGCCTGCGCGGGAATGACGGAAGATGGATTCCGGCCTGCGCGGGAATGACGAAGATGGATTCCGGCCCGTCCACCCGTCTTACTTTTCAACGTCGGTCCCTTTGCCGAGTTTCATATCGATTTGAAGAATCTGTTCCAATGATTTACGCGCATTCTTATACAGATCGAACCGCCATTTGGAATAGGATTCCAGATTGAAGCTGTCTATCACTTTATTGGCGGCCTCTATTTCCCCGTTCAGCCTGGCGTTTTTCTCCTTGGCCTGCCGCAGAAGTTTCTTTTCTTTTACCGGATCGTCCTTGATGACTGTAAAGTCCATGGAGCGCCAGTTCGGGAAGAAATATTCCTGCTTATACCCGTTCTGAAAGGCATTCGAGTCATAGTAACTGTAAAAGCCTTTTGCGATGCCGTCATCGGTGCCGGCCCAGGAAAACACGGACATTATGGCCGGAATCGCCACAAAAGAAGCAACGGCCGCCAGGGCCGCATTTCCCTTGGCTGCCTGCTTGTCAGACTTGTATTTCTCGTCGGCGTCCGAGAGGGGTCCCCAGAAAATGCTCTCGTATTCATCCTTCTTGACGCCCTGTGCGCCATCGACCATGACGAAAACCAGTGCAGGATGCACAACGGTCAGCGCATGCCCGAGGCCGGGCACCGAATAAAGGGCCTTTATCGGAAAATCAAGCCCGTCGCGGATTGCACCGACGGTCCCGTAATAGGGATAACTTAAAAATCCTTTCCAGGAAAACTGCTTGGGCACCTCGACCAGTTCCCAGCGCTTTCTGCCCGGTATGTGCGTAAGGGGGAGCTGCCCCTGCAGGGCGCGATACCGGTCTTCCTTGCGGGCAACCTCCGCCACCTCTTTTGCGTCGAAGTTACCGGTAATACCGATAAGGTATTCACGAGTCCACGACCAGTCTTTTTTCCCATGGCTCGTAACGGAGATTTTGTAGGTTCTGGGTCTGAGCGCGAAACCGGGGCTTTCCCCGACCAGCCATTCAAACTTCGCCGTAAGGTTGTCTTTCTTTAATTCGACCTTTTTATCAAGAAGGACATCCTTTTCTCCGAGAGGAGTAATGCGTAAAGCAAGCACGCACGGAGCGGTGGCGTTTACCTCGAGACTTACGGTTTCGGCAAACACCAGAACGCTTTTCCTGTCAATTTTCAGATCAACCGGAGCGGGATAATCGAGTTTCAAGGCGTTAAAAATGGTGTACACCCGGTCGGGATATGTTTTCTCGGGCAGCGTCGCACGGGGATTATTATAAAGCACCGTGGTGAACTTTTCGCGGGAGGCTTCGTCGAGGCGAAGAGCGGCATAAGCAATCCCCAGGCCGGTCAATACTTCCATTTCTTCTTCATAGGAAAGCTCTTCATCGAGCGCCTCTTCGAAATCGCGCCTGGCCTGCGAATAACTGGCGCGCCTGAGGGCTGATCTCGCCCTTATTATTGCCCCGACTTTTGTTTTTACCGGACCGGAAGGCTCTTCCGCTTCTTCAACTCCTTTACCCGGCGCCCGCCGGACGCCTTCGCCTTTTTCCCTGAGCAGTTTCTTCAGGCGGGTATCATCAGGATCTTTTTTAAGGAGTTGCCGGAAAATCTCTCTGGCCTTTTGCGGTTGTTCAAGAAAAAGGTCGTAGACAAGGCCGAGGACGAGATTCGCTTCAAACAAATCGGGAAAAGTCTTAATCGCGCTTTCCAGGGATTTAACGGCATCCTGAAAATCATCCTTTACGAGCGCAGCCACGCCCTTGTTGTAACTGATCACGGCTTTGTTGAACTCGTCCGCCTCGGAATCTTCTATGGCTTCGATACGCCCCAGCGGCACGGGCGCAAAAAGCACGCATCCGCTGACGCAAAAAAGCATAACGAACAGAATGAGCGACAGGCGGACGGAAAATGTTTTTTCTGAATTCATTGCTGTTTTTCCTTGATTGGATTTAAACGATTTTTGTGAGGGCACCATAACGACTTCTTACATTTGATTTCCGCATACGAGCCTGGCGGCTCACATGAACAATACAGGCATTTAATGCCTTTCGACACCGGACTCTTCTATAGAAGTAAAATTATTGTGTTTTAAATCGATTAGTCAAGAAAAATTAATGTATAAACCCTGAAATGAATAGGAATCATCAAATGGAGCGATGCTAAAACCCCACAGAGAAATTGCCGTTATGAATGTAAGAAAACTCAATCCCGCGCCTTGAGCTCCTCGATATGCTTTTTCAGTTTCTCCGAAGCCGTGCCCTCCGGAGCGGCCCCAAGGGCTTTTTCATAATTCTTTATAACGCTTTTATAAGATACTTTGGAGCTTTTCTTTTTCTTTGCGTCGGCTTTTATCTCGCTTTTTATCGCCCTGGATATTTTAGCCCTGTAACCGAGCTCATCTTTAAGAGCCGCCGATGCATCCTTATAACCTTCTTTCTTTCTCAGTTCCGCGTGCAACTTCCTGATATCGGCAACTTTCTTCGACAGGGCAAAATCCTTTTCGCCAAAGCATGCCAGGCGCACGGCGGTTTTCATATCGCCGTCCGCATCGGCCTTTTTTATCGCTTCAAGCGCATTTTCCGCCGCCTTCCCGTATTCGGCCAGAATATCATCACGCTTTTTAATCGCGCCCTTCAGTACGGCAAGGGGCATGGGGATCTCAATCTTCCCGAACGCTTTCAGTTCTTTTACAACCGTCTCCAGGCAGCCCAGGTCATTGCATAATTCGTAAAGCGCCGCTGTTTCATTTATCCGGTCATATTCCATCCTGTAGCGGATCGGAAAATTTCCGGATGTTACCGTATCGTCCTTTTCGGGCACACCGTCACCTTCAACGTCCGCGAATTTGATCGGTACGCTCTTGCCGGTCTCATGACTGCCCAGCCTCAGGCCGAAGTGCAGGTGCGGCGCCGTCGATTTCCCCGTATGGCCCGAATATGCGATAAGATCGCCCCGCATCACCTTCTGACCTTTTTCAACCACGGCGCCGTTCTGCCTGACGTGCAGGTACTCGCTCACGTTTCCGTCCGCATGGCGGATGGCAACGATGTTATTGTCTTCCCAGTTCCCCGTCGGGCCGGCCGTGTCTTCCTTCACGTGCGTCACAACGCCGTCGGCGACCGCCGCTATCGGAGTCCCGACCGGCATGGGCCAGAAATCGAACGCATAACGGTTCCACTGGTCGTTATGACTTACATCATCGTTATTGCCCTGCCATATATCCCGGCTGTCGCCGTACTCCAGCGGCAGATAGTAAACAACTTTCTTCGGACCCGAGCTCGCCGGACAAACACACAGAAGCGAGACAAGCAGGGCTGTAAGAAAAACAATCCTCTTCATACCGCGCCTTTCAGGCAATACGATAACCGCTGTCCGGATTATAACCTGGACCATATTCTAAAATCAACATCCTGCCTGACAAATATGGTTATAGACGTTTTCCCTCCCGGCCGGGAGGTTCCAGGTTCAATCCCGCGCTTTGAGCTCCTCGATATGCTTTTTCAGTTTCTCCGAAGCCGTGCCCTTCGGAGCGGCCCCAAGGGCTTTTTCATAATTCTTTATAACGCTTTTATAAGATACTTTGGAGCTTTTCTTTTTCTTTGCGTCGGCTTTTATCTCGCTTTTTATCGCCTTGGATAACTTAGTCCTGTAACCGAGCTCATCTTTAAGAGCGGCCGATGCCTCTTTATAACCGTCTTTCTTTTTCAGTTCCGCATGCAGTTTCTTTATTTCAGCGGCTTTCTTCGACTGGGCGTAATCCTTCTCACCAAGGCGCGCAAGCCGGACGGCGGTTTTCATATCGTCGTCCGCATCGGCCTTCTTCATCGCCTCCAGCGCGTCTTCGGCGGCTTTCTCGTATTCGGCCAGGATATCATCACGCTTCTTGATCACCTCTTTCAAAATCGTAAGCTGCTTCTTGATCTTGATTTTCCCGAGTTCTTTCAGTTCTTTCCCGGTCGCTTCCAGGCACTCCAGGTCGACGCATAACCTGTAAAGCGCCGCAGCCTTTTCAACCTGCTTATGTACTTTCATATCCCGCAGGGGAAAATTCTTTGAAGTTACGGTATCGCCCGTTTTGGGCACGCCGTCGCCTTTGACGTCGGCGAATTTACACGGCGCGCTCTGGCCCGTCACATGATGTCCCGCCCTGAGGCCGAAGTGCAGGTGCGGTCCGTGCGAAAGACCCGTACTGCCCGAATAGGCGATAAGGTCGCCCCGCAACACCTTCTGGTCTTTTTCGACTACCGCGCCGTTCTGTTTTATATGCAGGTATACGCTCACATTTCCATCGGCGTGACGAATGGCAACGATGTTATTGTCTTCCCACTTCCCCGTCGGGCCGGCCGTGTCCTCCTTTACGAACGTCACGACACCGGAGGCGGCCGCCACCACCGGCGTCCCGACCGGCATGGGGGAGAAATCAAAAGCGTAGCGGTTCCACTTGTCATTATGGCTGGTATCGCCGTTGTTGCCCTGGAATACCATGCGGCTGTCGCCGTATTCCAGTGGCAGGTAGTAATCGACTTTCACCGGACCCGAACTTGCCGGAAAAACGCACAGGAGCGAGACAAGCAAGGCTGCAAGGAAAGCAATCCTCTTCATAGCGCGCCCTTACATATAATAAAATCTATTTCAGGCAATACGATAACCACTGACCGTATTATAACCCGGACTATCTTTTAAAATCAACCTGCTACAGGATAAATATTATTATACAGGTTTTCCCTCCCGGCCGGCCGGCTCCAGGCCCAATCCTTTTGCCAGAGCGGTCAACTCCTGCATCAGTTCTCCAAATTGCACATACGTCAGCGACTGTTTTCCGTCACAGAGAGCCTTTTCCGGTGCATTATGAACCTCGATCATAACGCCGTCCGCACCGCAGGCCATCGCCGCCTTTGCGAGCGGTGTAATCCACCTGGCTACGCCAAGTGCGTGCGACGGGTCCACGATAACCGGCAGATGCGTACGCTCCTTGAGCACAACGACGGCGCTCAAATCGAGAGTATTGCGGGTAGACGTTTCGAACGTCCTGATTCCGCGCTCGCAGAGCACGACCTGCCTGTTCCCCCTGGCGACGATGTATTCCGCGGCAAGCAGAAGTTCGTCTATCGAGGCCATCATGCCTCGTTTCAGAAGCACCGGCTTGTCGATCTCGCCGACGGCGGAGAGGAGCGGGAAGTTCTGCATGTTGCGCGCGCCGACCTGGAGCATGTCGGCCCCACCCGCAACAAGATGCACCTGCGAAGGCTCCATAACCTCGGTTACCGTCGGGAGGCCTGCTTCTTCCCCGGCCTCGCGTAGATACGTGAGCCCCTCCTCTTTCAGGCCCTGGAAGCTGTACGGCGAGGAACGCGGCTTGTACGCACCGCCGCGGAGTATGTGCGCGCCCGCCTGTCTGATATATGACGCTGTCTCGTGTATCTGCTCGCGGGACTCTACCGCGCACGGTCCGGCGATAATGGTGAATCCCCTGCCAATATCCACGGCGCCGCCGACCCTTACAATCGTGTTTTCTTCGCGATGTTCCCTGCTCACACGTTTACTCGGTTTTTTCTCTATTACCGGGCAGGTCGTGTCGGACGTTTTATCTCCGCCCGTTTCTATTCGGGGAACAACTCTTTCGCCTTTGCCGGATCGGGTCACGGGATAACTGCCAAGCACCTTGAGATAGCTTGTATGCTTCCACATGGCGTCGAGCGCGTTTTTCAACCCGTTTCCCGACACCGAGCCTTCAACATCAAGATAGAACAGGTATTCCCACGGCATGTGCGGCCGCGGGCGCGATTCCAGTTTCGTCATGTTGATATTATGCTCCGAGAGCAGGCGCAGGCATTTCTCGAGCGAGCCCGTTTTGTGGAGCAGTGAGAAAACCATTGACGTCTTGTAGTCGAGTCCCCCGTTGTACGGCGCAGGCTCCCTGGCAATGGCGATGAAGCGGGTGTAGTTCCTGCGCTGGTTGCTCATGTGGCGCCGGATAACTTTCAGGTTATACTCGGCGGCCGCGTCCTCGCTGGCAATGGCGACGCATGTTTTGTCCCCTTTCTCCGAGACAAGCTTCGCCGCCGTCGCGGTGTCGCTGCGCGCCTCGATGCGGCACCGGGTCAGGCCCGAAAAGAAATCCGCGCACTGCGTTAGCGCCTGCGGGTGTGAATAGACGACCCTGATATCGGAGAGCGCTACTTCCTCTACGGCAAGCATGCAGTGCTCGATCGACAGTATCTCCTCGCCGACAATCGAAAGGTTGTAACGGGAAAGCAGGTCGTACACTTCGTTGATGCTGCCGGCGATAGTGTTCTCAATCGGCACGACGCCGTAGTCCGTTTCCCCGTTAATTACCGCCTCGAAGACTTCTCTGAACGAAACATAACCGCTCAGATGTATCGGGCTCGCTGCCGCGCCGTAATGTCTGGAAGCGGCTGAATGCGTGTTGGAGCCTTCGATCCCGAGATATGCCACCCGGGTTTTCGCCTTTTTCGAAGGCAGCCGCACGCCGGTTTCCTGCTGCTTGACGGAGTAGCCGAGGATTTCCCTGTATATCCGCGTCACATGGTACGGGCTGAGTCCCAGCTTTTCCGCTTCCGCAGTCAGGGCGGTAAGCTGGGTCTGTTCCCTTTCGCAGTCCTTTATCGGCCGGCCGTCTTTCTCTTTCTTCGTCCCGATTTTGCCAACGACCTTGCTCCTGCGTGCAAGCAGGTTCAGTATTTCATGGTCGATAGAATCGAGCGCATTTCTTTCTTTCACATAGCTTCCCATCTCTTTTCTCCTTTAATAAAAAAAGCCCTGAGGCGTCACCTCAGGGCTTATGTGTTTCCACAATCACATTATCCGACCCTTAAGAGACACCACCTCCTGCGACCTGACCGGTCGTAAAGTTGCTGAAAAAGAAAAAGCGGCCGGATAAATGCACGTTATGCTTCCTCAAATCAAATGTGATTTAAACATTATACGCATCACAGAGCCTGAATCAAGGAAAATTCCAGAAATTTTTTCGCCTGCCCTACGGCAAAGACTGCTGAGAACATGGGTTCTCAATAGTCATTTCACATCCCGGACGCAGCGGAAGCC
The DNA here is from genome assembly GCA_004376375.1 of Planctomycetota bacterium. Taxonomy (GTDB): domain Bacteria; phylum Planctomycetota; class E44-bin39; order E44-bin39; family E44-bin39; genus E44-bin39. The sequence goes on from SOJX01000131.1 coordinate 29,646, forward strand.
GCCGCTTATTGTTTTTCCTCCAGCACTCCTGCTGCCGGTCCTCATCGAACAACTGCCTGCCGCGCCAAAATAATTGCCGCCCCAGAGAGAATACACGCTCGTAAGTTCGTCCGCATTCCCATACATGTCATAAAGACCCCACCTGTTCGGTTTTTTCCGCCCGACTGAATGCGGTTTAATGCCGGAATTATCGGCAAACCACGCATACTCACCAAGCAGGCTATCGTTGTCTCCGAAACAGTATTTGCCTGTCGAGCCGGCGCGGGCCGCGTATTCCCATTCATGTTCCGTCGGCAGGCGCATTCCGAGCCAGTCGGTGTAGGCCTTGGCGATGTTCCAGGAGATTTTTGTAACGGGTGCAAGAAAATCACCGCCAACTGTGTTTATATAGCCCTGCTTATTGAATTTCTCACGAACTGCCCATCGATTGTCGGAACAGAGAACGAATGTAAAGTACTTTTCTACAGTCACTTCATACTTATCCACATACAGGCTCTTTATTTCAACTTTGCCGCCGTTTGAAAGCGTCAGCGTACCTGCCGGTATTTTTGCTTGTTCTTTTTTGCAGCGGTTTCTGAATATATCACGCATGAGTTTATTGCTTTTATCGCTGACCCTGAAAATTTCATCCACAACCGTTATTCGTTCTTTCATTTCTTTTGAGTTGTAGCGGGCAGTGTAGTAATCGAATACAGGCTTCCTCGCATCAAAGTCCAGTAATATCTTCACAGCGGTCTGACGGGTCTTTTGATCTTCGGAGCGCAGCCGGGGCGTAAAATGTTTTATCAGAGGTTTCGCGGCATTCAGGACGAGCAGTTGCTTTACCGCTTCTGCGCGGGTCTTTTCGTTATCGAGCCATGACGTGTAATACCATACTTTTACCGGTTTCCAGAGCGCAAAGCCCAGGAACAGGAGCCCGAATATTACAATAACCAGTATTGCCAGCTTGAGCGGTAGTTTCATAAGCTAATTACTTTGCAGTATCCCCATTCTCAGTAGTTATTAGGTTCATGCTACCCGTGCCGCAAGCGGCACGGCTTCACGAATATATTTAGATATGCGAGTACTATACTTAGTAACTTTTTGTTTAGCCGCCGCCCTTGCCGCGGCGGGTATTAGCAATAGTTTATTTTTTCGCCCTCAACTCCTCCCCCGTCTTGGCGCCGCGTAGCGGCGATATTTCGCAGTGACAAGGCATGCGCCTGTTCTTTGCCGCTTCATGTTTGTGCGGCTCCGCCGCGCAGATTATTCCTTTTCCCTTAGCCCTTGCCTCGCATACATATATTCTGAACGCAAATTCCGTAATTTCAAACAAAAACAGGGAGCGTTGCTCCCTGTTTTTTCGCGTAGGATGGTTATGCTCTTATTTCCAGTGGCACTCGATGCGTACGAGGACCGACTGGTTGGTCCTTCCTCTCAGGACGGTCAGGATTACTTCGCGCGGTTTCCCGGCTATCTTGGCGTCGAACAGTTTCTTGAAATGGCCGACGTCTTCGACGGCGTCGTTTCCGATCTTCGTGATAATGTCGCCTGACCTGAGTCCGCCGTCGGCCGCCCAGCCGCTTTCGTAATAATGCACGATGCAGCCGGGATGGTCTATCGGCAGATCGCGGTCATACAGGTCGAAAAAGACAAGCTCCCGCACGGTGAACTTGAATTCTTCCTTGAACTTCTCTTTTTTTGCCTTGCCCACGGGCTTGGGTGACGCGCCGATCTTGCCCGAAAGCGTAACCTTTCCGCTTTCCCTGTAAACGACGAGCTCGATATCGCCGCCGGCCTCGACCTTTTTCGCCTCCGCCTGGAAAGCGGTAACGGAAGTCCCCTGGTCTGTATCAAGCCTTTTACCGTTGACCTCAAGGACCACGTCCTCCGCCTTCAGGCCCATCTTGTCGGCGGGCCCGCCTTCAATTACGTGTCCTATGATTACGCCTTTTTCCTCGCCGAGCCCCCAGTATTCGGCCAGTTCCTTGGTAAGCTCCTGCAGGCCCATTACGCCGAGCCAGGACTTTTCCTTCTCCGCCTTCCGCGTGGGCGGGTTGGCAATCACTTTTGCGAAATGCTCGGACGGGTAAAGCATGTTGAGCGAACCGCCGCCGCCGCTGCGGAAGCTCCGGAATCCCCTGAAACGGCCGCCGAAGCGGAAAGTCCTGCCGCCGCCTGACGAGCCGCCGCTTTTCCTGAGAATCCCAAGGGCAAACCCGTCCATGCTGAGTATGAGGGCATCCTCGTTGTGCGAAGCGCCCGGGGTAAGGCTGTACTGTTTGACGGGTTTTTCGATGACCGCGGTGACGCGGCCCAGGCGGTAATCGCGCTTATAGTTGAACTGCTTCCCCATGTGTCCGACCACGACCACCTGGTCCCCTACCGCCACGGGTGCCTCTTCACTGAACTCCACGTAGCTGAGTTTCTCATCATCCTTCAGTTCATTTATCCGGATGGCCGCGACTTTCGCTACAACGTCTTTCCCGAGATAATCGGCCTCATAGGTCTTGGGGCCGTCGGGCAGCTCGAGCTGGACCTCGAAATCCAGGTAATCGTCGGACGCGTATGACTCGCTGAAATGCTTTGCATTGACGATAACGAGCCCGTCTTCGCTTGCGACAAAGCCGGTACACTCGACCTTGCTTTTACCGGAATCGGTCTGGATTTTAAACGATACGTGGGCGACGAGAGGCCGCGCCTTTTCCATGACCTCGCGTATCATTTCGGCAACGGTTATTTCCGGCCGTGGTTCCACCGCTCCGGCCGGCTCGGCGGGCTCCGCCTCGGCGGGTTCCTGCTCTCCCTCGGCCGGCGGGGGCGGAGGTATGAGCTCTCCCTGGGCCCACGCGGGAACGGGGGACAATGCAAACAGAATCAGGACCGCCAGAACGGCTGAAAGCATTCTCACATTCTTTATTGACATGTCAACCTCCTAGTCGTTTTTGATGAGGATGAAGTTTACGGCCTTGTCACGGCGGACCTTCAAAACCACGTCTTTCTTGCCCGAATCTATGCACTCCTTGACCATGGTTTTGAAAGCCTCGAAATCTTCCACCAGTTTCTTATCGATATGGGTGATAATGTCGCCGCCCTGGAGCTTTGCCTTGGCGGCTTTCTCATACGGCTTCACGCCGGTCACGTAAACGCCGTGAGTGTCGGGGAGCTTTCTTTCCTGTGCCATCAGCTTTGTTATCGCCCGGATGGTTATGCCCCATTCCTTGATCTCTTCATCCTCGCCCACCGAGGCGCCGAGCTCGGCCGTCTTCATCGCAAACTCTTTCCTCCGGCCGTTGCGAAGCACGACAAGTTTGACGTCGGTGCCGACGGGCATATCCGCGATCGTCTTGCGCACCTTGGGAAGCTGCTCGTCGAAACGGGTGGAAACCTTCTCGCCGTTGATCTCGATCAGGATGTCGAGGTTCCGGACGCCCGCCTTGCTTGCCGGCGAGCCTTTCTCGACCTGTTTTATAATCACGCCTTCGTTCTTTCCCGTCTCAAGGTAGCGCTCCAGGTCCTGCGTTTTCTGGAACTGAAGACCGAGCCAGCTCCTTACGACCTTGCCTTCCGGATGCGCCAGGGCCTTCCGGATCATTTCCTTCGCTATGTCTATCGGGATTGCAAAACCGGTCGACGCGCCCGGGATGGCGCGTGCGTTCACGCCGATGACCTTGCCGCCAAGGCTGACGAGCGGTCCGCCGGAGTTTCCGGGGTTGATGCTCGCATCGGTCTGGATCCAGTTGTTGAAGACGCCCGTGGCCTTGCCGTCGGGCAGGCGCATCGAGTCGCCGAGGAAGCGCTCGTCGTTCCCGATTATTCCGAGCGATACGGAGCGCGAAAGCCCGAACGGCGTCCCCATCGCCATCACGAAATCGCCGACCTTTATGTCCTGTGAGTCTCCCAGCTCGGCAACGTAAAGCTTGATGTTCTTTTTCTCCAGCTCTTCCATGTCCAGTTTTATTAATGCCAGGTCCGTCCAGGGGTCTTCGCCGACCAGCTTCGCAGAAACCATTTCCTGATTGTACAGGGTGCACTTGATTTCGGTCGCGCCGCCGGCGACGTGGTAATTCGTCAGCACGTGTCCCTGGTCGTCGATAACGGTGCCGCTGCCCGTGCCGCCTGAGCGGCTCTTCTTGCCGCGGGAGTAAACGTATTTCCGCGCGTCAATCCGGACGAGGCAGGGGTAAACCTTGCACTTTGCCTCTTCAATCAGCTGGGTAATGCTCTGCGCGGTGTCGGGCTGCTGCTCCACGGGCTGCGCACAATTCGCCAGCGGCAGGCAACAGGCCAGCAACACGAGGAAAATGATTTTTCGCATCTGCGATTCTCCTTTCCGCATACTTTTTCTCTGAAATGAAACCCGCTTATCAGGAGTTATTACGTATAAGCCGGTCGAGTGCGAGCGAATTTTGCGCTATTATTAAGGATTTAATGGAGAAATAAAAGCTAATTCCCGAAAATAATCCGAACTGTTTTAATTAATGTAGGGGCACGGCGCGCGCGCAAGGTCTGCCCCTACAAAACATACGTCATTCCCGCGCAGGCGGACTCAAGTGTCGGAAATCTACTGTCGCACAGAAACCACTATTGAGAAGTGCCATACAACGTAGTCATTTACTTTCAGCCTGAAGTTCCGCGCTGGTTTTACCACCATGTTTTTTCAGAAGCCCGATAATCGGGTTTAGAACAATTCTTGCAGTAAATTTTGTTCCACCCGTTGCGATATCCAGCGGTGTAAACGCTTTATCTGACTTCTTCATTTCTTTCCAATCCCAGTTTGTAATCGTATTCACGCCTGCACCATTTTCGAGAAGCAGCTGAGCTGCATCTTTCCGGCCCTTAGCCACAGCCCAGTGAAGAGGTGTGCATCCCCATTCGTCCACTACATCCAATTTGGCCCCTTTTTCGATTAGAAGCGCTACGGTCTCTTTCGATTTAGTGAACGCAACCGCACAGTGTAAAGGAGTCCTGTTGCGGTCGCTTTTCACATTTACAGGAACGCCTTTTTCGATTAGGAATGCAACTATATCGGCACCGCCGTCTCCACCTGCAGCTATGTGGAGTGTTGTCTCGCCATCTCCCACCTTTGCATTCACATCAGCGCCTTTTTCGACCAGTATCTCGACGACTTTCTTCCGGCCACGACTTAGAGCAGAATGAAGTGGAGTCCACTTTCCCCCTATATACTTAACATTTACATCAAATCCCTTTGAAAGAAGAAACAGGACAATTTTCTCCGAGCCACCCTGAGCCGCAGCATGAAGCAGCGTAACTCCGCCTCTGTCCATAGGTTTCAAATCTGCGCCTCTGGAAAGCAGCAGTTCCCAGGTTTCTTCCTGACCGTTCTGCGCGGCTGCGTAAAGCGGCGTAGTACCCAATTTACATTTTCCGTTTATACCAGCACCTTTTTCCAGTAAAAACAGCAGGATTTCCTTTTTGCCATTTGCCGCAGCCGCATGAAGCGGTGTCCCGCACGCTGAGGCTTTTCCTGTTGCATTAATATCAGCGCCTTCCCGTATTAGCAGTTCGGCAATCTCTTTTCTGCCGTGTTCAGCCGCCATGTAAAGGGGAGTGCCCACAACGTCGACCCACTTATGCGGTTGAGCGCCGAGGTTGTAATGTATCATTACAAGTGAACTGTAGTTCAGGTCCGCGCCCTGCTTGATCAGGCTTCTGACCTCGTCGATATTGCCCTTGGAAATTGCGTCATGGAATTTCATATAGAAAGCATGGTTTTGTTTTTCCGCACGCTCGGACAGGGAACAGGATACCTTTAGCAATACGAGTGTCACTACTGAGAATACCAGTACTACAAAGATACCGAGCTTTATCCGTAGAGATAACTTCATTTCTTCTCCTGCTCTTCCTTCAACTCCTCCACTGCAATGCTCCTAAAGGAATAACTGCCGAGAAGGGTAGTATTACAAAACAATCACGGCGTGAAGATGCCGCCGGTGTTAGTCGCACCATTTTCCGTACTACCGCCCCATATTATCATTGATTCTCCGGTCCATACTGCGCCTTGCCCCTACAGAATATTTATCTTTGAGCGATTGTAATTGACTCGGGGACGGTAATATCAAAATTAGCGGGATTGTAATATTCAAAAACCTTTGCCGGGCGGGTCCTGAACTGGCCCGCGTCCCCGGCTATCATCTCGAATTTTATCTCGAACCGCTTGCCCGCGGGAACATCGGCGCCGTAGATTACGAGCCGGTTTCCCTCGACCGCGGAGCGCTGGACAAAGTCTTCCAGGTCGCAGGTCACGGTTGAAGTATCGACAGCCGCGCCCGGCAGGAGCGGCAGCTCGAGCATCACGTTTACGGAAGACGCGTTCGAGTGGTTCAGCACCTTTGCCGTAACGCTGACTTTCCCCCGCGACATGATCTCGCCCTCGCCCCTGATAATTTCGAGGTTGAGGCCGTCTTTCTCCTTCGACTCGATGAACTTGCCCCACGGCCTGTAGCCGACGGCCGTGACCTGGTAATCGAGCTGCCCGGTCCCTTCGAACTTCGCAGTACATTCCATTTTCCCGGCCGGGATGAGGTGCGTAATATCAACCAGTATCGGTTTCGCGCCGCCCGCGGAAACGTCGATCGTTTTCGTGCCCTTGCCTTTCACGTCGAGCGTGAGCTTGCCGCTGCCGCCGAAGCCGCCGCCGAGGATCGCCTTGAGCGAAAGCACGGTCGCCTGCGTCGTCCCCCATCCGCCGCCCGGCTGCCTGTGGTCGACAAGCCACTCGATCGCTTTGCCGAAAAGCTTCGGATTCTTTTCACGGAGCGCGATAGCGGTCAGCGCGACCGCTTCTATCTGCGCAAAGCGTCCGTACGCGCCCGAGAGCGTGCGCTTCTTGCCGAACTCGACCTGCTCATCCGGGTCTGATAGAAACTCCTCGAGCCCTTTTTCCAGAGGCGTAAGAAAGAAAGTATCGCCGCAAGTCGCGGCTGCGGAAAGTGCGAGCGTATATAAATCCATCTCGCCCGCTTTTTCACGCAGATACTCTTCCGCCTTTTTCGTATCGCCCGCGCTTATGCCGGACTCCGTAATCGCCCAGAGGCAGTACGCGGTCGTCGCCAGATCGTTTTTTCCGCGGTCGCCGGCCCACGAGCCGTCGGAGTTCTGCTTCTTCGCGAGGAAGCGCGCGGTGCGGTCGAGCATCTGCCGGTCGACGGCGACGACGGAGCGCATCTCGGAAAACTCCATCAGTCCGTAGGCGGAAAGCCAGGTCGAGGCGGGCGATTTCCCGTAGAGCGAGAAACCGCCGCCCGTGACCTCGAAAGTACGGAGCCGGTTGTAGCCCCGCTGCACCATGTCTTTCGCGCGGTCGAGAATCTTCGCGTCCGGCCTTTCCATCTTGGCGAGATACTTCGTAACCATAATATTCGGGTATGCAATTGACGAAGTCTGCTCGAAACAGCCGTACGGCACGCGGAGCATGCTTTCGAGGCCGTCGAGCGCCGTCGCGACCGGTGAAGAATTAATCTTCAGATATACTTTTTTACTTTCGATAATCAGGTCTTCGGGCAGGTCGAGCGTAATCTCGCTCGAGTTGCCCGCCTTGAGGATGCCGCCATCGGTGCGGGTTATTTTCTGCCCGTGCTCGTATGCGCGGACGGTGCGCGTAATCTTGTCGGCGCTGTCTTTGCTGATTGCCGTGATAGTTACGGTATGGTCACCCGCTTTCGTTATTTTCACGGGAAAATCAGCGCTGAGGACGGCGGAGTTCCCCGTGAAGTTCAGGACCTGAACCGATTTTGCCGCTTCGATACCTTCCGAAGTTTCGAGTTGCAGTTTTACTTCGGTCTCTTTTCCCTCGTAATTTATAACGATAACCTTCAGGTCGGTCGCGTCGCCTTTCGTGAACGCGGCCGGCACGTCGATATCGACGGAGAACGGTTTCATGCTCGCAAAGAGCGTCGACGCCGCCGTTATCTTCCCCGCTTTCGAGGACGCGATAACGTCAGCCTTCCACGTCGTAAGCGTGTCCGCCATCGTGAACTCGAAACTCGCTTTCCCGTTTTCATCCGTCAGGACGAACGGCCTGTAAAACAGGCATTCGGGGAAAAACTTCCGCTCCGCGACCACAGGTGATCTTTCTATTCCAACCCCTCTTCCACCATAACCACCGCCGAAACCGGGGCGGAAAAGATAGCCTGACGCGTTACCACCAAGACCCGATATGGTCCAGGTATATCCATAATATGTATTGGGTAATGTATAGGAATATGCCTTTATATAACGCATATACGTCATGTTCGCGCTCAGGCCGGTTTCGACGGTAAAGAGCTCACTGGCTGCGATTGAGGTTATGACCCATGTATCGGTACTGTTATCGTAGATTGCATAGCCGACTTCACCGTTGATATCATCCCACTCCCAGGTAATTGTTGTGCTGGTGCAAGCGAAATCAGCCAGGGATATACTGGAGGGAGCAAATGCACCACGCCTATCAGCCTCAGTCAGGTCAAAATCGGCGGGAGGCCCTGCGCCCATCTCATCTCCAATCCCCATGGCTTTGTATCCCATAGCCATTTCCGAATTGATCCCGGCTGTCATAAGGCACGGAACAGCCACGGCGGCTATGATAAGAATTACCAGTGCGGCGGCAAGGCCGAATACATAAGCGGGACGATACCGAATATATGTGTAAAACCATCTTACCAGGTTAAGAAAACCGAGCACAACAAACGCGCCCGCAATCGAGGCAAGCAAGGTAATAACCGTCGCGGCGATATACCAGTTGATTTCCCGGCGGGTTTCCGCGTTCGCGGCAACGGCCTTGTCGTGCGTATCGACCGAGAACGTCAGTTCCCCTTTCGCGTCGGGCGCGCCGAAGGCCGCGTCGGCGACTCCCTGCTTCGATGACTCGCCTTTTTCGATTACCGCGTAAGGATTGAAAACGCCTGCGGCAAAACCTTTGTCGAGGTTTGTCTCTTTATAAGTTTCCTCGCCCAGCTTGAAGCGGAGGATTTCGGAAAGATAGTTGCGAATCCCGCCCAAACCGGAAAGGTTGTTGTCGTTCACCGCGACCGCGAGCGCGACCGGGCCGAGTTTTTTTCCGTTCTTCGCCGTAATATCAAGCCTGACTTTCCCGCCCGGCCGGTATGTCGGCTCGTCGGTTTTTACGGTAAGCGCGAACGGCTCCTCCGGCTGGACGTAGATGCGTTTCATATCTTCGATAATCTTCGATTTGTAACCGGGGATGGTCGCAAAGGCCACGATATCGTGAAAGCCGCTCCCCTCCCCGGGGATATCAATCGTGACTTTGCCTTTACCGCCGGCAATTTCCGTCCCGCCGCCGGCAACGCGAAGTCCGTCCTTTACCAGAAAAACTTCGCAGCCCGCCGCTTCCGTGTCCGTGAAAAGCTCGCACGTGATTTTCCCGCCCGGTTTCGCCCACGCGCGTTCGGTGCGCAGAAGCAGCAGCGCGCCGGAAGGCGAGGACAGACTTTTCTTTATCTTCCACGGAATACTGTTTCCGTTCTCGTCTTTTGTTTTTCCGTGTATAGTAACGGACGGCTTGTCGGCATACGGTCTTATCTCAAACGTGAAAAAACCGCTCGCGTCGGTTTTTACCTTGCTTTTACTGCGCCCGTGCGTAACTTCGATTTCGCGCTCGAGCTTTTCACCGCTCAGGTCCGAGAGAAAACCGTAGACCCGGTTCCCGACCCCGCGCACGAGGTCGCCCGACTCGGCTACAAGCTCGATCATCACGGGATTTTTCGCGACCGTGACGGGGAAGAACTTCGTCTGCTTCTGCCCGCCCGTATCGGTAACGGTGACTTCGAGCGTATAGGTGAGCCTTTCCCTGTCGTCGAAAACCGCGCGGCCCGGCACGCCCATTTCAAGCTCGGTCTTGCCGTCTTTTGCAAGCTCGAGCTTTTTGATTTCGTTGACCACTTTCCCCTTCGCGTCTTTCAGCTTCGCGGCGAGGTGGCCGAGAACGGGAGGCGCGCCGCCCTGCGGATAGAGCGCGGTCAGCGTGCCTTTCAGATCATCGCCCGGCCGGACGAACTTCGCCTTCGAATCGAACGCGAGCGCGAATTTCGGCATAACGTATTCGCGGACGTAGATCGGGGTATCGGCCTGGAGCGCCTCATGGCGGCAGGAAATATTATAGACGCCCAGCGTCGCGTCCTTCGGCAGCTTGAAGTCGTGCCACGCCAGCCCGTACTCGTTCGTCTTGACGTTAGTCTTTGCGACCACGTTGCCTTTGTCGTTGCGCAGTGTCAGAAAAAGATGTGTCGAGCCGCCCGGCGTTTCGTTCGCCTTGTCCTGGAGGAACGCGCGGACGTGTACGGTCTGCTTCGGCTGGTAGAGTTTTTTATCGGAAGTGAGATACAGCCGCTTCTCGTCCGCGGCCGGGAGGACTTTCAGCTTCTGGGTAATCAGGTCGCTGCCGAGCGATGATTCGGTCGTGATAACGACCGTTATATCGCCGGAAATATTCGCCGGTATCGAGCCGCTTACTTCCGCGATTCCGTTTTCACCGACCTTGCCGTCGAAAAGCGTGCGCGTCTCGTTTACATGCGGCAGTATCGCATCGACTCTTACATGCGCGCCTTTCACCGGCGCGCCGCTGGCAGAGTTCAATACCTCAACGTTAAAACCGACGGGCGCGCCCGCCCGCGCGGTCCTGAGGCCGTGCACGCGGGTCTCGTGGTGCGCGATAAGCCTGTCGAGCGAGAGATAGAGCGCAAGCAGCACGATGAATACCGCGGCCGCGCCCCCGACAAGCGACCATTTCACGATTTTTTCTGTTTTCGGTTTCATGTTCATTTTTCGCCTCCCGTTGAGGTAAGGCGGTGGCGTTGATTCGGTTCCTTGGTTCCTTGGTTCTTTGGTTCTTTAGTTACAATGTAGGGGCACGGCGCACCGTGCCCCGACAAATCTATCCCCGGTTGAGCTGCGGCGAATTAGCGTGCGGGGCGGTCCCGTCTTTTGTGAACCGCACGACATGGCTGTCATCAAAATAGTATGCGAGATCGCCCGTAACGCCCGGCACCTTCGGCATCGCGATCGCGTGCCACTTGTTCGGGTCTTTGGCGTCAACATGCATTTCGAGGTAATAATCCGCTTTATCATCACCGGCAGTCAACTGCTCGAGATTCTCTTCACCCGCAAGCGCTATCCGGCCGATTCTGCCGGCAGTGGACTGTTGCTGCCTCACGTTCCTGTCGGGTCTGTACGGTTCATTCCTGCTGCCCAGAACGAATGCATAGGAAACCAGAAAGAAAGAAATTACCAGGACGGCGGCGACTTTCATGAAATGCCTGAACCGTTTCTCCGGCTGTGTGTCCGGATTCCAGCACATGAAAAGGCGCAGGACAGCGCCGCGCCATCCCGGAACACCCTCGGCTCCGGAGCGCCACCGCTTCGGCGCGACGTCCGTCCCCGCCCAGAGTGAGGTTTTCGGCGCGTGCTTTATACTGTGCATCACGTTCTGCACGAAATCGTCGGACGGGCGCATCTTCCGGAACGACTCGGTCATGAAGCTCACGTACGCGCGGGCCTCTTCCATTGCCGCGTTACAATCCTCGCAGTCGGCCAGGTGCATTTCAAAATCGAAGCCGCCCGGCTCCGCGCCCGTCAGCTTGTATTTTTCGATGAGTTGTCCTGCCTGAAAACAATTCATTGTATTTACTCCAGAGGTTCGGGGGCGAAGTGCTTCCTGAGTTTCGCCTCGAGATGCCTGTTTGCGCGCGAAAGCATCGAGCTTACCTGCCCCGTCGTCGTGCCGAAGGCTTTCGCGATTTCCCGGTAACTCATCGACTCCATGAACCTGAGCGTCACGGCTACGCGGTATTTTTCGGGGAGCTCGGCGACGGCTTCGCGTACGATATCCTGCATGTCATAACCGGAGCCCGGCTCCGCGGCCGGCCCGGGAGAATTTCCGTCAAGGGAGGCCGGGTTCTTTCGCGTGCGCAGGAAATTGCGGACAAGGTTGGCCGCTATGCCGTAGACCCACTGGATAAAAGAATCGGTTTGCCGAAGCGTCGCGAGCCTCCTGTAAGCGATGACAAAAACTTCCTGCGCAAGGTCTTCGGCATCGGCGCGGTTCCTGATACGGTCGAGGCAATAGGCGAAAATCGGACCGCTGTACTTCTTCACCAGTACGGCGAAAACATTCGGCCTGCCGTTCAGCACCTGTTTTATAAGACCGCTCTCATCCAGCACAACTTACCCCTGAACAAGCGTCAGGCGTCAAGCGTCATGCGTCGTGCGCCATATTTTATTATTTTTTTGACTCTCGACTCTCGACTCTTGACTCTTGACTCTTGACGCACGACGCTGTTCACCCTTTTAGTGTATCCGGGCGACGATTTTGTTGCAATAAAAATGGATTTTACACAAAATTCTGCCTTTGTAATTCTACCCATAATTCCGGGCTGACGTAACTGTCTCTGCCGGAAGAAGTTACCCCACTCATATTATACCCGGAAAACCAGGTATTTCCAGTACGCTAAATCCTCTCTTAGATTTGATTTAGTGCGAAATGATATTGTATAATTAGACGGTAACGATACTTAAAGAAATACCGGATACTAATACAGTATATTTCAACTGTATGGTGTGCCGATATAGGAATAAGCTTCCACACGCCTGCCTACATGTTGGTTTACGCAGGTTAAGGGGACAAGGGCAAACCTGCGGTACTGGCAAAACCATGGTAAAGTCAGTGCGGAGTTTTTATAGGTATGAAACGCTATCTTTTTTTGACCGCTGCCGTCACAGTACTGACGCTTGCACTCGGCAGCGGCTGCAGTAAAAAGAAAAAGAAGCCGTTTTTCTTCCCGCCTTCCACGGGCTCGGGGACCGCGCCAGGCCAGGTAGTCAATCCCACGCCTGCTGATAATGCATCAGATGTTTCATTGACTCAAATCCTTTCATGGGACAACGTTTCCGATGCGGATAGTTATGACGTCTATCTCGACACCGTTTCGCCGCCGGTCGCGTTTATCGGTAACCAGCCCGGACTGAGCTACGACCCCGGCGGACTGGTAGCAGCCGCGACGTATTACTGGCGAATCGACGCGGTAAACGCTTATGGCAACACGTCAGGCATCGAGTGGTCGTTCACGACCGGCTCGCCGCCACCGCAGGTTGCGGGACCGACGCCGGCCGACACCGCGACCGATGTGCTTCTCACCCAGATACTCTCATGGGCCGCGGCCGCGGGCGCGACGAGCTACGATGTCTACTTCGACACTGTCTCACCGCCGGTCACGTTCATCGGCAACCAGCCGGGCCTGAGCTACGACCCCGGCGGAATGGCCGCCGGCACAAACTTCTACTGGCGGATCGACGCGGTAAACGCGTTCGGCACCACGACCGGAGTCGAATGGTCGTTTACGACCGGCGCCTTTCTTCCAGCCCAGGCAAGCAACCCGGCTCCGGGCGATACTGCGACCGGCGTGCTGCTCGACGCAGACCTTTTCTGGGGCGCGGCCGCGGGCGCGACAAGCTATGACGTTTATTTCGATACCGTATCCCCTCCCGTCACTTTTCAGGGGAATCAACCGGGTACATCCTTCGACCCCGGCGGGCTCGCGGACGATACCAGCTATTACTGGCGCATCGACACGGTAAACGCATTCGGCACTACAACCGGCGTTGAGTGGTCTTTCAAGACCGGTGCGCCACCGGCAATGGCATCCAATCCCGTACCGGCGGATTCCATAGGCAATGTATCTCTGGCTCAGGTCCTCTCATGGGACAACGTCGCCGATGCGGACAGTTACGACGTTTACTTTGACACGGTTTCACCGCCTGTCGCGTTCATAGGCAATCAATTGGGGAACTCTTACGACCCCGGCGGGCTTGCAGCCGACACCAGCTACTACTGGCGCATCGATACCGTTAACGCGTTCGGAACTACCACCGGCGTGGAATGGTCCTTCAAAACGGGCGTACCGCCCGCACAGGCAGCCGGTCCGAGCCCGGGCGATACCGCGACGGGAGTACTGCTCGATGCGGACCTGTCCTGGGGCGCGGCCGCGGGCGCAACAAGCTATGACGTCTACTTCGACACTGTCTCGCCGCCCGTCGCATTCATCGGCAACCAGCCGGGCCTGACCTACGACCCCGGCAGCATAGCCGCAGGCACGAACTTCTACTGGCGGATTGACGCGGTGAACGCATACGGAACAACGGCCGGAGTCGAGTGGTCCTTCACCACCGGCTCACCGCCTGCACAGGCGGCCGGTCCGAGCCCGGGCGATACCGCGACGGGAGTGCTCCTCGATGCGGACCTGTCCTGGGGCGCGGCAGCGGGCGCGACGATTTACGGAGTCTACTTCGGTACTTCGAGCCCGCCGCCTTACGTCTCGGACGAAGCCGGAATCACATACGATCCCGGCGCACTCGCTACCGGCACGTTATATTACTGGCGCATCGACACCGTAAACGCGTTCGGTAACACGACCGGCATCGAGTGGTCCTTCACGACCGGCACACCGCCCGGACAGGCTTCCACCCCGGTACCGGCTGACACGGCCGGCAACATACCTCTCGCTCAGATACTTTCCTGGGCGGCAGGGTCGGGCGCGACAAGCTACGACGTATATCTGGATACCGTATCGCCGCCGTTGGCGTTTCAGGGCAACCAGCCGGGTCTCATCTTTAACCCCGGCGGACTCGCACCCGATACCAGCTACTACTGGCGTATTAATGCCGTAAACGCATTCGGAACGACCGCCGGCAACGAATGGTCATTCCGCACAGCCGCCGTGCCGGCGCAGGCTTCAAACCCGACACCGGCCGACTCCACCGGCAATGTATCTCTGGCGCAGATCCTCTCATGGGACAATGCCTCAAATGCGGACAGTTACGACGTTTATTTTGACACGGTTTCGCCGCCTGTCGCGTTCATAGGCAATCAATTGGGGAACTCCTACGACCCCGGTGGCATGGCGCCCGATACAAGTTTTTACTGGCGCATCGACACGGTAAACGCATTCGGCACTACGCTCGGCGTTGAGTGGTCTTTCACGACCGGCGCGCCGACT
>SOJX01000110.1 GCA_004376375.1 Planctomycetota bacterium
GGTTTTGGGCGCTGGCCTGAAAGCCCCCCCCACCGTCCCCGCCTCCGGCGGCGCCGCCGACATGGACCTTTTCATCGCCAGGTTCAATCCTTAACCGGCAAACCGATTATTATTCCTGATTACCTTTCGAACCGCGTGAACGTGCGGACGCTGCGTGTGCGGTCAGGCCTTCCAGTTCCGCGAAGGCCGCGGCGCCGGCTGCGAGGTCGCCCACGTCGGCCCCGGCCTCAAACCAGCTTTGCGGGCGAAGAAAAGTAAGCGGACTCAGACCGCCTGAAAAGCGCGCAGTCCTTCCGGTCGGAAGGGTGTGATTCGGGCCTGCCATGTAATCGCCGAACGGGACCGTAGCGTTATAGCCCATGAACATTGCGCCGTAGTTACTGACTTTCGCCTTGACAATATCCGGCCTGGAAACCATGAGCAGCAGGTGCTCGGGCGCAAGCGTATCAACGACGGAGGCGCATTCATTCCAGTCGTCGAGGACAATGACGGACAAATTCGATTCTTCAGCCGTAATATAATCCGGAAGATTCAAATCAGGCACAAGCCGCTTGACTTCGCCCGCAACGTCTTCCGCAAGTTTCACATTATCGGTAAGCAGCCATGCGCGCGCATCCGGGTCGTGCTCGGCCTGCGCCAGCATGTCGAGCGCGACCCATTCCGGGTTCGCGCCGGAGTCGGCGATTATCGCGATTTCGCTCGGACCTGCAAGCATATCGATTCCGACGATTCCCTGCAACTGCCGCTTGGCCTCGGTCACGTAAGCGTTGCCCGGCCCCACCACCATGTCGACGGACTTGATCGTTTCAGTACCCAGCGCGAGCGCGGCTATCGCCTGCGCGCCGCCGACCCGGTAAAACCGGTTTGCACCTGCGAGCTTTCCGGCAAAGACAACCTCGTCAGGCATCCCCGGCGAAGCGACTGCAATGTCGCCAACGCCGGCGGCCTTCGCCGTTAACACGGTCATGAGAGCCGTCGACGGCAGAGGGTAACGCCCGCCGGGAACGTAACAGCCCGCGCTCTCGACCGGCCTGTAATCCAGCCCGACCGACCAGCCGCCTTTGTCCAGGACGACGGGGCTTATCGATTCCATCACCGCGTCGGCGAAGGCCCGGATGTTCACCGCCGCCTGCTCGATAACTTTTTTCGATTCGGCGGATACACGTTTCTCAGCCGCAGCAACTTCTTCTTCGGTAAGCATAAAACCGGTTGATACGTCGTCGCCGAAGCGCAGCGACACTTCGCGGAGCGCTTCATCTCCCCGGTCGCGGACTTCGTCTATTACCCCGGCAACGGTCCGGGTTATCCTGTCGCCATCCGCCGATGTTGAGGATTCCGCGAGCTTTTCAACCGCTTCCCTGCCCAGGTATATTTTTATCATCTGTGCCTGCCTCCAAAACAGCTGTAGTTTCCCTTATGGCATGCAACGCCTTTCTGCCTGACTGTAAAAAGCAGCGCATCCCGGTCGCAGTCGGTGCGGCATGAAACCAGTTCCTGAGTGTGCCCGGAAGTCAGGCCCTTTTCCCAGAGCTCTTTGCGGGAACGGCTGTAATAGACTCCTTTTCCTTTTCTCAATGCTTCTCGCAAAGAGTCGGGGGAATTATATGCCAGCATCAGGACCTGTCCCGCCTCATCCTGCACGATTGTCGGAACCAGCGGACATCTTTCAAAATCGATGCTGCCGACAACCGATTCCACGAGGTCGAGCTTGCCCGTGTAAAGCGACATGCCGACCTGGACGTCCAGCCCGAGTTTCGATATCTCTATCACTTCTTCCGTCGCGGCCACACCTCCGGCAACTGTGAGTTTATTCGGTAACTGCTCTTTCAGCTCTCTTAATGCATCGAGGTCCATTCCGCCCATGCCGCCTTCGTCTTCAACGAAGGTGACGAGAAACCCGCCGCAAAATTCCGCGAGCCGCTCAGCACGGTCGATTATCGTTTCGCCGGTCCCGCGCGTCCAACCCTTGTCGAGGACTTCGCCGCCGCGGTGGTCGAGGGCGACGATTATTCTCTCAGGCGGAAACTCTTTCAGCAGTCCCGGCTCGGCCGCGGTGCCGATAATAATCTGCGAAGCGCCGGCGCGGAGAACGTCCTGCCCGCGTTCCCTGTCCCGGATACCTCCGCCGACGCGGCAGTCCGCCACGCGGCAGATTCGGCTGATCAGTTCAAGGTTGTCGCCTTTCCCCAGCGCCGCATCGAGGTCGATTACCGCGACCTCGCCGTAGCGGTTGAACTCTGCGGCCAAGTCGACCGGGTCGCGCTCGGCCGTGAGCACGTGCTCCCTGCCCTGGCGAAGCTGAACGGCTTTCCCGTCGATAATATCTATACTCGGGATTATCATAGTCTCACCTCGATGCCTTCTTTTCTTAGTTCTTCCTTCAAGGCGCGGACGGTCCACGTCGCGTCATGGAAGATGCTCGCGGCAAGCGCTGCGTCCGCTTTTCCCGCAGTGAAAACTTCGACAAAACATTCGGGCCCGCCCGCACCACCTGAAGCGATTATGGGAACGGGGAGCGTGTCCGAAAATGTTGACGTAAGCTCGAGGTCGAAACCTTCGAGCGTCCCGTCACGGTCCCACGAGGTCAGGAGGATTTCGCCCGCGCCCCGCTCGACAGCTTCCTTCGCCCATCCAAGCGCGTCGATACCCGTCGGTTTGCGGCCGCCGTGCGTAAGCACCTGCCAGCCGCCGCCGCCTTCCTTGCGCTTCGCATCCACGGCCAGGACGCAGCACTGGGAGCCGCACTCGCGCGCGATTTCTCCGACCAGTTCGGGCCGCTTGACCGCGGCCGTGTTTACCGAAATCTTGTCGGCTCCGCGCTCGAGAAGTTTTTTTACGTGCTCGATACTGGAAACGCCGCCGCCGACCGTAAACGGCATCATCAGGTTCGCAGCCACCCGCTCGACGACCTCCATCATGGTTTCCCGGCCCTCGTTGGTGGCGGAGATATCGAGAAAAACGAGCTCGTCCGCGCCCTGCTCCTGGTACAGCATCGCCTGCTCGACCGGGTCGCCGACGTCGCGGAGGCTCTGGAACTTGACGCCCTTCACGGTCCGCCCGTCCGTCACGTCGAGGCACGGGATAATCCGCTTACAGATCATCGAGCCACCTCCTTATCAGGCCGTGGCCGAACTCGCCGCTCTTTTCCGGGTGGAACTGGAACGCGAGTATGTTTTCCGATTTCACCGCCGCGCAAAATTGTCCGTGGTAGTCCGCATGATACAGCGTGACTTCATCGTCCTGTGGCGCGGCATAATACGAATTAACAAAGTAAACGTATCCGGATTCAAAACCCGAACCCGCTTTCGGCTCTATCCGGTTCCATCCGATCTGCGGTATCTTGCCTTCGCGGAAGCGGACAACCCCGCCTTTAATTATTCCAAGCCCGGGAGTCTCGGGCGATTCTTCGCTTGTCTCAAAAAGCACCTGTAATCCGACGCATATTCCCAGAAGCGGCACGCCCGACTTTACCAGCCCGACAAGCTTTTCCGTTATACCGGCACCGTCGAGATTATTCATCAGCGCACCGAACGAGCCCACGCCCGGCAGGGCCAGCGGATTTTCGCCGGACAACTCGTCGCCGCTTTCGACAAGGCTGTACTCGACGCCCAGCCGCTTGAAGCAGCGCGTGATGCTGCCTATGTTGCCGCCGCAGTTGATAAGATCAAGCATCGATCTTTCCCTTCGTGGAGAGCGCGTCGCCCTCCCCCAGCGGTTTTATCGCCAAGCGCAGCGCACGGCCGAGCGCCTTGAAAACGGCTTCGAGTATGTGGTGGTCGCCGTCGCTGTAATGCGCGTTCACGTGCACGGTCGCTTTCAGGCTGTCCGCGAACCCTTTCAGGAGATCGCGGAACAGGGCGGGGTCCGTGCCTGCGAGCGGCTCGCCCCCAAGCTCCACGTTCCAGACAAGGTTCGGCCGTCCACACAGGTCTAATGCCACCGTCGCCAGGCTGCCGTCCATCGGGTAGGTGAAAAATCCCGCACGCTGAATACCGTCGAAAGTTTCCAGCGCCTTTGTAACGGCCGACCCGAGCATGATCCCGCAATCCTCGACAAGGTGGTGCGGGTCGACCTCGATATCGCCGGCCGCCTTCATCTCGAGCCCGAACCGGCCGTGGCAGGCGAACGAATCCAGCATGTGCGTCATGAACGGGAGCGGCGTCTCGATATCCGTCCCCTGCGGCCCGTCGAGGCGGATAGTGACGCTGATATCCGTTTCCTTCGTTTCCCTGGATAACGATGCAGTTCTTTTTTTCATAGCATAAACACCTTTCCGATGTCAGAGGGTGAGTCCAGCACCAGCGCGGCCCCCGCTTCGGCCAGGAGGGCGGCCTCCGTGTTCGTGGCCACGGCGATTGCATCGAGGCCTGCGCCGGCCGCCGATTTCATATCGTCAATCGAGTTGCCGACATATAATCCGCCCGCCAACCCGTGATTCTCAATAACTTTTTGCAGCACATCCGGCGCGGGCTTGGGCGGAAGACCGGGGGTATCGTCTTTGCAATACACTTTTTCGAAAACCGGGCCGAAAGTCCCGGCCCATAGCGGCTCGTACTCCGGGCGGGTCCTTCCCGTCGCGATAAACAGGCGGTAACGCTTTGCCAGTTTTTTCAGTAGATCGATTTTGATAAACAGATCTTCATTTTCACGCGCAAGCTCGAGGTACAGCGGCACACCTTCCCCGGCTATCTGCCCGCGGGTAACCGCAACACCACGCCTGCGAAGCAGCTCAACGGTCGCGTCCCAGTCGTCGTTGAAACCGCCTTCGGCGCGGAGATCGAGAAGCTCGGCGCGGTCCAGCGGTTTATCGCTGTGGCGTTTCACCAACTCTATAACGGTCGCGTCGAAACTCCGCGAAGTGTCGACCAGCGTGTCGTCGAGATCGAAAATCACGGCGTACGAATCCCTGAATTCATCCAGGCACTGGAGTAGTTTATTATTTTCATCATCCGTGCCGATTGTAATCCGTATCATCCCCTCCATGCCGGGATACATCGAGCGGTCGCGGATGAGCACTCCGCGCTCTGCGCAGAAATCGCAGAGAGTCTTCGCGTCCCTGCCGACCTTCAGCAGGTAAAAGTTGCCCGCGCCGAAGTGCACGCCGTATCCGCGTTCTTCGATTTCTTTCAGCAAAGGCCCGGCACGCCCGCGAAGCGCTTTCGCTTCGCCTCTGACTTCATCGGACCTTTCCATCAGGTTCATCGCGATCTGCACCGAAGAAGCGTTCACGCTGTACGGCGCGCGGACGCGCATCATGTAGTTCAGCAGACCGGGATTGCCGGCAACGACTCCCAGCCGCAGACCGGGCATGGCCCACGCCTTCGAGAACGTTCGCAGAACAAGCAGGTTGTCAAGCTCGAGCGCGTAAGGCAGAGCGGTTGCCTCGTTATATTCGGCGTAAGCCTCATCGATGATGAAAAGCGTTTCAGGATATTTTTTGCACCAGCCGCGGAAAATGTCCGGATCGATTGTCGCCCCGGTCGGGTTTTCCGGTGATGCAAAAATCGCGAGCTTTACTCCTTTTTCCAGCTCCGTTTCGATCTTTTCGATATCAAACTGCAAATCCGCCGTAACCGGGACTTCTCTCAGTTCGGCGCCGACCAGATTAAGATAATGTGGTATAAGCGCAAAAGTCGGGCTCGACGTGAGCGCTGCATCTTCGCACGGCTCGATGAAAGTGAACGCGGCGAGGAAAATCGCTTCCCCCGTGCCGTTTGTCAGCATCAGGTTTTCAACCGGAACTTTCAGGTGCGAAGAAAGTTTTTCCAGAAAATCGGTATACTCCGGGTAAACGCCGACCGCTTCCTGCGGCAGGCCGGACGCCGCCCACGGAAAACCGGTCGTGTTTTCGTTGAAGTCCAGGCGGACGCGGCCGCGCCTCCCCTCCAGCGGCGGTTTGTACGCCTCGATCTCCCGGACAGTCTGCCTTGGTTTAATCACGTCAATCTCTCCCAGTCTTAATGTCTGTCGTACCGATTGTAGGGGCGGCCCCCCGCGGCCGCCCGGAAAAACACCGGGTGTAAAACGGGCAGGCGCAGGGGCCTGCCCCTACATAACGCCAAAACTACCCGACAATTTTCTCCAGCCTGTATTCGAGGATGTCGCGCGCCCCGGCCTCGATCAGCCGCGGTATCAGCTTCGGCACGTCCTTCACCGGAACGGCGATTTTAACGGCATACCCCTCCTCGTTGTGGAGCGGTGAGACCGTCGGCGCGCGCATGCACGGCAGGTCGGCAACCAGCTTCTCAAAACACTCGTTCGACACGTTCATTTCCAGGAGCACCCGCTTGTCGGCATTAAGAGTTGCTTCCATAAGCATCTTAATCTCTTCGAGTTTTTTCTTTTTCCACGGGTCTTCGAGCGCCTCCCGGTTGCATATAAAGCGGGTCGTGGACTCCAGGATTTCGTCGATAACGGTCAGCCGGTTGAGCCTGAGGGTCTGGCCCGACGCCGTATTGTCGATAACCATGTCGGCATCCTCGGGCGGCAGCGCTTCCGTGGCGCCGTAGGTCCGCACGTGCGCGGCGTCCAGTCCTTTCTTCTTTATATATTCCCGCGCCAGACGCTCGTATTCTGACGCCACGATAAGCCGCTTCGAAAACAGGTCGTCGGAACCGGCCAGGCCGTCCGGAACCGCGACGACGACTTTCACGGGATCGTACCCGAGGTCCAGAAGCTCGACAACGTCGGCCTGCGCTTCCACGACAAGGTCGTGGCCGGCAAAACCGCAGTCGTGCCGCCCGAACTCGACGAGCTTCGGCGCGTTCTGCGGCCTGAGCATCTTGAGCTCGATCTCCGGCTCGCCGCAGGTCGGGCGGTAGGAGCGCTCGCTGAGCTTGACTTCGAGACCGATGCGGTCAAGCAGCCTCAACACCTTCTCCTGGATGTGACCGTCGGGCAACAACATCTTCAACTTGCTGGACATGACTTGTCTCCTCGATGTAAAAAAGAAAAAGCCCGCTCGGAGCGGGCCTTGCTTTGTTTATCTTTTTTCCTGCTCTGCCCGGACCGCTCCCTTACGCCACCTCGTGGCGATGTGCATGATGATGATGCGCGGTCCGATTACTTATCACGATATACTCCAATCCGAATAACCGAATATAACAGGTTTCCATTTCGGATTCAAGGAAAAAATACTGCATCGAAACCCGGGACATGTAATGTTAGCGGCGCCGCTTGCGGCGCGTTTATTTTTATATGTAGGGGCACGGCGCGCCGTGCCCCTACATAACGCCGCGCAAGCCCGCCCGCTAAATGTGTAATTGCGTATCCTATTTTCGGGGCGTGCTGGCGTACCTTTATATCATCCGAATGCAGTTGCGCGGCATGGTACCTGACCTAAATTACGGAATACATTACCCGTGCCGCAAGCGGCACGGCTTCACGAATAAATTACATAATTCACGCGGTTGCCTGGAATCTTTGTGAAGCCGCCGCGCTTGCGCGGCGGGTATTAGCAATATTTATCTCTCCGCCTCCGCTTTTAACTCCTCCCCCGTCTTCGCGCCGTGGGAGCGGAGGAGGTGTATTCTATAGCCCCCAAAAAGGCCCGAAAGCTAAAGCGCATATCGCGACTGTAAAGAAAATTATCAACCACAATACAGTTGCTGGAAATATCCATAAGAAAAAGCGGGGTTTCTCTGGTTCGTCCTGCACATACTGGCTGTGTTCATGTAACTCTTCAAAGCGCCTGGTATGCATTATAAGAAATACAATCGACACAATTACGAGGATTATATGCGACACGTAGAACATAATGAGATAATCGACAAAAACAAATGTTATAAACTGAACAACTATACTGATAAAAAGCCCAACCAACCGTCCAATCCACATCTTTTGCTTCAATGTCGGAAAAAGATAATTCATGAAAAGCCCAAGTGCCACGCTTGCTCCGACGGATGTGCAGGCGAACATGGGAGGTACAACCGAAATTGCCAGAATTGTCAGTACATCACCTTCGCCCAGCAGGAGCACAACCATAAGGAGCATGAGCACAATCGTAAAGAGAATGCTGAGTTTAAATAGCGGAGATAATTTCACTTTATCTTCTTTCTCGGGACTCGGGACTTCTTCTTATATTGTACACCCAAACGCGGATTGTGCAAGTCCAGAGGCTGCGCTCTCATTGTTACAAACCCGTTACACACAACCGGCCGTTTGCGGGGTATAATCAGGCAGATAGAAAGTCGATTTGGAAATCCGGGACATGTATAGGTTTTGCGAAAGCAAAACCGGCACGTGTCCCGGGATTTCCCGGTTACCAAAAGGAGGTTACTATGACAATGCAAAGATGTTCAGTTGGAATCATCTGCATTCCCCTTATTCTCGCTTTTTTTGCAGGCGACGCTTTCGCTCAGACGGAGCAGAGGTTTTCCCGTAACATAATTATCCCGCAGTCGCGCTCGTTCGCGGTCGACCGGAACGCGCGGGCGATTATCACGGGCGTGAAGGCGGACGTGGTCGTCGTCGAGCAGGTCGCCACCACCACGCTGCTTATCAGCCTTCAGAACCCGGGCAACCGCCGCCTCGAGGCGGAGATGATCGTGCCCGTGCCGGACGGCGCGGTGGTGAAGGGCTTCACGTTCCAGGGCGCGGCGCCGGAGCCGACCGCAAGGCTGCTTCCGAAGGAGGAAGCGAGAAAGACCTACGACGCTATCGTCAGAAAGCTCAAAGACCCGGCCCTCCTGGAATTCATCGGCTACAACCTTATCCAGTCAAGCGTGTTCCCTATCGAGCCGAGGGGGACGCAGAAAGTCAAGCTCGTATACGAGCATATCCTCCCGGCGGACGGCTCGCGCATCGACTATGTCCTGCCGCGGAGCGAATCGCTCAATTACAGGGTTCCGTGGGACGTTACCGTGAAAATCAAATCGAAGAAGGCGGTATCCGCGGTCTATTCTCCGAGCCACAAGCTGGAGAAGACGCGGGCGAGCGAAAACGTGATTACCGCCCGCATCGCCGCCGACGCGCGGCTGGAGCCCGGCTCTTTCCTGCTTTCGTATCTGGTCGAGGACAGGGAAATGACGGCCTCGCTTATCGCCTACCCCGACCCGAAGATCGGCGGCGGTTACTTTCTGCTTCTCGCCTCACCGCCCGCGAAGGCGATAAAAGACAAGGACAGCCCCGCCATCAAGCGCGAGGTTACGCTCGTCATCGACCGCTCGGGCAGCATGCGGGGCGAGAAAATCGAGCAGGTGCGCGAGGCCGCGTTCCAGGTCATCGGCGGCCTGAAGAAAGGCGAAGCCTTCAACATCATTATCTATAACGAAGGCGTCGACCTCTTCTCCGAGGCGCCGGTCCTGAAGACGGATGAGAACCTAAAGAAGGCCTGGAAATACCTCGAAGAAATATCTGTCCAGGGCGGCACGAACATTCACGACGCGCTCGTCGAGGCGCTCAGGCAGAAACCGATGGAGGGGATGCTGCCGGTCGTCATGTTCCTTACGGACGGACTTCCCACTATCGGAGAAACGTCCGAAGTCGGCATCCGCAAGGTTGCGGAAAAAGGCAATCCGCACAACAAACGGATATTCACGTTCGGCGTCGGCGTCGACGTCAATGCGCCGTTACTCGACAAGATAGCGTCGGAAACACGCGCGACCTCCACGTACGTGCTTCCGAAAGAGAACGTGGAAGTCAAGCTCGGACAGGTTTTCAAGCGCCTCTCCGGTCCGATACTTGCGGATACCGACCTCGACGTTATCGACAAGGACAAAAAGCCCGCGCCCGCGCGGGTGAGCGACGTTATGCCGGGCAAACTCCCCGACCTGTTCGAAGGCGACCAGCTCATTCTGCTCGGCCAGTACAAGGGTAACGACCCGCTCAGCTTTTCCCTGAGCGGAAACTACCTCGGCAAGAAGCGGACGTTCGAATTCAGCTTCGGGCTCGAAAAAGCCACGACGAGAAATTCGTTCGTGCCGCGCCTGTGGGCAAGCCGTAAAATCGCCGTCCTCGTCGACGCTATCCGCCAGCTCGGCGGCAACGGCCACCCGACGACGGTTGCAGGCCCCGGCACAAGACCCGACCCGAAAATCCAGGAGCTCGTGGACGAGGTCGTGCGGCTGTCGATAGAATTCGGCGTCCTCACCGAGTACACGGCTTTTATCGCGCTCGAGGGGACGAACCTGACCGATGAAATAACGAATAAACGGACTGCACTCGAAAACTTCAGGTCGCGCGCCATCGGCACCCGTTCCGGTATGGGCGCGGTAAACCAGAGTATGAATAATGACTACCAGGGCAAACAGCGGGAGCTTAACAGGTACAACGGATATTACGATAAAAACATGAACCGCGTGGTCATTACAAGCGTCCAACAGGTTAACGACAGAACGTTTTACTTCAAAGGTGGCCAATGGATCGACAGCAGGCTCGTTCAGGCGGGAAAAGACATCAAGCCGGACGAAATTATCGAGTTCGGCAGCGAGGAACACCTGAGACTCGCGCGCGAGCTCGCCGCGGAAGGACGCCAGGGAACCCTGTCGCTCCCCGGAAACACAATTATCCAGCACAACGAAAAAGCTGTAATGGTCAGACACAAATAAAATGTATACGACGCCGAAACGAAAGGAGATAACAATGAAAAAACTGGCAATACTGACCTGCCTTTGCGCAGTAATAATCTTCATGACGAACGCGCCTATCCGGGCCGACGAGAAAGAGAAGGCGAAACCGGAAAAGAAGCCCCTCATCCAGATCGCGCTTCTTCTCGATACCTCGAACAGCATGGACGGCCTTATAGACCAGGCGAAAGCCCAGCTCTGGACGGTCATCAACCAGCTCGCGATGGCAAAACAGAACGGCAAAAAGGCCGACCTTTACGTCGCGCTTTACGAGTACGGCAACAACAACCTGAATTCAAAGGAAGGCTGGATAAGGTGCGTGCTGGCGCTCACCACCGACCTCGACAAGGTTTCCGAAGAACTCTTTGCCCTCAAGACCAAAGGAGGTCAGGAATATTGCGGCAAGGTTATCGACACGGCCGCCACCGCGCTCGACTGGTCCAAATCCAACAACGACCTCAAGGCGATATATATCGCCGGCAACGAGCCTTTTACGCAGGGAAACGTGGCCTACCAGGACGCCTGCAAGAAGGCGATTGAAAAAGGCGTTATCGTGAACACGATTTTCTGCGGCAACAACGCGGAAGGAATCCGCACGAAGTGGCAGGACGGCGCAAAGCTCGCCGACGGCCAGTACATGAACATCGACCAGAACCGCACGGTCGCCCACGTCGACGCGCCCCAGGACAAGAAAATCAACGAGACCGGCAGGAAGCTCAACGACACCTACGTACCCTACGGCGACGCCGGGAAAGACGGAAAGGCAAGGCAGGATGCGCAGGATAAGAACGCGGGCTCCATCTCAACCGGCAACAGTGCGCAGAGAAACAGAGCCAAGGCGCAGGAGCAGTACAGAAACGACAGGTGGGACCTTGTCGACGCGGTGAAGAACGGCAAGGTCAAGCTCGAAGACGTAAAGGACGAGGACCTGCCGGAAGAGATGCGAAAGATGACGCTCGAGGAAAAGAAAGCGTATATCGAAAAGAAATACAAGGAGCGTGAAGAGGCAAAAGAAGAAATAAACAGGCTGAGCGAAGAACGGGACAAGTTCGTCGCCGAGAAAAGGAAAGAAGAAGCCGAGGCAGGTGAAAAAGACACGCTCGGCAAAAACATGCGCGAGTCGCTGAAAAAGGCGGCTGAAAAAAAGAATTTCAAGATGAAGTAGTATAAGAAAGTATGAAGTGTGAAGGATGAAGGATGAAAGGCAGATATATTAATGATACATTTAGCCGCCGGGCTTGACCGGCGCGTTGCAGGGGCGCAGCATGCTGCGCCCCTGCATGTTTACTACTTGAATCTTAACGAAATTTCATTAGGCTATAGCTATGACCAAAAAGAAAATACTCGTAGTCGAAGACGACGACGCCATTCGCGGCGGCGTCGTCGACGCGCTGACTTTCCAGCAGTACGAAGTAATTGAAGCAGCCAACGGCGACGATGGCCTCGACATGGCCGTCAAGTTCGATTACGACCTCCTGCTCCTCGACCTCGTCCTTCCGGGCAAAGGCGGGTTCGACATCCTGAAGGAAGTAAAGGAGATGCGCCCGGCGGCGCCGGTAATAATCCTCACCGCACGCGGAGAAGAAGACGACCGCGTCCACGGCCTGAAGCTCGGCGCAGACGACTACGTCGTCAAGCCGTTCAGCATCAAGGAGCTTCTCGCCCGTATCGAGGCCGTGCTCCGCCGCTCGCCCGAGCGGCCGACGGATATCCGCGAATTCAAGACCACGGACTGCGTCATAGATTTCGCCCGCTCCGAAGTCCGCTTCGAGGACGGCGGGCGCGCCGAGCTTTCCGAGCGCGAGGCGGAGATACTCCGCCACCTCGCGATGAACACAGGCCGCGCGATCTCCCGCGACGAAATCCTCTCGCGCGTCTGGCGCGTCGACCCGAAAGGGCTCGCGACACGCACCATCGACATGCACATCGCCCGCCTGCGCGAAAAGCTGCGCGACGACCCCGCCGGCCCCCGAATCATCCTCACCGTCAGGGGCAAGGGATACATGCTCGCCACGGACGAAGGGGAATAAAGGCATGATTAGAACATTTTACAAAAGTTTCATGTTCGTGGCTCTATCCTTCGTGCTGCTGCTAAAAGCAACGCCCTGCAATGCCGGCGAGGCACAGGATAAATTCGAACAACTCGCTGAAAAACTGATGGTCTTCGATGCAAGTGCCTTCCTGTACGACCGGCCTTCTTCGGCGTTACGGGGCTATCCCGTGGGAGATCGATACGAAAAGTATGTTGCGGAAATCTCCGCCATTGAAGCCGAAGTCGAAGAATTGACCGAACTGCTGAAACATTCTGACCCGAAAGTGAGAACGCTTGCGCTTGCCGCGCTGCTGGCCAAAGAGGACCCGAAGCTTTTGCCCTATATTCACAGTATGGTTGACGACTCCGCGGAGACATTCCCCTCGCCGAGAAGCCTTCCTGCACCGCGGATTCTTACTTTGAATAATACCTCCGCATTACCGCCGACGAATAAGCAGACCGTGGGCCAGATCGCAAGAAATTGGCTTAACCTTTACATGATTCATGCAGGTTTCCACAACGGACCTGAAGACACCGCCGGCAAGCCGGGCTTTAAAACCTACTGGGCCGAGCGAAAGGACCGCGATTATTGCGCGAGCTGGTTCGACGTAAAGCTTCGTCGTAGAGGGCAAAGCACTAGTTCAACACGCAAAGGCCGGATTGAAAAAATCCGGAACCTGCGGAAACAGATTGATGCAATCGATGGTGATGACAGCGCCTGGATACTTCTGTTGCTTTTCAGCGAAAACTATGGTGACTATGGCAGCCAGCATCTTGTCTCGGAAAAAGAACTCATCGAAATCTGTAAAAAGCTCGGGCCGGAAAAGCTGATGCTGATGCTGCAGCGGAAGATTCCGACGGACGATCCGGACCTCCAACCGAGAAAATGGAACGACGAGCCTTATAAAAATATGAGCCGCTTCGTCCTGCAGCACGCGGGGAAACTGCTGAGAAAAAAGGACGCTCCAATCCTGCTCAAATGCGAAAAATTCAATCGCTCCCACTGGTGGCCGATAGCCGCGGCCCATCTATTGCCGGAAAACCCCAGTTATTTTCTTCATGAAGCATTTAAACGTTTTAGCGAAGATTACCAGGCCGACTACCGCGCGGAAATGGTTTACACGATCTTCAAGCTCGTGAAAAAAACAGAAACCGGCTTTATACTCGACTGGTTCTATACTGAAGAACCGCAGCGAGGGCAATACTCACATTGCCTGGCGATCTTCATGAGAAAGGCTGCACTTATCCCGGGAGCAAAAACACGAAACCTTTTCGCAGCTATAATAAATGACAAGCGCTTCGGGAAGCTGGACTGGCAGTCACTCGACAAGCTGACTAAAATTATCAACTCCTGGGTAGACAGACCAATTATTGACCCGGAGGAATGGGAAAACGTTCGATGCCCTGTTTACAAGGGAGATTTCCACTGGAGGCGGGAAGAAGCGGAAAAGAAATCTCCCGAAAAAACCGGAGAATACCTGAAAGAGATCGATGAATACAGACAGAAATTAAGGGACAGTATCCCGTTGTGGAACGAATAAGAGCATACGCAAAAGGAGTAGTTTACTGAGCATGAAACGCCCATGGCTTACATGGCTTGCCTTCGGGTTATGCCTGGCCGTCGTCTTCGCGGCCATGGGCTGGGTGAGCGTCGCTTTGATCCGGCTGGACAGGGCGGAAATCGAGGCCCGGCGCCAGGCAGCTATCGAGGAAAACGTGCGCCTCGCGCTCTGGCGCATGGATTCGCTGCTTTCCCGGATAATCGCAAGGGAAAACGCGCGCCCGTATTTTTCGTACAGCGCGTTCTACCCGGCCGAGCGCGCATACACCAAGTTGTTCGCCGAGCTCAGGCAGGGGGAAATCCTCGTGCCCTCCCCCCTGCTCACGGAAAACACGCCGTACATAAAGCTCCATTTCCAGTTCGCGCCCGACGGGACGATTACCTCTCCGCAGGTACCGACCGGGAACCAGCGCGACCTCGCCGAGAGCAAATACACCAGTTATAAAAAAATAAATGCGGCCGAGCAGAATCTGAAAATGCTGCAAACCCGGTTGAAGTTTGCCACGCTTACGACCCTGGTTTCCGGCATCCGGCAGGATGAAGTAGCGCAACCTGCAGGCCGGGCGGTTATTTCCAATAACTTAAAAAACATGCAGGAGCTTCAGCAAAAGAGAAGTATGGATGAATACAGGGCGCGGCAGGACAGCAATATCAAAGGCTCTCAGGGCCAGGGTCAGCTGGGATACTTGCCCGAACCACCACAGCCGCAGTCCCCTATAGGCGAAAATACCATGAAGCCGGTCTGGGCGGAGGGAACGGAGGGAACTGGTGGAGCGCTTTTGCTTGTGCGTCCGGTTTCAGTAAATAAGGTTGAATACCTTCAGGGTTGCTGGCTCGACTGGCCGAAACTGAAAAAAGACCTGCTCGAATCTGCGAAAGACCTGCTGCCCGCCGCCGACATCATGCCGGTAGAACCGGGAACCGAACTCGAAAGCCCGCGCATGCTTGCCGCGCTGCCTGCGAAACTTCTGCCCGGTGCCGTGCCCGGGCTCGGAAACGGCGCGACGTCGCCGGTCAGGATCACGCTTATAATCGCATGGTGCTGCGTGCTGCTCGGAGCGGCGGCGGTGGCTGTTCTCCTTTCCGGCGCGATGTCGCTGAGCGAGCGGCGCGGCGCGTTCGTCTCCGCCGTCACGCACGAGCTGCGGACCCCGCTCACCACTTTCCGCATCTACTCGGAAATGTTAAAAGAAGGAATGGTCACGGATGAAGACAAAAAGAAGGATTACCTGAAAGTGCTGGCGAGCGAGGCGGACAGGCTCAGCCACCTCGTTGAAAACGTGCTCGCGTATGCGAGGCTCGAGCGGGGCCGGGCCGGCGGCAGGATTGAAAAAATCAAGCTCGGGGATATTATCGAAAGGGCAAAAGAACAGCTCGCGAGACGCGCCGAGCAGGCCGGCATGGAGCTTGCCATAGAAGCGCAGGGCGACAGCCTTTCCCTGACTGTCATGGCCGACAGTTCGGCCGTTGAAAGGATTCTGTTCAACCTCGTGGACAACGCCTGCAAGTACGCTTCGGGCGCGTCTGATAAAACAATTCATCTTCAAACAACTACGGAAAAAGACGCGGCAGTTATCCGCATCCGCGACCACGGCCCCGGCGTTTCCGGTTCGGACGAGGGCCAGCTTTTCAAACCTTTCCGCAAATCCGCAAAAGAAGCGGCGAACTCCGCGCCCGGCGTCGGGCTCGGGCTTGCGCTCAGCCACCGCCTCGCCCGCGAGATGGGCGGCGACCTCTACCTCGACGGAAGCATCACGACCGGCGCATGCTTCGTTCTCAAGCTGCCTTCCGCAAGCTGATTTTCTATTACTTCTTCCTTTTCGCAATGTAGCGTTTTTCGTCACATTATGACAATAATTCTCAGATGCCTCCTGATTCGAGTTTACCTTACTTATGTGCCAGAAACAGGTTAAGCGATATCGCCGTTCCGGCATACCGCTTGCGATACATGGGGATAGAAGAAAATATCGCGCTCAATGTGATTCAAGAGTGATGTTTTGAAAGGAGTTAAAAGATGATTTACGTGTTTGCTATTGCTGTCATTTTATCTGCTGTGGTGATGGCTGTGATGGAAAAACATTTCATAACCCTGGGGGTTTTTGCTTTGTTGTGGGGCATTACATTGTTGATTATTAATTCCGTATTGGTCGTTACCTTTGCGGTAGGAGTCGTTTTCATCATTTTTGAGACTGTCCGGCGAAAACTCCACATGGTCAATCTGAAAATGTAAGGAATATCGGCGGATAGAATATGGATATGAAACACTTACCCCTCAAACTCGGCATCGGCGTCGTCCTGCTCTTCACAGCAGTCATCGCGACCTGTCTGGTGTGGGTGCCGCTACACAATCGGAATTACCTCGAAAAGCTGAAGTCGGACGACCTGAAAGAACGGGTGGCAGGTATTGATGGGTTACTTCGAATGGGAACTAGAAGCAGACAGGAATTTATCAGGAATTACACCGAAGGCGAAAAAGCTGCACAATTAATAATTCTATGTTGGCAGGATGTCAATAAGCCTTTGAATTTTGAAAAGTTATTCCGAATTTACCCGAAGCTGTTCGAACAAGATCCGGAAGGAAATCCTGTCGAAGACTCCAGCACGCCCGCCGTATCGTTCAAGCTGAGCGATGAAAACTTCACATCGGTCAGATCTGAAATTAAAGCGATCTATATTGCAATCCTGAATAACCAGAATGAAACGTTAAAGATCCTGGTCCATAAGGGAGCCAATCCAGGTTCGATTATTAGTATAATAGGCAATTGGAATTCTAAAGAGGGCGGTTATGGCGGACATCATGAGATTTCCACACTTGACATTGCCGTTATGATGGAAAATGTGAAAGCAATTACCTATCTACTTGAACAGGGAGTCGACATCAATGTAGAAAACAGACATCATAATTATTCCACTCTCCACTTGGCAGTAAGTACGGGAAATCTACCTATTGTAAAATTACTGACCGAGAAAGGAGCGGATATAGAACATAAAAATCCTTTCGGAAGGACACCTCTGTATCTTGCTGCACGATGCGAAAATCTGGAAATAGTTAAACTTCTTATTCATAATGGGGCTGACGTGAATGCTGAAGATTGCTTCAATAAGACGCCACTTCATTCTGCAGCAACATTTGGCGGATTAGACACTGTTGCATTACTAATTGATTGTGGTGCTGATGTAAAAGTAAGGTCAGATAAAGGCATGACTCCCCTGCATTCAGCAATAGAATTTCACAGTAAGAAAACAGTGGCATCACTCTTGATTGAAAAGGGCGCAGACCTGAACGCGAAAACAGATACCGGGATGACACCCCTGCATTTAGCCGCCAAAAACAACCAGATGAACATGGTTGAATTGCTGATTGAAAAAGGCGCTGATGTTAACTGCACCAATGTTGAAGGTAAAACCCCGCTGGAACTCGCGGCCGGGATAGCGGATGTCAATGCAAAAGATAAGAACGGTTGTACGCCGCTGCACTTTGCGGCAATAAATGGCCGCAAGGCCGTCGCCAGACTTCTTATCGCCAGTGGCGCTGACCTAAGTGCGAAAGATAATAAAGGCGGAACCCCCCTGCACTTTGCTGCACTCGCTGGTCGTAAAAATGTAGCTGCTTTACTGATTGAAAAAGGCGCTGATGTGGATACGAAGGATAATTGGAACTGCACGCCGCTGCACACTGCTGCATACTTTGGTCGAAAAAATTTAGCCGCTTTGCTGATTGATAAAGGCGCTGACGTGAATATAAAATCGAATTTCAACAAGACGCCGCTGCAATGTGCAGTTCAGGAAGGCCATAAGGAAATCGCCGCACTCCTGCGCGAGAAAGGTGCTAACTCGAATGTGAAGAACTTTCTGGACGAGAAACAGCTATGCGAGGCAATATCTAATGGTTATCAAGATATTGCCATAGACCTTATCAATAATGGCACTGACGTAAATGCGAAAGACCCTAATGGCTTGACGCCACTGCACCATGCTGCATCGCAGGGAAATGAGAAATTAGCCGCAATGCTTATTAATAAAGGCGCCGACGTGAATGCGAAAGACATAAACGGCAAGACACCGCTCCATGGTGCTGCATGGGATGGCAACAAAGATATTGTTGCGCTCCTGCTCGAAAAAGGCGCTGACATAAATTCGGAAAATAATGAGGGCAGTACACCTCTTGACAGGGCTATTTACGCTGGGTGCTACGGTCAGTGCAGGGAAACCGTCAAACTCCTCCGCGCCCACGGCGGCAGACCGGGAGGGGAATTGAAAACGGAAAAGGGGAAGAAGTGAAGCTCAGTCTGCCCTTAAGACAAGGAGTAGTATATGCACGAGTTATTAAAACCTTTCTGGCATCTATTAATTGGAATGATAGCAGGCGATATAATTGCAGGTTATCTGATTATCCGCAACAATCGTATCGGCACTGCAAAAACAGTTCTGGCCATTCTTGCCGGTAACGTAATAATGGTTCCTCTCTTCCTGTTCTGTCAGGAAGTACTACCTTCTGGCGGTAGACGCTGGTTGGTCGCATTACTTTTTGTCTCGTTTATTGCAAACGTGACAGGCCTTTCGCTTGTGATTCATTTCCTTGCACCGGATGCGAACAGGCCTTTCCTGGCCGATTCGATACAGACATCTCTGCCCTATTCACTGGTGATTACGACCTGTGCAGCGTCGCCAATCTTTTTCAGGTTCTTAAATTTGTGGAGATAGGTTTGCATCGAAATAGAAGCGCGGAGAGTGCAAGCGGGGGGTGTTGAAAGCGTCAGGCGTTGAGCGTCAAGCGTCAAGAAGGAAAAATAAATTCAGGGCGCGGCGGCTAAATAATCCCGTTACTCGTTACTCGGTACCCGTTACTCGTTACTCGTTACTCGTTACTCAGTACTTGGTGCTCGGTACTCGGTACTCGGTACTCGGTACTCGATACTCGGTACTTCTTATCCCTTATCCCGTGTCCCTTATCCCTTCTTCCGGTACTTGGTACTCGGTACTTCTTAATTATCGACCGTAAACATATTGGATATTGCCGGGTCGCCGTAGAGCGTATCGGCAATATAAGGGGTAACTTTCAGAACAACCTGCCTCCGGCCGGGGCCCAGGTCGGCCATGCTGTCCCACGTGAAATCGTGGGTGGTCGGCGTATCGACCGTCCAGATATTTTCCAGCACGTTGCCGTTTATCAGGCCCGCATCGGCGCCGACAATCGTCGCCGGATGCCAGATAATGCCGTCGAGCGTGTATTCGATTGCCACGTTGCAGTCGGCCGGGACGGGGACCTTCATCGAATACGTCACGCTCACGTTGCCGCTGGGACTGCCGCCTACGAGCTGTATCGACACGTGCGGTTTCTCCAGAACCGGCATCACGTGAACGAGTTTCCATGTCCGGTGAACGCCGCCGTAACTATCATCGACCTCGAGGACGACGCGGTGCGTGCCGGTCCGGTCGAAAGTATGCCAGACGGCGGGCTCGGCAGAAGTCTGGTCGTCGCCGAAATTCCAGGAGAAATTGAGAAAGTCGCCGTCCTCATCGGTCGAATAGGTGCCGTCGAGAAAAACGGTTGTGCCGACCTCGACTTTCGTCATGCTCACTTTCAATTCGGCCGTCGGGCGGTGGTTGCCGCCTCCGTTCTTAACGAGCGCCACGTCCAGCACGTAAGGAACACCGGCGACCGTGATGTCATGGGACTGCTCGGCGTATCCCTCGAGGGTGAACGTCACGGAATAGTCGCCGTCCCCCCAGAGCCAGTAGAAGCTCCCGAAATCCGGCTCGCTCATTCGGATTTCACCGTTGGGAAAACTGAAAGTGGATACGGAAACGGTCGCTTCGAGCGGCTCACCCGTACCCGCATCGACCACGTGCCCGCAGATCGCGCCGTATCCCATGTAGCGGAACAGCTCCATTACGCCGCCGCGCACGCCCTCCACCTGCGCGTCGTGCGAGTCCGCGTAGATCGGATGAAACGCCCAGGCCGTATAGTCGAAATCGTTGCCGACCTCGACGAGGGCGCAGAACGTGCCGATATCGCGGTAAAACCAGTCGAACGTCACGCCCGAGGCGTTGTACCAGAGCGTCTGCGCGCAGTCATAGGGCCCGCCTACGTCGCGGATCATGTTCATCGCTATCGAATTGGAGAACTCCAGTATGTAATTTTCCTGCGACGTCTGCGACAGCCCGGGAGAGCTGTAAGGATAGAGCACAATGTTCGAATATGTATGGAACGTAATCGCGGCGGCGGGCCGCGTCCCGAACGCCTGCGCCATCACGGTCTGCACTTCAGGCTCGGACGCGGGGAACGGGCCGTGGTAAGTAGACCAGCTGGAATTGTCGCTGGAACCGTCGGGATTTCCCCAGTCGGCCGGGTAGTTGCGGTTGAGGTCGACCCCGCGCGCGTTCTTGCGGATGTTCCAGTTATTGTCGAAAACCGCGACAACGCTGTCCGGGTTCACGCAGGGAATCAGATAAATCTCGTAGTTGTCTATCCAGTCGGTAACCTCCTGGATCGAGCCGTAACTTGTCAGAAGCTGCTCGCAGATGTCGATGATGACTTCCGGGGTCATGATTTCGCGCGCGTGATGCTGGGCGTCGAAGTGCACGACGGGCTCGTCCTCATCGGTAAAGACGTTGTCGGAGATTTTCACAACGTGGATTTCACGGCCTTCGACGGAATAGCCGATTGTGTAAAACGTCATCAGGTTCGGATAGTCGTCGGCAAGCTGCTCGAAGATGCCGCGGGATTCGGAATAATTGCGATACGGCTCGAGCCGGGGGCGGTAGTCGACTATCGTTTCCGCTATTTTAATAAGCAGGGCGGCCGTATCGCTCAGGCCGGCGCCGTCCGCTACCGTAAGCAATACGGTGAATTCTCCGGGGCCCGTGTTGTATGTGTGCAGCGGTTCGGAATCCGTGGAATAGGAGCCGTCGCCGAAATCCCAGTGGTACGAAGCGACGCTGCCCACGGAGTCGAGCGCACTGAACTGGATATCTTCGCCGCTCTGTATGCACAACCTGTCGGCGGTTATCACGGCAACCGGCGCGCCGACGGGCGGTGAATTATCGACGGTGAAATCATCCGTCTCGGACCAGATGCCCTGATACGTCGTTTCAGGCCTGCCGCGGAAACGAACCATGGTATTCAGCGTAAACCCGGCGTCGGTAACCGAATCCCAGATAACGTAGTGAGCCTCCTGCACCGGACCGCAGGGGATATTCAGAACCACGTTTCCGACGAGCTGTCCCGCATCGGAATAAGCCAGCGACGGCGGCTCCCAGTTCACGCCGCCGTCGAAGCTGACTTCGAAAACAAGGTTCGCGACTCCGCTGACGTCATTCAGAATCTCGTAGTCCAGCCTGACAAGCCCGCGCGACGGGCTTGCCGGCGTTATGAGCGTAACGTCCAGGAAATACCCGGTCGACAGGTCCGCAGTATAAACGGCATCAGCGACCGGCGATACCGCGTGCTCTCTCGCGCCTCCGTCGCTCCATGAAACGAAGTCGTATTCGATGCCTGTCCCGCCGCTCTGCGTCGCTGCGACGCCGATGCCGTGAAAAGAGCCCTCGGCCCAGACGGCCGTATGGGGAGCCGGGTAGGACACACCGTCGACAATAACTTCCGTCCCGTTGCCTATGCTGGTCGTCACCGTCACGGAGACGGGAGGGATGGTGGTGAAGCTCCACACGTCGCCGGTTTTTGCGCCGACGACATTTACCGAATCCACACGCCAGTAATACATCGTTCCGTAATTCAGATCGCCGGGAGGGTCGTAAGCCGGACCGCCGGCACTGGATTGAAACTCGGGGCTGGTTTCGGTCGCGTTTCCGACCGCGCCCGCATCGGTGCCGAGATACACGTTGTACGACCCCGCCCACTCCGCGTCATCCCAGGAGAGAACCACATTAATCGGTACATAAGTGGCATTATCGGCAGGAGAAGGATTCTGGACTTTCGCCGCCGGCGGATAGAAGAGCTTGCTCTTCTTTTTCTTGCTGCAGCCGGACGCGAAAAAGCACAGTATGATAAGAGCGGAAACCGTAACTTTGAAAAAAGCCCGCATATGGTTCCTCTCATTATGTATTTAATGATTATACAATTAAAACCGTATCATATGCAAATTTTTATCTCTCGCCGGGTAACGCCTCAGTTACGGGGGGTAATATGTAGGGGCACGGCGCGCGCGCAAGGTCTGCCCCTACAATGCCGCAAATCCCCCCGTAACTGAGGCATTACCTCGCCGGCCGGCGCCGGCTGTTCACTTGCACACTCCGCGTTTGGGTGTAGAATATAGTTATACCCGCCGCGGCAAGCGCGGCGGCTTCACGAAGATTTATTTGTGAAGCCGTGCCGCTTGCGGCACGGTTAATCCATATTAGACCCGGAACCCGGGGCATGGAATTATGAAATTATATTTCAAACTCACCATTTTCGTTCTCATCCTGTTCGCGCTGGTGATCGCCGCCTGCCTGCTCTGGACGCCGGTCAGGATAAAATACCATGTTTCAAAATATCGCTCCGATGACGTGAAACAGATTGCACGCGGTATTAAAGGGCTGTTGTCAATCGGAGAAAAGGGCGGGAGCGAGCTCGAGGAAATAGTGCACGACGAATTGCAGAACGCCGACGACAAACGGCGCGTTCTGGTTGTAGATGCTCTGCTTTCAATTGACAGAGACGGTTTGAATATACTTTCAAGGGTACTAAGCGGCGGCGAGAAAGAAGCCGCGTTTCTGGCCAAACACTGGGCCCGTTTCAACGAACCTGTGAACGGTGATTACGACGGCAATTATCCTCTGCACCTTGCAGCTGAAGACGGATGGAAAGATGCAACTGCGCTTCTTCTCGCCAAAGGCGCCGATGTGGATGCGAAAGACAATGACGGCTTGACGCCGCTGCACAGTGCGGCATTGAATGGCTGTAAAGCTGTTGCCGCATTGCTGATTGAGAAAGGTGCCGATGTGAATGCTAAAACCAATACCGGCAGGACACCGCTGCACAGTGCTGCAATGTATGGCCATAAGGACACAGCCGCATTGCTGATTGAAAAAGGCGCGGATGTGGATGCGAAATGCAATAACGGCTGGATGCCGATACACTTGGCGACAATATACGACAGTAAAGAAGTAGCCGCATTGCTGATTAAGAAAGGCGCTGACGTAAATGCGAAAGCCAATTACGGCATGACGCCGCTGCATTTGGCGGCATTGCGTGGCCGTAAAGACGCAGCCGCTTTGCTGATTGATAAAGGCGCTGATGTGGATGCGAAAAATAATGGTGGCTTGACACCGCTGCACTGGGCGGCATCGTATGGCCATAAAGACACTGCCGCCTTGCTGATTGAGAAAGGCGCTGATGTGAACACGAAAGACGATAAGGGCGAGATGCCACTGCACCGGGCGACAGCGAATGGCCACAAAAATACAGCCGCATTGTTGATTGAGAAAGGCGCTGACGTGAACGGGATGAATAATAAAGGTAAAACACCGCTGGACGTTGCGGGATATGACGAGACAAAATCCCTCCTCCGCGCCCGCGGCGGCCTTACCGGAGGGGAAATAAGGAAACAAAGAAAAAGTGATAAGTGACAGGTGATAAGTGATAAGAGTCAAGCGTCAATAAAAAATAAATCCATAATTTTAAATTCGCAATCCGCAATCATTTTACCTGCCGCCTGCCAATGCTTCGAAGCCGGAGACGATATCCAGAAGCTCGGACGTGATGGTTAGCTGGCGCTGCTGGTTATAGAAGGTCGTGAGTTCCTTGATGCGGTCCTCGATATTTCTCTGGGCGGCCTGCATCGAGGCGAGCCGGCTTGCGTTCTCGGCTGCGAGCGACTCGGCGAGGGTGCGGAAAAGCGAGATAAAGAAATACTGGCTTATCAGGGACGAGGCGAGCTTTTCGCGCTCTATCGTAAACATCGGGAGGGAGCGGTTGGGCCATTTCTTCCGGCCGAGCTCGGTGAAAAACATCCGGTCTATCGGCAGAAGAACTGTGGCGGTGGGTTCATACGTTACGCTGCCCGTGGGCCTGTTGTGAAACAGGATTATTGTTTCGAGGTCGTAATCGACCTGCCACGCATGCACCCGCATGAGAAGCTCGGTCACGAGATCGGTCACCCCCGCTATCGAGCTCGGGTTATCAAGCAGCTCGCCGATAACGAAGTTCCGGCTTTCAAGCGATGCGGCCAGGCGCGCGCCGACAACTATAAGGCGCCGGTCGCTTTCGCCGGACCGGGTTTTACTAAATTCGGCTGAAGCGAATTTGGCGACTTCCTCGTTGAACTGCCCGCACATGCCCTGGTCCGAGCCGAAAAGAATCGCGCCGATGTGGCGTGATTCATCCGATTCTTCCGCGCCGCTTTTCTGCCACCCGCTCATCATCACGGCCAGCAGACCGAGCTCGACCGCGCGGTAATAGTCGCCGAGGGATTCGACCGCCTGCTCGAACTGGCGTATGCTCACGGCCGCGAGCGCCTTCATCGTCTTCACGACGGACTGAAGCTCTTTTGCGCTCGATATTTTTCTTTTCAGGGCTTCAATCGATTCCATTGTATTGGTCCCGCGTCCAATTAGCAGTCAGCAGTCAGCTGTCAGCTGTCAGCAATCAGCTAAATATATATTAATTAAAAAATCTGAAATCTGAAAGCTGATAGCTGAATGCTGATAGCTGAAAGCTGTCAGCAATCAACATGAGTTAAGAACTTAAATCTTCCGCACCCGAATCAACCGCCTCGCGAATTACGGAAAGCATTTTATCCTTGTCTTCATCGGTGAATTTTTCGCCGTCTTCGATGCGCCTGCACAGTTCGGGCAATTCTTCCACGGCTGCGCGGCGTATCGCGGCTTCCGCTTCGGCAATCTTCTCGAGCGGAACCTTATCCAAAGCTCCGGAAATAACTCCAAGCAACGCGGCAATCTGCTCCGCGGCCGGTATCGGCAGGTACTGCGGCTGTTTCAGGATTTCGCGCACGCGCTTGCCGCGTTCGAGAGTCTGCCTTGTCGCCTCGTCCAGCCTCGTGCCGAACCGGGAAAACGCCTCGAGCTCCTCGAACTGCGAGTACGACAGCCGCAGGTCGGCCGCCACCGCGCGATAGGCGTGA
Organism: Planctomycetota bacterium; assembly: GCA_004376375.1. Taxonomy (GTDB): domain Bacteria; phylum Planctomycetota; class E44-bin39; order E44-bin39; family E44-bin39; genus E44-bin39. Next base: position 25,243 of record SOJX01000110.1, read on the forward strand.
AACTGGGTTTTCCCGCCTACGCGTGAAACCGACAGGCCGACGTGGACGGCGGGCATGTTCCCTTTCTGGAAAAGGCCGGGCGAAAGGTAGAGCTGGCCGTCGGTAATGGAAATCAGGTTGGTCGGGATATAAGCGGAAACGTTCTGCGCCTGCGTCTCCGCAATCGGAAGCGCGGTGAGCGAGCCGCCGCCGAACTCTTTCCGCATATGTGTCGAGCGCTCGAGCAGCCGTGAATGAATGTAAAAAATATCTCCCGGAAACGCCTCGCGCCCCGGCGGGCGCCGCAGCAGCAGCGAAAGCTCGCGGTAAGCCGTGGCGTGGTTGGTGAGGTCGTCGTAGACTATCAGAACGTCGCGGCCCTGCTCCATGAAATATTCGCCGATAGTCGTGGCCGCGTACGGCGTAATGAACTGGAGGCCGGGCGGGTCCTCGCCCGTCGACATGACGACCAGGGTGTACTCCATGGCGCCGTGGCGGCGAAGGCGCTCGATCACCTTGGCGACGGCCGAGCTTCTCTGGCCGATGGCGCAATAAATGCAGACCACGTCTTTGTCATGCTGGTTGATGATTGCATCGAGCGCTATCGCCGTTTTGCCCGTCTGGCGGTCGCCGAGAATCAGCTCACGCTGCCCGCGCCCGATCGGGATCATCGCGTCAACAACCTTGAGCCCGGTCTGGAGGGGCACGGTTACCGGGTCGCGCTGCATCACGGCGGGCGCTTCCCGCTCTATCGGGCGGCGCTCGCGGGTAAGGGCAGGGCCTTTCCCGTCGCGCGGCCGGCCCATGGCGTCGACGACCCTCCCCATAAGAGCGTCGCCGACGGACGTGCCCATGATTTTTCCCGTGCGCCTGACCCTGGATTTCGCGGTTATCTCTTCGACGTCGTCAAGAACGACTATTCCAATTTCGTCCGGGTCGAGGTTGAAAACCATCCCGAGCTGACCGCCGTCGAAACGGACCAGCTCCTCGGAGCGGACCCCGGGCAGACCCTTCGCGCGGGCGATTCCCTCGCCGACGGAGGTAACCGAGCCGATCTCGTGCAATTCCATCTCCGGCCGGCGGTCTTTTATCGCACCGTCGAAAAGCGACATGGTTTCGCCCAGGAATTTACGGAGGTTTTCAGGCTTGTCAGTCATTACGCCTTGTCGCCTTGTCCTGTACCTGTTCCATCTCTTCGCGCCGGGTCGACTCGTCGATCGCGCCCGACAGGTCGCCTTCGAGCGAATCGAGGTAGCTTTCGACGCTCCACGCGACCTGGTTCCCGCCCGCGTTCAACTCAATCCCGCAAATCAGGTTTTCCGACGTCTCGAAAAATACGTCCACATCCTTGCCTGCAATCCCGGCAACGGCCTTTTTCAGTTTTGTAACTTTTGTACCGGGTATTTTGAACGCGCTGGTGACGGTAGCCTTTTTACCGGATTTTTCCGCCGATTCGGCGATGGTCTTGCGCTCATCGTCGGACAGGTTGTTCAACCGCCCGATAAAGGTGTCGATTATCCTCGCCTCCAGGTCGGCGCCGGCAAGCGAGGCCAGCGCGTTGCCGGTGATTTCGCATACCTGTCTTGAAATCTGCCGGCGCAGGTCGTGGAAAAAGGCGTTCTTTTCCTGCAGCACCGATTCCCGCCACCTCGCGCTCATCCGGTCGGCCTCTGCGCGGGCCGACTCTATCAGCTTCATGCGCTCATTCTTCGCTTCCTCGGTGGCTTCGGAAATGAGTTCCCTGCGCCTGCTTTCCAGGTCCTCGCTCTTTTCATGGAACTGCGCCGCTTCCTTTTCTGCTATCGCCTTCTGCTCCTCGGCGTCTTCAATTCCGGAGGCGATGCCTTCTTCCCGCTTCTTCATGGCATCGACGATGCGGCCGTAAAGGAAATACCTGAGCAGCAGCACCAGGACGATGAAATTAATTATCTGCGCTACGAACGTAAACCACCAGTAATCCATGACCGGTCTCCCGCTTGCTACTTGATGAAGTGATTCCAGAACGGATTGGCGAAAATCAGAATCATCGACACGACAAAGCAGTAGATTGCCGTCGATTCCACCATCGCCAGGCCGACGAAAAGAGTCCTGGTAATCGTCGACGCCTCGTCCGGCTGCTGCGCGAGCGCGCTGAGGGCCTGGGCAAGCGCTTTCCCCTCGCCGAGCGCCGGGCCTATCGAGCCGATCGCGATCGTCAGACCGGCAATGATTATCGATGCCGCTGCCACAAGTGCTGAGCTTTCCATTTATTGCTCCTTTTCATATTGTAGGGGCAAGGCATGCGCGTGCTCTTTGCCCCTACTTCGCTTCCTTTTTCTTCGCAGTATCTTCCTGCACGCGGGTCGCGGACGCGATATACACCATCGCGAGCACGGCGAAAATATACGCCTGAATAAGGCCGGTCAGTAATCCCAGCGCATCCATTATCGTCGGGAAAATAAACGGGGTAATGCTTATAAGTATGCCGGCTATCATGCCGCCGCTCATCACGTTTCCGAACAGGCGCACGGCAAGCGCGAGCGTCCGGGAGAACTCTCCCATGATGTTGAAGGGCAGCATGAACGGCGACGGCTTGATATAATTCATGAAGTAGGCTTTCGCGCCGCGTTTCCAGATTCCAAATATAGGCACGGCGAGGAAAACGCAGACCGCCAGCGCCGCCGTCGTCGAGAGTGAGCCGGTCGGGGCCTTGAAAACGGGAACAACGCTGAGAACATTTGACAGCGCGATAAAGAGAAACAGCGTCCCGATAAAAGGCACATACGGGTCCGGGTCATGGCCGCTGATTTCCCTTATCTGGTTTCGGATGCCCGTTACTATGACCTCGAGAAAGCTCTGTTTGCGCGACGGGACTCCGGTTGTTACGAGCCTGCGCGTCACCAGCCACGAGAAAATCACCATTACCGCCATCACGATCCACGTGTACAGGATCGTGGCGTTGAGCTTGAAGAACCCCCACTCCCAGAAGATTCTTTGGTCAGGACTGATTTCCATGCCGAGGATCATTATTACGCTTTCTCAACATTCGGCTTGAGGCGCAGCAGGAAAAGAGTGCGCATGATAATGAAACCGAGGAGGCACGCGACAAGCCTTTCCCAGCCCCCGTCCACGATAAAATAAAAAGCCGTCAGCACCACGCCCATGCGCAGCGCGAAGCTCAGGAAAATCAGGCTTGCCGGGCGGGCGGCGCTGCCGATTTTCCGGACCGTGAGCCAGAGCAGGCCGAAATAAAACACGCCGAGCCCGAGCCCCGCCCCGAACGCGAGCGACATCTGTACGGGATCGAATTCCATGACTTTCACCTTTCCATACTGGAAGAAAGTAAGAAGTATGAAGGCTGAAGTATGAAATAAAGAAATATTAATTTTCTTAATTCATAATTCATCCTTCATCCTTTATCCTTCATCCGTGTTTTCAACGCGCAGCAGACCACACCGGCCACGCTGCGCCGCTAAATATATATTTATTCTTTCCTCTTAACTTCAACACTTCAACACTTCAGCACTTCAACACTTCTTGACTTTCATCCTTCATCCTTTATCCTTCATCCTTTGTTCTCCGTTTCCCGTTTGATCCAGAACCATGCGTTGATACACCCCAGTGCAACTCCAACCATAAGAAGCGTCAGCGTCCAGGATATCCGGCCCTCCGACTTTGAATCCACCCAAGCGCCTATTGCGGTGAGAACCAGCGTCGGTATCGTGACCGACCATCCGACCAGGCCGAACATGCCCAGCCCGAACCAGACCTGCCTGTTCTTTTCCCGGCGCGCCTTAAGTTTCCGGCTCTCCTTCCGCTTGACCTCGTCTCCGAACTCTTTGCGTTCGCTGCCGCCGGGCCTGTTTTCGGTTTCATCCATGTTTACGCCAGCCCCGTTTCGATGAAACGGCGCACGATATTGGCCTCGAGTTTTATGAGCGCGTGGTTCGTCATTTTTTCCCGCTCGTCGATTTCCCTGAAACTTTCCTGCACGCAGTCGGTGAGCGTGCCGAGGTCGTCGCACGGAACGGCCCTTCTCGTGGAAACAAGCACCTCGTCCGCGGACTTGACCAGAATCCCCCTGTCAACGGCCACGTAATGTTCCCGCCGGTCCGGCGTTTCATAGAGCAGCACGCCCGCGGCCAGGGCCGAAACGAAGTCCGCGTGCCGCGGCAGAAGGCAGAACGAGCCGTCAAGGCCTTCGGCAACGACCCTGGTTGCCTCCTCGTCCAGGAAAACATGCGTCGGAAGAAGTACTTTCAGCTTCATTCTTTTTTCGCCTGGTCTACGGTCCCGATCATGTAAAACGCTTTCTCGGGATAATCCATGAACTCGTCGCCGAGTATTCTCTCGCACCCGTCGAGCGCCTCGTCGAGCCGTACGAGCTGCCCCTCGAGACCCGTGAACATCTCGGTCGTGAAGAACGGCTGGGTCATGAAACGCTCGAGCCGCCTTGCGCGGTGGACCGCTTTCTGGTCCTCCCGGGAAAGCTCCTCGAGCCCGAGCATCGCGATAATGTCCTTGAGGTCTTCGTAATTGGCGAGCGTTCTCTTCACGTCCGCCACCACCCGGTAATGCCGCTCGCCCACGATGTGCGGCGCAAGCATCTTCGAGCCCGACTGGAGAAGGTCGACCGCGGGGTAAAGCCCCTGGCTGGCGCGCTTGCGCGAAAGCACGATGGAGGCCGAAAGATGGCCGAAAGTTGCGACGGCGGCGGGGTCGGTAAAGTCGTCGGCAGGGACGTAGACGGCCTGTACTGAAGTTATCGCGCCCGTATCGGTCGAGCAGATGCGCTCCTCGAGCCCGGCAAGCTCGGTGCCGAGCGTCGGCTGGTAACCCACGCGTGACGGAAGCTTGCCCATCAGGCCCGATACTTCGGAGCCGGCCTGGATAAACCTGAAAATGTTGTCGATAAGAAGGAGTACGTCTTTCCTGGACTCGTCCCTGAAGTACTCGGCCATCGTGAGGGCGGCATGCCCGACCCGGAACCGCGCGCCGGGCGGCTCGTTCATCTGCCCGAAGACAAGGACGGTGTTATCGAGCACGCCCGCTTCAATCAGCTCCCGGTAAAGGTCCTCGGCCTCGCGGCAACGCTCGCCGATCCCGCAGAAAACGCTCAAGCCTTCGTATCGTGCAAGGACGTTGTTTATGAGCTCGCTTATAAGAACGGTTTTCCCGACGCCTGCGCCGCCGAAAAGGCCGGCCTTTCCGCCGCGCTCCAGCGGCGCGATAAGGTCGATAGCTTTTATGCCGGTCTCGAGAATCTCCTCGCTCGTGGATTGTTTTGAAAGCGGCGGAGGCGACTGGTGGATAGACTTCCACGTCCCGCCGGTAACGGGCTCCTTGTTGTCGATCGTGTCACCGAAGACATCAAAGACCCGTCCGAGGACCCGCTCCCCGACCGGCACGCTGAAAGGTTTGCCGGTGTCGATAATCTCGTCGCCGCGCGCGAGTCCCTGGGTGGGGTTGAGCGCGAGGCCGCGGATTGTATTATGATTCAGGTGGTTGAAAACCTCGACCCGGATTTCGCCGTCTTTTCCCGCGCGGAGCTGGCTGTTGATTTCGGGTATATCGCCTGCGAACTGCGCGTCGATTACGCTTCCGCGAATCGCTGTGATGGTTCCGGTGTTTGCAGCCGATTTGTTCACAACTTCATTCATATTCCGGGAATCATACATCATATACTTATTGAAGTCAAGCAACGGCCGTTTCGATTGCGGATTGCAGATTTCGGATTGCGGATTGCATATTTTATATGGCGCGTAGACACTCCCGTCCAAGCGTCTGGCGGGACAAGATTATCAGCGCGGCGCAGGTGCGGGCGCAACTTTTATTTATGCCTGACTTTCTTCACGATATTCAAACCGCGGGCGCGAAGCTCTTTGACCACGATGTCGGGCGGGATATCGAGCTCGTGCCTGAGCGTCCCTTTTTTCTTTACCCGGCCGCGGACCAGCATCTCCGCTATGACCGCGGCGTGGAAGCCGGTCGTGCGCATCATCGCCGTAAGGGGGCCGGTCTGGTAATCCATCAGCTCGAATACAACCTTTTTCTTTCCGTCTTCGCAGGTAACGCGCACCAGGGCGATGTCGCGATCCCTGAACGTCAGGTTCTTTACAAGCAGTTTCTCGAGCACTTCCCGCGGCGGGACCTTCGCGCCGCCGACCTCCACCGGCTCGCTCGAGCACAGCCCGAGTTCGATCATCGCCTTTATTTTCTCCGCATGGCCCGGGTACCTTATCGTTTTGTAATCAAGGGATTTAATCTTTCCCCTGAAGGTCTTCGGCATGGTGGACGTGCCGCCGGAGGTGTAGAACGCCTCGAGCCGGCCAAGCCCTTTGAAGCTCAGTTTCTCGACCCCCGTCATCGACTCCACTTTCTTTATCCTGTAGTCCTCGAGTATAACGGACGGCTCGATATACTCGTTGATGAGCCCCTGCGGCGCGAAAAGCATCATGTAGTTCAAGGGCCCGCGCGGGTTCTGCGGCAATCCGCCGACCCGGATGCTGACGGACTCCACCTTTTTGAAATCCCTGAGACCGAGGGCCACGATATTCGACGCCATGCCCGGCGCGAGTCCGCAGTCGGGGACGATGGCGACATTTTTCTTTTTCGCCTGAGCGTTCAGGGAAAACTCTTTCCCGACAACGTCGTTGTTTCCGCCCAGGTCGACGAAATCGCATCCCGCCCGCACCGCGGCCTTTGCCAGAGAGTAGTTGAAGTAATAGGGCACCGCGCTGACGGCGCAGTCGGCGTCTTTCATCAACCTTGCGGCAGCGGCGACGTCGGCGGCGTCAAGCCGCGCGGCGCGGGCTTTCCGGCTGTTCAGGAACTTTACGAGGCGCTTTGCGTCCTTGAGAAACAGTGAGGCGATAACAACCTTATCAATATCCTTCTGGCGGACGAAATCGTATGCAATGGACTTTGCCATCAACCCCGCGCCGATAACGAGCATTCTGTATCCCATTTCAGCAGTCTCCGTACTTGAGAATCGTTAGAGTGAGCAGGATAAAATAAACGATGATGCGGCAGGTTTCAAAAGAATCTAGCTGTCTTTTTTCCCGGCGCCTTTGGCTGCGCGTTTTTTGAGCCAGCGGACGGAGTTGGACTTGCACTTCGGGCAGGTAAGCTCCCTGGGCCATTCCTTTTTGGAAAATTCCGCCTTGTACTTGTGGTTGCAGCGCAGGCAGTGAAAATTTTCTAACGCCATCTGGCCTCCCGGAACCCATTCGCACCCGCCGAGTAAACTCGGCGGCTAATTACTCAAGTTGATACTGTTTTCTTTGCAGCTTTTTTTCCGCGCTTCTTCTTTTCCGCTTCGATAAGGATCCGTTTTGTCTCTTCAATCTCTTTCGGAGTGACCTGTTTTCGGAGCAGCTCGAGCTCTTTCATTACCCGCGCGAACTTCGCCCCCTCGGCGGCGCTTATCCACTCGAGCTGCACCCGCTCGGGGCGGATGCCGAGGTCTTCCAGCTCGTCCCACAGCTTTTCGACGCGCTTCTGCGTGTTCTTTACCGCGTCGATGTAATGGCAGTCCGAGAAGTGGCAGCCGGAGACCACCACGATCGGCGCGCCCAGCTTGAGCGCGTGTTTCACGAAGTCCATGTTTACGCGGGCCGAGCACATGGTGCGGATAAGGTGCGGGCTGGACGGGTACGACATGCGGCTGGTTCCGGCGAGGTCGCCGCCCGCGTATGAGCACCAGTTGCATGCGAACACGACGATCTTTTCCCCGGGTTTGTCCGCAAGTACGGCCTCAACCTGGGAGTAATACTGGGCGTCGGTGAAATGACGCATCGTAATCGCGCCGTAGTCGCATTCGACCCCGCAGGCCCCGCATCCGGCGCACGCGGCTTCGATAATCCCGGGCAGTATATTCGCCTTCTTGTTCGACTTCGTAATGGCGTTATAGGGGCACACCCTGACGCACCGCCCGCACATCGTGCAGAGGTCTTCGTCGATGCTGCTTGTTACCGCCTCTATCCTGACCTTTCCGGCGCCCAGCAGGTTACTCACCTTCGACGCGGCCGCGCCGGCCTGGCAGACGGAATCCTTGATGTCTTTCGGGCCTTCGGCAAACCCGGCCATGAACACTCCACGGGTGGGGACTTCCACCGGTTTCAGCCTCGGATGGCTTTCGAGGAAAAAACCGTCGGGCGTGCGTGAAAGCGAAAGCATGGATTTGATCTTATCCGAATCCTTATCCGGCTCGACCCCGACCGAAAGGACGATCATGTCGAACTCGTGCAGCTCGATCTTGCCCGTGGTCGTGTTCTCGACGGTCAGTACAAGGTTGTTCGTTTCATGGTGCTCGCGGATTTCGCCCGGGAGTCCGCGGATGTACTTCGTCCCCTGCTCTCTCGATTTCCGGTAAAGCTCCTCGAAGCCCTTGCCGAAGGCGCGGATGTCGAGGTAGAAGACCGAAGTCTCGATGCCGGGATAATGTTCCTGAAGCAGCAGCGAATCCTTGATCGTGTTCATGCAGCAGATATTTGAACAATACCCGTGGCCGCGCACCTTCGACCGGCTGCCGACGCACTGAATAAAGCCTACGCTCCCGGGTTCCTTCCTGTCGGAGGGTCTTATGAAATGGCCCTGCGTCGGGCCGCCGGCCGCGTTGAGACGTTCGAACTCTATCGAGGTGATTACATTTTCATACCTCGTATAACCGTACTCGTCGAGCGGCCGCGGATCGTACGGTTTCAGGCCGGTTGCGACCACGACGGCGCCGACGTCGATCGTTATGATCTCGTCCCTGCTGTCGTAATCGATACATTTCTTTTCGCAGGCCGGCTTGCATTTGCCGCACGCAATCGGGTTCGTGCCGAGGCAGTTGTCCATGTCGATAAGATATGAAGAGGGAACGGCCTGGGGGAACGGGATATAAATCGCCCTGCGCGAGGAAAAACCCTGCTGGAACTCGTCCGGCACCAGAACGGGACAGACTTTTACGCAGTCGCCGCAGGCCGTGCATTCTTTTTCGTCAACGTACTTGGTTTTTTTTCGGATCGTGGCGGTGAAGTTTCCGATGAATCCCGCGATGTTTTCGACTTGTGCGTACGTGATCAGCTCTATATTTGGATGTCGACTCACATCCATCATCTTGGGGCCGAGTATTCACGTCGAGCAGTCCATGGTGGGGTACGTCTTGTAGAGCTGCGCCATCACCCCGCCGATGGTCGCCTTCTTTTCAACGAGATATACCTTGTTGCCCCCGTCCGCGATCTCGAGGGCCGAGACAATGCCTGCAATGCCGCCGCCGATAACGAGCGTGGTCTGCGTTACCGGGAGCTCCATCTCCTTCTGTTTGTCGAGGTTCGCCGCCCTTGCAACCGCACTCTTTACGAGAACTTTCGCCTTTTCGGTCGCGCCCTCCCATTCGTTCGGGTGTACCCAGGAGCAGTGTTCGCGGATGTTGGCCATCTCCAGGAGGTACGGGTTCAGCCCGGTCTCGGTGATGCATGCGCGGAACGTCGGTTCGTGAATCCTCGGCGTGCAGCTCGCAACGACCACGCGGTTGAGCTTGTGTTCCTTTATCGCTTCCTTGATTTCCTTCTGACCCGGGTCGCTGCACGTGTAAAGGTTCCTCTGGACGAATACCACATTGTCAAGTGTTTCCGCATATTCCGCGACCGCCTCGACGTCGAGCATGCCGGCGATGTTGCTCCCGCAGTGACAGACGAAAACGCCGATCCTCTGCTCCGAGGGTTTCGTCGGTGCGATCATTTTATCACCTCGGCCTTGTCAGCCTGCCTGTTGCCGTTGCCCGTCGGCAGGAGAGACGCGGCCAGGAAGGAAAATATGTTCCTCAACCTGACCGGTTCCGATTCGGCCGGCATGTCCGAACGCGCGCAGCTGAAATGCAGAAAACATTTCGGGCACGCGGTAAGCATCACTTCAGCGCCGATTTCCTTTGCATACCGCAGCCGGCCAAGCTGGGTTTTTTTGCTTATGGCGTCGCAGCCGGTCCAGCCGGCCGTCCCGCAGCAATACGCGAGCCTGCCGGAATAGGGCATCTCCCTGAAATCGACCTGCGGTATTCTTTCCAGCAGCCGGCGGGGCTCGTCGACGATTCCAAGGTGCCGGACAAGGCGGCAGGGATCGTGATAGGTTACCTTGTGCACCCGGTGGCGCCGCCTGTGGAAACGGAGCTGCCTGGAGCGGTCATCCATGAATTTGAGAAGGTGGACAACCTCCACTGCGCCGGTCCCGCCTTCATAGACGCGCGGGTAAAACAGATCGAAGGTTGCGGTGCATTCCGGACAGACCGTTACAAGTGTCTTGATTCCCGAAGCCTCGAGCTTGTCGGTATTCACCTGTGCGACCTTCGCGAAAGCGGCGGCCTGCCCGGTCCAGTACAGGTCGTGCCCGCAGCACCCAATATCATCGACAAGCCGCGGTTTTATCCCCATGAGGTTTAATATGCGAATCGCGCCGATGGCGCTTTCCATCGGCTTCACGTTCAGATCTTCTGAGAAAATCGCATCGTAAAAGGGCAGGCAGCCGGGATAAAGGGCGACATCGCTGCCGGGATCAAGCTCAACATCCTCCGGCAGCCAGTCGGTCCACGTGTGCTGGAAGACGGGGCTGACGGCGAGCGTCGCGAGGAACCTGAAAACACCGCCATGCAGCACCTGTGGCGCATGCCCTTCGGTGAAGGCCACCTCGCGGAGCGCGCGTATTATCCGCGGAAAGAAAACGCCCTGGGGGCATCGCTCGGAACACCGCCCGCAGGTGCGGCACTGCCAGAGAAGGTGGCTGCCGAGCGTTACCTCTCTGGGCTCAAGCATTGCCTGATGAACCATCAGCCGCGGTGAATAAGTATCGTCCTGCTGCGCGATAGTGCAAAGCGCCGAACACTTGCCGCAGTCCAGGCAGGCGCTTCCGCCAAAAGTCTGGACGATTTCCGAGAGAGTGCGCTTTTCCTTGTCTTCAGGCTCTTTCGGCAGCGGCGTTATCTTGAGCGGTCCGAGCTCGGCGACGACGCTACGCACCTCATCCACCAGCCGCCAGAGTCTTTCCGGCTTCGGGTTTTTTGGGAGCTCAAGGCGCACCCGGCGCGGATCAACGTTGGCTCTCTTGAGTACCTCGCGGACCTGGTCGACGGTTTTTTGCGCAATAATATTACCGTTCACGAAATGGCACCTGTTCTCCGCGCACCCGATTATCAGCACGCCCTGTGCACCACGCTCGAACGCCTTGTATATGAGGTCGGGCCGGATACTCCCCGTGCAGGCAACGCTGAAAATCTCACCGCCGCCGGGTATTGCGCTGCCCTCCGCGAGTTCCGGAATGCACCACTGGCACGTCATCATTACAACGCCTTTTGCCCTCACTGGGTGGCCTCCTTGATAGCGTTGTCCATTAATTCCAAATAAAGTCCCTGCGTATAAAAACCGACTCGTATCGCCGCGGTCGGACACACGGCGACGCAGGACCCGCAGCCCTTGCACTTGGCCTCGTCGATGGAGTAAGGATGCTCGTGCGCCGGTATACCCGTGGAGGCCGGCGCTTCATAGGCGCAGACTTCGAGGCACTTATCGCACGCGCGGCATTTTGAAACATCGATTCTGGCAAGAAGGCTCGTAACCGCTACGGGAATGGCATGCCCGTTTCCCTCGCCGTCCTGGCCGTGAAGCGCGCCCCCTGCCTCCGCGGCAGGCTGCAGGAACGCGTGGTGCGCTTCTGCGCGGAGCGGCAAATTGTAGCGACGGTCCAGTAAGGCGCTGGAAGTCAGCACCACCCACTCTTTCGGGCAGGAGGCAAGACAATGCCTGCACTCGTAACACGGTCCGCACCGGAGGCATCTCTGGGCCTCCTTTACCGCCTCCTCGATTCTGAGCCTGCGCTCAACTTCCTGGAACGAACGGCGGCGGCGCTCCGATACGCTCTGAACTCCTTCGATTCTCTGCGTTAAAGAAATAAGCTGGTTGGGTACTTCGACTTCAGGGGGGCGATCGAAACCGGCCGCCGGTTCCAGAGGTTTGCCTTTGAGGAAGCGAAGAATGCTTTTCGCCGCCACGTGGCCGTGTCCGATGGCCTCGACAACCGTAGCCGGGCCGGTTACCGCGTCACCGCCGGCAATGACACCGGGAATACTTGCATCCAGCGTTTCCGGGTCAACCTTAATAGTACCCCATTTCGTCAACTCAATATCATACTTGGCGGAAATGCCTTCCACATCCGGCCTCTGGCCGATCGCCGGAATGAGAGTATCCACGTCCAGAATGAACTCGGAACCTTTGATCGGAACAGGTCTTCTCCGGCCGGAAGCGTCGGCCTCGCCCAGGTACATGTGGATACACTCGAGCCTGGACACGTGCTTGTCTTCGGTGATTACCCTGATGGGCGCGGCAAGATACTGAATCAGGACGCCCTCGGCCATCGCCTCATCAATCTCTTCCTGCAGCGCGGTCATCTGCTTTACGCCGCGGCGGTAGAGGAGAATCACGCTTTCCGCACCCAGCCTGAGCGCGCACCTGGCGGAATCCACGGCCGAATTACCGCCGCCGATTACCACGACGCGCTTGCCGAGCTTCTTCTTGTCATACTTGCCCGTCGACGCCCGCCTGAGAAAAGAAAGCGCGTCAATAACACCGGGCGCGCTTTCACCCGGTATCTTCATTTTTGCGCACTTGCCCGCGCCCACGGCGAGGAAAATCGCCTTGAAGCCCTGCTTTTTCAAATCGCCGGTGGTGAAATCTTTTCCGAGTTTCGAGTTGAGTATTATCTCGACGCCCAGGGCCCTGATAGCCTCGATTTCGTTTTTGAGAATGTTCCTGGGCAGACGGAAAGCGGGGATAGCCCAGCGCATCATCCCGCCGGGACTTGAAGAGGCTTCAAACACCGTGACCTGACAGTTCGCCCGTGCGAGGTCGGCGGCCGCGGTAAGGCCCGCCGGTCCTGCGCCGATTATCGCCACTTTATCTCCCGTCCTCGGCGGATGCTCCTCGGGCTCGACGCCGTGCCGGGCCTCGTAATCCGCGGCAAACCGCTTCAGCGCTTTTATCGCGACCGGCCCGCCGAATTCCGCCCGGAGGCACGCATCCTCGCACGGGTGCGGGCACACCCGGCCGCAAATCCCGGGGAACGGGTTCTTCTCCCGAATAAGCGAAAGCGCGTCCTCGAACCGCCGTTCCGCAATGAGACCCAGGTAACCCTTGACGTTTATCCCCGCCGGGCAGTTCAGATTACAGGGAGAGTCCGCGATTGGAGCGATTTCCCAGCTTTCGCGCACAAAACGCAGGCTGCCGGAGCTCTCGCGCAGAGACCGGACCGCATCGGTCCACGCCTTCCCGGACGGCGGCGGGAGAGTTTCGTGCTCGGGAACTTTGTCTTTTCTCCTCGGCATTTATTTACTCGCTTGAGGTTCAGGCTCGTTGTGGTTTTTTTCAAGGCGCCGCTTGAGCTTGATTCCGTAGTCGAACCCTTCGTTGAAGGCTTTCAGGTTGAATTTTTCGGTCCCTTTCGGAACGCTTTTCACGACGGCCTTGCGCATGGCCCGCTGGCTTATGACGTCGCAGACTGCCGTGAAAAAGCCGAGCATCACGATATTGAGGACGATTTTTCTCCCCAGGTCCTCGGCGATACGCGTCGCGGGGATGCCGTATGCCTTCTGCTTCCCGGACGGAAGCTTGTCGACTGTAACGAGCGACGAGTCGTAGCAGATGACCGCGTCGCGGGCCGCCTCGGGGATGAACTTATTGAAAGCATCCTGGCTCAGGGCAATCAGGATGTCCGCGCTGGTCACGTAGGGATACTTGACGTTCTCGGGCTCGATTACGACCTGCGAGCTGCACGCGCTCCCCCGCGCCTCGGGTCCGAACGACTGGGTCATGGTGGAAAACTTGTGGTCGTAGAGCGCCGCCGCCTTGCCGATGATGTGGCCGCAGAGGATAACGCCCTGTCCGCCCAGTCCGGTTATGCGGACTTCACACCTTTTGCTTTCGTCCATGTTCGAGCTCCGGGTAACTCAAGTAACGGTCGCCGAGTTTCTTTTTCAATATCTTTTCACGCACGTCCATATAACACGGCTTGTCGATGTCTATGAACTTGCCCACGATGATTTTTTCCTGAAAAGCCACGTCAACGTTCTCGGGATGTTCGCCGTGCCTTATCTCGCAGGAATCATGGTAGAACTTGAGCAGGTCCAGGCCCGTGCCCAGCTTGTTTCTCCTTGCGTACAGGGTAGAACAGGGGCAGATCACTTCAATAAAGCTGAAACCCCTTTTATGAAGCGCTTCGGTAACCGCTTCGGCCAGACGCCTTACATGAAGGGCGGTCCAGCGCGCGACGTAAGTCGCGCCGCAGGAGGCCGCGAGATACGGCAGATTGAACGGATGCTCGTTGTAGCCGTACGGCGTAGTACTGCTTATCGCCCCGAGCGGCGTGGTCGGCGCGCACTGCCCGCCCGTCATCGCGTATATGAAATTGTTCACGCAGATAACGGTGAGGTTGTGGTTTCTGCGCGCCGCGTGAATGAAATGGTTGCCCCCGATGGAAATCAGGTCACCGTCGCCGGAATAGACGACGACCTTCATGTCCGGCCGCGCAAGGCTGAGACCGACGGCAAACGGTATGGCCCGGCCGTGCGTCGTATGATAGCTGTCAAGCTTCACATAGCCCGCCACCCGGCCCGTGCACCCGATGCCCGAGACTATGGCGACCTTGTCGCGGTCGAGCCCGCTCGCCTTGAGGCCCTCGATGAAGGCGCCGACGGACGTCCCGATTCCGCACGTGGGGCACCAGATGTGCGGGATGCGGTCCATCCGGAGGAATTCCTCCTTCGGATGCGGGGGCACATCAGCCTCTTCGGCGGGTTTCTTTTTGCGTTTTCCGGCAGAGTCTGTTACACGGCTCATGACGTAACCTCTTTGATCGCGAGGTAAATTTTTTCCGGGTCGTGCACCGTACCTCCCGCGTGTGGAACGAGTCTCGCTTTGGCCTTGTCTCCCAGGAACCTTTCGATCTCGAAGAAAAGCTGGCCGAAATTGAGCTCGGGGACGACAAAGGCCTTCACCTTTTTCGCGAGCTCGCGGATGCGGTCTTCGCAGAGCGGCCAGGCCGTAACGAGGCGGATCATCCCGACCTTGATTCCCTCGGCCTTCGCACGGGAAACGGCCGGCTCAACGACGCGCGAAGTTATGCCGTATGAAATGACCACGACCTCGGCGCCCTCCACGTCGGTCTCCTCGCTGCGGATAATCTTGTCGGCGTTCAGTCGGACCTTGTCGACGAGGCGCCTGACGAGCTTTTCCTGCGCCTCGGGGTTTATGACCGGGTAACCGCGTTCATCATGCGTCAGGCCGGTGACGTGGTACCTGTATCCTTCGCCGGTCGGCGGCATAAGCGGGACCATGTCCCGCCCCGGCTGGAACGGAAGCGCCTTCTCCGGCGGTTTGGTGGTGTATCTCCTGGGCAGGACCGAAATACGGCTTGCCGGGGGAATGACGACGCGCTCGGTCATGTGCCCGACGCACTCGTCCATCATGATGAGCACGGGCATGCGGTACTGCTCCGACATGTTGAAGGCTTCGACGGTAAGCTCGAAGCATTCCTGCGGCGAATTCGGGCAAAGCGCAATGACCTCGTAATCGCCGTGTGAGCCCCACCGCGCCTGCATCATATCGGACTGGGCGGGAAGCGTCGGCAGTCCGGTGGACGGCCCGCCGCGCTGCACGTTGACCAGAACGCACGGCACCTCCATCATGAGCCCGAGGCCGAAGTTTTCCATCATCAGGCTGAAACCCGGACCGCTCGTGCAGGTCATCGATTTCTTGCCGCCCCACGACCCGCCGAGAATCGCCGCCATGCTCGCAAGCTCGTCTTCCATCTGGATGAACATGCCGCCGACGAACGGGAAGCGCGCGGCAACCCGCTCCGCGATCTCGGTCGACGGCGTTATCGGGTAGCCCGCGAAGAACCTGCATCCCGCGGCGATGGCGCCTTCCGCGCAGGCATGGTTGCCGTCGAGGTAATGCGTGCCGGTGAGCACTCCTGTGGGGTCCGCTTTCACTTATATGTTCCTTATTCTCTTGTTCTCTTCCTCTTTTCCTCACTTCCTCTTTTCCTCCCTTCTGGACAGAAGAGAGGAAAGGATGAAAGGAGGAAAGGAGGAGTCTTGTTTCCTTGTTTTCTTGTTTCCTTGTTTTAGCGCTGTTCCTTATTTGTTACTTGGTACTTGGTGCTCGTTTCTCGTTACTCGTTTCTCGTTTCTCGTTACTCAGTACTTGGTACTCGGTACTCGGTACTTGGTACTTCTTTCCCCTTATTCCCTTGTTTCCTTGTTTTCTTGTTTCCCTGTTCCCTCCTCCGCGGGGATGCAGTAGATTGCGAACTCGGGGCACAGGGCCTCGCACAGGCCGCACATGAGGCAAGTGTTTTCGGAAAGCAGATAGGGAGGATGATACCCTTTGGCGTTGAACTCATCCGAAAGGGCGAGAACGTCAAGGGGACAGAACTCAACACAATAGCCGCACCCTTTGCAGCGTTCGTGAATAATTCTAAGCTCGCCAAGGGTTGCGGCTTGTTCGTCAACGTCCATTGGCAGGCGCCAGAACTCCATCTGTCCCGCACCACACCTAATCAGAGGAAAAGTTTCGCCGTGTGCTGATACTTTTGTTCATTCCCCTGTCCAAAATTTTATTATAACCTACCGGCATAAATAGGCAAGAATAATCTTATAAATCCTTGCCATTATATGGGTTATTCGGGCAGGCCAAGTTAATTATGTAAAATGGCCCGGATTGGCCGTTTCGATTGCGAATTGTGGATTCCTGTTAGCGGCGCCGCGTGGCCGGTGTGGTCTGCGGCGCGTTGAATTTTGTCTATTAATTCAGCGCCGCGCAAGCGCGGCCGCTAACAATAGCATTACGAAATTTCATAATTCATAATCCCGCAAAACCGTGATAAGATGGCATTATGAAAATCGGCCTCCCCCTGAAAATCGGTATCGCCGTCGTAGTTTTTTTCTGCCTGCTTCTCGGCGGTCTGCTCATATGGACGCCGGTGCGGGTGCGCTATTACGTCGGCAAACTCAATTCCGCAGACGATAAAAAACGTGTCGAAGGCGTTAACGGCCTGATAGCATGCGGCCCGGCAGGCAAAGATGCGCTCGCCCGTAACCTCGCCGGCGGCGAACCGGCAGCGGATTTCCTCATCACCCACTGGGCGAAACCGAATGATGTTAGTGAGCAGGAGATATTCGATCGCCGCCCACTCCATCTCGCAGCCGAGAAAGGTTACCCGAAAATCGCAGAACTTTTTATTGCAAAAGGTGCAGAGGTTAACGCAACAGATTGTAGAGAAATCCCCCTTGATTGGACACCGTTACACTGGGCTGTATATTCTAACCAAAAAGCCGTTGCTGAACTTCTCATATCCAAAGGAGCTGAAGTCAATGCAAAAGGCAAAATTGGCGAGTCGCCACTTCATATAGCGGCAACCCGCAATTATTATTCTATTGCCGGATTTCTTATCGCCAAAGGCGCTGATGTTAACGTCGAAAACATTTACGTTATGACACCATTGCACTTCGCGGCAAACGGCCGTTACGAAATCGCAAGACTCCTAATTGAAAAAGGCGCAAAAGTTAGCCCAAGAGATAAAGACGGCTGGACACCGTTGCATCATGCAGCAGGATATTGTGATAAAAATATCGCCGAAATGCTTATCAATAAAGGCGCGTTAGTTAATTCAAAGACTAACTACGGATTGACACCACTGCACTCAGCAGCCATACATGGTCGTAATAGTGTAGTAGAACTTCTTATCGAAAAAGGCTCAGGAATAAATACAAAAGACCATAGTGACCGGACGCCGCTGGATTGCGCGATTGAGAGAGAAAAGAATGAAATCGCGGCGTTCCTCCGCAAACACGGCGGCAAAACGGGAAAAGAATTAATGGAACAGGAAAACAGGGAAACAGGGAAATAAATGTTTTTCGGGTGGGGCAGACATTCCTGTCTGCCGATAATAACGCGCGGCGAAGCCGCTCGAGGAATCGCCCCGGAGGGGCGTAAGTTCTCAGCCCTGGGTGGAGTCCGCCGAAGCTTTGCGAAGGCGGACGGAACCCAGGGTCAGGTGATACAAAATAAAATCCGCCCTGAATGGGCGGGACTATCCGCGGATATTGTATTGCCCTTACAGGGCAAGGAAAATTCCGGGGAATCGTTTCCCAGGGTTCCGCGAAACTTCGTTTCGCTTCACCCTGGGCTGAAAACTCACGCCCCGCTGGGGCGATTAATTGAGCTTCGCGCATTATTATAAAAAATAAAAACCACCCGCACTTGAAAAAACCCATGGAGGCTATCTAAAAAATGCTCTACGAAACGCTGAAAGCAAGACGGAGCATAAGGAAATTCAAGCCGGAAAAACCGGACAGGGAACTGATAGAAAAACTTATCGAAGCTGCGATAACGGCGCCGTCGGGAAGCAACAAGCAGCCGTGGAAATTCATCGTTATCAGTAACGCGGAAGTTATCGACCGTATCGCAAAAGCACTTCATAAAACGATGGACCGCTTTTCAGAGCACGTAACGGAACGCTACAAATACGCCTTCCGCGTTTACGAGAAATATTTCTCCAAGTTCGAAGGCGCGCCGATGGTTATCGTGCCGTTATATCAGAATATTACCGTTATCTCGAAATTCATCGAAGACGATATGCCGGCGAAAGACCGCGACAGAATCCTCCGGATGGAGCAGCATATCGGCCTCATCAGCGCGTCCCTCGCGCTCGAAAACCTCTGCCTCATGGCGCACGACCTCGGCCTTGGGACATGCATCATGTCCGGGCCGCTCGTCGCGCCGGACGAAATCCGCGAGATACTCGGTATCGACTCGACCTGGGAACCGCTTTCGATAGTGCCGGTCGGTTATCCTGACGAAGACCCGAAACCGCCGCCCCGAAAACCGGTCGAAAATATCCTGAAGTGGATTGAATAAGCAGAATTATGAATGATGAATTATGAATTATGAAAAGCGAGACTTTGAGCTTTCAGCTTTCAGCCGTCAGCATTCAGCCTGAAAGAAGTACCAAGTACCAAGTGTCAAGTACCAGGTACTCGGTACTCGGTACTCGGTACTCGGTACTCGGTACTCGGTACTCGGTACT
>SOJX01000084.1 GCA_004376375.1 Planctomycetota bacterium
ACCGAGTACCGAGTACCGAGTACCGAGTACCGAGTACCGAGTACCGAGTACCGAGCAGCAGGTCTTTGGTTTTTTGACCGAATGACCAAATGACCGAAGGACTGAAAGACCTCTTTAATATTTTCGATTGTCGAATTATTCTTTACCTGTTTCCTCTTTTGCTTTTCAACTCCGTATCGTTTATCGTTATTTTCGTCTCAGGCGGGAAGACGATTTTTTCCTTCGGATAATTGAACGCTTCGGCGAGCCGCGGGCAGCGTCTGCCGAACGTCCGGACAAGCGTTTCCCGGCAGCCGGGATAATTCCCGTGGCAGCCTTCCGGGTGGTTCGACGAATCGCACCAGCCCGCTTTATGCTTCAGCGCCATTATGCAGTTGTCGCAGAAAACGTCCGTCTCCGGCTCGACGCCGTAAATGCTTGTGTCGTATTCGTCCTCCAGGCCGAGCTTGAAGTGGCCGAACTCGTGAAGGATCGTGCCGACGAACCAGTTGGCCGGCCCGAAGCTGAAGTTGTTGCTGTTACGCGGGACAACGCCTCGGCCCTGGTTCGGGTTGTAAAGCATGTCGCCGCGCGGATCGTTATCGGTGAAGATTGCTTCGCGGATATACATCATGCCGCCGGTGGTCTCGGCCAGGCGGCGCGAAGTCTTCTTTATCATGACCGAAAGCTTTTCCATCTCTTCCCTGCTCATGTCGGTCACGACGCCGATCCTGAGCATGAAGCCGATAACCGGCCCCTCGTCTTTTTCCTCCTCATCCGGCCCGTATTCCTCGAACGTCCACAGCATGCACACCGCCACCCCCGCCGCGAAAAGGAGGACGACGAAGATAGTGAGTTTTACGGGGAGAGACAACTTCACTTCTTCTCCATCTCCTTTTTCAACTCTTCCCCCGTCTTCGCGCCGAGGGAGCGGAGAAGCGCGGCGATCTCAATGCGTTTTTCTTCCAGCGCGTAGTCAAGGGGAGTTCTATCGCTATCGGTAAGTCCATTAATGTCCACTTCCGTGTCTCCTGCAATATAGCCGACAGCTCTTTTGTATCCCTTCATGGCCGCAAAATGCAGAAGCCCGGCGGCTTCATTGTTCATAATAATAAAACTATCGGGGCTCTTTTTCGCTAGGATAATCAGTCGCGCCGCATCTTCACCCTCGGGGTAGTTATCCTGTAATATCCTTATGCCCTCAGGGTCAATATAGATAAGACTTGTTATCTCCCAGTCTTCAAGTTTATCGGCCCTGAGAAGTTTCTTCCAGTATCCAAGAAACAGCGACATGCCCTTTGAATACATAAGGTCGTGTTTCTTGAAAACCCATTCGGGTGGAGGATCACTTATCGGGCAGAGGCTCAGTTCGCTTCTTATTAATTCGTAAAGTTTTTCTTTCATTTCCTGATTCTTCTCCAACGCCGCCACGATTGCGTTCTGGAGAATTTCCATATCGCTATCCAGAGCGGTTGAATCCTTTTGCAGCATTCTGCATAGAACCAGGACGGAACAGAATATAAGTCTGCTCTCCCCGGATTCTATCCATTCAACAATATAAGGAATCGACTTTTCGCCTTCGGATACAATCGAGTTGGCGGCTTTTTCCCGCACGGATTCTTCTTTTGAGCATAATCTCTGTTTGTGTCTCCAGAAACTGATTGGGTTGTATAGATACATTGAAAGGATGACCGCCGCGAAGAGGAGGATGACGAAGATAGTGAGTTTTACGGGCAGAGACAATTTCATAATATGGGAGATTATAACAGAGTTATATCAGGGAAGGAATTACATGCGCTTCGTTGCTTTAAGTTTAACGGCAAATCGCGGAGATTCAAACGGAATCCCGGCAGAAAGGCTGAAGGATGAAGGCTGAAGGATGAAAGTAAAGATAATAAAAACGCCACGCGAACGTGGCGGCTAAACTCGAAACTCGAAACTCGAAACTCGAAACTCGAAACTCGGTACCCGGTACTCGGTACTTCCTTACTCTTCTTCTTCCATCTTGAGGAACTCGAAGAAGTTGCCGATGACCTTGCAGGTCCAGCCCTGCTCCTCGGGCGTGAGCCAGTGGCCGAACTGGATGCGCTTCGAGCCCCCGATAACGCACGGGATATACGTATCCGCCTTCGTCGAGAACGGTATCGGTTTGACCTTCGATATCGAGGACGAAGATATTTTCGTTATCCATTTAAGCTTGAAGACCCTTCGCGTACAGCTGAAATTTTCCTTGTCCGCGTAAATGCGCGTCGTGCCGTAGGCGTAGGACAGGCCCCAGAGGACGAGGTAGGCGCTCCCCAGGATCATTGCGACGGGCAGGAACTGGAGCAGCCAGGTAACGTCGTCCATTATGAACCAGACCATGACAATTATCGCGAAAATGAAGACAAGCCCGGCCCCGGAAAGAAGGACGTAGGCGAGCGGCTTCCAGCCCTCGGGCGGGATGTTGAGCTCGAGCCATTCGCCGGGATTGATTTCGAACGTTATCTTGGTATTCAGCGGCATTCCGCGGTCGGGCTCGGGCGGCGCTTCGCGCGCTTCCCTGGCCTCGGCCTGGGCCTTGAAGATGTCCACGGCCTTGCCGCATTCGGGACACGTGCCTTCGCCGCGTTTCTGCTGCAGTATCCCGACTTCATACGATTTGCCGCAGGAAGGGCAGTTGATCTGCATTCTATCCCCCGCATGTTCGGTTATTCGGTTATTCGGTTCTTCGGTTATTCGGTTGTTCGGTTATTCAGTTATTCGGTTCGGACACGGTCCGGCCGAATCTTCTTGGGCGAAATTATACATTCCCATGGGCGGGTGCGCAATTCTTTTTAGCTGAAAGTGCTCTGCCGGGTCATAAAAACACGCCGGCTCAACAGGCGATAAAGACGATTCATACGGCGGCGCCGGGCCTGAAAAAGAGTTGATTTCCCCGTTCCGCAATCCGGCGGAATGCGGTTTTTAAAAAAAATTCCGCTTTTCAGCGGCATTCTGTCGGGGAGCAGAAAAACGGTTTTTTTCGCCATATCCCGGGTTTTTTCCCCGCAGCCCGATTTCAATAAAACGGGCTTATAGGGCGTCTGGAAACCATATTTCGATATTGCCGCCGCCGGGTTGTGAAAACATGTTGACACGGCCTGAATTGGGTGTTAAGCTTATGTGTTCTCTTTTACAGGTGGATGATGGGAAGGAGTGTATACCCATAGTCCATCTTTCGGGGGAAAGGCGTGCGGTTATAGTATGGCGCTTGAAGAGCTAGTATACGTCTGCAACTGCGGATACCGGTTTCCTATCGAGCATTACGCGCTCGAGGTAAAGGTTTTCTGCCCCCGCTGCCAGCAGACCCATGGTGTGCCGTTTTCCAGCCTCGAAAGGCAGGTCGGCGCCGACATCAGGAAGGTCAAGGACCGGGAGTTTAAAGAAGAAGACCTTCCGACAACGCCGATTGCCCTTCCCGACGGCTATCAGACTGAACTCTTTTCGTATCTCCCGCCCGAGTCCAGTTCCACAAGGCCGCAGCACTGGACCGTCGCGCTGGGCGAAATGCCGGAGCGGCTGGCGTTGAACCCTGTCTCGGGCCGGATACTGGGCAGGCTTGCCCCCGATTCCGCAGGCACGTATTACTGGGTGCTCAGGTGTGAAGAAAAAGGCAGCCCGAGTCCGCCGCGGTATTTCGCCTATTCTCTTATCGTGCGCGAGGCGCGGCCGCTCGTGCTCGACACCATGCACCTTTTCCCCGCGCAGGAGGGGGAATTCTACCAGGCCAAGTTCGAAGGCTCGGGCGGCGTGCAGCCCTACCTGTGGGACATAGCCGAAGGCGACCTGCCGGCGGGATTCCGATTCGACGGCGAGCGGGGCCTGCTGTTCGGCGTCCCGTTTGTCGAGGCCATCGGCCTGCACAGGATGCGCGTGCGCGTGCGCGACAGCTCCAAGCCGCCTCTTATCGTACAGAGGCTCTTCCTTTTGCAGATCAAGCCGAGGGCCGATTTTGAATTTGTTACCGAGGATGTGCCGCACGTGTCGGCGAATACGCCGTACACTTTCGAGTTCACCGCGCGCGGCGGCAAAGAGCCGTACGTCTGGCGTCTCGTAGCGGGCCGGCTTCCGGCGGGTATCGAGTTTCTGGCGGGCCGGGGGCGGCTCACAGGTCTCGCGCAGCCCGAGATAATTGGGACTTACAAGCTCAAGATCGAGGCCGCCGATTCCCAGCGGCCCGCCCAGGCTGCGACACGCGAATTCAACCTGATTATATTGCCGGAAAAGGACCTTGAAATCGGGGCCCAGGATTTTGAAGACGCGGTTGCCGGCCGGCATTATGACGTCAAGCTTTTCGCCAGCGGCGGTAAACCGCCTTGCAAGTGGCGCATCGAGCGCGGCAGGCTTCCGGGCGGCCTTACTCTCGACCCGACTCACGGACGCATAAGCGGCAGCCCCGCCCGTGAGGCCGTGGGGCGTTACGCCTTTGCAGTAGCCGCGAGCGACTCTCAGGATACTCCCGAGGAGACGGAACAGGAATTCCAGCTTTCGGTCGTACCGTCCGCGCTTCTTGAAATTGTGACGCCGGCGACGATTCTCGACCTTCCGCGCGAGGACCGCTTCCTCCATCAGCTTATGGCGGAGGGAGGGCGCCCGCCCTATCGCTGGCGCCTCGTCGAGGGAAGCCTTCCGGGCGACCTGGCCCTTGATGAAGACACCGGTGTGATAAGCGGTGTAGCGGGATTTTTCCCCACGTCCGGCTTGAAAATCACCGTTGAGGTCGAAGACTCGGCGGAGGAAAAAAAAGCCCGCGTATCGAAGGAAATCAACCTCTTTTCCGAGCCGCTGCCGCAGATTTCGAGCTTCGTCGCCTCCCTGCCGGACGGCACTGAAGTCTTCGTCGAAGGCGTGCTCAAGTCGGCGCGCGTCGAGCGGCTGGGGGAACGCGGCATCTTTGACGAGAAGACCAGGCTGAAGCTTTATCGCGCCGCGGGTCCGCTGGTGTTCTCGTTTTTCCCGAGGGTCGAGTGCGACCTCACCCGGATGAAAGTTTCCTACATACTGGGCGGCGACAAGCCGGACAAGGACGAGAAGGAGCGCGAGGAAAAGCACCGCGAACAGAAAGTGATACGCGTTAATTCGCTGATGCTGGAGCTCGAGCACCTGGAAGGCCTGGCAGGCAAGATACTGGCCTATTCCACGCGCGCACTCACCCGCGAGGTGCGCGAGCTTACCGGACACGTGCAGGGCAAGGTGGACGTGGGCCGTTACGTTCGATACAGGATGCAGCGCGTGGTGCCGCAGATTTATCCGTGCATTGTCAACCGCGAGAGCGCCGACACGGTCGAGAACAGATACCTGGTCGCGCTTTTGAGCCTGCTTTCGAACGAGGTCGAGCAGTTGCTCACGGAGATAGAGGAGGCGGGTCCGCATTTCCAGCGGCTTTCGAGGCATTACGCGCACCTGAAAAACTTCCTGAAAGCAAAAGAGCTCAAGGGACTTTCGTTTTACAGGCGGGTTAAGAAGCCCGACGATCCCGGCATGGAGCAGTTGCGCGCCGGCTCCGAGCGGCGCGTCAAGAAACACCTGATGGGCAGGGGGACGCCGCTTTATGCCGCGCTGCTTGACTGGTTTGAAAAACTGCGGGACAATTACTTCAGCCGGGTCCGCTGGCTTATCACCGAAACGCTCGGTTTCGGGCCGAGGTTCGACACGACGCTCTGGCAGCTCTGGGTGCTCGAGCTTCTCGGGGAAACGCTTTCTCAGCAGGTGGGATCGGTCCTGCGCAGGCGCCCGGTCGAGGACCGCCGGGAGAACGCCATCTTCACCCTGGATTCCCCGCAGGGCCCGATCGAGGTGTGGTATGTTTCCGACGGGTTTGATTCCTCGGGATGGCCGAGGTTCCTGAACGGCAAAAGCAGCGGGTTTGAAAACCATATCGAACCGAGCTGTGATTTCATTTTTGTGAAGCGCTCGACGTCGGGCAAGTCGGAAGGGCTTGTGTTCGGGCTTGTCCTGCCCGAATCGCGGGATTCGAAAAGCGACCTTTCGCCGGAGGTGTACCGCCTTCTGGGGCATCTGCACCTCGCAAAGCACGCGAAGGTGCCTGCAAGAGGGGTTGTTTTTTACAGGAGCGGGAACGGTTTCTGGTCGCGGAAGTTTTCGGGCGCCGAGACCGGCGGTATGGAAATTCTTGCAGTTGGAGTAACCAGCGCGGAATCCACTACCGACCAGTTCGACGGCCCGGTGCGACACATGCAGGGGTTGACGGTCAACTAAGTGGGTCACAGGCCGCAAGCCGCAGGTCAAATGTTAAAGAGAATAAAGGTTTATTCATTATAGCCCGTGACTTGCGATTTGTGGTTTGAATTGAGGATTTGAATGAGCAGGATGGCTCGGGTGACATTGGGTTGCATCTTGTGTGTCGGCGGACTCTGTATAGCTTCCGCGTTCGCCGGCTGCACGACTATACCGACCGACAGTGCGAAGCCGTCTTTCAGGAAAAGGCCGCAGATGACCTGGGTGGATATGGAGCCCTGGAAAGAGCCCCCGTTGCCCCCGCCCGACCCGGTGTTTCACAACCCGCCCGAGGGTGTTGTCCAGCGGCTGCAGCCCGGCGACCTGTACTACTACAAGGTTCTCGGGACCCATATTGAAGCACGAGTCCGCGTCTCGCTCACCGGCACGATAGAACTGCAGTGCCTTAGTACGATTGGATACGTCCAGGATCTTTCTCCCCAAGAATTCCGCGAATATCTTGCGGAGTCTTACAGCGCTGTTGTTCGGGAGCCCAGGATATTTCTTTCGCGGGAGGAATACCAGCCCCGCATCGCTTACGTTGTAGGCGTGGAGCGTCCGCAGCGCACGGTGGAGCTGGACGATAAATCGACCCTGCTTTCCGTGCTGTCGACCGTTCTCTGGGCGCCGGGGCTTCACGGTGAGACTGTGATCGTGTTCAGGAAAGGCAAGACGTGCAGAGTCTGGCTTCCCCACATCTACCTCTACGGACATAGCGGGGAGAACTTCCGCATCCTTCCGAACGACGTGATAGGGGTGGTGCCCGTCAAGGGGGTCACGGCCCTCGGTGCGGTTCGTAACGATGGAAAGTTTTTCCCCGGAGGCGATATGCCGCTCCCGAATTTTCTATTGTCTATCGGGGGCGTCGGAACCTCTGCGAATCTGGATAAGGTGTATATATTTCATCCGGACGGCAGCGAAAAAGTCGCGAATCTGAGTAATGGCCCGAAAAATGTTCCCGCTGTCACTGACGGCGACGTTGTATTCGTTCCGGGAAAAAAGTGGATCAAGGTTTATGCCGCGGGCATGTTCTCGATGGGCGGGAAAGGGAAATACCATCCCCATCGCTCGGGAGAGTGCCGGCTTCCCGGGGGAATACGCCTCAGTCAGATGCTGGCATTGATTCCGCATCCGCGCTTTGGGGCCGCGCTCGACAAGACTACGATTATTTCCCCCGATGGGAAAGAGGCGATAAAGGTGGACGCGGAGGCGCTTTTAAGCGGTATGAAAGGCCAGCCCGACCCGTACCTGGAGCACGGCGCAGTGGTTTACGTACCTCAGACGCGCACCGCACATGCGTTATTATTTCTCCAGGAGATAGCCAGGCTGTTTAACCCAGTGCTTATTGAAGCGGAGCCGAAATATGTAGGCAACAGGTCGACCAAGGGACGGGCTCCAGTGAGGGGACCTGCACCGCTTAAGCGACGCAGGATAAAGTAGGTTCAAAATAGTACTTTGAGGTTACTTATGAATCGGATTCACATGTCAGCACTGCTTTTGCTCTTTGCCCTTGTTCTTTCGAGCTTAGAGGGGTGTAAAGAGGCACCGAAAGTTATGGCACCGGTGGGCACGAAGCCGCGCCCGAAGACCCGAAAAGCCAATATACCGCCTGAGAAGAAAGCGCCGGAGCCTCCCGACGAGACTTTTTCCAGCACCCCGACCCCGCGCGATGAGGTGCGATATATTCTGGGGCCGAACGACAAGATACTCATAAGGATCAAAGATGTTCCCGGACTCGAGCAGGAGCTTGTCGTGTCCGTTGACGGAAAGATAATGCCCAAACTTCTTGACCCCATGCAGGCCGAAGGCAAGACCATCGAGCAAATCATGACCGATCTGGAAGAGGCATACGAGAAAGGCGGCCTTGTCCGCGACGCTTCGGTAAGCGTGGGTCTTAAAGAAGGCCGGCAACATTACGTTTTCGTTGCGGGCAGCCTGCCAAAGGCCGGCAAGCTGACAATCAGCGGCCAGCCCTCTTTGCTTGAGGTGCTGACGCTTGCCGGATGGACCGAGGATTCGCCTATCCGCAGCATAACTGCGGTCCGGGAAGGCAAGTATAAGACGATTAACCTCGACGAGTTGATTTCCGGGAAAAAACTCTCCGATAATATCATTCTCAAGTCGGGTGATCTGATAATCGCCGCCAAGGATTTTCCGATTACCGTAACGGGTGCGGTGAACAAGCCGGGCAAGTACAACCTGGACGGCGCAACGCGCCGCTCGGTTGCGTGGGTCATTGCAAAGGCGGATGGGCTTGGAAAGGGCGCCGTACTCGATGCGGTGAAGATTATCGGCAAAGACGGGACGGAAAGACTTGTCGACCTGAATCCCATCCTCTTCGGAGACGCGAACGAGAGGATTGACTTTATCTCACCGGGCGAGACCATGTATATCCCGATATCGAAGAAGATCAAGATATTTATCCTGGGGATGGTAAACAGGCCGGGCCAGTTCTCGGTGGACGAAGGGATTACGGTGACTCAGGCAATCGCTCTTGCGGATTTTGAACGGTTCGGCGCCGTTATGAGCGCCGCGACGTTGATTACCGGTTATTTCGATAAGAGGGAGGACGGCAAGACGCATCCTGAAAGTATCACTTTCGATCTCGCAGCCGTGCTCGAAGGAAAAATCGACCAGAATTATCAAATGGACGATGGCTCGGTCCTGTATATCCCGGAGAGTACGACCTCCGACGTGCTTGACTTCTTGAATCGTTTGCTTTCGCCTTTGTCCGGGATGGTCGGGGTGGCAGCCTCGGCACAGGATATATCTGAATCAGGGGAACCCAAATAGCCTGGTCTTCCAGGTTACATGACATGGCGAAGGTTGGTATTTGCAGAAACGCTTTTGAGGGCACTTGGTTATTACGGTAGTTTGAATGGCGCATCCTGAATCCATATCTGATTTCGTTATGATACTGAGGCGTCAGTGGAAGCTCATTCTCGGCGTGCTGGCGTTGTATTTCGTCACCGTGTATTTCTACCTTGTCTGGCAGCCCGCGTGGTACCATGCGGACTTTCAGGTTGTGCTTGAATCCCAGCGGTCCGGGCGCCAGGAAATCCGGGAAATAATGGGGGGGATGTGGGAAGAAGAAACGATTGAAAATGCAATGAACCTTGTAAGGTCCACCGAGATCCTGGAGCTGCTCCTGCGCACGACCAGGCCGAAATATTGGGAGTCTATAAAAGTTAATCCGGTCGAGCGATACCGCCGGATAAACGAGACTATGGAGCCTCGCGTCAGAACCAAGAAAATAAATAACCGCTCGTTCAGCGTCACCTGCTTCGACCCCGAACCGGGCCAGGCCCGTGATTTCTGCCACAACCTTTCCGACCTTTTTGTCAAGTATACGCTGGACCGGCGGCAGGAAAAAAAGCGCCGTTATCGCAACCGCCTTTTCAGCCGCCTGAGACTCATCAAAAAGTTCCTGGAAAAGGCAAGCGCTGAATTCGAACTCCTGAAGAAGCGGGACGAGAAGCTGGCCAGCCTCAAGGCAAACGAAAAGAACCGGGACAATATTCTAAAGAAAAAAGCCGGCGTGCAGGAAGCGATAGATGGGATCCTGCTCTCTTTCGATAGTGAAATAAAAAACCTGAACAGCGTGAAAGAAGAACTGGACAAAAACTTCCTGGATGAGTGGCCTGATCTCAAAGCGGTTAAGAAGCGCCTGAAAATGCTTGTCGCAATTAAGAAGGCCGATACGCGCCCGAGCCTGAAGGGACCGGATTATATAGACGCAGACCCCGTATGGATAGCCAGGAAGGACCAGGAGTTTGCGAAAAGGATAGAAGCAAAAGAACTTAACGACCAGCTCCTGGCGGCGAACCTGGATATTGAGAAGGATAAAAAGGCCTACGAAGAGGCCGAGGTGGAAATCAGAAAGAAACGCGCGGAAATGCCGGTTCCGGATGATATAGAACTGCCCGGCGAGGAAGACGAGCCGGAAACTCCCAAAAACAAGGAAAAAGACAATGGCGGCGAATCCGAAAAACCCGGACCCGCCCCTGATACTGAGGCCGATAAACCGGCCGAAAAGGAAGCTGAGGAAAAGAAGACCGCTGCCGTGAAGGAACCTGCCGGCCCCGCCGAGCCCGGGGAAGAGGAGAGAACGGTCTCCGGGCACGTGGCCGCCGAGGAGATGAAAGAGGAACTTCTCTGGAAAAACACTCTTTACGAGCTGGATAATTCCACAAATCACCCCAACTTTAACCGGCAGCGCATCAGTGAAAAGGTGAGCACGTTGAAAAGCTATGCGTCGCAGATTCAGGGCGACCTGAGCAAAATTGAAAGCGTGTTGGAGACGGAGAGCTCTCCATACACGATAATGAACCGCATGCCGTTTGCACGCAGGGCCACGATTACCGAGACCCAGCCGCTGATTATGCTGATTTTCATTGCGGTGTTTATCTCGGTCGGAATTGCCGTTCTTATGGAATATCTGCGCGGAATCCCGGCTTCCGAGCTGCTTATCGAGCGAGTATCGGGGATAGAGGTGCTCGAGGTCATACCGGATATGCTCAGGGCCGCCGCTCATCAGGGCAGAGAGATTACGGCGGCTGACCTTCCTATTCTGTGCCACCTCGGATTCCTGCCCGGCATATCCGACCGGTTCAGAATCATCAAGGCGAAACTTCTGCTGAAATTAAACAACCCCTCAAAGCTTTCGCTCATTATCACGAGCTGCGGGCCGCAGGAGGGCAAGTCCACCTGCGCGGGGAATATTGCCGTTGCCTTTGCCGAGATGGGCTACAAAACCCTGCTGTGCAGCTGCAACCTGCGCAGGCCCACGCTTGAAAAATCGTTGCAGGTTTCCGACAGCCAGGGAATGAGCGAAATTCTCGCCGGAGAGGTCGCGTGGCAGGAGCTCGTGCATACGACCGAAATCTTCAACCTTTATCTCATCCCCTCGGGATCGATACCTCGGGACTCCTCGAAGCTGATTTTCACCAAGGAATTCCGCTCGT
Source organism: Planctomycetota bacterium (assembly GCA_004376375.1). Lineage (GTDB taxonomy): Bacteria > Planctomycetota > E44-bin39 > E44-bin39 > E44-bin39 > E44-bin39. The sequence goes on from SOJX01000084.1 coordinate 11,202, forward strand.
TCTTCGAGGACGCGAAGAAGATGTTTGACGTTGTGATTCTGGATACGCCTCCGATACTTATGGTTGTCGATGCCATGATTCTTTCGCGCATGGTCGACGGCATGGTCCTTGTCTATGCTCCTGAGAAGACTCCGGTTGAAGCCCTCAACATGGTCAAGAAACAGGTTGCCGACATCAACATTCCAATACTCGGAATAGTGGTGAACTGGTTTGAGGACAAGCAAAGTGAAGGAGGGTTTTTTGGGCGTCTGAAGAGCTATGGCTACGGCGGACGCGGATACGGGCTGGGATATAGAGGCGGGTACGGATACGGTTACGGAAAAGGTTATGGACACCGGATTGAGCAGACGGATGGCGCTTCCGCCCAGCCTCCGCCCGGTAAGGGGGCCGAATAATGTACCCGGCCAGGATAAACAGCTTCAATGACGAAAAGGGATCCGGCCGCAGCTCCGGTAATCGGCAGTTGTTTATCAATGTCGGCATTATCGTCGGTGTTTTCCTGGCGATCATTGTCCTGGCTGTAGTGGTGGTGAACCGGCTCGTCATTCCCCCGGAGCATGCGGGTGATACCGGGTTCAGACTGCCTGAGGTGAATTACGCGAGCATATTCAAGATTGGCGGCAGGGTGCTCCACAAACCACCCGGTAACTCCGGGTGGCAGATAATTAATAAGCGTAACGCTCGTGAGATTGCCCTCAGGGAGGGGCACAAATTAAGCACCGTCGGGAACGAAAGCTACCTTGTCTTTTCCCTGGACCCGAAAAGTCATTTCCTGTTGACCGGCAATGGATGCGTCCTGACTTTCGAGAAATTCGACAAGGCGGGCGAAATACTCCTTATCCTGGATGAGGGTACGCTCGACGGCGACGTGGACGAGACTCGAGGCTACAACATCAGGATCAGATCGGGGGGCCAGACGGATGTAAAGCTCAAGGGAACCCAGTTCAAGGTAACTTCATCCCGTCGTGAGAGCCACGTATCGGTTGCCAGAGGGTCGGTGAGCGTTTCGAAGGCCGGTACGGCCAAGTTTGGGATGGTGGAGCTTATCAAGGAGGGATATCAGATCACCAGCCTCGGGGGAAGGCTCGGTCTGAAAAGCAAGATTACAGACCCGAGCCTGCTGGAGCTGGACGCCGTTCTAAAGAAGGCAATGGAAGAAAAAGAACTTACCCGTATTGAACAGGAAGAAATCTGGGAAAAGGCTATTATCTGGATATTGCAGGAATGGGCCAGAAAAGGGATAACTGATGTGGGGACGACGCGGAACCGCCTTTATTCCGAGCCGCCGGGTTATACGACGGAAACCATTACGCTTATAATGGGCGCTTACAGGGGACGTGAATGGGGAAAGGTCCCGCCCGTGCGCTTTGGAGATCTTCCCCAGATACACCTCATCCGCGGACCCAGAAGCAGGTTTGAATTTCCGCCTGTTCCCGGAAACCGTACTTACGAAAAAATACTGGACAGGCTTTTCGTAAGATCGCATGTGAAAGAAGCCAAGTTGATGTTTATAGACAAGCAAAGGGTGCGCGGGAGACGGGATTTAACTCTCTTGCCCCCCGATGAAAGGCAGGCGGAAGAAAAAAAACTCCTCAAGGAGGCCGAAAAAAGAGCGCGTGAGAGAACTGAATTCCTGGGCGTGCTCTCGCATGAGAATAGAATAACGTTTCGGATTACATCCACCGAAGACTATGTGAAAACTTCCGCCTTCCATGGAAATTTGAGCCTCCACGGACTACAGGCGGAAGAGGACGAAGAAAACTATTCCATCCCCGGAGGGTCCGCGTTTACGTACTGGATACATAAACCTGAACTGACCATGGACACTTTCCAGCCGCATGATCTCGGGGTTGATGATTTTCTTGCATATGCCGCGCTGAAAGAGCAGTTCTGGAAGTTAAGTACCGGAGTAACCCCCAAGGCCGGGGAAGAAGTCGAGGAAGCACCCAAACGCCGCGAGATTCCCAAGGAAGATTTGACCCGTGAAGGGAAGAGAAAGGTCGGAAGCGAAACCATATGGGAGAAGGAAAAGCGCAAGGGCGTCGATATCCAATTCGAACTCGGCGGGCTTCTCGCAATTGTAAATTTCGATATGGACGTGACTTTTGCCGCGCGGATCGGAACCGTACTGCCGAAACGCGTGTATGAATGTTTCATGTTTTTCTCCCGGAACGCGAATACCACCGGCTCGGAACCGGAGCACTGGCGGGCATTTCTCGGAGGTTATCGGACATATTGTGCCGGTAAGTATTGATAAGTCGGTCTAATGGTCTTTTGGTCCCTCGGTCCTTCGGTCCCCCGGTCAAGAAAAGACCGAATGACCGAAAGACCGAATGACCGAATGACCGAATGACCGAATGACCGAATGACCGAATGACCGAATGACCGA
>SOJX01000093.1 GCA_004376375.1 Planctomycetota bacterium
TTCCCCGGGTTTCCGCTCGGTTTCGCCTCGTTTAAACCCTGGGCTGACACGTACAACGCCTTCGGCGTTGTGGGACGGGTTTTAGATCCGCCCCTGCGAAATGGTGCACGGGCCGAAGGCCCGCTCCCTGGGAATCCCGAAGGGATTCTACGTGTTAGCCCAGGGGCGAAGCCCCTGGGTTAATAGTCCGAGTGCGGCAATGAACCCTGAAAGGGTTCCATAAAAAACTACAGCGTATAGTTTGTAGGGGCAAGGAACACGCGCATGCCTTGCCCCTACAATTTATCCGTTCAACTCGTTCATAACCTTCACGCAGCGCTCGCAAAGGTCATCGTACTTTTCATCTTTGCCGACCGACGGCCTCAGGTTCCAGCACCGCGCACATTTGGGATATTCAGACTTCTCTATGGAAACATGAGTAATCCTTTCAATCGGTGCATCATTTGACCTTGATCCAACCTCTGAGAATAAAACCTCAGAGCAGACAATGTATTCTGACAACTTATTTCTTTCTCTCTCCAAGAACCAGACAATCTCTTCCATTTTATATGCTTGCATACCTTCTTTGCTGAATGTGAATCTTACTTTGCCTTCAAGATTGCTCGCGATTATTTTTTTATCTCTCGACGCTTCAAGACTAATCATTATTACGGGCCTTACGTATTCAAAGAACTTTCTCCAGCCTTTGAAGAAGTGCTGGATATATTCATTCTCCTTTATCTTTTCGTTTTCCACCGGCCAGTCGGCGAGGTGGACGGATTTGGCCTCGTCGGGTGCGCCGGGGATGTACTGCCACGCTTCCTCGCAGGTGTAGGCGAGAATCGGCGCAAACAGCTTTACCATTGTCTTCGCGATTTCGTAATACGCGGTCTGCGCGCTCCGCCTGCCCGGCCAGTCCTCACCGTCGCAGTAGAGGCGGTCGCGGGTCACGTCGATGTAGAAGCTCGACAGGTCGACGATGCAGAAATTGTTCAGCACGTTGAAGGCACGATAAAACTCGTATTTCTCGTAAGCGTCGGTAACTTCCGCGCGGATTTCCTCCATCCGCATCAGCGCCCACCTGTCGACGCCGTTCATATCCTTATATTCGACCCTGTTTTTCTTCGGGTCGAAATCGTTCAGGTTTCCGAGCAGCGCGCGGATGGTGTTGCGGATTTTCCGGTACGCCTGCTGGCGGCGCTCCATAATCTCGTTCGACAGGCGGATGTCTTCGCGGTAATCGACGGACGTCGTCCAGATGCGGAGGATATCTGCGCCGAAGTTCTTCGCGCAGTCTTCCGCATTCGCGAAAAGCGTTTTGAGTTTCTCCTCTTCCGCGGTCAGCTTCTTGCCCCTGGCCTTGCCGTATTCCTTTTTATCTTTTTTGGTCTTCGAGAGCTTTTCCCGGTCCTCGTCGACGATAAAGCCGTGCGTAAGAACGGTCTTGTAAGGCGCACTGCCGGTGGAGGCGACCGCGGGCAGGAGCGAAGTCTGGAACCAGCCGCGGTACTGGTCGGAGCCCTCGAGGTAGAGATCGACCGGAAACTGGTCCTTTATCTCGTCGCGCTCGCGGCAGACCGCATTCCACGAGTTACCGGACTCGAACCATACGTCGAAGATATCGGGCTCTTTTTCGAATTCGGTGGAGCCGCACTTGCAGGCGAAACCCTCGGGCGCGATTTCGGACGCGGTGCGCCGGTACCACTCGTCGGCGCCGTGCTCCGCGAAAAGCTGCTGAACACGGTCACAAAGTTCCTTGTTGAGCGTGGCCTCTCCACACTTTTTGCAGTGGAGCGCGGGGATCGGAACCCCCCACGTCCGCTGGCGCGAGATGCACCAGTCTGGGCGTTCCTTGAGCATTGTCATCATCGATGCCCTCCCGTGTTCCGGAATCCACTCCGTAAATTCAGGTTGGACGGCGATGAGTGACTGCGCGCGAAGCGACTTGCCCTCGGGATTCTCGGGTCTAGCGGGAAGCGGGTGGTCGACTTTTATAAACCACTGCACCGTCGCGCGGAAAATCACCGGCTCCTTGCAGCGCCAGCAGCACGGGTACTCGTGCTCCATGGAGCCGTGCTGGAACATGTAGCCTTCTTTTTCGAGAAGCTCGTTGATTTTCGGGTTGGCGTCGAAAACGTTCACGCCTTTCATCATCTCGAACTCGTCGGTGAAGCAGCCACCATCGTCGAGCGGCGAGACAAGCTCGAGCCCCTGCGACGTTCCGACGTAAAAGTCCTCCGAGCCGTGGCCGGGCGCGGTATGGACGAGGCCGGTGCCGGTATCGAGCTTGATGTAGGGGCTGGGGACGAGTTTGCATGTCCGCTCGACAAACGGGTGTTTGTAGGTGAGCCTGACGAGCTTGTCGCCCGTGACGATTTTTACCTGCTCGAACTCCCCGACGCCGCCGACGGCCATCACTTCGCGCACGAGGTCGGTGGCGAGGATAAAATACTCGGTTTCGCCGTCCGCCCGTTTCGCCTTTATGCAGGAATACTCCACCTTCTCGCCGACCATGATTCCGGTGTTCGCGGGAAGCGTCCACGGCGTCGTGGTCCAGATAAGCGCGTATACGTTCGGCGTGTCCTCGGGAAGTCCGAAGGCGGCCTTTACGTGGCCGTCGACTTCCATCCGTACGTAAATGGAATCCGAGGGCAGTGTCTGGTACTCCAGCTCCGCGGCCGCGAGCGCCGTCCTGCAGCTCATGCACCAGTGAATCGGTTTGAGCTGGCGGTATACCGCGCCCGCCTCGACAAGTTTGCCGAAAGTTTCGATAACCGCGGCCTCGTAGCTCGAGTGGACCGTAAGATAAGGTTTGTGCCAGTCTCCGAAACAGAGCAGCGACATGAACTGCTCGCGCTGGATGTCGACGAACTTCATCGCGTAATCGAGGCACAGCTTGCGGATCTCGAGCGCCGAGAGGTTTTCGATACCCTCGGTCTCGCGGGTAACCTTGAACTCGATGGGGAGGCCGTGACAGTCCCATCCGGGGATGTAAGGGGCGCGGAAGCCGCGCATGGTCTTGTACTTGACGACGACGTCCTTCAGAATCTTGTTCAGCCCGGTGCCCATGTGCACGTAACCGTTCGCGTAGGGCGGGCCGTCGTGAAGCACGAAGAGGTCGGCATTCTTCCGGTTCTTCTGGATTTCCCCGTACAGTTTCATTTCGTCCCACCGCTTGCGCATGGCGGGCTCGTTCCTGGTCAGGTTTGCGCGCTGCGGGAACTTGGTTTTCATCACGCGCACTGAAGGTCTGTAGTCCATTGGTTCTTCGGTTCTCCGGTTATTCGGTTATTCAGTTATTCAGTGACTCAGTTATTCAGTGACTCGGTTATAATGAGAATTGGTGTCAAGGCAGGCAATTTATAATATAAAAGCCTATATTTCAACAGTTGAATCACTTAATTATAGAATTACTGAACAACTCGCTAACCGGGCCACTGAATCACTGAATCACCGAATCACCGAATCACTGATTCACTGATTCACTTCTGCAATCATGCGCTCGAGCAGGCGGGTCATTTTCGGCTCGGCCTCGGCCGCGACCGCGATTATTTCCCGGATATCAATCGGCTTCAGCGCGTCGGGAAGGCAGAGGTCGGTAATAACGCTCACGCCGAACACCCGGAAGCCGGCATGAACGGCGACTATAACCTCGGGCACGGTCGACATCCCGACCGCGTCGGCGCCGAGCATCCGGAGCACGCGGTACTCTGCCCTTGTCTCGAGCTGGGGGCCGCGGACGCAGACATAGGTTCCCTGCCGGCAGTCGTAGCCTTCCTCGCCGCAGATTCGCCCGGCAAGGTTGATGAGCCCGTGGTCGTAAGGCTCGATCATATCGGGATAGCGGGGTCCGAGCTTTTCGTCGTTCGGTCCGGCAAGGGGCGCTCCGGCGAAAAAGGAGATATGGTCCTCGATAAGGAAGAGGTCGCCTTTTTTCTGGTCCGGGTTCAGGCCGCCCGCCGCGTTGGAAACCAGGAGCGTGTGCGCGCCCAGCGCGCGCATGACCCGCACGGGGAATGTGATGGCGTCGAAGTCGTGGCCTTCGTAATAATGGAAACGCCCCTCCATCGCCACGACGGGTCTGCCGGAGATGGTTCCGAAGGCGAGGTCGCCCTTGTGCGTTTCCATCGTGGCCTCGGCGAAGCCCGGGATATCGCCGTACGGAATCGCGGCCTTGTTTTCGATGCGCTCGCCCAGTTTCCCCAGACCGGTACCGAGGATGATTGCCACTTCGGGCTCGGCTTTGGTCGTACTCCGGATAGCCGCTACCGCACTATCGACCTGGGCACTGGTGTGAGCCAACGTGTTTCTCCTCCAAACGGTCATATTTCAGTTGCAGGGGCAGTGCGCGCGCGTGTTCGCGTGTTTCTTGCCCCTACAGACTGTTAAGCCGCGCCTCGATTTCATCACGGGTAAGTCCGGTTACGCGAAAGGTCTTGTTCCGGTTCGTCTCGCCCGTCACCAGTTTGACCTGGCTGCGCCTGACCCTGAGCGCCTTTGCCAGCACTCCCGCCACAGCCTTGTTCGCCTTGCCGCCCTCGGGGGCGGCGCATACGGAAATTTTCAGGCGCCCGCCATGGAGCCCGAGGACCGCGTTGCGCCGTGCGCCGGGAGTGGCGCGCACCGGGATGATAATCCCGCGGCCGCTATCGCGAATCTCTAGCATCGAGGTATTCCTGCCAGGGTTTTTTCAGCAGACGATTCTTGGCAATGGCGCGATTGGCGTGGTTATTCGCTTCCCTCTTGTTTCCGATCTCGTAAAGATAAACCGCCCGGCCAATGGTTTCCTCCGGACCCAGCTTAACGTGGACTATTATCTTGCCCAGATCCGTGCTCGAGAGTCTTTCCCAGCGCACAAGGTCCTCGATGCCTGCGCCACCGATAAGCCTGATGAAGTTCTTATCCGCGCTGACGACCTTTCCTTCATACGGCCCGAGCTTGAATTTGGTTCCCTTGAGTGGGCCGTTGAGCTCTTTGCAGAGTCTGTTTTTCAGCGAGACCAGGTATCCCATCGCCGCCGCGACCGCGTCGGCCTTCTTCTTGAACTCATCAGTCTTGAGCCAATGGCGTTCGGAGGTAAACTGGTTCCTTGCGTTGGTGAAATCGTGCCCCTTCATGTATTCCAGGGCCTTTGAATAAATATTTCGGAACCTGCTCTGGTCACTCCTGCGCGTAACCAGGATTTCCTGCTCCTTCCGGCGCTTGATAACGCCCTCGATCTCGCGTCTCTTCCTCTCAATGCGCAGCCGGAAGGTATCGAAAACCCTGCCCGCATAATCGTTTTCGAGCTCTTTTGCCTCCTCGAGCGCTTCCTCGAGCTTTGCCTTGTTGACAAGCCTCTGGACGTTCTGGAGCCGCTTTGATATCTCGTCCCGTACGGCTTTTATGAGATCGGCTTCGATTTCCTCCCGCTTCGCCCAAACGGAAATCAGTTTCTTGTAGCGAATGGGGAAAGCCTCGCATTCGAGTATGGCTTCCCTGAATCTCTTGGAAGGAATATATCTCCGCACGTTGTTTATGAGCTTCTTTACGGCTTCGGCGCCCTCGGTCCTGAACTGGCTGCGAATCCGAAGCTCCTGCTTTATCTCCGCCAGCTTTATTTCAGCCTCGGTCCACTGGGGAAGATCCCGGTATTTCTCCTCGCTGAGGAAAATCTCGAGCTTCCGTTTGGCTTCGGCAAGTTCACCGTCCCCGGCGCCGGCAATATCCTTCGGAGTCTCTTTCTGCAGCCTGTCGAAACGCCTTATTGCCTCCCTTTTAATCTCCTTTTCCTGCTCCACCTTCAGCTTCTTGGAGATCGTTTCATACTGATGCCAGAGTTTTTCGAGCAGGTCGGCGAAATCCTCGCGGTCGTCCCGCTGGTTGTACTCGTTGTAAAGATTCTCGGCCTCTTCCTTTGCGTCCTGCAGTTTCTTCAGGCCGCCGCGCCTCTTATCGAACTCGCGGACCAGCGTGGTGATACCGCTGACCCGGCCCATAAATTTCTCCCTGGCCGCAGCGGTGCGCCTGCTCGACTCCATAAGTCCTGTAATCAGGAAATACGCGACGACGGCGACCACGATGGCGATGCCGATAATCATGCCGGGCAGGGCCAGCTTCCCCAGGTCCAGGCCCGGGCTTTCGACCTCAATGCCTTCCCCGGGATATTTTCTCTGGAGCGCCGTCAGGTCCTCTATAAGCTCGGCGGGGTCCTGGTAGCGCTTCTCACGATCCTTTGCCATCATCCGCTTGACCACGTCGCAAACATCCTCGGGCACTTCCGGGTTTATGGAGCGAATCGAGGGCGCGGGCTCGTTGATCTGTTTCAGGATTATTTCACGGGGCGAGCTTCCCAGGTAAGGCGTCCTTCCGGTAAGCATCTGAAACACGGATACCCCGAGTCCGTAAATGTCGGCGCGGGTGTCGATGTCAAGCCCTTGCGCCTGCTCGGGAGCCATATAGTGCGGAGAACCTGAGACACCCTCCTTTTGCGACACCCTGCCTTCCTGCATGGACCGCGCGATGCCCAGATCGCCGATCTTTACGGAGTTTTCTTCCGTAAGCATAAGATTGTCGGGCTTGATGTCGCGGTGGACGATCCCGCGTTTCATCGCGTACTCGAGCCCGCGGGCGGCGCCTATCGCATACTGCAGCGTCAGGTGAACCGGCAGCCTGCCGTCGCGGTTTACCAGCTCCTCGATCGAACCGCCGCCCATGAATTCCATCGAAAAATAATACGTGCCGTCGTGGCTGCCGACGTCGTAGACCTGCACGATGTTCGGGTGGTTAAGCTGCCCGGCCGCGCGCGCCTCGCGGATGAACATGTTGATGAAGTTCTTGTCCTGGACCAGTTCCTTCGAGAGCACCTTCAGCGCGACGGGGCGGTCGAGGGAAACCTGCAACGCCTTGTATACGGTACCCATCCCGCCCCGGCCGATGCGCCTCTCAATAATGTAACCGGCAATCGCGGTGCCCGGCGCCGCAAGCGTCTCGCCGGCCTCCGGGTCGGCGCTGAAGGAAAGCAGGATATCGCCTACGAGTATAACATCGCCCAGCTCGAGCCTCGTGCGCGAATCGATCCTCTTGTTGTTGACAAAGGTGCCGTTGGAAGAGCCGCAGTCGGTAATAAACCAGTCGTTCCGGCCGTACTCGATTCGAAAATGGCTTCTGCTCGTCATCGAGTCGCGCAGCCGGAGGTCCGCATTCTGTCCCCGGCCCGCCTCGAGAGACGTCTCCTTTTCAAGGCGGACCTTTCTACCCTTGTCTTTTCCTTTTTCGATAATCAGAATGGGCATTACATATAAACCGTTCTTCGGTTGTTCGGTTATTCGGTTGTTCGGTTATTCGGTTGTTCGGTTCTTTGGTTCTTTGGTTCTTTGGTTCTTCGGTTATACATCCTCGAAAAACGCGGTTCCTATGCGAAGGCAGGTCGCGCCTTCCTCGACGGCGACCTCGTAATCGCCCGACATTCCCATAGACAAATCCGGCATGGCAAGCCCGGTTTCCGTGCGGATGCGGTCGCGCAAATCCCGAAGCTTTGAAAAATACGGCCGCGAATCCTCCGGGTCGTCCGAATAAGGAGCCATCGTCATGAGACCCCTCAGATCCAGATGCCGGAGCTGGAGACGGTTTTCAAACTCCTCCATTATTGCAGACGCTTCAAAGCCCTGTTTCGTTCCCTCCCCGGAAACATTTACCTCGAGAAAAACCGGCACTACCCGGCCTGTTTCGCCCGCAATCCTGTCAACCGCGGCCGCGAGTTTCACCGAATCGACCGCGTGCAGCACCGCGAAATCGGCCAGGGCTTTTCGCACCTTGTTTCGCTGCAGGTGCCCGATCATGTGCCATGTCGGCCCCGGCCCAACCTCGGCAATCTTCGGCAGCGCGGACTGTATCCGATTTTCTCCGAAGTCCTTTTCACCGAGCTCTATCAGCGCGCGAACCACGTCGACGCCGACGGTTTTTGTTACGATTACGACGGTAATCCCGGCGGCGTCGCGCCGGGCGCGCGCGGCCGCATCGGCAAGGCGACCGCGAATCTCATCTATATTCTGACGCAACCGTTCGTGCACACTCTTTCCCAGAGAATTCACCGGAAATTCTATTGTAGCCATGATAACGGCCGTGTCAACGGTTTTTAAATTGCCTGCGGGCGTGCGACGGGCACGGCATAATAGTTTTCGTAAAGTGAGCCTTTTTCACGCTCCGTGCTTTCCCGGCAAACCGCGGAAAATATGCTTTATTTTCCTGTTTCACGCTGTATAATATCCGGGAGCAAAACGGATATCGTGATTCTGGAAAATGAGACATTAACACCTGCAACTTCCTGCAAGTATTAAATATCTCTAAAGGCAATCAAGAGTCAGTGTATATCCCAGAAACTTTGCGGAAATTATTTCTATTTAACCGTCCGGGCACTTAAAGCCGATGGACCCGGACTACAAGGAAGACAACCAGTGCGCCTCTACCTGATAAACCCGTCCAACCCGCTTGTATGCATAACCAGTGATAACGCAAACCGCTTGAACCGTTTCCGCATCTGGAGACCACTCGGCCTCATGATCCTGGCCGGCCTGACCCCGCCCGAGTGGGAAATCACCATCATAGACGAGAACCTTAAGATCCCGGATTACTCGGCCATGCCGCGGCCGGACCTGGTCGGACTTACGGCCTTTACCTCGCAGGTCAATCGTGCTTACGAGGTTTCGGCATATTTCCGCAACCTGGGCGTGCCCGTGGTGATGGGGGGCATCCACGCCTCAATGTGCATGGAAGAAGCTCTCGAGCGGGTCGACACCGTGGTAAAGGGGGAAGCCGAGGGCGTCTGGGCGCAGGTTCTCTACGACGCTCAGAACGGCGGTATGAAGCGTTCCTACGTAGGCGAGCAGGCGGAGATGACCGAATCCCCGCCGGCCCGGCACGACCTGCTTCCGTCCGGGTATTTCTACGGTTCGATCCAGACAACGCGCGGCTGCCCGCTCAACTGCAGCTTCTGCAGCGTGTCGGCCTTCAACGGGAGGGGCTACCGGCACAGGCCGATTGAAAACGTCGTAGAGGAATTCAAGTCGATCAGGGAAAAAAACGTCCTTATCGTCGACGACAACCTCATCGGCACCCGCGCGGAACATATCGACCGCGCCAAGGACCTGTTCAGAGCCCTGATCCGCGCGAACCTGCGCAAGACGTGGATCGGCCAGACAACCATCAACGTGGCCGACGACACGGAACTGCTCAGGCTCGCGGCCAGGGCCGGTTGCAGGGGTCTCTTCATCGGCTTTGAGTCGCCGACGCCTGAAGGACTGGCGGAGATCGGCAAGAGATTCAACTTAAAAAACAACCGTGATTTCAAGGCTTCGGTCCGCCGGATACAGAAGTTCGGCATCCTTGTGGTCGGTTCTTTTATCATAGGGCTGGACACGGACGAGCACGGCATCGGCAGGCGGATAGCCGAGGCGGCCAATCGCTACGGCGTTGACATCCTCAACACACTGTTTTTGACGCCCCTGCCCGGCACGCGCCTTTGGAAAAGGCTGGTGTCGGAGGGCCGCATCGCCGCAAACGTGTTTCCCGAAGACTGGCGGTATTACACCCTGACTTTGCCGGTTGCCAAATACAGGAACCTGAGCTGCGCCGACATGGCCAGAGAGATGGACATCTGCGACCGGACCTTCTATTCGCTGCCGCGCATCCTGCGCCGGGTGTTCAGCTGCATCCTGCACGGGCACAAGCTCTTTACGATGCTGGTCAGCAACCTTTCATACCGCTACAACATTCGACTTGCCCGCAGGATGCAGCGGGAATACGACCTGTCGCGCACGCAGGCATCGGAGGCCCGGCAGAAACAACCGGTCCTGCTGTAACTTACTCAAGTTGACTGACTTTTGCATAATCCCCCGACATCTATCAGAAAAGTTCGAAGGTTCAAAAGTTCAAAAGTTCAAAAGTTATGACCTTTGAACCTTTAAACCTTTGAACCTTCGAACTTTTGAACTCTTTTTCGCGTTCTTGCCAAAACCCAGTCAACTTGAGTAACTTAACACGCGCAAGTTTAATATAAAACGGGGGCAGGTCTGACCTGCCCCCGTTTATTTCATGGAGTTTATGAATACGGTCGTTATTAATCACCTTCCAACGATTCAATCGGCTTATGCACCCTGTGCAGGAAAAAGACCTTTGTGCGGTCGTCCTTTTCTATCTGCGGCAGGTTTGCCTTTCCGATCGCCTTTGCGGCGGCCCTTCTGACCTCCATATGCGAATCCGCCATTCCTTCAACAAGGATAAGATAAATCGAGGGATCCATCCTGCCGGAAGGCTGGATAATACTGCCGATCGCATCGGCGGCAGCGGCGCGGACCCGGTAGTCAACGTCCTTGTCACCGAAAAGTTCGCGAAGCCTCGTAAGCGCGATCGGCCGGATATCGGCGTCGAAACGGCCGTCACGCCCTATCCTTCCAAGGCCCTGGAGCGCGGGAATCCTGACCTCATAGACGGGCCTGTGGGCAGCCCTTACAAGTGGGCCGATTGCATCCCGGACGTCGAAATTCGGGTTGTTGAGGTCGATGTGTTTGGCGAAGCAGGTCGCAGCGATGGCGGCCTGTCGGTCCTTGCGGGCCTTTGCGTCACGCTGATACCTCGCCTCATCGGAAGCGAATATTTTTTCAACCTTCGTACGCAGTTCCTCGGGGTCGACCAGCTTGGCGATGGCCGCGTGCGCCCGGTCCGGCACGTAGAGGTTTTCGATGGTGTGAAGCTCATCCTCCACGGCCGAAACTATCACCGGCACATGCGCGGTCCTTCGCGAATTATGCAGCCTGTCGATAAACTCATACGCCTTCCAGTCCATGTCTTCATGGCGAATCGGGCGGTTCATGTCCTTGTCGTACACGTCCGCGTCTTCCGGTTCCGGACCCAGGACGGGTTTCTTCGTAAGGTCGGTCGCTATGATGACAAGGTCTTCGGTCGGAAACGCCTGGATGCGGCTGAAACCGTCGTAGCCGGAAGTGGCCACGATCGGCATCATCTTGAGGTGGTCCCGCACGACGCCCACGAGATGGTTTCTCGCCTGGAGGTCTTTTTCAATGATAAGCACCACGCGATAAGAGTACTCGCCAAGCGCATCTATAAGGGTCTGAACGACAAGCTCATGCTTGTCGAAACGCTTCTTGGGGTTGATAACGGTAAGGCACTCCGCGGCTGCGTAGCGAATCCGCTTGTCCTCCGAATCCAGCAGGGCAGCGGTCAGCGCTGCGCCGAGAGCCGGTCCGGCAGGCGCGGCACGGGCAGGCCCTTTGCGTCTGCTGGGGCGTCTTTTTCCACTCCCACTCTTCTTCGTCGGCGTCCGGCTTCTTATGCCACCGCCGTAGGAAGGAAGCAGCTCGCCGCTTACGCGAAGGTCGCGCAGGGCATGAATACACGCAACGGCGACAAGTACATTGCGGTCGCGGAGGATGGACTGGCTCAGCGCATGGTAGAGCAGCTCCTTGCCTGCGGCGTAATTCAGGGTTTTACAGCGCTCGAGGAACCTGGACCTGCTTTCGAGAAGCTCCTTGAGCGCGGTGTCGTATCCGGCGCCGGCCTGCTCGAGCTCGTCAATCACCAGGAGCGCGCTGAGCACTTCCTGGCGCTGCGCGTAGAGCGTGCAGACGAGCAGGGTCTTGAGTTTCACGTCGTTCGGGCGAAGCGCAAGGCCGTCATAGCAGCACTCTTCGGCAAGCAGCTCGTTGTATTCGAAGCGCTCGACGATGCGGTATTTGAGCTTGTCATCCTTCGGGGACCAGTACCAGTAGACCCAGTCCTCGTAGTTTGAAAGCACCACCGCCAGGTCGTCGAGATAGTACCGATATGCGAGCGCGTAGTAAAGGTCGGGCGCGTCGGGAAGGTCCTCGGGCAGTTTTCCGGCTGTAACCTTGTTGATGGCGTACCTGGATTCCTCGCGCATCACCTGTGCGCCGTTCTCACCCATCGGCAGCTTGATCAGGCCATGTGCAGCCTGGTTCTGCTGGAGCGTCCAAAGCGGACTGCGCCTGTTCTGATAAACGGCCTGCAATGCGGGAAGTGCGCGCCAGTCGCCGATGTGGCCGAGCACGATGACCGCGTTCTGGCGCACTATCTCGTTCGGGGAGTTCAGCATTTCGATAACCGGCAGGGTTACGTCCTCGCCGAGTTTATAAAGCAGGTGAATTATGTCGGTACGGAACTCGTCGGCCTGCTGATTGCCGAGGGCTTCGACGCAGAAGGGCGTGACCCACTGGCCGACAGTCTGCGTTATAAGCACCATGATGCGGTACTTTTCGACAAACTTGGAGTCGTCCTTGCCGTAATCCCTGATTTTCTGGAGAAGGTCCTTGATACGGTCATCGTCGATGCGGCGGATTTTTTCGCCGAGCGCGGCACGCTCGAGGATCTTGCGCATGGTAACGACGAAGTTGTGATCCTTCTCGGCGAGCGCCCGGACGAAGAAGCCGTAGCCGGCTTCGTCGCGCATCTCGAGGGCCAACTTGTTGGAGGGGTTTTTCGACAGGAACTCGTTAAATTTCAGGTAGGCCTCTTTCAAAAGTCCCTGTTCGTAGAGGCTTATCCCCTCTTCGAAGAGGTTGCGCTTTCCTATCACGCCCTCCTCGTCAGCCCTTATGAGGTTGAAAGGTGAGATGACAGCGGCAAGCAACCCTCCGAGGACCAAAAGACTCCCGATCCGACCAAAGCTGAGCATTGTGCTGCTCCTCCCTTATTAAAGGTTTCAGGTTACAGGTGTTAGGTTGTAGGTCTTATGAAGAATAAATACTTTCTGAAACCTAAAACCCGTCACCTGACACCTGACACCTTTTATATAACTCGGCCTATTTCAGGAGATTCGCGCATAAAGTCTTACGCGACAACAAACTCTCCCCGCATGAAGTGTTGGCGATTATAGCACGGAATATAGTGTAGTCAAACGAAAAATGGCCTTCGTTTGGGCCTGTAATTCGCTTTTAGGACACGACTAACGAAAATTACGGAAAATCACGATATTCGAACATACGCGGCTGGCAGTTGCGGTAAAAGAGTGCCCGTATCCAAATATTTCCTTGTTTCCCAAAGACACGCGCCACAGGGTGGCGCGGCTAACTGAAGAGGTGATATGGAAATAAGTAGATAAGGAAACAAGTAGAAAATAAAAGAATTTTTAATTATAACCTTATTCCCTTGTTCCCTTGTTTCCTTGTTACCTTCTTCAAAGAACGCGCCGCAAGCGGCGCCGCTAACTGAATATAAAATTCCGGTTACTCGTTACTCGTTACTCGTTACTCGTTACTCGGTACTCGGTACTCGGTACT
>SOJX01000067.1 GCA_004376375.1 Planctomycetota bacterium
TCGGAGCTGCTGCTCTTCAGTTGTTCGGTTCTTCTGTTCTTCTGTTCTTCGGTTCATCGGTTCTTCAGTTCATCGGTTCATCGGTTCATCGGTTCTTCGGTTTTATTCTTTCAAGCCTCAGGTCTCAAACCTCAAGCCTTTTTTCTTCGCAAGGCTGCGATAATACGCATCCTCCGTCGCCTCAACCATCCGGGCAACGGAAAACTCATCGAGAATGCGGCAACGGCCCGCCTCCGCGAGCGCGTCGGCATGATTCGGGTCTCTGATAACTTTGCAGATCGCTTCCGCGAGCGCGGCCGGGTCGCGGGGCGATACCAGATACCCCGTTTCTCCGTCGGTGATGATTTCCGGTATGCCGCCGACGTTCGTCGCCACCACCGGCCTGCGCGCCGCCAGCGCGTCGAGGATGGACGTTCCCAGGCCTTCCATCGTGCTCGGCATCACAAAAACGTCGAACAGAGACAGCATGTCGGGCACGTCGTTCCTGAAACCGGTAAAATGCACGACGTCGTCCACGGCGAGCCGGCGGGCGGACGCTTCGAGGTTGTCGCGGATATGTCCGTCGCCGATAATAAAAACCTTCACGTCGGGAAACTTTTCGCGCACGATCGGAACTGCTTCCAGCAGAGTCGCCTGCCCCTTGTGCGGCGCGAGGTGGCCGATGTTGCCGATAACGACCGTTCCCGGGATAATCCCGAATTCCTTGCGCAGCTTTGCGCCGTTCAGTCCGTTGAACCGGCCCGGGTCGATGCCGGAATGCACGACCTCCACGCGCTTCGCGGGAACGCCGTCGGAAACGAGAACGTTCCTGACCGCGTCTGAAACGCAGATGTAAAGGTCGGCGCCGTGAATGTACTTCAGCCACGAAAGAGAAAAGATGTGCCTGTAAATCGAGAAATCGACGCGGCGCGAAACAACGCGAAGCGGGCGTCGCCCGAAATATGCCGCGATCCAGGTCAGGAAATGACCGTGCGAAGTATGGGAATGCACCAGGTCGTAACGGCCTCGCCTCATTATCTCGGCGATTCCCTTCACGGCGAGGGCGTCGGCCTCGGCGCGCATGCGGACTTCAAACGTTTTTATCTCCGCCGCGCGGCACTTCTCTGCCGTCGGGCTGCCGGGCTGGGCGATTGAGTGCACGAGATGGCCGCGGTCCCGCAGGCCTTCGAGGAGGTAGAGCTCCTGCTGCTCACCGCCCCGCCAGGTCTTTTCGGTATTCACGTGCAGAGTTTTAAGAGGCTGCCGTTTCTTCACGGCACAGGTCTCCTTCGCCGCCTGCGGAGTCGACATCGTCGAGGTCCACGTGCAGGCTGCGGTTGAACCAGAAAAAAACCACCGCGCCGATTCCCACCGCAAACCAGAGCGTTGCAAGCCTGATGAGAACCGCGCCGCCGCTCGCAACGGCTTTTGAGGTGGAGCCCAGTCGCTGTGTAAGCCCTACGAGGGAAAAGTCCGTAAGCCCGAGCCCGCCCGGCATTATAATTCCAATAAGCGTTGAGAACGCGTAAATGAAAAACGCGCCGACGACCCCGATATTTTCAACACCGAAGCCGATTAACACAAGGTAAAGCCCGAGGCACTCGCAGCCCCATGCCACCAGGCTCAGCAGCGTCATCAGGACGAGCGGCACGGGCCGAAGCAGGCTGTGCATGCTTTCGTAAAGCTCGTCCAGCTTGGCTCTGAAACGCCCCATGCCGGGCAGCTTTCCGCAAAGGCGGAAAAGCCTGTGCCCGACCGGCCTGAATGCCACGGCCAGGAGCCCTGAGGCAACCACCGCTCCTGCAACCACAACAATCCATATCTGCGCCGCAAGCACCCACAGCCCGAGCATGCAAAGCAGAATCACCGCGATCAGATCCGTTATTCGCTCGGCGATGACAATCGGCGCAGAAGTCGCCATCGGCGTCCCGTTTGATACGCGCAGAAGATAGCTTTTTAAAAGCTCGCCGATCTTTCCCGGCGTAATCGACATCAGGAGGCCGGACATGAAAATGCAGAAACTCGTGCGCTTCGGAACCTCGATATCGAGCCGGCCGAGAAAATACTCCCACTTCAGAAAACGAAGCAGGTAATTCGCAAGCGCCAGGGCAAGTACCGGGATGAACCAGAGATACTGAAAATTGCCCAGCTCCCTGGCCAGTTCCGACACGTCAGCGTAGATGAAAATCACCGCGATAACGACCACGCCGAGGCCAATGCCGAAAAGAAACCGCCTGCGAAAACGGCCCCGTTTGCCGCCGTTCGCAGGCTTTTTCGCCTCTTTCGTCGGCGGCTCCACAGTCCGGATTTCCTTTTCAGGATTCGTTTCGCATTCGGTCATCAGCGATTTTCAACCGTCCAGAGCGTGCAGAAGTACACACACATCCTCTGTCCCAGCGCCTATAAGATTGTATATTAATAACACTTATGTTTGAAAGCAAGTAAATTCTATTTCACGGAAATTAGTGTTGGGGTGTTGGGGTGCTGGGGTGCTGGAGTGCTGGAGTGCTGGAGTGCTGGGGTTATTAATAAATACTTGTTTCCCTGTTTCCTTGTTTCCTTGTTTCCTTATTTCCTTGTTTCCTTGTTTTCTTATTTCCTTGTTTCCTTGTTTTCTTTTTTCCGTATCCCTTATCCCGTATCCCTTATCCCGATTTCAGGCGGGGTTCGGTCGGTCCATATCTGCTGCTGCCGTCTTGCCTGCGCGATAAAAACGCTCAGGCCCGAAAGAGTTTTGCAATGCGCCTCCTCGGCCTCGCGCAGGAAGCGTGTCTTCCGCGGATTGTAAATGAAATCCCACACGAACCTGCCCGGGCGGAAAATGTCTTTCGGTACGGGGGATTCGAGCACGTTCGGTTCCATCCCCACGGGCGTGGCGTTTATCATCAGGAGCGCGTCAATCTTTCCAACGTCACGAAGCGGTACAAAATCAACATCCATCTCCAATGCAAATCTTTTTCCTTTATTCTTATCGCGTGCGGCAGCCACGACGTTTGCGCCGAACTCTTTCAGTACAACACAGGCCGCCCCCGCCGCACCGCCGGCGCCGAGCACTACTGCCGTAAAACCCAGCATCGGATCGGGTATGAAATCATCCAGCACCTCCCGGATTGCAGGCACGTCGGTGTTTGCGCCGTGCCACGTTCCTTCGGAAAAGGTGAGCGTGTTAATGTTGCCGGTTTCGCGGCTGCGCTCGTCAAGGTCCGTTACTTCTTCGGAAAAGGCTCCCTTGAACGGGTGCGTTACCGAAAGCCCTTGCAGGCCGATCTCCTGAAACGATTCCAGGAAACCTGTCGGCTCGCCGATTACCCGGAAGGGAAGATAAACCGCATCCATTCCGCCGGCGGCAAACGCGCGGTTGTGGTAGTACGGGCTGAGGGAATGGGCTACCGGGTCGCCGATAAGGCCGTAGATTGACGTATCAGGTCCGACGGAACCATACCGGTACGTACCGACGAGATCGCTCAGATGCACCTGCCCGGGCGCGGCAGCACGAGCGCCGTCCGGGGCGGCGTATGTGGCAAACGCGCCGAATTTCCGGCAGAGTATCCGCGACGGCAGGCCAATATCGCTCATCGCAAAAGCAATCGTGGGTATCGGCGGCTCTTTGCGAAGTATTTCCAAACTTGTCAGTATATCTGCAGGCCGCGTCGCGGTTGAGACGATTTTCGCGACATCCGGTTTCGCGGAAAGGATTCTATTAAAAATATCGACCAGGTTCGGCGGCGTCGATTTCATATTGTGGAAAGAAACAATCCGCTTCACCGTACATGACTGCTCACATAACTTATCCGCAGCATCAACTTCTATATCAACATATTCCGCTCCCGCTTTTATCGCCAATCGCAGTAACGAAAGCCGTTCCTCTTCACTGCCTGTGAACTCACCGCCGTCGCTTTCGCGGCGGCAGGTCGCGATAACCGGCTTGCCCGCGGCAGAAATCGCCTTGCCAAGATCGCACTCCCCTATCATATCAAGGCGAAGCTCGACGATGTCGGCGGCCGCGACGGTTTTCAGAACATCGTACAGTTTCGGCTCGGGATCGGTTACGGAAACGATAATCATTCTCTCATCCTCCGGTGATGCAACTTATCGGATGGTGCGCATCTTTGCAAGCAAAAACGGGAAAGCCCTATCTTTCGCTCATATATTTCGTATAATCTGGAATATCCGCGCGAAGCTCATAGTAACCGAAAAACCGAGCAACTGAAGAACTGAAGAACCGATTCGGGAACCAACATGGAAAAAGCCCGCAAAGAACCGCTTCCCCGCGTTCTCTACCTAATACTCGTTCTGATGTTCTTCACGGTATTCGGTTTCGCCATCATCATGCCGTATGTGGCTATCTACCTGAACACCGACCGCAATGTTCCCATGAATAAGGTTGCCCTGATATTCCTGATTATCGCGGTAGTCAGAATGGCGGGTAATCTCATTGGGGGAGAGAGCGCGGACCGTTTCGGCCGCAAAATATCCATAGTTATCCCACTCATTGCCCGAATAATAATTTTCATCCTTGTGGGCTGGCTTACGCTGATAGAGGCCCCCATATTCTGGATTGCGGCATCTATTATTCTGGCCATGGTTACGGGTTCGTTCATACAGCCGTCGCTTCGCTCCATCATAACGGACATCGTACCGCCCGACCAGCGTGTCGAGGCGTTCGGGCTCAACCGGATCGCCGTCAACCTAGGCTGGGCCGGCGGCACCGGAATCGGAGCGATATTCATTGTATTAGGTTTCTCGTACCTGTTCTTCGTCTCCGCAGGCATATGCTTCATATTACTTGCAATCCTGTTTTTCATCCCGGAGACAAGGCCTGAAGAAGCCGTCATAAACATTAAGCGGTTCAAGTTCCGCGAGCTTGTAACGGTCCTGCGTGACGTGCGTTTTGCATTGTTCTGCGCCGTAACGTTGATTAGTTTCCTTGCCCTCGGCCAGATGACGGTCACGTTTGCGATGTTCGGCACCACTCACATCGGGGTCGAGTCATCCTCAATAATGTTTCTGTTCTTTATAAACGGAATGATGGTCGTGTTCTTCCAGTGGCCCATATCGATGGGTATTAAAAAAATGAACCCATACGTGCCGCTTGCCATCGGCACAGTCCTTTTCGGAATCGGATATTTCATCACAGGATTCGCATTGGGCTGGTGGGGAATGCTGATCGCAATTGTGGTCGTGACTATGGGAGAAATGCTTGCCAGCCCGACCGTGCCGACGGTTGTGTCCGCGCTCGCGCCGCGTGATAAAATAGGCCGCTACATGGGTATGAGCGGGCTCTCGGAAACAACGGGAAGGTCGCTCGGAAGCGTTATCGGACCTTTCATCCTGGGTATGTTCCTGAATAGTGATAAAAAGATTATCCCCGCAAGCACCGAGGCAATCACTGCCTGGGCGATTATTGGCGGCTTCGGACTTTTGGCATGCATCGGTTATATTGCTCTTGGCCTTTCAGGCGCAAAAAAAGCTGAACCGCCGCCTCCACCCGAAATCACTTCTGCAATGCCGGGAGCCAGCGAAGTGAAAGCATTCGCCGTTCCCGCCTGCGGCTGCGACGACTGCAAATCGGAAAACCCATAGCGCTGCGGACAGCCTTGCACATTACATGCATCAGTGCTAAACTGAACGCATGGAAGAGGAAACCGTATTCCACACAGTACCGCTTGCGCGCGGAAAGCTGACGGCGTTTTTTGGCTTCAGCCTGATATTCTTTGCGGTGAGTGTTTACGGGGCGATTATTCCGGAGCATATATCCCGCCTGTCAAATACAACGCTTGTACGAATTCTGGGGATTATCGCCGCGCTCGTCTTCGGCGGTATCGCCGCATTTTTCTGCATCCTGCTTTTCATTAAAAAAAGAGCCCTGGAGATTACGAATAAAGGCATCCGCGAACTCAAGCTGTTCAGTGCCGTTCTCTACCCGTGGTCGGAAATCGAATCGATCGGTATCGGCGAACTCCCTTGGGGAGGCGGAACGCTCAGGTACGTCGGACTTGCGCTCAGAGAGCCTGAAAGGTTTTTCGGGGGAAAACCCCGCCGTGCATTCAGCACATATAAGGCCCTGAAGAAGAAAAAGCAACCCTACCATGTAATCTTCACAAAAGGCTGGACATCGGTCGAGCCGGAATCGCTGCTTGCGACCCTAGCGGCATTTTTCATGGAATTTACCCACGAAAAGGCCGATTTGCCCCCTGACGCCCCTGAGAGCTGAAATATTGACAGTTTCTTCTCAAAGATATTGCCATTTTTCGCCGATATGATATAATGGAGTGCAGGAGGGGGGAATTTCCCGTAATACCCCCACCGCGAACAGCTTATTGTAATTGACACTCTTTGAGTGTCCTGATATGCTGGCCTTTCAGGGAATCAAGCTCTTGTCCTTGAAAGGGGTCGTAATATGACAACGATATCCGTGATATTTGCTCGACAGATCCTGGACTCTCGCGGCAACCCGACCGTCGAGACCGACGTCCTTCTCGAAAGCGGGGCTTTCGGCAGGGCTGCCGTTCCGAGCGGCGCTTCGACCGGCGAGCATGAAGCGGTCGAGCTCCGCGATAAAGGTGAGGAATACGGGGGAAAAGCCGTAACAAAAGCCGTCAAAAACGTAAATACAATAATTGCAGAGCGCCTGGTCGGTGAGGACGCGGCCGACCAGGAAGAGCTGGACGAGGCGCTTATCGAGCTTGACGGCACGCCGAACAAGGGCAACCTGGGAGCAAACGCGATACTGAGCGTCTCACTTGCTGCGGCGAAGGCGGCGGCCGAAGCGCACGGCCTCGAACTTTACCGGTACATAGGCGGGCTGGGCGCGCGCAGGCTGCCCGTGCCGATGTGCAATATAATCAACGGCGGCAGCCACGCCGACAACAACGTCGATCTGCAGGAATTCATGGTCGCGCCCGTCGGCGCATCGTCTTTTTCCGAAGGGCTGCGCTGGGTAACCGAGATTTTCCACAGCCTCAAGGACGTACTCAAGGGGAAGGGCCTCAACACCGCGGTCGGAGACGAAGGCGGTTTTGCGCCGAACCTGAAAAGCAACCGCGAAGCGCTCGAGGTAATCGCCGAGGCGATTGCCAAGGCAGGCTACAAAACGCCGGACCAGATTATGATTGCCCTCGATCCGGCGGCAAGCGAATTCTTTGATGCTCAAACCGGAACATACAACCTTGGTGGAGAGGGGAAAACCGGGTTATCGAGCGAGCAGATGATAGAATTCTACAGCGGCCTGATCGACGAGTTCAAGATTTTCTCGATTGAGGACGGGCTGGCCGAGGACGACTGGGACGGCTGGGAAAAGATGACAAAGGCTCTCGGCAATAAAATCCAGATAGTCGGAGACGACCTGTTCGTGACAAATGTAGAGCGCCTTCAGATGGGAATAGACCGCAACGCGGCGAATTCCATCCTGATAAAACTCAACCAGATCGGGACGCTGACCGAAACGCTTCAGGCCATAGACCTTGCCCGCAAGGCAGGCTTCACCGCCGTCGTCTCCCACAGGAGCGGTGAGACCGAGGACACGACGATCGCCGATCTTGTCGTCGGAACCGGCACGGGCCAGATTAAAACCGGGTCGCTTTCGCGGACCGACCGCGTTGCGAAATACAACCAGCTTTTACGGATCGAGGAGGAACTTGGAAGTGCCGCACTATACGAACGGCCAAAACACGCCGGAAAATAACGGAAATAAGCCCGACGACTCCGTCGTGGGAGAGCTGTTTTTCACGCTCCTCGTTATTGCGTGCGCGCTCCTGATGATACTTACGACCAATCTCCCGACGGCGCATAAACTGAAGGCTTTGCGCCTGAAGGAAAAGGCGCTTGTTAATTCGTGCGAAGTACTGTACCGCGCCAACGAAAAGCTCGAACGCGAAATCGAAGCGCTTGCCGGGAGCGATCCGTTTTACATTGAAGGCGAAATCAGAAAAGCCTTCAAAGACGTGCGCCCGGCCGCGGGCGGCGAAGGAGGTAGTTGATGCCGGACGTTTTAAACCAGAAGGAAGTCGATGCGCTTCTCGAGGCAATGGGCGGAGACGAAGAGACGCTCATGGACGAGAAGTCGGAAGCTCCCCCCCTTACGGGAGAAGTCACGCTTTACGACTTCAAGCGCCCGGAGCGCGTCTCCAAGGACCAGATGCGTACCTTCGAGACCATTCACGAAGTCTTTGCCCGTAACCTCGGGGCTTCGCTGTCCGGCACGATCCGCCACATCATCGAGGTGCGGCTCCTTTCGGTCGAACAGCTGACTTACAGCGAATTCATAATGTCGCTGCCCAACCCAACGTGCTTTTACCTGCTCGGCTGTCCTCCCCTCGAAGGCGAGATGGTGCTCGAGATAAACCCGACAATAATTTTCCCCGTTATCGACAGGATGCTGGGCGGGAAGGCGCACGGGAATGTCCCGGACCGCTCGCTTACCGAAATCGAATACCGGCTCGTCGACAGCCTTCTCGACAAGGCGCTCGTCCAGCTGCGCGAGACATGGAACCAGATCCTCGAAATCGACTTCAGCGTGCGCGAACGCGAATCAAACCCGCTTCTCATGCAGATCGCGGCGCCGAACGCGCCGGTCGTACTCGTCTGCTTCGAAGTCGCCATGGGCGACTCAACCGGGATGATGAACCTGTGCATCCCGGTCACCGTCGTCGAGCCCATCATGGGCGAGTTCGCAACCCATACATGGTATATTCATACCCACAAGAAACCGGTAACGGCTGACGTGAAGCGGTCGCTCCAGAGGACGGTCGGCCCGGCGGACCTGCAGGTTCAGGCGTTCATCGCGGAATCGAGTATTACGGTCCGCGACCTGCTGGAGTTGAAGATCGGCGACATCATCGTTACCGAAAAGCAATCCGGCGCCGAAGCGCTTCTCTGCGTGGAAAACCTTCCAAAGTTCCGCGGGCTGGCGGGATCATACAATGGGAAACGCGCGTTCAGAATAACCCGCGTATCCGAAGACGAAGAAGTCATATAAAAACACACTTGAACATAAGTAGGGGCACGGCGCGCCGTGCCCCTACAATTCTATAAAGAAAGTGCAAGGTCTCTTCAAGATTGAAATTCCTATACATTAAAATTATTAAGCCGGGCATCACGCAATGCCCGGCTTATTTTTTCCCATTATTACGTGCAGGCAACCGGAATCCGATACGACAATACTCGCGAAACTTATTATAACTGAAGAACCGACAAACTGAAAAACCGAAGAACCTTATTTGCAGAAAATTCTTATCTTTTCCTCACCCTCTTTACCGACGTCCACGGTAAGATCACCGAAAGCTGCGATAAGCTCTTCAATGTTCTCGGGCTTGAGCTTCAACAGGTCCAGCTCGATGCCTTTTTCTGAAAGCTTCTTGTTGATTTTCGAGCACGCCTCTTCCGGCATCAGGGCCGAAAACTTCATCCCGGCGCGGATGAGGGCAAGCGGCACGCGGACGTTCACCTTCTCATCCTTTTCGTTTACCACAACGCAGAGAAACTTCGGTTTGGGTTTTCCCCCGGTGTCCCCCGGCTCCTGCGGGGATTCCTTCAGCGCTTCGAGAAGCCTCTCGGCCTCTTCAACCGTAATCTTGCCGTCAGAGAGCATGGAAAGTATCTGTTTTCGTTCCTCAGACATGATATTTCTCCTTTACCAGACCTTTATCAGGATTTCATTGTCAGTCCCGCCAACGTCAACGATTATTCCCCTCAGCGCACATATCAGACCCCAAGTCAGGAACGGCGCAAGAATAACAGACTTCGCATAACCGAAAGGCAGACAAATGAGAGCGATTATCAGCATAAGCAGCATCAGAAAAACCGAAAACGCAAACACGAGCGGCCAGAAAATAAACACCGGCAACCACAGCCTTATCGGCTTCCTCCTGTTTCGCTTGATACTGATGGAAACAACAGCCGGTGGAATCATGAGCGCTTTAATTCCTCCGTTGCCTCGTCCACGGTAATCTCCCCGCGTGAGAGCCGGTCAAGGATTTCCTTTTTATCCGGCACCGGAGGAGCGGGAGCCACATCGGCAAATCCCAATGCCTTCCCCAGGCGGTTCAAGCGACTCTTTATCGTCGGGTAACTGACCCCGAAGATTCGTTCCATTTCCTTGATAGAGCCGTGGCTCCGGATGAAAGCTGCGATAAAAATCTGGTCATCAACTTCAAGCGAAGCCAACGGCGGCGGCTCAAACTCCCCCTCGACGGCAATTCCAGATTCGATAATCTTTACCCGCTTAATAACGATCTGCCTTCCCCGGGTAAGTTTAGTCAAGTCACTCCACTCGAGCATTCTGAACCCCTTTCTTCATTTATTTAATAAAGTATATCATATTACTTAATATATTCAAGTATAATATCAATTATATTAAGTTTTTTATTGACCGCCTAAGACACCTTTTCTCAAGTGGTTAGGTTATGTGACAGGCATGGCGTTGAAAAAAATGGAATTTATCGGCTGTAGAACGAGACTGGAATACGGAGTTTTCTGCTTCCCAGGGCGATTCATGGCTGAGATACAGGTCTTTTAAAACAAATTCGTCTATTGAACAGTATTATACGGAAGTTATTTCGGGTGGTAGCGGTCGGTATCTTCAAATACATCCACGCATTTGAAGCCGGGGTAGATTTTTGCTTCATGCTCCGTGCCGGCCGCGATGAAATAGCAATCTCCCGGCAGGTAGGTGCGCAAATCCTCGCCGATCCTCAGGTCCATTTTACCGCCTGTAACAACGCCCCACTGGCTGCCGTGCGAATGCGCGGGCACATGAGCCTCGACCTCGGATTCAAACAGCACGACCTGGCCGGACTCGCCCTGAATTAGAAAACCTGTCATTCCTTCGAACGGGAGATCGGCCTGGGGCAGTTTGCGAATAAATTCCGGATACTCGACAGAGTCCATCTAATATCTCCCTTCTGTTTAATAAATCAGGGCACGTTATTCCGTGCCCAACAGTAAATCTACAATCCGCAATCTGAACTCCGAAATCAAATAGGGTGGAATATGGGATTCGAACCCACGACCTCCTGGACCACAACCAGGCGCTCTAACCAACTGAGCTAATTCCACCATATTGACCGCTCGACCAGAACAGGCTCCGCCCGAGCAGGCAGTCCAATAATATATGCTATCATGAAGGGCAAAAAAGTCAAGATTGTTTCGAGCCGTAATGCCTCAGTGCTTCAATTACGGGTGAATTTTAGGTGGGCACACATTACTCGCTCCCTACACACGCGCCGCAAGCTGCGCGGATGGTTCATCAGTTCTTCGGTTATTCGGTTCATCGGTTCTTCATTTATTCAGTTATTTAAAACGCGGGCAGCAAGCTGCGCGGCTAATTACATATTCTTCTTCCCTTCTTCCCCTTTTCCCCTCTTGCCCTCTTCTCTTTTCATCCTTCATCCTTCATCCTTCATACGTTCTTCCCTTGTTTCGTTGTTTTCTTGTCAACTTATTTCTTTAGTCGATGCGCGCCAGTTTATAAATCCACTCCAGATTTTTCTCAAGTCCGAGTTCCCGCACGAAACTTTCGCCGTCCTCCAGCCGCACGATATCCGCCGGCCTGGAGTGCGCGTCGGAACCGATTGAAATCTTCAGCCCGAGGTCGCGTCCGATTTCAAAAAACTCCCTGTAGCTGTAAAAGAACGTGGCCCTAAGCGCGTTTGCCGTGTTCAACTCTATAAAGATGTCTGCGTCAACGAGTTGTTTCACAAGCGTTTCCAAATCCATCTTTACAAAGGCCGAGCTGAAGTCCGTATGCGCGAGTCCGACGGGGCATTTCATCTGCATTCTTGCCTCGATGAATTCGTCGAGTTGCGTCTCCTTCACGTCTTCAAAAAGGACCAGGTCCAGATTGTTGATCCATTCCAGCTGTTCTTCAAGCATGAGCCGGTTTGCGGGAAAACTCACCTCACCGCCGACCAGGATTGCAGGCTTGACTGATCCCGCCTTCAAGGCGCGCAGGACTTCTATATAGCGCTCGATGCTGGAATTCTTGAAGATGTCTTTTGACTCAAAGAACTCCCATGAATCGGGCGATTCGTTAAAAACGACGTAAGTGGGGTGCCGGTCCTGCTCAGGATATATTACGGTGTTGATAAAGTAATCTGAAAGAAAACAATGGTCCGTAACGGCTATCACCTTCAAGTCAGCCTCGCGGCTGATGGTGATAACATCCTCCGGCGAAAACGAGCCGTCGGAGAAAAGCGTATGAATGTGCAGGTTGATGCCGAAGCGATCCAAAACCTTTTCCGCCTTCAAAGTAAGAATCTCAGGCGCCGGAGGAAGTGGTTTACCCGGTTTCGGTTTCGCGGCCCTTTGAAAGCGCGCGAATCCATTCCATGCCGGGCTCCAGGCCGGTCGAAACGACAAACTCCCAGCCGGCGGCTACTGCACCGGCTATCGGCCGCAGATCGTGAAGATCCGTCCCGAAAGAAAAACGCTGCTTCCTCTTCATGAGTTCCGCGTAATGAGCTTCCGCTTCTTTCAGCGATTCCACCCGCCACATGCTCGCGGCGTTGAGTTCAACGAACACACCCACTTCCGCGACAGCGGAAGCAAGCATCTTAGGCGGCACATCCGGAAAGGCCGAAAAAATATCCATATGCGCCAGCCCGACCGGTATTTCGAGCGATTCGATGAGCGACTTGAACTTCCGCCAGTTGCCTCCGTTAATATTTTCGACGAGAAGGAAATCAAGCCGATTCAGTGCGCCGACCATTACCTGAAAGTGCTTCTCCGCGACGAGGAAATCGATCTCCCCTCCGGCGAATACGCATAATCCTTTCGTCGCCGCATCGGCCCTGATCCGCTCAAGCTCGCTGATGTATTCGCCAAACCCGATATCGGCGACCGCATCGCCTTTGATTTCCTCCAGAAGTTCGTCATCAGCCTGCGGCGCCGAATCCTCATCAAGCGCAACAAGGTGCACGGGCGCGATGTGCGTAAAAAGATGGTCGGTTATGGCGAGATGGGTAAGACCGCGCTCAAGCGCCAGCTCGACCATTTCATCCAGAGAAAGGTCTCCGTCCGAAAAAGTTGTGTGCGTATGGAAATCAAGCCACGGCGCGTCCGAATCTTCCTCAATCGGATTCACAGACTCCTCGCGATTGGTTATTCGGTTATTCGGTTATTCGGTTATTCAGTTATTCAGTTATAATGGCAGACAGGAATGTCCGTCCTCCGTTTGCTCCAGCACTCCAGCACCCTAGCACTCCAGCACACCAGCACACCAACACCCCTG
>SOJX01000029.1 GCA_004376375.1 Planctomycetota bacterium
ACCGGGTGACCGAGTGACCGAAGGACCGAGCGACAGAATGACCGAAGAACCCAAGGACCAAGGGATCCGAGAAGCGATGTCGGATAGACGTGACATCCTGTTCGGTAGAATCGCGCTGCAGAAGAAGCTCATAACTCCCGAGCAGCTTCGGGAAGTCATGTTTACGCAGGCCTCGCTCGACCCGCCCCGCTCAATCGCGGAAATCCTCTCCGACAAGGGCCTCGTCAACAACGAGCAGATAAAAATGGTCGCCCAGGTGACGGACCGCAAGCTCAAGGCGGAAATCCCGGCCGCCGTGAAGCTCTCCCCGTCCGGGCGGAGAAAAATCGCCTCCCCGTTCGGCAACCTGGTGCTCGAGAGCGGCCTGGCCACCGATGAGGAGCTCGAACGCGCCGTCAGCGAACAGGAGCGCCTGAAGCTGGAAGGCAAGAAATACCGGCTGGGGCAGGTGCTTATCATGATAGGCATCCTGTCCATAGCTCAAGTGGAAGAGCTCCTCTCGAAACAGCTCAAACAGATACTCGTATGCCCCGAGTGCGCCACCCAGTACAACATCACGACGGAAAGCCCCGATAAGGAATACACATGCCGGAACTGCGGCGGCATACTGATGCCGCCCGAGAAGCTGGATTCGGTTTCCGTGCAGCCCGACATCGACGCCACCGATGCCGACGACGACGTCGCGCTCCCGCCTATCTTCGAAGGCATCGCCGAAGTCGTCAAACGGACGAAGCGCCGCAAAGTCACCGACGAAGAGGTCGAGCTCGCGGAGGCCGCGAAGTCGCGCCTCGGCGGCTACGAGATCAAGGGCGAAATCGCCCGCGGCGGCATGGGAATAATCTACAAGGCCTACCAGAAGATGCTGGACCGCACGGTCGCGATTAAGATGTTGATCGCGGGCCAGGAGGCGTCCGAGCGTGATTCCAAGCGCTTCATGCGCGAGGCCGCGGCCATCGCAAAGCTCAACCATCCGAACATAATCAAGGTTTACGAGATGAATGAAGAGCGCGGGGTGCCGTACTTCACGATGGAGTACATCGACGGCCGCTCGCTCGCCGATATCCTGAAGACAAGCCGCCCGGACGTCAAAACCGCCGTGAAGATCGTGCGCGACATCGCCGAGGCGCTCGAGTACGCCCACGCGAGCGGGTTGCTTCACCGCGACGTGAAGCCCGGCAACATCCTTCTGGAAAACAACACCGGGCGCGTCGTCCTGATGGATTTCGGGCTCGCGCGGTCGATTGTCGACGAGGCCAAGGTGACCCAGATCGGTTTCGCCGTCGGCACGCCCGCGTACATGGCGCCCGAGCAGGCCGACCCGCACGGAAAACTGGGAGGCGTCGACGAGCGCACCGACCAGTACGCGCTCGGCGTCGTACTTTACGAAATGCTGCTCGGCCTCACTCCGTTCGACGCGGCGAACCCGCTGCAGCTCCTCTTCAAAACGCTGACCGAAGAGCCGATGCCGCCGCGAAAGGTAAACCCGAATATCGACGAAGGCCTCGAGACGATCGTCCTCACCACGCTCAAGAAACAGAAAAACCTGCGCTATCCGAACATGGCCGCCTTCCGCCACGATCTCGAAAACTACATTACCAGAAAGCCTCTTTTCGCCGTCGCGCGCGCGACCACGAGACAGCAGAGGGCCATCCAGGTCAAAGCCGTGCCCGTCTCCGACGACAAGATTGCCAAACCTGAAAAAGAGAAAGAGAAAGAAAAAGTAAAACCGATGACGGCGACGCAGATCGTGCTCTACGTCCTGGTCGTCGTCGCGCTCGCCGCCGCCGTCGTCTTCTACGGCTACCGCCTGTACGACATCGAAACCGGCACGGACAACACCCCCGCCGCGACCGGCTCCCCGGCCGAAAAGCCAGACCCCGACGAAAACAAGTAAATGCAAATTCAGAAGGAAAAACGGTATTTAAATGAATCCTATTCCTCTCATCTCCTGCAGGCAGCATTATTTTTACGTGTTGGTGTTTTCGCTGGCAGCATGGCTGTTTATAGCCATGCTTGTGGGCGGATTCGTGCCTGTCAAGTATAAAAATATGGATTGGTGCGAATGCCGTTTGCATTTCAAATATATGAATATAAGTTTTTTCATATATGGCGTCGGCGGCATTGTCTTCGGCCTTCTGTTCTCATATCCGTTTCACCGCTTAATGATTGTCAAATATACCCAGCCGGGCGATAAACAGGTACCGTCATCCTGGATGGCGAAAATAGGCAGAAGGCTGTTGAGCTGGCGCGGGCCCGCAATACTGCTTCTCATATCGGGAATCTATCTTGGCGCAGACCGGCTGACGCATGCCTGTTTCAGAACGCATCCTACTTACGCGTTATTAAGAATTATACATTGCGCCGCAGCCAGAGGTGATATTATCGTTATTCAATCGGAGATAAACAAAGGCATTGATGTGGACGCAGAAATCAAAGGCGGTGGGACGCCAATGCTTATGGCTGCTTGGAAAGGTCAGAAAGGCGCTATCACCTTGTTAATTGAAAAAGGCGCCGATGTAAATGCGAAGACCCAAGACGGCTACACACCACTGCTGGCTGCTATAATCTTCGGATGTAAGGACTCTGTCGCATTGTTAATTGAAAAAGGTGCCGATCCCAATACGATGGAAATCCACAATGGCTTTACACCGCTTCATTGGGCTGTACATAAAAGCAACATGCAAATCGCACGTCTTTTAATAGAAAACGGAGCAGATATGAATATAAAAAACAATACAGGAAACACACCGCTGGATATGGCCTCGTCGGCGGAAATAAAATTACTATTGCGTTCTTACGGCGCGAGAACCTCTGCTGAACTAAAAGCAGAGAAGAAAAAGAAATAAAAAGAGAAATCGACAATCGAAAATCGTAAATCAAAAACACGCGCTGCAAGCAGCGCGGCTAATTATTTCCTTATCCCGTATCCCTTTCTCGTTCCTCGTTCCTCGTTCCTCGTTCCTCGTTTCTCGTTTCTCGTGTTTATATTACGAGAAACCAGAAACGAGAAACGATTCGTTCATCCTTCATCCGTATCCCTTATCCAGTATCCCTTATCTATTTGATACTCAGACGATATATCGGCTTGCGTGCGGGGCGTGCGATTTCCTGAAGCCTGACTTTCAGTATCTCCTCGAGCTTCTCCTTACTCACCTTTTCGACCGGAATCCGCGTCGTCTCCAGGTAGACCGGCCGCCCCTGCTCGAGATACTCCGCGATTTTTTCGGGAGAGGTGGCGGCGCTGAAATCGTAAAGCGCCTCCGCCCCGAGCGCGACGGCTTCATCGAGGCTGTCCGGTCCCGGCTTTTCGGGAAAAATCTCGCCCACGTAGTCGAGAGGCATGACATGCCTTTCAATCTTGGATTTATGGACAAGCTGCATGGCAAAAACGTACTCGGCCCTTGGCGTCCTTTCCGGGCGGGTCGGCATGACGTACTGGCGGGAGTGGCCGTACCTGAAAGGGACATGATCACGATTCGTCCCGGCGATAAGCCAGTACGAGATATACGGCCCGTACATGTCGGAAACTATCACCGCGTTGTCTTCGGTTATATCTCTCAGCTTTTTTATTGTCTCGTACCGTATCGGCTCGACATACGAAAACTTATTCGCCTGGCGGACGGCGCCGTACAGATACGCGATGCAGAACAGCGCAAGCAGGACGCAGACGGACACGGGCGCAATCGACCGCCATCGTGATTCCCGCGCGCGGTTTATAAGGTCGGCCATCCCCACGCCGGCGAGCAGGAATACGATGGGAAGCCACGTAAAGTGGAACCTGCCGTCCTGGTAGAAATAGAAAAGCATGATAACCGTAAGCAGCAGGTTCGTCCCGGCAATAAGAAGCAGCCACGTCAGCGGGTTCACCTGCTCGTCAGTTGTAGGGGCAAGGCATGCCTTGCCCCTACATGCTACGCGGCGGCGGAAAAGACGGACCAGGCCGAAACCCGCCAGGCCGAGAATCGCAATGCACGGCAGCCAGAAAATCCTGAACGCGCGGGAATGCCTGGGCGACGTCAGGACGAGAGCGGACTTCACCGCGAAGCCGAGGTTCGAGACCTCCGGTTTGTTGCGGGCGCCCTTGAACGCATACTGTGAGCCCCAGACCTTGCCCGGGTCGTCGTGGATGTAGCTGGCCCAGTACGCGTACCCGGTCCGGGTGCAGCCGCCGTAATGCGCCCTGTTGTAAGCCATGGCGGACAGGGCAAAGGGCAATACGCCGATTGCCAGCAGGCCGCAATCGGCAAGGAGGCGGTAGGGTTTTCTGCGGGCGGCGATTATCACGAGAGCGGCGACGGGGAAACCGAAAATCAATGCATTCAGCCTCATTACGGTCCCAAGTCCGACCAGTGCGCCGAGCCCGACCAGGCCCAGGTTTCTTTTCCACCCCGGCCCGCTGCCCGCGACGTAGAAACCGAGGACCAGCACGGCAACGAACACGAGGATAAAGGGCGCCTCCGTCATGGGCAGGCGGGAATA
Organism: Planctomycetota bacterium; assembly: GCA_004376375.1. Classification (GTDB taxonomy): domain Bacteria; phylum Planctomycetota; class E44-bin39; order E44-bin39; family E44-bin39; genus E44-bin39. The sequence goes on from SOJX01000029.1 coordinate 4,480, forward strand.
GATCGCAACCACCGGGCTTGCCGCAAACAGCAACGCCGCAATAACGCCGGCCGTAACACCCCACAGGTATCTCCCCGCCAGGTAAATCAGGATGATTGCGGCGACGCCCGAAAAGACCAGGCCGTACCTCACGTTCTCGACTTCGGCCCCCGAAACCTTCAGAAAAGGATACTGGAAAATGGCGAACCCGAACGGATACATGGGAGGATAATGCTTGTGCCCGACCCAGATGAAATACTCTCCGGTTCGCGCGAGGTTTGCGGCCCCGGTCCCGTACTCGATCATGTCCGGCGCGGCATAAAGCTCGTTTATCTGGTCGGGGGCAGGCAGCAGAACCATGAACATAATAACCGCGCATGCGATTATTATTATTGTTTCCAGCAGAAGATATTTGGGAATTTTGTTATGCATGATCTTCTCTGCCCGGCTCGCATTATAACAGGGCCTCAAACCGGGCAAAGGAAATAATTTTTCTCGACCGCGGCCGGGTCGATGTCCCACGAAACAACCTGCCTTCCGCCGTCCGCGGCTACCGCTATCCTTTTTTCAATCATCATGTCCTGTTATTCATGCGCGTCTATATAGCTGCCTCGGGTCAGCCAGTCGGCAGGTGGCCGGCGCAGTTCTTTCTTATATCTTTCAATTCGTTCTTTTTCTTCAGGGGCGTCCGACTTACGCCAGAAAACCAGCACGCCGTGATTTCCAACCCAGCCGGGAAATCTGTCAAACTCTCCGATTACTCCCACAACCTCGTAATTCTCCCGGATATACTCAAAGATTGTACGGCAGACGTCCGGGAACCTGCCGATGTCGACGCCACCAACTGCGGGATAAAGCCCCTCGTTCGACAGGAGCACGAGCCGGACGGGGTAGCGCTCCATGGCTTCGGTGACCTTGCGCTCATCCTCGGGCGATACAACCGAAATCTTCATAAATTCGAGATGGTTTGTGGGCATGGGTCGGTCGGCGAGGAAGTTGTGAATTACCGTGTACGGCAGTGTCAGAACCCGCTCACCTGAATCCGTTTCCTTCATAATAAAATCTGCAATCCTGTTGAATGCCTCGGCCGGATTGACCACGCAATCAGCCCGGCTATCCGATACGGCGCCTCCGGAACCCCTTGTTTCCCCCCGGTTCGGCGACAGCACGCCTGCGCCCCCACGGGGCATTGTCAGAAGGTGAATTTGTCTTTCGTATCTTTGTTTGGCAACATGGGCCAGGTTGGCCAACACCACAAGCCCGACAATTGCAGGCGGCAAGAAACGCCCGGCGGGAAATATACGCTTTCCAGATTTGTCGAAACGCACGCGACACAACGTAACTGCATGGTCAATCGCAAGCACCACAAGGGCGACGGCCGCGGGAGCACCGTAAAACGCCAACGGATATATATTCCCGCCTGCAAGCCACTCATGGACAAGCACAACCACAAGCAATCCCAGGAAGCCCGATGCAAAACGAATACGGAGCCGGTTTACCGCTGAATAACCGCCGTTGACTATCAGAAAAATGAACGCGAATATGCCGGCGGTAAATACAAACTCTCCTCTCAGAAACTTATAACGCACCCCGTCAACAGTCAATGATTTGGCGGAGTGGAATTTGAGATTTCTTACGTATCCCACGAACGGGTTCCCGAAATCCTGCTTCATCGCGCCCGTATAGGGAAAGCTGCGGACAACCTCATCACCCGACGCACGGACAAGATAACATCCGTAAAGCACGGCGGCGGCTCCCAGGGCCCCGCAGAAAAGCACCAGGGTGCGTCTTGACGGCAAAAAGGAAAACGAGCCCGTCCCGGTCCGGCGATACCTGTTCCACTCGATTATACGCGCACATGACAGATAAAGCCCCACTCCGAACAGCAATGACAAACCAATGTTGAGTTTGGCGATAAGGACGAGGAAAACCGAGAAGGCGGCAAAAATTCCCGCCGTTCTCATTCCCGCCCCGGTGTTTCCTTCCGGAGTCTCAACCGTGCCGCTGCCGCGTTTCTCCCGTAAATGAGCAGATGTGTCCGCACCTGTTCCGCGCCGCCTGTTTCGTTGAATGATGCGCCGGACCGACAGATAAAGTCCGATTATTATCAGCAATGAGAAGCCGGTCTTGAATTTCCCGATAAGGAGAAGGAAACCGGACAAGGCGGCGAACAATACCCCCAGTTTCATTCCCCTGCCCGTGTTTTCGTCTGGAGTTCTTTTCGTATCACCAGCCAGCCACGGGGCAGCGGCGCCGATAAATGAGACAATACCGATACTGATAATAATATGGTTGAACGTGTGCCAGAAAGGGAGCTGGACCGATGCAACCAGCAGCGCGCCAATTGCCGCGGGGACAGGCCGGGCGTATCGAAGATATGAAAGATAGGAAACAATGACCAGCAGGACAAGGAGCACGGCTCTCATTGCCAGGGCCGTTTTAATGCTCGCTCCGAAAAAGCGAAAAACAAGCCCGTGCAGTTCCAGCGAAAGGGGCCCGTATATGTATCCGAAATCGCGAAGGTATATTCCGCCTTTTGCAACAACGTCGTACAGATACAGGTCCCGGCCATGGTCGCCCTGCGAGATTACAGCCGTTTCAGCTTCCTGAAGGGCAATGGGAAGGAAAAACAGGACTGCAACAAGACCCGTCAGAACGGCAAGAACCAGCCGGCGTCTGCCGTCAACGCGGCCGACACGGTCCGTAACGCTTTTCTGCTCGTTCCCGTGATCCATTGTTGTATCCTGGGAGCCTGTCGGAGAACCCTCTTGACAGGTATGTTATAATGTCAGCGAGATGAAAAAGCAAACGCATTTCCGGATCCATAATTCATCCTTCATCATTCAACCCGGAGCATGCAAACGGAGTATAAACAGATGGAAGATTCTCTATCCAGCGGAGGTTACGGAGGCTATATGACTCCGTTTCCCGGCAAAGCAGGCAATAACATGATGAAAATCCCGCTCGCCGTTCTGGTTGTTCTCGCGGTTATCCTGGGGGCAACGGGTATTTCCTATCCGGCCGATGAACCGGAAGGCCCGCCCGCAAAACCGTCGGAGCCTGCTCCCCGAAAACCCGAGGAAAAAACCCTCCCGAAGGCAAAACCGATAGTGCCGATAGGCGGCAAAAAAGACCTTACCCTCTTCGAGATCCAGTCTCTCGCCCAGAACCGCGACCTGGACAAGGGCAGACTTGCAAAAATGCTGACCTCCAAGGACGCGAAGATCAGGCGCGCGGCAGCCGTCGCGCTGGGCTGCATCCGCGAGCCGCGTACGCTTATCGAGCTCGGCTTCAACGCCGGGCGTGAAGAAGACCCCGAAGTCCTGGCGGCGATTCTTTTCGCACTCGGCCAGGCCGCGGAGGCCGCGGCCCGGCAAATGGAGGAAACGCTCCCGGAAAACCAGCCGAGATACAAAGTACAACTTGCCAGGCGCGCCGCCGAACCGCTGAGAAACCTTCTGGCGCGCGAGGACGGCGACATCCCGGGAGGAGCCGCATCGCGGGCGCTGGCCATCGAGGCCCTGGGAAAAACCGGGCTCGATAACGAGGCTTACCATATTCTTCCCGCGCTGTATCACCCCGACAACAGCGTGCAGGCCGAGGCCATACAGGCCATACTGCGCACCGACCCGCTGCCCTACGTCAAGAGCATCGGGGCCCGCGTCGGCAGTCCGTCTCCCCTCGTATCCATGCGCGCCGCCTGGGCGCTGGCGACCGTGATCGTACGTGATAAAAAGGCCCGAAAAGACGCGAAGCCCGGAATAGTAACCGCGCTGGCTTCGAAAGATTTCTGGACTCGCTATTACGGCTACGTCGGTGCGCGGCGGGCGCTCCTTCCGGGCCTCGCGCCGGCGGTGGTGAGAGCGGCGAAGAGCGAGAAGTCGGCGATACTGAAGATCGCGGCCGCCAAGGCACTCGGCCAGTTCCCGGCCGTCAAGGCCGCCCCCCAGATACTGAAAAAAATGTATGTCGACCCGAACCCCAACGTCCGGATGACCGCGATCAGGGCGGCCGGCAACCTCGGCGACGACTTCCTCATCCTGGAAGCCATCGACCGCCTGAAAAAAGAGCAAAACCTGGAGGTGAAGGCCGCGATCCTGAGGGTCCACGCGCGCCGCCACGGTTCCAAGGCGATAAAACTTCTCGAGCCGTACGTCGTGGAGACGGATGTGAACTTCCGCATACGCATGGCGGAAAACCTGGGGATGATCGGGACCGATGCAAGCCTGAAGCTGCTTCGGTACCTCATGCAGGACCCGAACCCGCGCGTCCAGGCCGCGGTGCTCAGAACGCTTTCGATGCATTCCATCCGCGTCGACGAAGCCTACCGGATGGCGAAGGAGTCACTCAACATAGCGAGCCCGGCCGTCCGCTACGAAGCGCTTATCGTGCTGCACAGCGCGCGGAAAATCTGGGCGACCGACCTTATAGCCGCGCAGTACATCAAGTCACACCGAAAAGAATTCGCCTTCGTGCGCCTACTGATACTGAAGCTGCTCGTGCGCGACTTCGAGGACAAGCACATCCCGCTTTTCAGGCTCGCGCTGGCCGACGCGGACCCCGAGGTGCGCGTCGCGGCCAGGAACTTCTTCAGAAACACCCTGAACAGGGAAGAGGAGATTTCCGCCCCCATCTCGAAAATCAGGACGTTTCTCAGCCCCCCGCCCGCCGGCTCACGATACGATCTGAGCACCCTGCGCGGCTCCGTAATCCTCGAGACTCTCCCCGACGTCGCGCCCGCGCACGCCGCCGCGTTCGACTTCCTGATCCGAAAACAGTTCTACGACGGCTTCGTTTTCCACCGCATCGACCCAGGAGTCGTGGCCGAGACGGGCGACCCGCTCGGAGTCGGGCTAGGCGGACTTAACTTCTTCGTCCCCGACGAGGCCAATACCGTAAAGCACATGCCCGGCGTCGTCGGCGCAAGCGACCGCGGCCGGGACACCGGCGGCAGCCAGATATACTTCTGCCTCACCCCCCTGCCCGAGCTGGACGGGCGTTTCACCGTTTTCGCGCGCGTCGTCAAGGGCATGGACGTGCTCGCCAAGCTCCAGTTCGGCGACAAAATCATATCCGTCCGCCCCGTTACAAAAAAACCGAAAACCGCACCCAAGAAGAAGGGAAAAGGGGATAAGGGATAGGGGATAAGGGATAAGGGATAAAGAGGAAGAAGTACCAAGAACCAAGTACCGGGTACCGGGAAAGAAGAAAAGAAATGAAATTATCTCTCCCCCTCAAACTCGGCATCTTTTTCGTACTATTGTTTTCAGCAGTGTGTTTTTCTGGTTGCGCTTCGCTGAGCAAATATTTCAAAGATCGCGCAAATGATCTTGTTGACCCATTCCTTTTCCGCGTTTCTTATGGAATTGGAGTGTCCGCTTTTGCGCAGGCTACAAGGTTCGGGCCGGGTACAATCGTGGGATTGTCTGATTCCAATAAATACGGATTTGTAGGACGCAATTACACTTTTTCAGAGGAAGAGTGTGCTGGTCTTGGGATTTTCGGAATCAGGTCTGTTCCATGGCAGAAAGGCTCTCGAGCTTATTTGCCAAACCATCTCGGAATGCCTGTAAAGGATTTGGAAGCAGAATCCGTATATATTTGTGGAATAAATAATATACTTTATTTTAATCTGCTCCATACTATCAGGTCTGATTCAGAGAATCCTCGTTCAGAAGCAATAAAAGACCGTCGGGAGCTTGCCCACCTTTTCTGGATTGAAGCAGATATATTCTGCTTTGCAGGGATAGATATTGGCTTTAATCCATATGAAGTAGTAGATTTGGTTTCAGGTATCTTTGGCTTGGACATTGCAGGTGATGATGTCGAACCCGAAAAAGAAGAGCCGCCCGAAGCCGAAAAAGATGAGCCGGATGATAAATGAAGTCTCTACCACTCAAACTCACCATCTTCATCATCCTCCTTTTCGCGCTGGTCATCACGACCTGCCTGCTCTGGACGCCGGTGAGGATACGGTATTATACGGCGAAACTGAAGTCGGATAACCTGAAGGAACGTGTGGCGGGCATTGATTTTCTCCTTGCCAACGGCAAAGAAGGCATTGATGCCTTGGCCAAAAACCTACATGGTGGCCAAGATGCAGCGAAACTCATAGCGTTCTGTTGGAATGATATAAACATGGATCTACTAGGGGAGTTCCCACCGAGTGAAAGAGGTTGGTATGCTGGTAAGGCTTGGCATCTCTGGCATCCAATTCACGAAGCGTCTGCAAGAGGTTTAATCGATACTGCTTCGCTGCTTGTAGATAAGGGGGCAAGGCTGGATATTGATGGTTCAAGAAATCCATATGATCATGGAAAATATTGGCCATCCGGCAAACCGCTTCATATTGCAGCAAAAACCGGGAATACTCGCATGGTTCTACTCTTAATTAATAAAGGGGCTGACGTGAATGCGCCCGACCGAACAGGTAATTGGACTGCGCTTCATATCGCAGCACAGTTCGGCCATTATAACGTTGCAAAACTTCTTATTAAAAATGGCGCAGCCCTCGATGCGGAATACTTCCACGGGAAAACGTCAATAGAATACATGGGGGATCATCCGCCCAGTACTCCGCTTGCAGAAGCAGTGAAGTGTTGGGATTATAAGGAAAGAGCCCCTGATTATTGTCGGAATTATATTGAAGATGGAGAACAACATATAAGAGTTGCAAAACTGTTGTTAGAAAACGGCGCATCCATAAATCATACTGATACTCACGGCCAATCAATCCTACAACAAGCAATCTATGCAGATTGTCCATTAGTAGTAATACGTTTCCTGGTTGATAGTGGCGCAGATATATTTATACGAGATAAAAAATACGGTTTAACTGCCATGGATATTGCATTGAACAAAAGAATAAAAGAGAATCATAACGAAATTGTCTCCCTCCTCCGCGCGCACGGCGGCAAGACGGGGGAGGAGTTGAAAAAAGAGGCCGGGGAATAATTCCATATTGCCCGGTACGGGCAGGACAGAGTAGCCTGGGGTGGAGCGAAGAGCCTGAAAGGCTCGCAGCGGAACCCCAGGAAAGGATGTTATTATAATATCACCGGCCCTGAAAGGGCCGGACAATTCGCGTGATATGTCTTGCCCATTCAGGGCAAGGGAATTTTTCCGGTGATCTTACCTGGGGTTCCGCGGCCTGCGGCCGCTTCACCCCAGGCTACCTTGTTTCGCCGCTCCGCGGCGCAAAGACGGGAAAGGAGCTGCGTAACGAGTCTAGTGTCAAGAGTCCAGCGTCAAAGAAGAAAAGAAATGAATTCGACAATCGAAAATCGTAAATCGAAAATTGATATGACTCGGTACTCGTTTCTCGTTTCTCGTTTCTTGGTACTCGGTACTCGATACTCGGTACTTCTTCCAATTTTCATCCTTCATACTTCATAATTTCTTCTTATTCCCTTATTAAATTACCGCGCAATTACAATTCCGTGACATAAACACGGTATAATTGTGCGGAAGAAGTGAAATGAATCCTGCCGCTTTTCATGCAGGAAAAACCGCTTTTTCCCGCCAGAATTCGCCGAAAAACACGTCCTAATAATGCCGGGCATTACAATATATTGTAATTGAAAAAGCCGAAGTGTGCTGTGAAAACTGGAGGTGAATGATGCCCGCCCTGAGAACTTATTTCTTCTCCCCCCGCCTGGCTATCCTGCTTGCCATAATGCTTGCCGGAGTTCTTACACTCGGGCCGACCTTCGCGGACGGCGACAAGAAAAAGGAATCGGACTCGAAGGTAAAAAAGAAAAGCAGGTTCCGGACGCGGCCCGCCGACAGCCCGGAACCCAAAAAGAGAACCTGGTCCGACGGCGACAGGAAGCTGGAAGTAGGCAAAGGCATAGCGGCGGTGGGATCCAGCCTCAAGGTGTTTCCCATCTACGAGAGCGGCGGCCCCCGGACGCACGCGTACGAAATAATCAGCCTCGCCGAGGCTATGGCGACCGGGAAGTTCAAGGTGGAGGAAAAAGGCTCCGTGGGCGAAGTCGAGGTCATCAACAACACGGGGAAGTACGTAACCATCCTGAGCGGCGAAATGATTTTCGGCGGCAGACAGGACCGTATAGTCGCGTACGACAGGCTTATCCCGCCGAGGAAGGACGAAAAGGTCACGGTGAAAGTTTTCTGCGTGGAAGCCGGACGCTGGAGCAGCGGCGATGCGCCGGGAAAGAAAAGCGGCGATTTCTCCTGTGGCAGAAGCAGAAGAAACCTTTCCTCGAAATCCAAAAAACACAGTCGGGACGTGTACGACAACCTCGTGAACCGGGGCCTTTCCCTCATCGCCTACTCGTCGAAGTACGCGCAGAAGGGCGGCGGGCAGAGCGGCATCTGGGACAACGTCCGAAATGCGAATGCAAAGCTCGGTACCGTCAATTCCTCCTCCACCTACAGGAGGAACCTGACGAACGCGAGTATCCATGCGCGTGCCGTGGCGATGGTAAAACCGATCGCCGACAAGCTTGTCCCGGACAGGAAGGTTATCGGCTACGCATGCGCGATGAACGGCAAGGTGATGTATATGAACGTTTTCTGCAACCCCGACATGGCGGAACGATACAAGCGCCGCCTCCTGAAGTCGTATGCGCTCGAGATTATGATACGCGGTCAAAAGGGAGGCAGGGGCAGCGTGATCGAGAAGGACGTCGCCCGGTTCATGAATATAAAAGATGATGATGTCATTGTGGAAGAAGAAGAGGGTGCGAAAACCGTAACGGTAAGGAAATACGATCCGATACGGAAGCTTGTCGAGAGATGCTGGAATAAGCCTGTGGTAAAGGATTTCATCAAGAATAAGAAGAAGCCGGTCCAGTCTCCCCCCAAGGTGCGTACGACCATCCGAGCGAACGCAGAAGTAATTATGTCTGAAGTTTCGATTGGAGGAATACCCGTTCACCAGGCTTACTACAGGTTGAATAAATAAATGGATGCGGTACAGACAGGGGCACGGCGCGCGCCGTGCCCCTGCAATTCCCGCGGCAAAGCAAACGCGGCGAGCAAGCTCGCCCGCTAAACAAAGAAGTGGATAAGGAAATAAGTTGATAAGGTAATAAGTAAAAACTTATTCCCTTTTCCCCTTATTCCCCTCTTCCTCTTTTCCTTATCCCTTATCCCGTATCCCGTATCCCTTATCCCGTCCCCCGCGAAAATTAGATTGACTTTCCACCGCGTTTTCTGGAAAATAGCCGGTCCAATGGATTCGAAGCGCAATTAGTCCACGCGCGGGGGAAACGTGGAAGAACTCACACCGCGGGAAATCGTCAAAGAACTCGACAAGTACATCGTCTCGCAGAACGACGCGAAGCGCGCCGTCGCAATCGCCATCCGCAACCGGTGGCGCCGGCAGCAGCTTCCCGAGGACATGCGCGACGAGGTCGCCCCCAAGAACATCATCCTCATGGGCCCGACCGGCATCGGGAAGACCGAGATCGCCCGCCGGATATCCAACCTCATCCGCGCGCCCTTTATCAAGGTCGAAGCCTCCAAGTTCACCGAGATCGGGTACGTCGGCCGCGACGTCGAGAGCATGGTCCGCGACCTCGTCGAGCACTCCGTGAACATGCTGCGCATGGAGGAGATGGCCGCGGTCAAGGACGAAGCGAAGCGCCGTGCCGAGGACCGCCTCATCGACCTGCTCCTCCCCCCGCCCGAGGCAGGCGCGGAAGAGGAGGAGCGGGAGAAACACAAGCGCAACCGCGAAAAGATGAGAGAGCGGCTCCGCGCCGGCAAGCTCGACGATAAAAAAGTCGAGATGACGATAGAGTCGCCCTCGACGCCGATGATGCAGGTCTTCTCAGCCGCCGGGATCGAGTCGGTCGGGTTCGAAAACCTGTTCGAGAAGCTCGCGCCCAAAAACGTCGAGGAAAAAAATATCCCCGTGAAGGATGCGCGGAAGTTCCTCGTCCACCAGGAATCCGAAAAACTTATCGACCATGAAAAAATCAAGCGCGAAGCGCTGAGCCGCGCCGAGCAGTCGGGCATAATCTTCCTCGACGAGCTCGACAAGATAGCCTCCCGCGGCTCATACCAGCACGGCCCGGACGTCGCGGGCGAAGGCGTGCAGCGCGACCTCCTGCCCGTGGTCGAGGGCTCGACCGTCGCCACGCGCCACGGCACGATTAAGACCGACCACGTGCTCTTTATCGGCGCGGGCGCGTTCCACATAACCCGGCCGCAGGACCTTATCCCGGAGCTTCAGGGCCGCTTCCCGATTCGCGTGAGGCTGAAGCCGCTCGACGCGGACGACTTCGTCCGAATCCTGACCGAGCCGAAGAACGCGCTGACGAAACAGTATACCGCGCTGCTCGCGACGGAAAATGTAAAGGTCAAATTCACGAAAGACGCGATTGAGGAAATCGCCCGCGCGGCGAAGGAAGTGAACGACTCGATACAGGACATAGGCGCGAGGCGGCTCTTCACGATCCTCGAAAAACTGCTCGAGGACCTTCTCTTCGAATCGCCGGAGATGGAGGGCGTAACGACGAAAATCGACCTCCCGTTCGTGAAGCAGAAGCTGAAGCACATACTCGCGGACGAGGAAATCTCCCGCCCCATCGGCTTCGTCGCCGGTAAAAACAAGGCGAAGCAAAAGAAATAAGGGATACGGGATAAGGGATAGGGGATAAGGGAACAAGGGAATAAAAAACAAATAATATATTTAGCGGCGCCGCTTGCGGCGCGTTAATTATAAATCAACTCGGCAATCGCAAAGGGGTCGAACGTCATTCGGACTGTGGAATTAATGAAATCCGCAATCCGAAATCAGCAATCCGAAATCGAAGGAAAGGGCGAAACGTGGAACTCATTGAAGACACCAACAAGTTCCGTCTGGTCCGCAAACTGGCCGAAGGCGGCATGGGCGCGGTATACGAGGCGCACCAGCTGGGCGCGGAAGGGTTCGAGAAAACGGTCGCGCTCAAGACGATTCTCGAGGAATACACGCAGAACACGGAATTCGTCGAGATGTTCATCGGCGAGGCGAAGCTGGTCGCCGACCTCGTGCACCAGTACATCGTCCAGATTTACCAGCTCGGTAAAATCGGCGCGATATACTACATCGCCATGGAGTTCATAAACGGCGTCGACCTCGGCGACCTCATCGACCGCCACAAGGCGATGGAAAAGAGGATCCCGGTCGAGCTCGCCGTCTATATAATCTCACGCGCCTGCCGCGGCCTCGAGTACGCGCACAGGAAAACCGACATGGACGGCAACCTGCTCGGCGTCGTGCACCGCGACATGAGCCCCGGCAATATAATGGTAACGTACGAGGGCGTCGTAAAGGTCACCGATTTCGGAATCGCCAAGGCCAAGAACATCATGCTCGACCAGGAGGGCGAAGTCCTGCTCGGCAAGGTGCACTACATGTCGCCCGAGCAGGCCCGCTTCGAGAACACCGACGGCCGGAGCGACATCTTTTCGCTCGGCGTCGTCTTCTACGAGCTCCTGACCACCGAGCCGCTCGTGCAGGCCGAGAGCACGATCGCCACGCTCCAGCAGGTCGCCGATTTCCACATTCCGCCCATCCGCGAAAAGATTCCCGACATCCCGGACGAGGTCGAGGCGATCCTGAGCATGGCGCTCAACAAAGACAGGGAAAAACGCTACCAGTCGATGGGCGACATGGCGCACGACATGGAATACTTCATGTACAACAAGGGACTCGGCCCGATGCAGGTCGACATCGAGCATTTCCTGAAGAAAATCTACCCCAACTCGACCGGGTTCGCGCCGACGCAGGAAGGCAAAAAGAAGACGGTCGCATTTTAAAGCGGAAGCACCACGCCGGAAGGCGTGGTGACCGAACGGCGGACGCCGCGCGTCGCCCGTTTAAATTGTAAGGGCGGGTTCATAACCCGCCCATAACTTATTCCTTTACTCGGTACTCGGTACTCGGTACTTGGTACTTCTTCCCCCGTATCCCTTATCCCCTAATTCTATCTTGACCCGAAATTCTGCGTCCAGTGCGTGCCGCAGCCGTTGCAGAGGCCGACGCCGATATGCGTATACCCGCCGTTGAGAATGTTCGCCCTGTGGCCCGACGAGTTCATCCACCCGTTCATGACCTGTGCCGGCGATGTCTGACCCATCGCGATGTTCTCGGCAAGGCCGCCGTAAGGGCTGGGAACGATGGATTGGAACGTGTAGCTGCCCGCGTGTCCGAGCCGGCCGCGGTCGGAGGGCCCTTCTCCGTCGGGGTTGGTGTGGTCGAAAAACCCGCGGTCGCACATATCGTTCGAGTGTGCTTTCGCGCATGCGTGAAGCCCGTCGCACCACGCCAGCGGACCGACGCCAGCGGTCGCGCGCTCGTCGTTGACCATATTAAATACGTCCTGCTCGTACTGGGCCGCATCCGCCGGATTCGAGCCGGGGTCATAGCCGCCACCGCCGCCGCCACCGCCGCCGCCGCTGGAGCGGCTGCCGGAGCTCTTGCCCGAGCTGCAGCCCGGGAAGGTCATCAGGGCGAACGCGGCGACAAACATTACTATAACAGCATATCTGGTCAGCTTCATGACAAAGCTCCTTACGAGGTTACCCTAGTCTATCCCCATGACTCCTACACCCCTAGTATAATTCATGGTTCCGCCAAAAGCACCCTTTTAGGCCAGAAAAAGATGAAACGGGCCATAAGGCATGAATTTGCAACGGGTTATATTTGGGGTTTTTTGCGCGAAAAAACGCGTTTCAGGCCCGATTTCACGCGATTTTTTTCCGTTATTCCAGTGTTCTTCCTGTTAGCCGCGCCGCTTGCGGCGCGAGTTTTTTCCTCGTTACTCGGTACTCGGTACTTGGTACTTCTTCCCATGGCCGGAATCCAGGATTAATATATAAGGACAACCGGATGGGATTTCCAATCAGCAAACACATATTGAATCCGCGCCGCCCGTCAGGTATAATCCGGCCCGGGAAACCCGGAACAAAATCACACGGAGGCAAAATTGGCAAAACCGGTTATCGGAATCACGACCTCCACGCTCCTGGAACAGTGGCAGTCGCTTTGCGGCGGCGCCGCGGAGCTCAACATCCTGCCCCGCTATTACACGCACTCGATAGAGAGCGCGGGCGGCATCCCGCTCGCGCTGCTGCACACGAAAGACCCGGAGCACGTGAAAGAACTTCTCGGGCGGATCGACGGCCTGCTGTTTGCCGGCGGCGCAGACCCGAACCCGCTCCGCTTCGGCGAGGAGCCGCACGCGGCCCTGGACACGATAGACATCACGCGCGACGCCTTCGAGTTCGAGATGGCGAAATGGGCGCTCGCGACGGAGATTCCGATTTTCAGCATCTGCCGCGGCGTCGAGGTTCTCGTCCTCGCCATCGGCGGGACAATCGTGCAGGACGTCGTCAGTCAGGCAGGCGCCACGCTCAAGCACAGCCAGGAGGCGACCGGGCTCATCGCCACCCATACGGTGAAGATAATGCCGGAGAGCAGGCTTGCGAAAATAATCGGCAGCACCACGACACGCGTGAACTCGTACCACCACCAGGCCGTGCGCACCATGCCGGAGGGCTACTCCATCACCGCGGTTTCGCCGGACGGGATAAACGAGGCGTTTGAGTTCGACGGGGAGCGGTTCATACTCGGCGTGCAGTGGCACCCGGAAATGATTTACGACGAAGAGCCCGACGCCGCGAAACTCTTCAAAGCCTTCGTCAACGCCGCCCGCGATTACGGTAATAAGTGAACAAGAAAATAAGTTGATAAGGAAACAGGTAAATATTTTTCATATGCGCCAAGCTCCTTATTCCTAATTTCTTATTCCCTTGTTCCCTTGTTCCCTTGTCCCTTCTTCCGGCAGGCGGGAATCCAGGATTTCTTCCGACCGAACAACCGAACGACCGAAGGACCGAAGGACCATTTTTCCGACAATCGTAAATCGAAAATCGAAAATCGAATGAAACACCTTCCCCTCAAGCTCGGTATCGGCGTCGTGCTGCTGTTCGCGGTGGTTATCGCGGTACTTCTGTCATGGAAACCGCTTCAGGTAAGGTGGCACAAAAGCAGGCTGAATTCGTCGGACCCGGAGCGGAAAATGGAAAGCATTGAACGGCTTCTGAAGCAGGGCGATAAGGGCAGGAAAATTGTTGAAGAATATATTTACGGAAAAGATAGCAAGTGGGTCAGGAAAAACTTTGGAGACCCGATTGCAAAATTTTATTCCGGGTATCCTGCTCCTGCCCTCGATGCTCCGGAAGAAAAAATAGAAGAATGGAAAGAGGCTCAGACCGCCGAAGTATGGAACTACAAAATGCTCGAAATTTATTTTAATATAAAGAGAAGAGTACGTGGGATAATTATCCTTGATTATTTTGAATGGTATAGATACAGAGAATATCCTGGATTTAAAAGAGAACTCATGGAAGCGCTCTGGAAGGCGGAAAACAAGAATTCCAATCCCTGACCCGCAATCCGAAATCCGAAATCGAAATCGAAATGACCCGGGACTTCTTCTAATATCAGTATGTGAACGGAGATTTTTTCGGCCAAGGGCTAGGGGCTATAAAAGAGAATTTTGCTTGCATGTCAATAGCATAATAGCTATAAAGCGTTGGCACCTGTTTTGACGATATGCCAATAGGTAGCATAGTTACGCGAAATACTTGATTATTTGCATATTTTGCGTTATAATTATACTTGGAGAGTAAGTACCATGGACGAGAAAAAAAAGGAAGTGGGAAAAGAAGAAGAAATCCCTGCAGGCGGTGATCAGAAACCGCCCAAAAAAGAAATAAGGGCAAAAATCGTCTTGGAGGGTATACGGGATACCGAAAGGATTTTTTCTAATTACGCAATTGCTACTAGAGATGAAGGGGAAATGGTAGTAACCTTTTGTGAGGTTGAACCGTTTTATTCAATGCTGGAAAGCAGTTACAAAAGTGAAGACTCCGAAGAAGCGAATTTAAAAGCAAAACCACTGGCTAGCATAAGAATGCCACTAAGGATGATTCCAAAGTTAATAAAAATGCTGAATACAGTGATGAATGATATGGGAGCGAGAAGCGAGTGAGCGATCAGGCAACAATAAAGGGACTTGTGTTTGAAGAGCCTCATGATATGTTTCGTGAGTCATTGGATGATTGTATACCTTCACCACTCAGTTGTTCAATGCATGCTGAAGTGATAATTGATTACGATTACAATCTTTCATTACAGCCAGTCATTGATAATCCTGGCAGTGGGTCATATTTGGTGGACAGTCGAGAATATTATCCATTGCCCGGCCGAAAGACAATCTTTCAGAAATTGCGTGAAATCTCTGCTGAAGTCCCACCCGAGGAATGGGAAAAGTTACCTCGGGACCTTTCATTAAATCATGATAAATACCTTTACGGTCAAAAAGAATAATGAGAAATGTCTTTGTTGATTCATCCTACTGGATAGCCTATATCAATCCCAATGATGTTTATCATGATGCGGCCCTCCAAATAGAACCCTCACTTAAAAATGCGGTTCTAATAACAACTAGTGAAGTATTAACAGAAGTTATGAATTATTTTACGAAGAGGGGGCCAGTGCTCAAAATGGCCGCCTTGAAACTTGCAAGAGAAATCATTAATGACGAGCAGGTTCAAATAATCTGGCAAACACAGATGTCGTTTCTAAATGGTACAATTTATTATCAGAGATTCCTTGGTACAGAGTACAGTTTTGTAGATTGCTCTTGCATGGCGTTTATGTGGACAAATTCATTTAATGAAATTTTAACTACAGATGATCATTTCTCCGAACAAGGTTTTAATAAACTCCTAGATTGATATTCCTTGAAATTCTTACCTCGGCAATTCTGAAATTCCTTTTAACTTCCCTGTCCGGATCCTTGGCAATCTGGGGACAGTATATCTATTTTTCATTGTCCAATTACGGAATGTTCCCGATTTATAAATGACTTAGGCGATGAAGAAGTTAAAAGTCCCAAGTTATAAGTTAAAAGTTCGGAGCATTGGATGTAACTTTAAACTTACAACTTTAAACTTTTAACTCCCCAGCAACTTCCGTTCCAAAAAAATCCCGCGTTACATTCCCGGAAAAACTGTCACAAAAAAGTGACGGTATACGTCTTTTCGCAACTCATACCCCCCGATTGCGGCCTGATTACCCCCGTTTGTTGGCCTGCAATGGGTGTTTGTCGGCCTTACCTGGCCATTAAAAGTGAAGATTTTTCGGAAAGTTTTACAAAAAATTACAATCAGGACTGAAAACACAGTTATTAGTTTTTAGTTATTGGTTCTTAGTTAAAAAAAGACAAAAAACAAAAGACCAAAGACCAAAAACTAAAAACCAAAAATTCCACTCACGACTCACGACACACGACTCACGACCCATTCAATAGATTGCCCAACGTCTCATTTCTTTAAACCCGACTTTTTTGTAGAGTTTCAGAGCTTCCGGCGAAACCTCCTGGAGCGTCAGCGTTTCACACTTCTTCATCTGCCGCCGCGACTTCAAATCAACGAGCGCGGACGAAAGGAGCGCTTCGCCCAACCCTATCCCGCGCGCATCTTTGGAAACTTCGAGATGATAGATGGCGGCTTTTTTCTCCTTCGAGACAAGGCCTTTCATCGGATACGAAACAACGATTCCAATTGTCAGTCCGTCCCGCACTGCGTAGAAGGAATCGAAGGTCTGGGACGCGTCGTACTGAAGACTTATGCGCTCCGGCATCCCGATGGTTGGCGAGACGTTTTTCTTCGTCCTGAACATAACTCCATTATCTTCGGCCGCGTTCCTGGTCGCCCCCACCCGCTTGAGCGAAACGCTCGATAACGCAACCTCAAGCGCGACGCCGGTATAGCGCTTCTCGAATCCTTCGCGCGAAAAAAATTTCTTCGCGGCCTCGTCTTCGTCCGGAACAGATATGCCTTCGGTCGTCCCGAAGAAACAGGTCGCGGGCCCGGCGGAATTTCCATAAAACGGGTTGAAGACCTGCCCGTCGATTACGATCCGCGCCGTGCCGTAGAGGTATTGTTTCGCCCTCCTCATCAGCTCGGTACCGATACCGCGGTTGCGGTAATCCTTTGCCACGTAAATCAATGCGATAAAACCTTCCGAGCCGCCCTCCCAGCCGTCATAGAGCCGGCGGCAGACAACCCCGCTACGCGTTCCGGAGTGGCAGTAACCCACAATTTTCTTCCCGTCCCAGGCGAGGATAAATCCTTTCGGCTCAAAAGCTTCCACGCCCGTGTTGAGTTCGACTACACGGGTCCTGTAAAGGTGTGCAGTCATTCTCACCGCATTCGGCCAGGTGGAAAAACTCGCATTCCAGAAGCGGACAATAGAAGGAAGGTCTTCGTCGGAATACTCGGTATAGGTTATCTCACGCATTCATGTTACCGTTTGTTTTTGTGGAAGTGCGGCAACGTGTCGGTCGACAGCCCGAGCCGGAAACTCTCGACCGTAACGACGCCGTCATGAGGAACGTTCGCAAGGTTCACGTTCGCGCCGAGCCGCCTGACCAGCCACGCCTGCTGTTTCCGGTGCGGTGCTTCGAAAATAATGTGAGGCGGCGGTATCACCTGCGTTATCCCCTCGACCACGCCTATCCGTACTTCGCGGTTGGACTTGTACGGGCCGGAAGTACCGCGCTCACCCCCGCTGACAATCACTTTCCACGCGCCCGCGGCAAGCTCTTCCTGGATGCGCGACGTCCATTCGTCGATCGTGAGCATCGTCTGCGAGCCGAGAAACCCGACGACCGAAACCACGCGGAACTTTTCCGTAAGCCGCTTTATGAGCTCGAGCTTCCGCGCACGCTCGATATCGACCGAGCGGGCCGAGATTTCAACGACCGTGATGCCGTGGTCTTCAATGTATTTCAGGAACGAATCCAGCCGGTCCTGCAGCATCGCGATCTCGAGCAGGATGCCGTCGACGTAGACCGGGATGTCGGCGAGCCTGTAGACCTGTATCTTCCGCTTGAGGCCGCTCGTTATAAGTGCCGTCCCCCAGCCGAGTTTCACGATGTCGATATAAGTGTGGGCCGTCTCGAGAAGGTCGGCCGTCGCCCGCACTCCAAGGCCTGCGTCGACGACCACCGTCAGCCCGGAATCGCGGGGCTTACGGGTCCGGGTCGGCAGATCGAGAACGTCGCTTCGAAGCTCGATCGGCGGTACGGGCCGGCCTTTGGGTGGTTCGTCAGGCATCGAACTCTCTAACGCTTTTGAAAAAACCGGGTTGAAGAAAACCGTAACACGGAATAATTCGCCGGCAGTCTACTTCTTCTTTCCTTTTCCCTTATTTTTTGAAGCGCCGGCACGTCTTTTCCGTTTCTGCTTGGCAGGATTTCCGTAAACCGTTTTTCCTGCAGGTACGCTCTTCGTAACGACCGCGCCCGCGGCAACGGTCGCGCCCTTGCCGATAATAATCGGCTCGTCCGGTCTGCCGTTCACAACACACGAGCCTATGCCGAGATACGCACCCGTCTCGACCCTCACACAACCGCCCAGATGGACGCCCGGCCCGATTGTGGCAAACTCGCCGATGAAACAATCATGGTCAACAGATGCGCCAGAAGCAATCAGGGTCCCCTGCTCGATCCGCGCGCCATTCATCACAACTGCATTCGGCAGAATGGTTACCGCACTTCCGATATATGCTGCACGCGAAACGGCTGCAGTTTCGCTGATTATGGAAAGGAGGTTGAAACCGCTCATTTCGGCAAGTTCGAATGCCCTGATACGTTTATCGAGATGGCCGTATTCGCCGAGCGCAAGGGCTACATAATGAATGCCCTTCTTGAACAGCTTCCCCAGAATATCCGGCCCGCCTGCAATCTCGATACTCCCGATTTTCTTCCCCCACGTTTCTCGCCTATCATACATGTCTATAAGGCATTCTGCCTTGAATTGCCTCTTCTCGGTTTCAAGAATTTCCTGAACAATCCGCCCTGTCGAGCCTGCACCAAGTATCGCAACTCTTATGTTCATAACCTTCTCCTTGTCCTGCTTAGGGATCCTGGATCTGTTTCTGAATCAGTTTATGGTCCAGGCGCAAGTTCGCCAGGACCTTGACGATACGTGAAGCCGCACGGCCGTCACCGTATGGATTCTTTATGCGTGAAAGACGGCGTCTGAACGTTTTGTTCGTCAGAACATACCTGATGGCCTGTTTGATTTTACCGGTTTTAAACTCACAGTCAACAACGTTTTGCGCCTTCTCCCGCCCGTTCTGCCTTATTCCCAGATTTATCACCGGCGTCCTGAAACTGGCTGCTTCTATTATACCGCCTGAAGAATTACCAATAATAAAATCAACGGCTGAAAGCAACGAAAGATATTCCTCATGCGGAAGAGACTTCAGAACGCGCATGAACTTCCGCCACTTCGGCTTGTTCAACGCTTCGATAATCGCATCGCAACCCGCATCGTTGGTCGGGTAAAACGCCAAAACGCCGCAATCCGATGCAGCAAGAGCGTTTAGAGTCGCTTTTATCTGGAGCCCGGATTTTTCGGGTTCCGAAGTCACGGAATGTTGAACCAGAATTGCGTGTCGCTTTCCCGCAAGTCCGTTATAGTATTTTTCAATTATGTCTTTTGCCGGCGCAAGATTGAGCCCGCGAATAGTATCAAGCGCAGGCGCACCAACAATATGAATCCGCGATTTTTCTTCACCCATCCGCAGGATGCGTGAAGCACTTTTCTTCGTCGCAGGAAAATGTATATGCGCCAGTTTCGTTATCGCATGCCTGTAAGATTCATCAACACCACCCTTTGTACGCTCGCCACCATGAATGTGCGCGACCGGAATCATCATCGTTGCAGCTGCAGACGCGGCAGCGAACATTCCAAACCTGTCACCAAGCACAAGAACGATGTCGGGCCGGGCGTTTGAAAACCTTTCCGCGAAATAGGTTATACCGACACCGACGCTCCTGGCCATATCATATGCAGAAATCGGTTTTTTGCCGGAAATGCTTTCGCCTACACCCCTGATAATAGGGAGCAAAATCCTGTAGGTTATGGGGAAACCGTCCTTCTTAATCTCATTTGCGGTCTCTCCAAAAGTCTTGTCCCAGTGCGCATTTGTAACTGCAAGTTTCAATTCAAGGCGCTGGTGTTTGTCGATAGCTTTAATGACGGGCCTAAGTATGCCGTAATCTGACCTTGTGCCCGTGACAACGGCTATCGACCGTGTTTTGAGCCTGGTGCTTTGTTTTTTCTTTGTCATTCAAAGGTCTTTCGAAAGCAAGGAAAGTATGAAGGTTGAAGGTTGAAAGACCCGCCGGTCAAGCCCGGCGGCTAAATAAATTTTATCAACGCCGCACAAGCGCGGCCGCTAACATTCATTCTTCTTACTTCATCCTTCATACTTCATCCTTCATCCTTTTTTCGAGCATGTCCCATGTTATGGTTTCATCGGCCTCTATGTCGCACGCAGCCGTATAGTTTCCAATCTCCTTGTAGTACTTCGGCGGCACACCCGTCCCGGGCCTCTTTATGGCAACTATATCTCTTGAAAGTTTTGTACCCTTCTTTATCACTTCAAGGGCAACGAGTGATTTCCTTGCAAGTCTACGCGTGGGTTCTTCCGAAGGCGCCCATTTCTTTACTCCATGCCCGAGCGCCCGCTCGAGGTTGCGAATCTTTTGCACAATATCTTTAAACTCATCAACGTCAGCACTGGCTTCGTGGTCCGGCCCGATGTCGTATTTTGAAAGCGTAAAGTGCTTCTCAATCACGCGGGCACCCAGCGCGACAGCCCCAAGGACAGCCGAGAAGCCGGTCGTATGGTCCGAGTAGCCAATCGGGTAATCGAATTCCTTTCGCAACGTTTTCACCGCGAGCACGTTTGCGTCATCCAAGGTGGCGGGGTAGTGAGAAACGCAGTGCATAAGCACGATCGCATTCGCCCCGGCTTCGCGCAAGACCTCGACGGCTCGTTTTGTTTCCTCCAGGTCGCTGGCACCGGTAGAAAGCAGGATCGGCAGACCCGTCTTCGCTGCCGCAGTCAGAAGCGGTTCATTCGTTATCTCGCATGAGCCCAGTTTCACGGCGCGAACGCCGAGTTCGACAAGATGGCGCAGGCTGTCATGGTCAAACACGCTCGCCAGGAACTCGATCCCCACCTGGTCGGTGAAACGCTTCAGGTCGGTGAATTCCTCGGGCGACAGCGCCAGTTTTCTCAGCATGTCGAGCTGCTGGCCGGGTCCGTATCCGCTGTCCCACATCTCGGCCTTGGCGGTTGCCAGCGCTTCCGGGCGAAACATCTGAAACTTGACGGCATTCGCGCCTATCTGGTTCGCCTTGAGCACCATCTTTTTCGCGCGGTCGAGGTCACCGTTATGGTTGACTCCGATCTCGGCGATAACCATGACTGGGCCATATTCGCTGTTAAGCTTGTACGTCTCGAAGAAGTCGGACATGGCTTTTCCGCCTAATTAGGAAACAACCGGCCACGACCTGCAGGCCGGGCACAGTTCAAAGGCTTTGTAATCGCCGCGCCGATGCGCACTCCGTAAATCACAAAACTCCCGTGCGTTCCATATTTCTTCGGGAGATTCGGTGGAGATGTCGCCGGCAATCCGCGTTTCCTTCAGGTCAACCCGGCACACCGGAACGGTTCCCGATGCCGCTACGAACATGGCTCTGGAAAGCGGAACGCATTCGAAACGCCTTCCCGGCAGGAGCGGAATCAAGGACCGGTCACGAACCTGCCCGGCGAGATAATCAAAACCCCGTACAAGGGGCACGCGGCCGGCGTCGAGGTGCGCATGCCAGAACGGCTCCCATTCGGCCTCGTTTTCGGCAACGCGTGTAAACTCGGCGACAATTACCGGGAAGCCGCCGCCCTTTTTTGTTGCTTCCGTCAGCCGCTCGAGGTTTGCGGCTACTGTTTTGAATTCGTCACTGCCAAAGAGATTATTATATGTTTTACCATCGTTTGAATCAAGAATTATGGACACGACATCAGAATTAGCAACAATGGCCTCAAGAGCTTCATCGGAAAGAGTATTCAGCATTGTCCGCACGTGAACGCCGAAAACGCCCGCTTCCCGTGCGGCTTTGAGGCAATCGGCAAATTGCGGGTGCGACAGCGGCTCGCCGTAACCGCCGAACGTTACCAGCATGTCATCTCTTGCGCTGAGGCCGCCCAGGCATTTTTTAAGAGCTTCAAGCGGCAGGTCAACATCGCTTCCGCCCGGCGGTTCAGGAAAAGTCCATGGCCATGGACCGCGAGTGGTGAGCTCTACCTCGATCTCCTCCGGCAGGATATCATCGGCCAGTTCCGGGCGGATCCACAAAACATCGGCCAGCTCAGTAAACTTCATGGAAAACAGTTTCCCGCCGAACGCATCATACAGGGACCGCAGGAAAGAGAGCGAACGTTTCGAATCCGCCTGGAACCTTCCCCGGGTCGATGCAAGCACTTCATTCACCAGGTATACGAGTTGCAGAGCTTCCGGCTCGCGCCGGCGGTCATGCCGTTTCAACCGCATTGCAGAGTCCACTGTAAGGCGCGCTTTTTTCATGGTTTCCATCATCTGGCGCGCATAGAAGACAACACTCAGGCCGGGTGGAGAGTTCGTGATGAAGTAGGGCTGCTGCGACGGCTTGTATCGGTCGAACATGTTATCGAGCAAATCAGGATCGACAAGCGGCGCCGAGGCCGAGTGAAGCATGATAAACTCCCGGTTATACTTCAACGCGACCTCGAGCATAACTCCCGGGTTTCCGAATTCCGAAAAGACGGTAAACTCATCGAGCCCTCCGCGCCAGCAGTTTTTCGCCCACCGCCTAAGTCGGCGCATTCCGGTGCGCGAAGCCAGATCGACTTTTGCAGACCTGAAAAGCTCGCAGGGCGCATTACCCAAAATCGATTTCGCACGCTCTGCATCGCGCGGGTTGACTGCCACCACCACATTATCAACAACGGGCGCGGCTGCGAGACTCTCCACAGTCCTCAGGAGAACGGGCTTGCCGCCGAGATCGGCCTCGAGCCGGGCAGGAAGGCCCAGCGGGCTTTTATCAAAATCGGCTTCAACGAAAACAAGTATTCCCATCAGTGTTCCCCACGGGCGGCGTCAATGTCCTCCACTGCATTCCCAAGCAGCTTCTGAAAAAACCGCACCCCGGCACGCATTGCGGAAATATAATCCATATCACGTTTGGCTTCCGCGGCCGCACGCTCCAATTTCTCCAATTTTGCCGTCGCCAGCTCCCTGTCATTCTTTTCACGCAAGTACACGTCCCCAAGCAAAAGGTTCTGTGCGATTCCAAGCAATTCTGCGTATGGCGTCAGCTCGCCCTGCAGGGCGACGATTTCCCCGATAATTGAATCAGCATTTTTGCCTTTTTCGAGCCGGTTCCGGGCCGGTTTCAACTTCTCAAGCATTGATTCACAGATTCTTTCAACTTCCCCGGCCTCTGCCGCAAGATTATTCAGGCGCTTTCGATACGCTTTAAGTGTTTCAGAGACAACTTCCGGTTCTGATGCGCGGTCTTTCCCCGCAGGGAACAGCCCGGAACCAATCGGCTCGCCAAGGTGTTTTTCAACTACTTCAGCCAGAGTCACGTTCTCGGCGCCCCTCATCGGCACACCGCCTTCGGTAGCGTTGAGAATGCGGGCCGTCGTGGATGCAAACTGCACTTCGAAATCGGAAATGTAGGAAAGCATTACCCTGTCTGAAAAGACCGGGTTCCCGTTGATATCAATTACGCGCTCGACGTCCAGGCGCTGGATAAAATCCCATTCTTTCATTTCATAAGTATTGAATCTGTTCGACTCCCCCAGCCATTGGGTGAAGATAGCCGTGCCGGGCAGGTGGGACAGCCCGTGCGAGTAGGAAAAATCCTGCCCGACAAAAACGATAGGGTCACACCCCGCGTACCTGGCAAAAAGGAATGCCGTATGCGCAACCGTTGCGCCGACCATGAACCTGTCACCATGTTGCCTGGGCCTGCCGATAATAACGTCAAGCAGGTAGTCGGGCGCGAATATTTTCGGACCGCCGTACACTCCAACTGCGTCAGGGTTGGCTTTCGCGTCGGCAATCAGCGGCACCGAAATACCTGGAGAAAGGTTTTCGAAATACCTTTTCGAAAGCACGTTATAGTCAAGCACCACCGCAAAGTGTACGGGTATGCGCTCCGCCAGAAGGCGCTTGAAGGCGGTGGAAACCGCGATGACAACCGCCCGGTCTCCCACGCTTCGAAGCTTATCAATGTTTTTGGCAAGCGACGGGCCGGCTGAAACCACAAATCCCGTACGGCCCTTGAACCGGCCCGCGTAGGAACTCATCGGCGGCGACAGAATGTAATCGACAAGGTTGCCGAGCCGGTTAACAAGACCGATGCGGGCAAGCCCAAACGCGGACTCGATTGTGACTCTCGACGCTGCGGTAAACTTCCTGAAATCCGCTTTCGCCGATTCGTAATATTCAGGATTTATACGCAGCGACGGGGAATGCGCGACAAGAACAATCCGGCCGGCAAATATCTTCGGCAGGTCGGGCTGGAGGCGCTCGAAGACCGACATGAACGGCTCGCCTACGATGAACATCACTTTCTGCCGTTCAAGGAGATGGGAAAGATCAACCTTTTCAAGAGCGGTCCTGAAGCGCGACCGGTCGGCCTCGAGAACGACAATATAAGCCTCAGGCCTCTGGCGCCGGGCAAGCTCGAGAAGGTGATAGCCGAAGGCAAAGCCGAAAACGAAAACTGCATCGCTCGGCTCAACATCATATGAATCGATCAGCCGCGAAGCCTCGACGGCGGGATTGTATCTGGAATGAATATAGATCCTCGCCCCGTCGGGAGTGGAGACCTGCATGACCGGTTCTCCGGTCTTCGCGGTTTCCAGTTCCGCGTCCTCAAGCGGCTCCCACGTTCGACACGCCGCGGCCAATCGCGGGTCGTGCTCGGCCATGAGAGCGAGGTTTGATTCGAAATAATTCATGAAGGATCAAGCTTCAGGCGCGTCGGTTTCGCCGGGACCGGGCATGGCCTCAATTTTTGCCATAACCTGCGAAAGCAGCGAGCACCATGTATCCAGGCGCGGTGTAAACTCATATTCCAGCAGGTCCCCGACAAGGGCAAAATCTCTTGCTTTGAACGCACCATCCATCTCCGCAAGAGGCGTAGTAAGGTTCGCGAGGTGATCGGAAAGCGATACATCTTCCACACATATCGACTCGGGATCCACCCGGAGAAGCCGTATCACATCAACCATTGTGCGCTGTAGAGATTCCCACCATGTAAGAACAAAATTGAAATCATCCGAGAAGTCCGATTCACCGCTCCGGTAGTGCTGAGCAGTCGAAAGCTGGGCCTTTTTAACGCGATCCGTGTACTGCTTCACATTCTGCAGCGTATCGAGGGCAAGGTCGCGCGCAGCCGCTGCCTCAACTGTGAGTTCTTTGAAATCATCCACAGGCCTGTCCGCGGCCTCGTTTTCGCGTGCGGGGTCAAGCGGTGCCCCGTCGAGGTTAAGCAGCGTGATAAGCATGGAGTTTTTGTCCAGCCATTGCCTGAGCTGGCCGAGGATTGTCCCAAACCGGCTGCCCGGGTCGGCGGAAACGACATCATCACGCCCATTTATAACAATTCTCATGACGGCTCCGGTTACTTATTCATTATCGGCAGCCAGTATACTGGTTTGAATCGGCATTGTAAAGCCACCCGCGGTATATTTACAAAGAAATTTTAGCAGTATATGTCTATACTTGACAGAACAACTCCGGCAAGTTATTATAAACTGGCCGGTGAAACAGAATTAAGTTTCGGGATTCCTGATACCGGCCGCGGGGGACATTAATCCCATGAACCTCTACCTCATTCCGGCAAAAGCTGCATACGAGCCCGGCTCGAAAGTCTTGAAGCAGCTTGTAAGAAAGTTGAAAAACTCCGGCATCATAGGAGGTTATTACGATAAGGAGCTGCAACAATTCGCGCCCGGCTCCGAGGCAGGCGGCGTTTTCGAGGATTTACGCAAAGGCGTGGCTCCCTTCACTTTTATCGAATTCTGCGAGTACGACGAGCCTCACTTTGTGCCTGACTCTCATGGCGAAGGTTTTGACGCGACATGCCCGCATTGCGATGAATCCATCGAAGACGGAGTCGTCAACGTCGCGATTGACGCGTTTAACGACGGGGAGGTGGAAACTTTCGACTGCCCGGAATGCGATGAGAAAATCGAGATGTCCGAGCTTCCCTGCCTGATAGATACTGCAACGGTTCGATTCGCCGTCTATATAAGAGACGCGGCGCAGAACGACCTGTCGACTAACATGAGGGAAATACTTGCGGAAGTCACGGGCCAGCGCTTCCGCGTCATTGAAGAATCATCCTAGTCGCAGACGCCGCTCCAGTGTGAATAAACCCCCGCTTTATTAGTTGGCTTTTGCACACAGACGCACGTTATTCGGTTTTTCGACCCGCACGTCGGACCTGCATGTGTGTGTGCATCCCGGTGTGCCGGCAAAACAGAAAAAATTGCAGCGAAAGAAACGGGGATACGGTTATGGCTACGCAAAAAACGGATGAATCGCAGCCGACCTCCAAGACGCCGGAGAAAACTCCGCCGGAGCCGGCCGCCCGCCTGCCTCGGTGGAAGAAGCTTCTTTTCGCCGTTGTCGTACTCTTCGGCTTTTTCATCGCGGCCGAGATAGTGACGCGCCTGGTTTTCCTGATAGGCGGGCGCGATATCAACCGTTACCGGTTGAGGACGCGTCAAGAAACCAAGAACCCCGGGGAGTTTACCCGTTCGCGCTTCATGGCGCACCCATTCCTTCCGTTTGCCCCCCGCCCATACGACGAGCGCACAATCCGGATACCCCGCCCACTGATCGGCAAAACATTGTCCTACTCGTACCGTAATAACTCGCTGGGCTGCCGCGGCCGCGAGGTCGTCGTTCCGAAACCAAAGGGCGTGAAGCGCATACTGATTTTCGGCGCCTCAACGACCTGGGACGGGCCGAACGACGAAACGACCTGGCCCGCTCTGCTTGAGAAGGAGTTGAGAAAGCGCTACGGCACCAATAAAATCGAAGTAGTGAATTTCGGCGTTGACGGCGGCATTTCGCCCATGTCGCTTATAAGGTTTGCGCTCCTGGGGCTCGACCTCGAGCCGGACCTTGTAATCACCTATCACGGCGCAAACGACATATTCCTGTTCTGCTACAATAATTTGAAGGGCGATTACACGCCTTTTGTGGAGTCCATACGTCCTGATTTGCCGATGCCGCTTCAATATCGTCTTCCCCGGTTCCTGATGGCTTCGTATGTCGTTACGCTCGTAACTCACCGGATAGATCGCGGCGGTTTCCAATACCACCTCTCGCGGGAAATTTACCCTAACTTCGACAAGTACGAAGACCAGAAGGGGGATGGAATCCAGAAAATAGATTACTTTCTTCGCAACCTGAAGACGATGCGCGGAATGGCGCGCGAGTACGGGGCCGGATTCCTCGGCGCCACTTTCCACTGGATGCACGGTAACGACACCACGCAACGGTTCAATGCGCGATTGCGCAAATTCTTCGATAAGGAGAAAATTCCGTACGCTGACGTTGATAACAAGCTGCCGAAGAAAGACCTGTCCGTCCATGTAGATGAGGTGCACTTCACAGTTGAAGGCCTCAAAAGAATGGCGAACATATTTGCCGATAAAATCGTAGAGGAGAATCTGCTGGAGCACGGGAAAACGGAGACCGATAGCAACGATTAGCTGGAGTTTTGCCTGCAAAGGAACCAAGAAGGAGTGAAAAGGAACCGAAAAACTCACTTGAAGAAAAGCCATTAATCGGTCATAATAAAAACGTTAAAGCAGAAAAACCGTCTAATAAAGCACCCAGCCGGAGTGGCGGAACTGGTAGACGCAGGGGATTCAAAATCCCCCGGTGGCAACATCATGCGGGTTCGAATCCCGCCTCCGGCACTAATAAAAATCCCCGGCTACGGGGTTTTTTTCTTTAATCCCAGGATCAGTCTCAGCGTGTGCCAGAAATGGGGGACAATATCGAAGTCGGTGAGCTCCCCGATGCTCTTGATGCAGGTTTCGATAAACTCCCCCTGATTAAGGGAAGGAGTTACTATCGAGATTTTCGGCAACGCGGGGTCGGGCATACATGGAGCTTTCTAGAACTTCGGCTCTTGCGACCAGCGCCAGGCGGTTTCAACAATCTTGCTGAAATCCGTAAATGCCGACTCCCAGCCCAGCTCCTTTCGGATGCGAGTGGAGTCGGCTTCCAGCATGGGGGGGTCGCCCGGCCGCCGAGGCGAATCTTCAACCGGAAGGAGTTTTCCCGTCACCGATTCAACGGCCTTTATCACTTCGCGCACACTTAAAACGATTCCGGCCCCGATATTGTAAGCGCGGAAACCTCCCCTTGTCTTCAGCGCATCAAGCGCAAGAACATGTGCTTCGGCAATATCGTCCACATGAACGAACTCACGCCGGCATGTCCCGTCCGGGGTCGGGTAATCGGAACCGAACACATGGAGGCTTTCATGCTTCCCGGCCGCGACCTCGAGCGCTATCGGGATTACATGGCTTTCCGGCTCATGGCGCTCGCCTATCGATCCGTCCGGCGCCGCGCCAGCCGCATTGAAATACCTGAGCGCCGCCGCGCGCAGACCCCAGTGCCTGCACGCATATTCAATCGTGGTTTCGAACACGACCTTGGTCAGGCCGTACGGGTTTATGGGCCTTAGCGGCGCACTTTCGGAAATGGGCTGGCTTTCGGGACTGCCGTACACCGCAGCGGAAGAAGAAAAAATAAAATTTTTAATACCATGCTTCCGCATCGCGGCGAGCAGGTTCACGCCGCCCGAAACATTCACCTTGAAGTACTTCTCCGGCTCCCGTACCGATTCATCAATCAGAATCAGGTTGGCGAAATGGCAGACCGACTCAATCGGGTATTTTGCGAAAACATCGCGGACGGCGTCCCTGTCGCAGACGTCGGCAACGACAAGCTCGGCGTCGCCGACCGCCTCGCGATGCCCGCTCGAAAGGTCGTCCAGGACAACTACCTCATCACCGCGCGCACGAAGGCATCGAACCGCATAGCTTCCGATATATCCTGCGCCGCCGGTGACAAGAATCATGGTTTCTCCAGAAAAGAACTCTTTCCCGCTGCTTCAGGCTCAGCCGGAAACTTTAGTGAAATTGTAGGTTGTCTGTGCTTTCAAGTCAATAATCATTCGCCCATACTGTGGAATCTTTTAGCGCCCATTTTTCTTGAAATTTATTATTGAGCCGCTTTGATGCAAAGTAACCTCTGCAGCACCTCGAAATCCACCCGATTACACATCAATTCACCTGCAACACAAGCTCCCCGGAAACGTCGTGAAAAGTGGCGGGTAATCGCATTCCGCCCGGTTATCGACATAAAACATATACTATGCGGCAAAAGGATAAATGGGCAAATTGAAATGTCCTTGACACTTTTTCCGTATCGCCCTATAATGTGTGCTGGCGGATAATTAGCTCACGTTTTTATATGTGGTAATCGCTGGTCTCGGAAAGGAATAGATATGAAGCCCCGTCGCAACACAGGTTTCACACTGGTCGAACTTCTGGTTACTATCGCGATTATCGTGGTTCTGGCGTCCCTCGTTACCGTCGGCGTTATGAGCGCCAAAAAGAAAGTCAAAATAGCCACCACGAAAACGCAACTTGACGGCCTTAGAACCGCTCTCACCATGTACGAAAGCGATCACAGCGAATACCCTTACGGTGACGGCAACGGCCCGAGCTCAAGGACGGATCCGAAAACCCGCGACGACAGCGGCAATGCAAAAATGGTTATGGCGCTCCTGGGCCTGGACGAGAGCGGCAACAAGGTTGGAACCGTATATTGGGCCGCCAAGGAAAAAGGCCTGGGCGATTCAGTTTCAATACCCGGCGCGAAAGTGGCTCTGGATGGCTGGAAAGTTCCTCTCATATATCGCTCCGCCTGCGACGAGGACGGAAACGAGCGCGACGACATTCACAACCCGGACTCATACGACATTTACTCCTGCGGCCCGAACATGATTGACGACGGCGGCAAGGAAGATACCGACGACATAGGCAACTGGTAGCCTGGGAGGCGTAATGCGCCGCTTGGGATTCACACTCATTGAAGTAATGACCGTTATCTCGATTATTCTGGTCCTCGCCATAACGCTGGTGGTTGCGATCGTCGGCCTGCAGTCCATAGCGCGCAAGAAGGCCACGGTCTCCCTTATGAAGCGGATAGAGTTGGGCCTGCAGTCCTACTACGGGCATTTCAACGCTTACCCACCCGACGGCCACAGCGAAACTGTCACCGACGCCAACGGAAACGACCTTTCCGGCTCAAGCGCGCTGCTCTATTACCTCGCATGGAAATACGCCGATGGCAAGACAATAACCGATTTCATCCTGGAAGAGGTCCGCAAGCGCTCAGCCGCGACGGTTTCGAGCGGCAAGGAAAGGCTCATGGCCGTCAACGGCGGTGTGCCCTATCTTCCCGAGCTCAGGGGCAAGGATATACGAATAGTAGACGGCCGTGCGTGTCTTATCGACGGATGGGGAAAACCGATCCAGTACGACAACATCCTCAACGGAGGCATGGATTCATCCGCCAGGGGACCGGACCCCAGGGAACTGCGCAACGGCGGCGAGCCCTTCCATCTGGAATCCTACGACCTGTGGTCCCACGGAAAAGACGGGGTAAAACCGAAAGGCCAGACGGCCGAGGACGACATTACACGTAAAGAGGCGTCGGAGTAGACATATGAAAAAGCGCCCAAGTCCAACTGAAAAAGCCTTCACTCTGGTCGAGATACTGGTTGTGATAACCATAATCGGCATCCTCGCCCTCATGACGGTGCCGGCATTCCAGATGTTTTCGAAGGGACAGCGGCTCAGAAACGCCGGGCGGCTCTTTCAGAGCGCGTTCGACCTGGCCA
This sequence comes from Planctomycetota bacterium, assembly GCA_004376375.1. Lineage (GTDB taxonomy): Bacteria > Planctomycetota > E44-bin39 > E44-bin39 > E44-bin39 > E44-bin39. Next base: position 35,338 of record SOJX01000029.1, read on the forward strand.
AGAGGTACGCCGTAAACACGCGCAAGTCCTATCACGTCCTGTTTCTCGAGGACAAGCTCGTCATCTACGGCCGTGACGTCAGGACCCTCACCGGGGACAAAGACGACGCGGACCCGGACGCGGACGACGCGGCAGGCAAGGGGATTTCCCCTTACAAGAAAGAAATTTTACTCGGCAAGTTCGTTAAATACGAGCTCGGCTTCCGCAAGGACTCGTACGCCACGGAGCACGCAAAGACGCGCGAAGAGGCTATCGCCGCGCTCGATAAGTTCGCCCTCGAGTTCCGCCCCGACGGAAGCATCAACTTCGAAGACTTCACCGATGTGCCGAGGGACTATATCGGCAGCGTGAAGCGGGGCATCGAGGCGAAAGGCGCCGATATTTACATCAGAATGAAAAAGGGCGATAAGCGCTGCTGCTTCATGGATATCGACCCCGCGAGCACGCGCACGCGGATGAACCTGGCCCCCGACATAAGGTAAACACGTGAGACGCAACAAACAGGCATTTACCCTCATGGAAATCCTCATAGCACTGACCATTCTCATGATCGGGCTCATGGGGATAATGGCGATTTTTCCGCTCGGAGTCCGATACACGACCCAGATAGGCGAAGAAACGCACGGCTCAGTCATCGCCGAGAGCGTAATCCAGGCCGTGGAGCTCGGACTGCACAAAATGAAAGGCTACAGAGACGACAAGCCTTTCATCATCTTCATGGGCCCCGGCGTTGAAGGCCCGTTTCCGAACAAGTTGAGCGATCCTTCGGACATAAATGACTTTGTCGACAAAGACTGCTACGTCGAGTTCCCAACCGGTAATCTGGTTTACATGTACCCGCGCAACCAGGACAGCCCCGAAGCTCCGGAAGAATACGAAGGGGACCCGGGCAGCAGCATGAACGGCCACAGGATGATAACCGTGACCTGGCGGATCGGAAAGGAAATCGCCGAGATACTGGAACAGGGGCAGGACGAGCACCCCTACCCGCGGGACTTCGACGCAATGATACGCGACCCATGGCCGCGTTACTCATACGCGTTTACGCTGGAGCGCGCCAGAATCGATTTTCCTAACCCAGACGGCGAAATCACGGAAGCCGACGATCCCTCGGACCATCTTTTCGAGCTCGCGGTTTACGTTTACCGGAACTTCCCGAAAGAACCTCAACAGGCTCAGCAGGAATGGAACAGGCAGCGCCCATCGAGGCGGATGAGGGCGGTAATCACCCAGGGCCCGTTTCGCACGCTGATTACTTTCTAACCGGAGATCGCTCTTGAAAAACCGCGGCTTCACACTGGTGGAACTTCTCGTCGCAATTACCCTGATGGTAATTCTCACCGGCTCGATAGTCTACATCTTCACGTCGGGCCAGAGAATTTTCCGCGACAGCGACAGACAGGTGCAGATATTCCAGACAATCCGCATGCTCGTCGATTCGATCGAGCGCGAGTTCCCCATCGCCGTTAATACTCACAACATGGAGTTCTTCACCGATAACACCGATAACGCCAGGCCGAGGAACGGGCAGTACGAGCCGGCCAGCGACAAAATCATGCCCGGCCAGGTCGTATTTTCCGACCTGCAGAGCGAGCTTGGAAGCGGGCCCGGCGCAAGCTATATCGCGTCGATGGCGATACACGGAGAAGACTACGAGGATCCGAAGTCAAAGGAACTGTTCCGCTGCGACGCCATATACTACCGCGCGGTTACCAACGTCAAGGGCGCGCGGAGGAATGCGCTGATATGTTACTGCATCGAGACCGACGTCAGGGACGACGAGCCCCCCATCCAGGGGTCGTACAGTAATGAGCTCAAATGCCTCAAGGACAAACGCTATCTCCCGGTCCTGAAACGCTACGTAATCTACAAGGACCCGAAAGAACCGACTGTGCTCAAGTATTTAAATTCCGACCTGTGCTCATACGTACTTGACTTCAAGGTATCCTACTTCTTCCACAACCCGCACGACTCGACGGATGAAGCGAAGTTCATAGAGCTGCCGGCCGGCACGACCAAGGAATTCTGCTACCGCGGCGAAGGCCAGATTAGGGAGGTGGATGGCCAAATTCGAATGGAGTACCCTAATTTCACGCCTGCTCCGGAAAATGCCGCGGACAAGTTCAGCCAGATCGCGCCGGGCGATAAAATCTTCCTTTACGTCGACGAGAAAACGGATGAATGGACTTGGGAAGACAACAGGGAATACATAATCGACGCAATCGACCGCAGCACCGGAACCATTTACTTCCGCCCGGGGAGTTCGCCGCCCATCTCCCCGGACCCGGCCATGCCCCTCGACGTCAAGTTCCGCGCCGGGTACCTGCCCTCCTGCGTGATAATGTCTTTCAAAATCTGCGACGAAAGCCGCAGCATCATCCGACACGTCACCCGCTACTTCAAGATCAAAGCGATGTAACACAAAGTCGAACATCGGAATGAAATTGTAAATTGAGTATTGAGTATTGAAAATTTACAATTCTCAATTCTTACTACACGGCCAACAAGCCGGCACCCGGGGCTTGGGACCCTTCCCTACTCGCCGGGTTTCTCAGGGGGTTTGTATTCCCCGATGTCGGCCAGGGCGTCGGTCAGGGCGCCCGACGTTATAAGGTCAATCTTTTCATCGTCTTCGCGATTCGCCGGGTCGTTAAAGAATGTCAGGCGGGTATAAGAATCGTACACACGAATCTCTACATGGGGCTTTCTGTCTGGAAGTTTGGAGACCGACACCGTGTAAAGGTGCTCACTCCGAAGCGGCAGAGGGTCCGTCCACTTCTTCAAGCGGTTTGTCATATCCAGCATGTGGCGCACGGCGTAGCGGTCGCTCGATTCCGCAACCATCTGCGATTCCACGTGAAGGCTTCTCACGTGCAGCTCAGAAACGCAACCCGAACCAAGCAATACAAGAAAAATCGCCATAAGGTAAGCGTAACGCATCAGCGGCTCCTTTCAAGGCCTGTCAATGCGGATTCTTCAGTACGACAGGCATTCCTGCATGTCGATTTTAATGAACAGACAAGAATGTCTGTTCTACCAAATCTAATCCTACTTTTCAGGTTATCGCCCCACTTTCCCCAACTGGGAAGCGGGGACATACGGACTCATTCCTCTAATGGCTTCGGCAAGCGCGGCAGACGTTCCCCTCAACTCGCGAATGCCGGTTCGCTTACCCCAGCCGGCCTGCCAGATTACCTCCGTAACATCATTCCTGACGCGCGCTCTGACAAAACGCCTTACATAGCCGGTCGACCGAGTTTGAGCCTGACGGCCCGGGCCCCGCATAATCTTCTGCCCGCTTTCCCCCGGCTCGTAAATCTCCACGCGCAAGGTATGGTCGAGCCCGCTGAAAAGGGCGGTATCTTTCTCAGGACTCTCGCCGGTATTATCCACATGTTGCTCGGGCAGTTTCTCAAGCACAGATACAATTCTCATTGCAAAAGAGTAACTGTCTGAGACGGCTACCGTCTCATCGTCCTCGTTTACGCTTATGACCTGGCCATCGAACGTTGTGCAGCCGGCGGCGGCAAAAAGCAACACAAAGCCGAGTAATCTCACCTGTTATCTCCTTTTATTCCAATGGCGCGGAGGATAGGTCCGACTTTTTCGAGCACCTCCGCGTCCATTCTTATTTCCTCGGGCCATTCCCTCGTAAAACCTTCTTCCGGCAGCTTGCGCGTAGCGTCGATACCGACCTTCGAGCCGTAGCCGGGCGCGCGGCTGGCGTGGTCGAGCACGTCGATCGGCCCCATCGCAAACTCGAAATCGCGCTGGGGGTCGATATGGTTGAGGACTTTCCAGGCCAGCGTCGGGATATCGCGCAGGTCTACTTCCTTGTCGACGACGACGAGCACCTTTGTAAACATCGCCTGCCCGAAGCCCCATACCGCGTGCATTATCTTGCGCGCGTGCCCGGCGTAACGCTTGTCGATGGAAATGAACATCAGGTTATGGAAAACACCTTCAAACGGCAAGTAAATGTCCACGATTTCAGGCATCATTCTCTGAAGGACGGGTTTCAGCAGGTGCGCGACCGCGCGGCCAATCCAGCAATCCTCCATAACCGGCTTGCCGACAACGGTTGCATGGTAGACGGGCTGCGAGCGGTGCGTAACGCAGGTAACGTGGAAAACCGGGTAATCGTCCTCGATTGAGTAGAAACCGGTATGGTCGCCGAAGGGCCCTTCGCGACGGCGTTCGGACGGATCGACATAACCCTCCAGCACGATCTCGGCCGTTGCGGGAACTTCGACGTCGCTTGTAATGCACTCGACCATCTCAACCGGCCGGCCTCGAAGAAATCCCGCGGTCAGCATCTCGTCAAAACCGTCCGGGAGCGGGAAGGCTGCCGAAAAAGTCACGGCCGGGTCGCAGCCCACGGCTACGGAAATCGGCATGCGCCCGCCCGCCTTCGCGTACAGATCAAAATGCGCGCGGCCGTGCTTGTGGATGTGCCAGTGCATGCCGGTCGTATTCCTGTCAAAGACCTGCATGCGGTACATTCCGCAGTTCCTGATCCCGGTTTCCGGATCATGGGTGAAAACGCATGGAAGAGTGAAAAACGGACCGCCGTCGCCCGGCCAGCAGGTAAGAACAGGGAATTTACCAAGGTCAACCTGTTCGCCTTTGAGCACATTTTCCTGACACGGGCCGGACTTGACGCTTTTCGGGAAAAACTTCGCGACCTGATTAAGCTTTGGAAGCATCTTTATCTTGTCGATAAACCCTTGCGGTTGCTCATCAAGAAGATCGACCCATTCTCTTACGCGGCTTTCGAGACCTGAGAAGGATTCAGAGCCAATCGCCTCCGCCATCCGTTTTTCAGAAGCATAGGCGTTTATCAGGACGGGAATGTCCGGCGTCTCGACGACGTTTTCAAACAGGAGCGCGGGCCCGCCCGCCTTGACGGCCGCGTCCGCAATCGCGGTTATCTCAAGCTTGCAGGATACCGGTTCCTTTACGCGGGCAAGCTCGCCCTTCGCGTCGAGGGCAGCAATCCAGTCTCGCAGGTCGTTTAAGGGCAATTCAGGTCAGCCTTTCTTTCAGAGAAACAGCTATCAGCTTTCGGCTTTCAGCTTTTATATTATTAATAATCAGCTGATAGCTGACCGCTGATAGCTGAAAGCTTTTTCTCACTTCACTCCACGGTGCACGTTTACTATCCCGCAGGTGAGCGGGTGAACCGTAACTTCCCGGAGACCGGCGCTCTTCATCATCCCGGCCAGCTGCGCCGGTTCGAGAAACTTTGATATCGTCTCAGCCAGGTAGCGGTAGGCGTCGATACGGCTCCCCGAAATGACGCGGCCGATAATCGGTATAACATGGTTAAGATATAAACCATAGATGCGCTTCATCACCGGCGACCGCGGCGGCGCGAACTCCAGGATAAGCGCCCTCCCCCCGGGCCTGAGCACGCGTGCGATTTCAGACAGTCCGTCTTCCATGCTTTCGAGATTGCGCACCCCGAACGCGGCCGATACGACGTCCACCGTTTCGTCGGCGACCGGCAGGGAAAGCGTATCCGCTACCGCGAACGCGACGCCGTTTGAGCGTGCCGCCCGCAGCTTTCGGTTCCCCATCTCGAGCATCTGGGAAGTTATGTCGGTCGCTATTACTTTTCCCCGCCCACCGAGCCTGGCGGAAAAAGCAAGCGCAAGGTCGCCCGTGCCCGCGCACACGTCCAGCACGGTCGCGCCGGGCGAAAGGTCGGCCAGCCGAACCGTTTCCCGCCTCCAGGTCACGTCCAGCGAAAGCGAAAGCAGATGATTCAGTAAATCGTACCGCCTGGCGATAGATGCAAACATCCGCCGCACGTCGTCGCGGCGTTTCTTTTCGGAATCAATCTTTCTGATTTGAGCCTTCATTTACATCTCTATTAAGTTTCGAGTTACGAGGTTCGAGTTTTGAGTAAATATAATCGCAGTATTCTTCACTCGAAACTCGGGACTCGGGACTTCTTAACGGCCGTCGTATATCCCGTCAATAAAATCTACCAGAATATCCCTCATCAAAGCCCGGTCATAATTTGTTTTTATCGCCTCGGGCACGTCGCGCCTGGCCTCGCTGTACTCGGAAATGGCCTTCAGAAGAGGCGAGCCGATATATTTGGCCGCCTGGCGCAGAAGGATCGCGAGGTCATTGTAATCGCTGATTAGTTCCTCTATTTTTTCCTTTGTAATTTCGGTCGTGCTGCGCGTCGTAGCAAGGTCCTCGGTCGTGGTTTTCAAGCGCATGGCGATGGCTGCGAGCAGCTTCATCGCGAGCGCCGGCGCCGCCGCAAGCATCTTCGGAAGAACTTCGCCGGGTATAACGTAGAACTGGCAGCTTGCTCTCGTCGTCATCGTTGCCGAGCGCGGGTCCCCGAGGATCGGCGACATCTCGCCTATATACGCTCCCCGCTCGCTGATCTGGGCCACTTCCTTGCCGCCCTTGATTATTGCCACACTCCCGGCGCGGAGAATGTAAAGCTCGGTGGAAGTATCACCTTCCTCGAAAACCGTCGCGTTGGGGGGAAATTTCTTCAGGAATTTTCTCAGGACGTCGATCGTCGGCATTTACGCTCCGCCTGGCTCAGGACCCCCGCCGGTTAATCAAACAAACGAGCCCCTTTTTGGGCCTTCTCCCGAGTTCTAACGAAGTTTGATTTTGTCGTCGAGACTTTTTGCCTTTTCATCAAACTCGTAGGAGAAAACTATCATGTCAAGGCCCATTCCGAACAGCTTTCCCATCTCGGAACCTGTAAGTGACGCAGCCGACTTTGATTTATCTCCGGTCTTCAAACCAAGCGCCTTTCGGACCTGCGGGTGTTCGATAAACCGGCGGCCATTAAAATACAGCGTTGGGGTCTGGATGGCGCCCTCGAGCTGTGAAATCTGCTCGACGCCCCGTCGCATATAGCGGTAAAGCTCGAGAACCGTGACATGCCTGTCTTCGTTCAGGTCGGCCGCAACAAAGCCCTTTTTCTGCCCCGGCCGCAGGCCCTTGCGCAACATGTAGGTGAAAAGGCCGAGCCCGCCTTCGGACTCGAGGTCGAGCCGTGACGCGCACTGGCGGTTCGGAGCCGTGTCGTCGCAGGCCGTCATGACGAACAGAGTTCCCTTGCGCGCGTTGAAAGCTCTGGACAGGATTACTCCCGGCGCCGAATCGGCAGGCAGCGCGGTATCCGAATGCGCGATCGTCCTCGGCGGGTCGCCGTTGAAGGCCACGTCGGCCAGAATCACCATATGCCTGGCCTTGATTTCGGGCGACGACAGCGCCGCCGCCAGTTCGTCCACGGAAATTGCCTTATCCCAGTTGGATTCAACGGGCGGTTCTTTCTCCTCTTTCCCGCCGGTTTTTGAAGGTTTTCGTGTGGTTGAAGATTCGTCCGACGTAGAAGGCGTAAAATCGTACGGCACAAGATAGCATTTGACACCTTTCCCGGTCCGGTGTGCGGCCCCCATGCCGGAGATATATACAAAGACCTTATCGTCCGCCCCGGCGCGCTTCAGTATCTCTCTCTGGAACTTACCCAGAATCTGACTCTTTGTGGCCTCTCTGCCGGTAAGGCCGACCACGGGCTTGAAATTGCCGAGCTTGCTTCGTACATAGGTCGCATCGGCCAGAATATCCTGCTTCGAGTGCCCGCCCCAGCCCTCGAGCCTGTCGACGCCCACGACGAACGCGAGCCTTTTTTTCAGCTCCTCCTGGAAGCGGGGGTCCTTTTCTTTTTTCGCATACCGCTCGGCAAAGTC